>CALOCV010000018.1:0-57213 GCA_942491955.1 Parachlamydiales bacterium
ACATACCAAATCGGAAGGGCACGATCGTATTTTCCCCGTTGAATCAATGATTCGGCACAGGCAATCCATTCTTTCTCTTCTTCAGTAAAAGGGGTTTTTTTTTTCTTTTTTTTTCCCTCCTTTTTCTTTTCCTTGGGTTTTTCTTGTTGAGCCAAAAGAGCTTTCTCCGCACGAGCAAGGCCTTCTTTGGCGTCTTTATAATCTGGAGCACTCTTCAAGATCGTGGAAAATCCCTCTTTGGCTTGCTGAAAATGACCAAGGCGGTGATAGGAGAGGGAGAGGAAGAGGAGAATATCGACATCGTCCGGCCTTTCTTCATGAGCTTGTTTTAAGTAGGGGAGGGCTTCTTCTGTGCGATTTTGCCTGAACAAATTTCTTCCCAAACGATAGAGAAATACTGGATTGTCGGGCTTTTCCTTAAGCCGTTCTTGCCAAAGCGGCTCAGCAGCGCGGTAGTTTTCCTTTTGCTCTAGCTCTTCCGCCTCATTTTCTAGGGAGATCATTTGCAATTTTTCTTTTTTTTCCGTATGACCCGTTTCTTGCGCAAACAGAGAAAAAAAGATCACCGTAGAAAGACAATAAACGGAAAAAAAGAGAATGTGTTGTCGAACAAGAAACAATATATTTTCCTTAAACAATCAAAGAGACTATTCCGTGTACCATAAATATGTTTTTTTTGCGAAGAGGGAGAAGAAAGAAAGGACAATCATTTGATGGATCGGATCATTCTCTACCAGTTTTCTCAGGAAGAGAGCCACCTCTTCTTTACCTTAAAGGATTTGTTTGGTGTTGATGTTGTTGCCATCTCCACATTAGAAAAAGCAGAAAAAGAGTTGAACGAGGAGGGAATCGCCGCTTTTGTTTGGAAGGAGGGAGATGATGAAAACGAAAAAAAATTGCAACAAACCTTGTCACAGGTAGAAAAAACGTTTCCTCTTGTATTATTTACTCCCCACTTCGATCAGATTGACACTTTTGTTCAAGCCAAAGAGAAAGGGATGGATTATGTTCTTCCCTGGCCTCCCACAAAAGAGGTTGTTAGTGCTTTATTTCGACAACTCTTTCAACCTAAATCTGCTCCATTAACCGTGCCCGAAGAACTCCTCACGCGTTATCGAGAATCAGTAATCGATAAGATCAAAACACTCAATGACAGTTTTTATCGGTTTGCTGAAGAAGGAGGTAAACAGGAGCTCTTTGAAGCAAAAAAAGAGATCCATAAATTGAGCGGAAGTGCAGCACCTTATGGCTTTCCCGAAGCGGGAAGATGGTGCAAAGAGGAGGATATCTCACTCAGTCGATGGATTGATATACGGGTTCCTTCCAATCATCGAAAAGAGATTGCTGAAGAATTATTTACCTTCCTGCGACAACTGAAACTCGCTTTCCAAAACATTACCCTTACAGAATCGGTGATTGTTCAAGAAATTCCCGTGTTTCCTGTAAAAAATGTGCAAGAAAAAACAGCAGAAAAAAAGCATACGGTCGTTCTTCTCTCAGAAGATATGGCACTCATCCAGCATTTCCAGCAAGTAGCCAAAGAAAAAAGAGTCTCACTGCTCATAGAGACCGATATCAAAATGGGTATACAGGCGATTAAAGAGGGAGAGGGAGTATATGTTATTATCGATGATTTTTTCCCTTTAGCCAATGTCTCTGGAATGGATGTTGTCAAAACCGTGCGGAAAAATGCACAAGAACGCTTTGTTTCGATTGGATATCTAACGATCGAGGAAAATTTTCTCGGAAAATTAGATGGCCTAAAACAGGGAATCCACTTCTTTTTCCACAAACCCCTATCGACAACAAATATCGAAGACGGGCTAGAGCGCCTCATTTCACAAGAACAGGAAGAAAAATTTCGCGTCTTGATCGTTGATGATGACCCAGAAATCAGCTTGCTCGTAAAAAAATACCTTGAAGAGTTGGGAATCGAAGTGCGCTATGTCAGCGACGAAACATCCATTTTAAAGGAACTAGAAGATTTCTCTCCCCATATTCTATTGCTTGACCTGACATTTCCCGAACACGATGGGTGGGAATTATTCGACGTCATCCGAAGCGATATGCGTTTTGATCAACTCGCTATTCTTATTTTCACCGTCGATAGTCGACCAGAGACCTTGGAAAAGGCGTACGAAGAAGGGTGCGATGGTTTCATTCTTAAATCCTATACAAAAAGCCATATCCAAAAAAGAGTCCTTGCTATTGCTGAACGGTTCCGTTCATTAGGGATTCTCAACCAAAAAGAAATTTTAACAGGTCTTTCGCGCCCTGCCCGTTTTTCCCAATTTCTTCACCACTTTCTTATCAATCGCGAACCAGAAGGAGATGTAGCGGGCGTCTTGCTCATAGAAATCTTCTCCCACGAATCCCTAGAACAAACGTTTGGAAGGGGAAAATTTCGCGATCTCATTCTTCTAGCTTCCCAAATTCTTCAGGAAGTGTGCAAAGAAGCTATCCAAGGTTTTTACGACGGGGAAGGTAAATTTGGGTTTTTTTTTGAAGAGATTCATGGAGGAAAGTTAGAATATTTATTTAATGCATTTCTCCATAAATTGCGGAACGAAGGCACCTCCATATTCTCTTTTAAGGATCGCATCATGTGGTGGGGCGGAGCTGTACTCTTCTCTCCACAAGAATATGATGAGAAAAAAATCCTCTTCACGGCAAACCAAGCTCTTCAAGAGGCAAAAGAATCGGGAGAGGAGCGTTGCATGATTCGTCGTTTGTATCCCATAGAAAAAGATTTCGGAGCCGAAACAACAGTTATCATCATCGATGACGATGAAAATTTAACGAATATTTTAATAGATATGTACCAAAAGATCGGTTTGTCAACGATTGTCTTCCATTCGGGTATTGAAGGGATTCGATATTTTTCTGGAAAACAGCAACTCAATCCAAAAACATTACTCATTCTCGATCGCATCCTTCCCGATATGGATGGCATACAAATCCTACGAGCCATCCGACAAAAATTCCCCAAAGGTTATAAAGTTATTTTTCTCTCTTCACTCTCGCAAGAAAAGGATGTGTTGGCAGGTTTGCAGGAAGGTGCTGTCGACTATTTAACAAAACCCTTTAGTACCGAAATATTGCTACAGAAAAGCTTGGATCTACTGAGAGGTTAGTGTGCACGCTGAAGAAATCATCCTATGGGTCGGTTTTATTGAGTATGTATTTTTAGCTTTCTTTTTAATTTTTGTTGTTAGTTTTAAATGGGTATTAGACCGGAAAATTGAGAGAGATGCCAGAAAAAAAAAGGAATTAATACAATTTTTTTCGAAGAAAGTAACCGACAATTTCTCTAATCGAGAAGAGGAGCTTCCCCTCAAGAGTTCTCCCCATATCCTTTTAGAAGCTCTTGAAGAATTTCAACGAATATTTCTCAATGAACAGTGGCAAGACTATTGTGCCTATATCTTTCAATGCCACCTTGTTGTATATGCAAAGCAGTGGAGTAAAAGCCGTTTTTGGATCCGAAGGAATCGTGCGGCACGCATTTTTTTGCTTGAACCAAGAGAAGAACAGAGTCCTTATTGTCTTCCCCTTTTGACCGATTCCAGTTTTTATATTCGCTCTCTTGCAGCTTTCTGGGCCATGCGCGTGGGAACCCTTTCCACGATTCAAGCATTTTTCGAACAAATGGCCAAAGAAAAAGAGACTCTCCACTACGCCTATTGTCAAGCCGCTTCCGATATTTCTTATGCAACCTATCAACACATTTTCATTCTCTATCAAAAAACGGAAAATCCCATGATCCAATGCTGCATTTTACAAGTTATCGGAAAGAAAATTACAACAGACCATATCGATCTCATCGAAAAAGATCTCTACAATAAAACCCCCTGTGTGCGGTGTTTTGCCATCAAATGGCTCGCCAAACATTATGGAGAAAGAGTAAAAAAACATTTGCGCCAATTGGTTTATGATTGCACTGAATGTGTGAGGGAAACGGCAATCCAACGCCTTGGTAAAGAAAAACAAATAGAAGATCTTCCGATTTTTGAACGCGCTTTGAGCGATCCTTGTGGTTCTGTACGCTTTGCCGCTGCGCAAACATTGCGAAATTGGGGGAATGTTGGGATGCAAATACTCGAAAAACAAGACCCTATTAAAAATAAAGAGGCCTACCATATCGCACGCTTTGCATTAACCATGCCATAATACCAATGGAAAGAAGATTGTATGCCATTTTTCTCACAACCATCCATCCTCATTCTTCAGCACATCATCTTAGTCTATTTTCTTTGGATCAATGCGTTTTATCTCATGCAGTTGATTGTCAGTTGGTGTGTTATCCTTAGACGACAAAAAATCATCGAGGAGAAAAGTCTTGTCTATTTTCTCAAATCCGAAGGGCTCCCGTCCGTCGGTTTTGTCGTTCCTGCTTGGAACGAAGCAGAGCATATCGTTTTGATGGTGGAGACCCTTCTGAATATACCCTATCAAGAGAAACGGATCATTGTCGTTAATGATGGTTCGACGGATGAAACCATGAACTATCTGCGAAAAAGTTTTCATCTCACCCCTGTTCATGGCTTGTATTGGGAAAAAATCCCAACACAGCCCGTTACGGGTTTTTATCAAAGCATGAACCACCCTCAGCTCGTTGTCATCGAAAAATTGAATGGAGGGCGAGCTGATGCTATTAACGTGGGCATCAATGCAAGTAATACGGATTTTCTGTTGACGACTGATGCTGATACTCTCATCGATGGGATCGAACTCAGCCGAATGATGCGCTATATGCTCACACAACCGGAAATCCGGGCTTTTGGATCAACGGTGCGCATATCCAACAATTGTGAGGCTCACTTGCGAGGGATCGTTCGTGTACGCTATCCAGATAATTGGCTTGCTGGGATACAAGTCGTTGAATACATCCGCGCTTTTCTCGTAGGGAGGCAAGGATGGGAACTCTTTGGCGGACCCTTTATCCTTTCAGGAGCTTTTTCGTTTTATCATACCGAAGATCTCCAACAACTGGGAGGATTTGATCCAAAAAGTTTTGGCGAAGACATGGATATGACCTGTCGGTTCAAAGCCTACATGAAAGAGAACAAAAAGGATGCAAGAACTGGTTTTGTCCCAGAACCTATGGCATGGACAGAAGTGCCAGAAACTGTCAAAAGTCTTGTTTGCCAAAGAGAACGTTGGCAGATTGGGCTATTACAGGTCTTGTGGAAGATGAAACGGCTTTTCTTCAATCCCCGTTATGGTGCTCTTGGAATGGTTGTTTATCCTTTCTATTTTTTTGGAGAGGCTCTATCTCCCATCGTGGAATTCTTGGGATATGGTCTCATCGTTACCGCGTTTGTTTTAGGCATATCGCCAACATGGATTCTCTATTTTTTGTTGATTACTTGGGGATTTACAACCTTTCTCAATGTCGCATGTCTCTTACTAGAACTTGTCTGTTTCAATAAATATGAAAAATGGTCCGATATCGGCAAACTCGTTTTTTATTCCATCATCGAAAATTTTGGCTTTCGCCAGATTACTATTTGGGCACGCTTACGCGGTACCTACCTCTATTTTTTTGGAAAATATCAATGGGTGCACATGGAGAGAAAAGGTTTTAAGAAGTAGCTCTCTTGATGGGAAATAAGAAAAATTTTACGATGATTGCGAAATGGAATTTTGGGGAATCGATCCACTTCTGAGCCTGTATGCCATTGTGGCTTTTACCGTCATCGGCATCATTCTTGCTGCCTTGATTCTCGTCACAAGAGCGAAACTCGTCAAAAGCGACGAATGCGAGATACGCATCAATGATGATGCATCGTTGACCATTCAAGCACCTGGTGGGGGGACCCTACTTTCGGTTTTAACGAGCAATAGTATTCCCATTCCTTCACCATGTGGAGGCAAAGCGACATGCAAGCAGTGCAAAGTGCAGGTCATTGAAGGAGCCGATCCTCCTCTACAAACCGATATCGATACCTTTACCAAAAAGAATCTCAAAGAGGGGTGGCGTCTCTCTTGCCAGTCAAAGTTGCGACACGATCTCCATCTCCATGTCGACGAACACGCTCTTGGCGTCAAGCAATGGACGGCGAAGGTCATCAGCAATGAAAATGTTGCTACCTTTATCAAAGAGCTCGTTGTCGAAGTTTCCGAAGAAATTCCCTACCGGTCTGGAGGGTATTTGCAGTTTCATGTCCCTCCCTTTGAAACCAATACCAATGATTGGAAAAGCACCACAGATCCTATTTATTACGAAGATTGGGAAAAATTCCATATGTTTGGGAAAGCGATCCCATTTAACGACTTGCCCAAACCTCCTAACGAAGTAATCCGTGCCTACTCCATGGCATCCTATCCAGAAGAGGGGAAGCGTTTGCTGTTCAATATTCGCATCGCAACACCACCTTTTGTCAATGGAAAGCTCTCTGAGACTATCCCTTGGGGAATCTGTTCGGCATACACATTTTCTCTCAAACCCGGCGATGAAATCACCCTATCAGGACCCTATGGAGAATCATTTATGATTGAGGACAATCGCGATCTCTATTTCCTCATCGGTGGTGCCGGCTCTTCCTTTGGCAGAAGCCATATCATGCATCTCTTTCGCAGCGAGAAGACAAAACGCAATGTCGAACTCTGGTATGGAGCACGCTCTTTAAAAGAAAATATCTATCAAGAAGAATACGAACAGCTCGACAAAGAATTTCCCAATTTTCGTTACCACCTTGTCCTATCAGAACCCCTTCCCGCAGATATGGAACAAGGATGGCCCAAAGATGACCCCATCAAAACCGCCTTTCTTTACAAGGCTTTTGAAGAGGGGTGTTTAAAAAAGCTCGAATATCCCGAAGATGCGCTGTATTATGTATGTGGACCACCCATGCATAATAAAAGTGTGATGAAACTCCTCGATGACTACGGCGTTCAAGAGAGAGTATTGTCCTTGACGATTTCGGAAGTTAAATGCGCATTCTCGTTGCTCAAATCAATTCTACTGTTGGTGATCTAAAGGGGAATCAAAAAAAAATTCTCTCATCAATTGCTACAGGAAAAAAAAATCGCGTCGATCTGATCCTCTTTCCTGAGCTTGTTGTGACGGGGTATCCTCCTGAAGATTTTCTTTTTTTACCCCACTTCCTCGATGAAGTCGATAGAACCATCAATGCTATGGTTCAAGCAACGGATGGTATCATCGCCATCATTGGAACACCTCGGCGAGAAGGAAAGTTTCTTTTTAATAGCGCCGCTATCATCCAAAATCGACAGATCCTTGGTTATCACGACAAAGTTCTCCTTCCCACTTACGATGTCTTTAGTGAACGGAGGTATTTTCATCCCGGAAAGGAGCGGATGCATTTATGGGAATTGAATGGGAAGAATATCGGCATCACGATCTGCGAAGATATCTGGGCGCACACTCCCGATATCGTTCCTGCGACCTATCTCTATAATCCCGTTGAAGAATTAGCCACCCAAAAACCCGATCTCGTACTCAACCTTTCTGCCTCTCCTTTTAGCGATGTCAAAACGCTCAGGCGATACCACATTTGTCGCCATGCCGCGCAAACACTGCATTGCCCCTTGATTCTGTGCAATCAAGTAGGGGGGAACGATAGCCTTCTATTCGACGGTTATAGTCTCTTTCTCAATGATCGAGGCGATCTTATTGGAAAAGCGGCGGGTTTTACTGAAGAGGATTGGATTATCGATACTGACATCCCTCCTGGCCCCTGTCGCGTTCCTGAAGAGAATATCGAAGAAATTTTTCGCGCTCTCGACATGGGTGTCCGCGACTATTTCCACAAATCGGGCTTTATGAAAGCGTGTTTTGGTCTTTCTGGTGGAATCGATTCGGCTGTTATTGCCGCCATTGCAAAAGAAGCTCTTGGGAAAGAGAACCTTCTCGGTCTCATCCTCCCTTCCCGTTATACGCCTTCTTCTAGTATTGAAGATGCTTATGCTGTTGCAAAAGCCCTAGAGATAGAAACCAAAGAGTTATCGATCGAATCTCTTTTTTCCGAAAGCCTCCAGCAGCTCACCCCACACTTTGCAGGAAAAAAAGAAGATATCACAGAAGAAAATCTCCAATCCCGACTCCGCGGCCTACTCCTCATGGCCTTTGCCAATAAATTCCACATGCTCGTCCTCAATACTGCCAACAAGAGTGAGCTCGCTATGGGGTACGGCACCCTTTACGGCGATATGGTAGGTGCTCTTGGCATCATCAGCGATGCCACCAAGGGGCAGGTCTATCAGCTTGCCGAGTACATCAACCGTGACCAAACCATCATTCCTCGATCGATTTTAGAAAAAGCCCCTTCGGCCGAGTTGCGCCACCACCAAAAGGACGTCGACGAACTCCCTCCGTACCCCATTGTCGATGCCGTCCTGGAACACTACGTCGTTCATCACAAGAGTCCTGAACAAATCGCCAAAGAGTGTCAATTCCCTCTTTCCACCGTTCAAGATCTCGTTCACCGCATCCATAGAAACGAATACAAACGGCGCCAAGCCCCTCCAGCCTTGCGCATCTCAGAGAAATCCTTCTCTATTGGCAGACGTTTCCCCATCGTCCAGCATTGGGTCTAAAAATCCCATCTCCAGACAAATTTGCTTATTTATTTTGTTAACCCAAGTTCAGAAGTCTTACTCGGAGAAATCTGAAAACTTATGCATATTCGGCACTACATCTTGATTGTTACAAGATGATTTTACGAGTGCCAAGAATCTGAGGAGATATGCCTAAAGCAAAATATAGATCTATCTGTTCCCCTCCAGCTCTAAGGTAGGGGCACTTTGCCTTGCTGACACTACGTAAAAATATTGATGTTTCCTAAGCCAGGCCAGATTTTCTTCAGTTGCTATTCCAGCGTCTAGGATGATGGTGGGCTTGAGTAAGGTTTGGTGTGCGCTGAGACTTCGAATTATTTCTTCAAGTGTGCTCGGTTCTGTTGCATTCCCAGGCAGAATAGAGGTTCTATGCAAAAAACCGTGTTCATTCATAACAAGACCCAGTGTCACTAACCGACAATCATTTCTTTTTTCCTTATCGTTCTTTGAAGCAGATAGGCGATGTATTATTTGCGATGCATACTGCTGCGCAAGATGTTGAATGTGTTTTGCATGGGGTATCAAAAGTTGCTCATTTGTAAGGATATCAGAAATGCATTGAGCTAGTTGAGTATGTTCATGTTCAGGTAAGCCAAAATCCGCTCCCATGTAGAGAATAATACGTTGTCTCGGACCGCGTTCAGTACGCACAGATTCCACTAAGTGGTATGCAGAATATGTCTTACCGGTAATTCGGTCTTTTTTTTGTGGTTCTTTTGATAAACATGATTGGATATTAGAAAACATCGATTTGCAAGAGAATAAAAAGTACAAATATAATAATTTTCAGGTACTACAAAGTAGGCTAAAAACCAGATCTACCTAAAAATGAATAACTTACAGAAAATTGCAGTTTGCGTGAAAAATCGATAACTATATGAATATCAATAAATTATAACGAATAGGTCAACCAAGCTGTCTCTGAACTTGGGTTAGGGAAACAGCTGTTTCCTAGTTTAAAATGGGGGTAGACTCAGTGCGAAATGAAGCTTTTTTTTAGGATAAGTCATTCCTAGAATGGTCAAGAGAGCACTCAGAAAACTGGAGGCATTGCAAATAATCCCCAAATCATCATTTTTATGATTTGGGGATCTTTTTATTGCTTATATTTTTGATCCCAAAACTGACATTTTGTCGATTTTGGGATTTATTTTATTTCCAACTTCTCGTATTATGTAATCATTTAACCAGGATAAGAAGATGACGACATCCCCATTCATAGGACGTGAACCTGAAATGGCTAGGCTAAAAGGTCTCTTAAGCAAGAGAAGTTCCAGTTTGATTGTAGTGCGCGGAAGAAGAAGAATCGGGAAAAGCAGACTTCTTGCAGAGTTTGGCAAAGACATGAAAAGCTTTTTCTTTTCTGGTATGCCTCCTCTTCCTAAAACGAATGCACAACTTCAACGCGAAGAATTTGCTAACCAAATGGAGAGGAATGGTTTGCCTGGGATTAAGCCTGATGATTGGGGAAATCTTTTTTGGGCTCTGTCGAAATATACTGAAGAGGGGCGTGTACTTATTGTTTTCGACGAAATATCTTGGATGGGAGGAAAGGACCTAACCTTTCTTGGTAAATTAAAAACGGCTTGGGATATGTATTTCAGTAAAAATCCTAATTTGGTTATGGCTCTTTGTGGATCCATTTCTTCATGGATCGAGGAAAATATTTTGAGCAGCACAGGTTTTGTTGGAAGAATCACAATAGATCTTGTTTTGGAAGAACTTCCCCTTAATGTTTGCAATGCTTTTTGGCATCCTAAAGAAAAACGCATCGCTGCATTTGAAAAATTCAAGCTTTTATCCATTACGGGGGGTGTACCTCGCTATCTCGAAGAGGTTATACCGGATTTACCTGCAGAGAAAAACATTCAGAATCTTTGTTTTACTCGAGGCGGATTATTAGTGCGGGAATTTGATGAGATATTTTCCGATCTATTTTCACGTCGTAGTGGGAGTTACAAAGAAATTGTAACTAGTCTTGCAGATGGTTCAAAAGAACTACCTGAAATTTGTAAAGAATTGAAAAAAAGTCGAGGCGGACTACGCAATAAATATTTAGATGATTTAGTAAAGGCAGGATTTGTCCAAAGAGATTTTACTTGGTTTTTAGAAGATGGGAAAGAAGGAAAATTAAGCCGTTATCGGTTGAGTGATAATTATCTTCGTTTTTACTTAAAATACATTTGCAAGAATCTTGCAAAGATTGGAAAAGGTAATTTTTCTCCTTCGCTATTAACAACTTTACCTGGTTGGGAGGGGATTATGGGTTTACAATTCGAAAATCTTGTAGTCCATAACCGCAAAACTGTTTGGAAATTAGCGGGAATATCGCCGGAAGAAGTGGTAATGGATGGTCCATTTTTCCAAAAATCAACGAAAAGACAGCCTGGATGTCAAATTGATTATTTGATTCAAACACGTTTTCACAATCTGTATGTATGTGAGATTAAATTTTCCAAGGATCGCATAGGAAAAAAAATCATTGAAGAAATGGAAGAAAAAACTAAACGGTTAAAAGTACCGAGACATTTTTCTATTAGGCCAGTTCTAATTCATGTGAATGGAGTCGAAGAGAGGGTGTTAGATGAGATGTATTTCGATAAGGTAATCGATTTTGGTCAACTTTTAGAGTGATGGATTTTTGTCTTGGAATTCGATCCCAAAATAGGCAGGATGCTGGTTTTGGGATCAAAATATTTGTTCATTTTTTCATCCCCAAATCGACGTTTAGCAGTTTTACAGAGCAATCCTGAAAGAATCCCATGACTACACCTTTTGAATTCCACAAAGTCTACCCAATGAAATCTAATTGGGAGGTTTTGTAGAATTTGCGAATTTTTAGAGAGAAACCACTTATACCAATTATCGACATGAAAATACTGATCAACAAACCGGACAATTTCAAGCTCACCGGAAGGAAGAGCTAAAGGGGTCAAAATTGTACCTCCTGGATGGTTTTTGTTTGATGGCGGAGTTGCATCAGGCGATCAAAACCAACTGCAACACCACAACAGGAGGGGAGACCTCTCTCTAGTGCGGCAAGAAACTCTTCGTCGATCGGATAGGTCTCCTTTCCTTCTGTTTTTCGCTTTTTATTTTCTTCTATGAGTCTTTTACGTTGTTCTATCGGATCGGCGAGTTCGTGATATCCATTGGCGAGTTCGATTCCCTCCCAGTAGATCTCAAATCGTTCAGCAACGGCCTGACCATCAAGTGTCGTGCATTGAGCCAAAGCGGCTTGTGATGCAGGATAGTGTGTCAGAACCACATACTCCCCCCTTCCAAGTTGTTGCTCAATCGAGTGAGCAAGAATGTGATGAAGAAGAGCATCGCGATCAGCGTCCCGACTTTGACTCTTCTCCTGCAACTCTTCGATGGAACACGTGAAAGGATCGAGACCAGCATATTCCCGAAAGGCTTGCCGGTAGGTCAATCGTCGAGAAGGGGATTTGCCCAAGAAGAGAGAAATCAAGTCGATCGTCTCATCGATCATTTGCGAAAAAGAAAAATCAATGCGATACCATTCGAGCAAAGTGAATTCGGGGTTGTGCCAATGCCCTTTTTCCCCTTTACGAAAAACATGGGAGAGCTGATAGATATCGCCACTCCCTTGCGACAAGAGCTTCTTCATTCCATACTCAGGAGAAGAGTGAAGAAAAAAAACTTCTTTCTCACTGTTATTCGTTGCAAAAAGATCGATATGGGTGTCAATCGGTGCCGTCGGATGGAGAAGGGTACAGTCGACCTCCATCACTTTTCTTTGGGCAAAGAAATGACGAGCAGCAGCAAGAAGAGAGGCTCGATCGACAAGCATCGATTTGGAAGGAATCGTCAATAGCTGGGACATAATACAGACAGCCCTTTATTTGTCAGAAGCACGGGAGACGTATTCACCCGTTCGCGTGTCGATCTTTATCCTCTCTCCCTGATCAATAAAGATGGGAATTTGGACTTGCGCACCCGATTCTGTTGTTGCTGGCTTCATTACTCTTCCCGAAGCAGTATCACCTCGTGCCCCAGGTTGGGTTTCGGTAACGAGTAACTCCATGAATGTGGGAGGTTCAACGGAGACAGGAGCGCCATTATAAAACACGATATCGTAGACGGTATCTTCAAGAAGCCATTGGCGATTGTCTCCAATATGGGCAAAATCGACTTTCGTTTGCTCATACGTCTCATCGCACATAAAGACAGCACCATCGGGTTCGGTATAGAGAAGGCGCATGCGCGTCTCATTGACATCGGCCTCGTCGAGTCTCTCTCCCGATTTGAAGGTTCGTTCAATGGTCGATGGATTGAGTAAGTGTTTGAGTTTGACTCGATTAAAGGCCTGTCCTTTTCCTGGTTTCACAAATTCGTTGCTGACAATGGAGTAAGGTTGTCCTTCGACAAGAACCTTCATCCCTCGCCGCATTTCGTTGGTACTGATTTGTCCCATGGTTTTCCTCGTAGATAAAACAAAGGAAATATTACCGTAAAATGATGGAAAAGTCTACCAATTGGGGTCAGGCCTGACATTCGGACATTTGGAACAAATGTCCGAATGTCAGGCCTGACCCCAATTCCTTCCATTTAATCGAAAATTTATTTACTCTCCCAATAAAGGAGGTGAGGTGATGTGGCCGAAAAAATATCGAGACTATCCGCCCGATAAACCTTTAGTTCGTCATCCCGTTGAGTCGGGAAAGGGAATTGTCGGGTGGGAAATGCATGACCTCAATGGGTGGGGAGAGGAGGTTCATGAAGAGCCCCATTCAACAAAACCGGGATTTTTACAGACTCTTTTCTCCTGGTTATTCGGAACATGAAAGAGAGGAGGATCCATACCTATCCCATTTTTTGTGAATACCACTCCTGTCCCCACTGTAGGGCAATAACGGAGAGTCGAAGTGATTATGAGAATCGACTGGGTAATTGGGTAAAAGAGGTGGAATGCTTGGAGTGTGGAAACCACTATTTTGTCGAAAAGACGTTTTCCAATGGAAAAGTCAAGCGGAGGGAGTGCAATGAGTGGAAAAAAAAGAGATGACGAACAGCACCACGAAGAGGTGATTGCTCGAGAAACCTTGGAGCGGTATTCGGGATCACCGATTGATGCCTTCCAGCCCTACCTATTGCTCACCAATTTTCCCAAATATGTCGATTATTTCGCTTCTCGAGAGAGTATTCCCATTCATGAAGGATCGATGTTTAAGGTGGCTCATTCTCCAAAAGAAAAGATTTCCATTCTCGATTTTAAGATCGGTTCTCCTGCGGCCGCGCTTGTTGTCGACCTTTGTGCCTTTTTGCCGATCAAGGCAACTCTGCTTTTGGGGATGTGTGGTGGATTGCGCCGGCACTATCGTGTGGGGAATTATTTTGTTCCTGTTGCCAGCATACGAGGGGAGGGGACATCGGATTTTTATTTTCCTCCCGAAGTGCCGTCTCTTGCAAATTTTTTGGTTCAAAAAGTGGTCACCAATATATTGGATGATCAAGGAACGGTCTACCATATTGGCATTACCCATACGACGAACAAACGATTTTGGGAGTTTAACGAAGAGTTCAAAGATCGGCTTCGTGCAACACGTCCCCAGGCCATTGAGATGGAGTGCGCGACCCTATTCATGGCAGGATATCATCTTAAATTGCCTGTAGGAGCTCTATTGCTCATCTCCGATCTTCCATTAAAACCCGAAGGGATCAAAACAAAAAAAAGTTCGAGTGCCGTTTATGACAAGTACACAAAAGAGCACGTCGAGAAGGGGATTGCCATCATGGAGGCACTGGATCAAGCGATTCTGCACCATCCAAAAGGAATTTTCCGTGGTGAGAGGCGTCGCTTTCAGCAAACCATTGACTCCCGTTTAGAGGAATAGTACCAAACGCGATAAAGGCAAGGCCGCGTTAGCGGCCTTAAGGGGGTTTTGGGGAACGGGTTCCCCCAAAAAAAGAAAAAAAAAGATAGATAAGCGAAGAGAGTGTTGATGGATCCATTTTCTCATAGAAAATGGATCCATCAACACTCTTTTCGCTCTATCCAACGCTATGCTGGATAAGAGGGATAAGAATATTTTGGATGTCTTCGGGTTGTTCGAGTGGGGGCCAATGGATCTTTTTTTGAAAGGTTTCTTTCCGTTTTTTCTTTTCAATGAGCAGCATTTTTTTGTCATATTTTAGGAGAGGGATGGCGTTGGAAGCGGCGTAGACGCGCAATTTTGTAAGGGCAAAGAGCCATTGAGCCGGTGTGGGAGGAGGGCCAAAGCGGTCGATCAATTCTTCAACGATCTCTTGTACTTCTGCCTCATTGACCGCTTCGCCGAGGCGTTGGTAGATCTCCATCTGGAGGGAAGTTTCGTTGACGTATTCCGAAGTGAGGCGGGCATCGATGGGAAGGTCGATACGCGTATCGATTAAAGAGGCCGAGATGTCGCCTTGCATGGTGCGGATCGTGCGTTTGAGGAGTTTGCAATAGAGGTGGAATCCGATGGCGGCGACATGGCCCGACTGTTCGTGGCCCAAGATATTGCCTGCGCCGCGAAGTTCCAGATCGTGCATGGCGACTTTCATCCCGCCGCCGTAGCCGCTCGATTCGGCAAGAGCTTGGAGGCGTTTTCGCGATAGTTCTGCCATGGTGCGCATGTTTTTAATAAGAAAATAGGCATAAGCGCGGCGGTTCCACCGTCCTACGCGGCCACGGAGTTGGTAGAGGTCGGCCATACCGAAATGGTCGGCTTTATCGATAAGGATGGTATTGGCATTGGGGATATCAATTCCATTTTCCACGATGGTCGTTGCGACGAGGATATCTGCGTTACCACTTTTGAAGGTGTGGAAAATGGTATCGATTTCATCGGCGTGCATCTGTCCATGGCCGACGACGATACGCGCATGGGGAACGAGTTTTTGGATTTGGTAGGCCCTTTCGTGGATCGTCTCGACGCGGTTGTGGATGACATAAACCTGACCATCGCGAGATAGTTCGCGCAAGATCGCATTTTTGATCGTCTCTTGATTGGGCTCGGTGATGATGGTTTTGATCGGTTGGCGATCTTGTGGGGGGGTGTTGATAACGGACATGTCGCGCGCGCCGACAAGGGACATGTAAAGGGTGCGGGGGATGGGGGTTGCGGAGAGGGTTAAGCAATCTATTTCACTGCGGATGTGCTTAAGTTTTTCTTTTGCTTTCACTCCAAACCGTTGTTCCTCGTCGATGATCACAAGACCTAGGTCTTTGAATGCGACATCGGAGCTGATGAGTCGATGGGTACCCACAGCAATATCGACACTTCCATTTTTGATTCCTTCAAGCGCATGACGGATCTGTTTTGTTGTTCGAAAGCGGGAAAGTACCTCGATGGTGATAGGAAGGCCTTGCATCCGTTCGATGAACGTCTCGAAGTGTTGCATTGCAAGCACGGTCGTTGGGACGAGGACGGCAACTTGTTTGCCTCCATCGAGTACAGTTTTGCATGCAGCGCGCATAGCGACCTCGGTTTTGCCATATCCCACATCGCCGCAGACGAGGCGATCCATCGTTTTTTGGCTGCACATGTCCCCCTTGATCGCTTGGATAGCCTCTCTTTGGTCTTCTGTTTCGACAAAGGGGAACGAGTTGTCAAATTGGATCACTTCGGGAGAGTCGTCAGGATAGGGAAAACCTATATGGTGAGCCCTTTTTGCGTAGAGTTCGAGAAGGTCTGAGGCGTAGGCAACGATAGCTTGTTCTGTTTTCTCTTTTGTTCGTTTCCAGCGTTGGCTTCCGATGGTATGGAGTTTGGGTACCTCTTCTGATGCACCGATATATTTGCTGACGAGGTAGGCTTGGTTAAGGGGGACAAAGAGCTTTGCTTTGTCGGCGTATTCGATGACGAGAAAGTCGCGCAGCTCTCCTTCATGATTGGGCTTTTGTTCTATACCTCGGTAGATACCAATCCCGTTGTTGAGGTGGACGACCGTATCGCCAGGGATTAGATCAAACATCTCGGAAGGGGGGAGTGTGGTAGGTGCTGCGCAACTTCTGCCGACGAATTTTGTGGCGTTGCGTGATCTCTGTTGTAGGAAGGAGGATTTGGTTATCGGGTTGGAGAATGATACCGCTCGAGAGGTAGCCCTTTTGGTAGGTTGTATTGGGTGGAAGAGAGAGATTGTGTTCTTGGATCTTTTTTTTGAAGTTTTCCTCTTCCCAGGCGTTTTCACAGATAATGGAGAGGGAACATTCTTGTTGGTTGCATCGGGGAAGGGCTTGAAAAATTTCTTCTCCTTTAACGGGTTGATCGGGCGGAATTTCTGGAAGCAGGTAGTGCCTAATCGGGAGAAAGGGAGGTTTCCACCGCGTTGCTTCGTAGGAACGGTCGAATAACGAAAAACGGATCGGGTAGTGGAGAGTCTCTTCGGAGTAGACTCGCGTTCCTTTTTCTGCAAGGACGGCGACGGAAGAGAGTTCTTCAAGCGGCTGTTCGGTCCAAAAAAATGTTTGTAGGTTAGCCATTCGTTCGAGCCACTCGTCTAAGGAACAGAATGTCGATCCTATCTTCCCCATCATTCCTTTTAACGTCGCATAGCGATCTTCGATGGCGAGAACATCGTCCAGGATCATCAACGTATTCGGGCCGAGGTAATCGAGAAGAGTGCCGAGATGATCTTGCTTCGAAACGAGTTCCGCCTCTTGTGCCGGCACGATCGCAGCCGATTCTGTAGAGCGGATGCTTTTCTGTCCAATAGGGTCGTAGATGCGTATGGACTCCACGGTATCGCCAAAAAACTCGATCCGAAACGGGTCGGGAGAGTTAACGGGAAAGATATCGACAATCCCTCCGCGAATGGCATACTCTCCTTTGTCTCCTGCCACAGCGGAGCGGGTATAATGCATGCTTTCAAAGGCGGACACCAAATTTTCTAAAGAAATTTCCTTACCTTTACGCAATTCCATGTAGAGAGAGGCGAAAGCCTCGGGAAGAAGAATTTTTTGTAGGCAGGCTTGCACACCGGTAAGGATGATATGGGGTTCTTGGGATTCATGGACCGCCTCGAGAACCTTGTATCTTTCTCCTACAATATCGGGACTTGGGGATATCTCTTCTCCAGGAAGTGTTTCCCATGCGGGGTAGTCGACGACGGGCAATGATGTGAAGAACGAAAAATCGTGAAAAAGGTGGCGCTCTTCGGACGAGGCTCCTGTAATAAGAACCACGTGCTTTCTTGTCGATTCCGCGGCAAGGGCGGCAATCAGTGCTTTAGGTGCATTCCAGAGCTCTTCGACGGCAATCGATTGGCCTTGTTGTAAGAGTTCGGCCAGTTCGATAAGAGAACGGTTCGATAGAAGGTGTTCATTCATGGGTTTGTGCGTATCTGTTTGGTAATCCATTGACGCGCCTCGTTTAATGCCTCATCGAGACGGGATGCATCTTTCCCACCTACCTGTGCTTGCTGTTCTTTCCCTCCTCCCCCTCCTTGGATAATAGGAGCTAAGTGTTTAGCCAAAAGGCCTGCGTGCAAAGAAGAGACGTTATGGAGATGGATCACAATGTGGCATTTGTCACCTTGTTTAGCTCCTAAAATAACGACTCCTTGAGACATTTTATCGGCAAGAGCAGAAGCAATAGGACGAAGGGCATCCGCCTCTGTTGGAAGAGATTGGATGATTAAGGGGATGGTCTCGATTTCCTCTTTTTGAGAGAAGAGGGTGTTCACAAGAGTATTTTGTTGTGCCTGTTGCCACTCCTTTTGCTCTTGTTGTAAAGAGGTATTTTCTTCAATGAGTTTATGGATGCGTTCTTCGAGTTTTTGTGGGGAAGTTTTTAAAGAGGAGGCAATGGTTGCTAAGCGTTGTTCCGGTTCTCGTGCCAGTTGTTCCGCTTCAGGACCCGTTACCGCTTCGATACGTCGGACGCCAGCGGCGATGCTCATCTCTTTGGCAATCCGAAAATAGCCAATATTTCCCGTTGAAGAGGTGTGTGTGCCACCGCAGAGTTCTTTAGAAAAATCGATATCGATGACGCGAACGGAAGAATCGTACTTATCACCAAAAAACTGTTTGATATCGCGACGCGACTGTGCCTCTGCATAGGAGATTTCGTATACCTCTACAAGGCGGTTTTCTCGGATTTTTTTGTTAACAAGATCTTCAATAGCGGTAATTTCTTCGTTTAAGACCGCTTTGTGGTGGTTGAAATCAAAACGGAGGCGGGACGCGTCGACGATCGATCCTGCTTGACGGACATGTCCTCCTAAAATCTCTTGAAGAGCCCAGTGGAGGAGGTGCGTTGCGGTGTGGTTATTGGCAATCGCCTGTCGGCGATGCGTATCAATGGTAGCGACAATTTCCGCTCCGATGACCAGTTCCCCTTTTTTTAATGTTCCGATGTGGGTGATGACCTGTTTGTAGGGTTCCTGTGTTTTTTCTACGGAGAGTAGAAGGTTGGTATTCGATAGCGTTCCCGTATCACCTACTTGTCCCCCCTTTTCTGCGTAGAAGGGGGTTTGATTGAGGACTACCATCCCTTTTTGTCCTTCGACAAGGGTATCGACAGCTTCGCCATCGACAAAAATGCCGATGACAGTGCTTGTTGTCGCATCTTTTTCGTATCCTACAAATATCGAGGGGCCTTGTTCTTCTAGAAAGCGGGCAAAGAGGTTTTCGTCAACCCGTTGTTCTTCTCCTTTGTGTGCTCGCCGGGAGAGTTCGCGTGCCTCTTCTTCGCGCTTTTCATACCCGGGGATGTCGACAGAGAGAGCGGCGTCTTTGGCAAGGAGGAGGATTTCTTCTAAAGGGAGGCCATAAGTATCTTTGAGGCGAAACGCCTCATCGCCAGCGATCTGGTTGTCGTGGTGGTGGGCTTGGTCGACGATTTTTTGTAGAAGGTTACCCCCTTTGCGCAAGGTGCGGAAGAAGCCCTCTTCTTCGAGGAAGAGGATCTCTTCGATCGATGTTTTTGCTGCAATGAGTTCGGGATAATCCTCTCCCATGGTATCTACAAGAGTGGGGAGGAGTTTTCCCAAAAAAGGCTCTGTGAAGCCGAGCATCTTTCCGTACCGGACAGCGCGGCGGAGGACTTTGCGCAAGACATAACCACGTTCAATGTTGCTTGGTTGGACGCCATCGGCAATAGCAAAGGCAAGGCAACGGAGATGATCGGCGATCACATGGTAAGGGGCGACCTCTTTTCCATAAGGACGTTGCGACAAAGCAGCGATTTTTTCGATGAGAGATCGGAGGATATCAGTAGCGAAAACATCATCGACTCCCATCACAAGGCTCATCACCCGTTCGAGTCCCGCACCGGTATCAATCGATGGTTTCTTGAGTTGGGAGAGGCTTCCATCGATCTCCCGTTGGTATTGCATGAAGACCAAGTTCCAATACTCAAAAAAACGATTTCCTTCTTTATCTTCAGAAGGAGAAGAGGCCTTGCCATAAGAGGGACCTTTGTCAAAGAGGAGCTCCGAGCAGGGGCCGCAAGGTCCTGTATCGCCCATCGACCAAAAGTTTTCTTTCTCTCCAAAGCGGGTGATTCTCTTTTCAGGAACAAAGGCGCGCCACAGTTCAAAGGCTTCGTCATCATCGGTGAAGACGGTAGGCCATATTTGTTCGGGGGGAAATCCAAAAATGGTGGTCGAAACCTCCCAAGCAAAAGCGATCGCCTCTTTTTTAAAGTAATCGCCGAAGGAGAAATTGCCCAGCATCTCAAAAAAAGTGAGATGGCGACTCGTATGTCCGACATTTTCCAGATCGTTGTGTTTCCCTCCAACACGGATGCATTTTTGGCTTGAAGCGGCTTTTTTGTAATCTCGCGCGTCTTTCTCTAGGAAGAGGTCTTTAAAGGGGTTCATTCCCGCATTGGTGAAAAGAAGGGTTGGATCGTTATGAGGGACGACAGGAGAAGAGGGGACAAGGGTGTGGCCTTTCTCTTGGAAATAAGAAAGAAAACGACGACGCAATTGGTGGCTATTCATAGCAAAACAGTATATAAGAAGTCACTGGATTTTTTCCAGTTTGTGGTAATATACCCTAAACCACTTCAAGAATTGGGTTTCTGGCTTTGAGAAAACCCATAAATCCAATTCTTGGTGTGAAGATAGGTTCTAACGATAAAAAACCCGAAACTCAGATAAAGACAAATGAAAGAAGTTATCAGAGCCACACGAATATCAAAAAAATTTTTCACTAGAGAAATGGCTCCAAGTTTCTGGGGCTCTCTCAAAGCGCTTTTTTCTGCTCCCACGCGAGAGATTGATGCGGTAAAAGAACTCTCTTTTTCCATCAAAGAGGGGGAAAGGGTAGCGTTTATTGGTTCGAATGGGGCTGGCAAATCCACTACGATCAAAATATTTACTGGAATCCTTCACCCCACTTCTGGAAGTTTAGAAGTTTTGGGATTAGTGCCTTGGAAGGATCGACATGCCTTAGGTTATCAAATAGGGACGGTGTTTGGTCAAAGAACGCAGCTGTGGTACCACTTACCTCCTTATGATACCTTTAATTTGTTGTCAAAAATTTATGAAATGGACCTGTTATCTTATAAAAAACGCATTCAAGAATTGATCGATCTTTTTGCGTTGTCTTCTTTTTTAAATAAACCCGTGAGGCAACTCTCTTTAGGGGAACGTATGCGTTGCGAAATTGTTGCAAGCTTGCTTCATAGACCTAAAATTCTATTTCTTGACGAACCTACTATTGGCTTAGATATCAATGCAAAACTGTTAATTCGAAATTTGTTGAATAAACTATCAAAAGACTATGGAACAACGTTATTTCTGACCTCGCATGATACCACTGATATAGAACAAGTTTGTGATAGAGTGATCGTTCTTGATAAAGGAAATGTGATTGCCGATACGTCCCTTCTAAATTTAAAAAAAACTTATAATAAGAAAAAAATTATTACTCTTGTTACTGGGCAAGAAAAAATTTCTTTAAATTTCCCAGGAATAAAGATTTTAGAAAATAACCATTTTCATTTTCGATGTGAGGTTAATGTGGAAATAACCCCGATTGATCGCATCATCCATGAGGCATTAAAGACGACTAACCTAAAAGATATTACTATAGAAGACCTATCCATGGAAGAAGTCATTCGTTTATTGTATGCATCAAATACCACATCTTGACAAAATCACTCAAACACCAATCAAACCGATCGTTTTGCAAAAGTGTAGTGTAATGGGAAAATATTTTTCGATTTTTCACCTCTCTTGCAATCGTGCTGTTAGAAATTACAAAGCCTTAATAGGGCTTAGTATTTTTTTAATGACCTGTTTGCTTATTTTTTCTAACCTTTGGAAAGTCGTCGCTGCCAAGACAGGGATCGACATTCTGAACCCCGACCTACTTCTTTGGTATATCGCTTTGAATGAATGGGTACTTGTTTCTATTCCTGATGTACAAGATGACATTGAACAGGATTTGCGTAGTGGAAGGTTGGCTTACCAGTTGCCAAGACCTATGTCGTATCTTGGTGGTGTATTTGCAGAAGGTTTGGGAATTTTAACTGTGAATTTGATCGTATTGGGGTGTGTCACTTTTATTTTTTCTTGGTTACAAGTGGGAGTGTGTCCTTTCCATTTTACAGGATTCGTTCTCATTGTTATTTTCGGTTTTATGTCTGGCTTATTAAGTATGATTTATCTCATGTTAATTGGACTATCGTCGTTTTGGTTACATGATGTAGCGCCATTTTATTGGATTTGGGAAAAATTCCTTTTTATGTTTGGGGGACTGATCTTGCCACTCGCTGTCTATCCTCAATGGATGCAAACCCTTGCTCGCTTTACCCCATTCCCATCTATTTTAGGAGAAAGAAGCGCCTTAGTGTTTGATTTGAGTCCGACGCATGTTTTTAGTTGGATAGGATCTTTACTGGGTTGGACTGTATTAGGATGGATCTGCTTGATTCTTTTTTATCGCAAGAGTCTCACCATTTTAAACATTGAGGGAGGATGAATAACGCGCTGAAAACGGTCATTTTTTTCTCTTACCTCCTCAAACTCAGCATCAGGACATCTATAAGCAAGCGGGGTGCCTTTCTGATTGAGTTAAGTTTGATGATCGTTAATAATCTCATTTTTTTCTCTATTTGGTGGATTTTTTTTCGACAGTTTAAAAGCATTTTGGGATGGCAATTCGAGGATATGTTGGTTTTGATAGCCGTTGGAACAGGAAGTAATGGGCTAATGGGTATATGTTTTGGTGGAGTAAAAAAACCCTCTCTTATCATATTGGATGGGGGTCTAGATTCCTACATGACCCAACCGAAAAACTTACTCCTACATATAGCTGGCTCTAAGTCTTTTGCAAAAGGTTGGGGTCATTTAATGACAGCCGTACTCCTTCTTTGTACCGGAGGAATGATATCTTTTTATTCTATTCCTTTCATTTTTTTTAGTATTTTGAATGGATGTGTGGTTTTTACTTCGATTAACATTATTGCTCATAGTCTCCCTTTTTGGATGGGTTCTATTGAAAGTGTTTCCAAAAAATACTGTGATGCACTTTTTCTTTTCACTCTTTATCCGACCAACATTTACTCAGGGTTATTGCAGTGGATTATGTTTACATTGATTCCCGCGGGAGTGATTAGCTATCTTCCTGTGGAGCTTGTTCGAAATTTTTCCTGGTATCGATTGCTCCTATTGATGTTAAGTTCATCAAGCTTTTTTATCCTGGCATCTTCGATTTTTTATTATGGACTCAAACAATACGAATCTGGAAACAAATTTGGTGTTCGTTCTTAGGGACGGTCTGGGATGTTTTAATCTCGATTGATGACACGCTTGAAGTCTCTCATAAATTTCTTGCAAAAATCTCAAGGTTGTCGTTTACTCCTCCCATGGCGAGTGAGTAGTATTAGGTGGGACGGGTGATTTACCATTTAGTAGACGACTGTTTTGTTTCAGAAAAAAAAACGCATATTAATGCATTGGATCTCGGACTTCTGAGAGGGTATGGGGTGTTTGATTATGTACAACTCTATCAAGGGAAGCCTTTTCATCTTCTTGACCACTTACAGCGTTTGAAATGGTCAGCAGAACAAATTGAACTCCCTCTTTCTAAAAGCGTAGAAGAGATTGAAGACCTTGTTTTACGGTTAATTGCAAAAAACCCATCTATTGATGCGGGCATCCGACTTCTTGTGACAGGTGGCCTAATTGGGAAAGACTCACTGTTGTCCGCTGCTCATTCCACGTTGCTGATGCTTTTTCAACCTTTCGTACCTTATCCATCGCGATACTATACAGAAGGCATGCGTGTTGTCACAACGAACTTAAGGCGTATGAATCCTTGTGTAAAAGCAACGGATTATATTCCTGCCGTCTTAGCTATGAAAAAGGCTTGTAGGGCATCTTTTGATGATGCGCTCTACCTCAATTGTTCGGAAGAACTTTTGGAAGCGACTACGAGCAATCTTTTTTTCTTTAAAAAAGGAAAGTGGATAACGGCTAAAGATGAGCAAGTTGTCAATGGAGTGACTCGAAGCATTTTTCTTAAATTAATACAACTTGATTTCCCGATTGAATTTCGTGCTCTGCATATTAGTGAAATTGGGTCGTGTGAGGAGGCGTTTCTCTGCTCAAGTGTGAAAGATGCCATCCCTCTTGTACAAATTGATGACAAGATAGTTGGAAATGGGCTTCCAGGATCCGTCACAACGCGATTGCGGCGGTTGTTTCATACGTATTTAAAAGACTATTTTCCTTAAAAACATGAAAAAGGTTGCCATGACAATAACTACAAGTATGGATTTGAACGAAATTTTTTCTGTAAATGAAGAAGGGGAGTATACCATTCTTCACTTTAAAAAAACCGTAGACAAATTGATGATTTATGATCCAGGTCTTTATCACACAGCAATATGTAAAAGCGCTCTTTGCAAAATTGATAAAGAGGATGGAAAATTGTACTACAGAGGGAAGTCTGTTGAAGAGCTGCTTGAATTAGATTTCCTTGATGTTGCGTATTTACTCATTTTTGGAGAAAACAATAAAAAAAAGACGGCTTTTAAGGGATTCGTGAGCGACTATTTTCGGCTCTTAGAAGAACAAAAAGTGGTCATTGATGCTATTCCTTTTACTACTCATCCCATGGATCTTTTAGCTATTGCCACTATTGCATTGGGTGGAATACAACATAAATATTTAAAAAATGGCTCGGATATTGTTGAACAAGTAGGTTTTCTCATTGCCCAAGTTGCCATTACGGTTGTTTACCGTTACGTCACGATACACCAATTGGTTTGGGAAGAAGTCCAATACGACGTCTCCTATGCTGAAAAAATTTTTTTCCAAATGCATGCAGGAAAAGACCGTAATCATTTAAAAAAACTGGCCAACGTATTTAATACCATTTTGATTCTTCATGCTGAGCATGGACAGAATTGTTCTGCGACAACTGTACGAAGTGTAGCAAGCGCGCGTAGCAATATTTATACAGCTGTGGCATCAGGAATGGCGGCTTTTAATGGTAGTATTCATGGAGGAGCTAGTCAACTTGTCTCAATCATGTACGAAGAATTATTGGAAAGCGGACTGGATGTAGATTCTTATGTTGATAAAAAAATTGAAAACAAAAATTTGCTTATGGGTTTTGGGCAGAGAACATATAACCGAATTCCAAACTGTTGGGATCCTAGGGTAGAAAAAATGTATCAAATACTTATCGATCCATTGTTTGATTTTCCAGAGGTTACAAAACATAGGGATATGGCTGTTCAGTTAATAGAACGTGTGTCTAAGGATGCATTTTTTAAAAAACGAAATATCACTCCAAATCCCGATCTCTTTAACTGCATTTTTTACACCCTCTTTGGGGTGCCAAAAGAGATGAACACGTGTATGTTGGCTTTAGGTAGGATTGTCGGCTGGGTTGCGAATTTTATAGAACATAATAGAGATTCTTATCCTCTTATGCGCCCTTGTGATATGACAAAAAGTGATGCCGATTTTGGCTCATTTCAAGTGTAATACCAATCCTAATAAGTGTGAAAATTGGATTCAAGATTTTTTTTTTGCGAAATTTGTTTTGGAGATCGCAATGAATTCTTGTGAGTTTGCAAGATAGAAAAGTAGATTTCGTAAAAAAAGATGGAGATCCATTTGTGCGTTTATTTATTGCGTTTGGTACTATTTACTAGAATTGGTATAAAGACAGGTTTCTAAGCTTCTGTCATTTTGTAGTATCCGCTCGCTGCGGATTTGGGAATAGATAAGATTGAGGAGATGCATGGTATTTCGATGTGACTGGAGCGAAGAATTTCCATCTCTTCCATGTAAAAATTCTTTTAATTGCCATTCCCGAGCACATTGATTTAGAGAGGCGGTTCTTTCGATGAAAGGAGCCATATCAAACAAATCTTCTCTTGTCATTTGAATAATCGGTTTTCGATGGACTAGAAGGGGGCTGTGCATAATAAGGATGGTAAAATCTTCTGTGGGGTAAGCTTGAGAATCAAATTTTTTGAGGGGGTTGCAGGTCACATGCGCAGAAGCGAGATGACCAATATGAACAATGACATGTTCTTGTCTTGCTCTCCACTTGGCTTCCACTGAGGGAGTACTACTTATCCTTTTAGAGACGGATGTATTTATTAATTTGACGGAAAAATTGGAAAGAAGTTGACCCCTTTTTTTTGCTTGTCCAATGAGTAAGAAATCGGTCTCACCAGAATGGCGTAAGCCGCCGTACTTTTCCCGGAGAGATGGGTGTGGGTCGGACAAACGCTGAGCTGAATCGTTGCCTATACTGGTTAATTGTTCTTCTGCACTCGTGTAGATGAGCTTTAAAGAATACTCCACTTCGTTGATGTCGTTGAATGAAAGAAAGGAGACGAGTAGATCGATGTAGTGGTATCCAGAATGGAGTAATAGACCATAACCATATTTAAAAGGGTGATGTTCTTGTTGGACATATTCTATAGGTGTTACCCAATTTCCATTTGCAAAATGAATATCGATAGACGTAACCGGCACCTGTTCTCTTTGGGTAAAAAGACGTAAGTAATCCATTAACCATAAATATCCAAAATGCGCTCGTCTTTCACAGGAGACAACGACGTTTACCTGAGCCTTTTCAGCACTTGTTACTATTTCTTCATAGTCCAATAAGAGGGTATCCATCTTTCTAGTGTCAAGAAAAGCGCAGGGTGGCTTGTCCATAAAAAGTGGAAAGCGATGTTTAAATGCCCAGAGTGCGTAGGATTTGCGCACCTTTGGTTCAGTGCATAAGATCACGGCATCTACTGGAGAGAGGTCTATCCTATTGGCTACTGCAGTTTCAATCTCGTCTACCGATATGGTATTCCGAAAAGAATCATCGAAGAACAAGGTTTTCATTGGTTTAGATTTTTTGTCTTTAAAAAAATCCAAAACCACTGTTTTTTTTTCTTGCAAATCGATTACAAGTGAAATGATAGCTCCTTGTTCTTCTAAGACGGGGTGGTATCTTTTTTGGTAATGGGGCCCACATCCAATGACGATCAGATTACGATGTGTGGCATGTGAAAGGGGCATAACGCTCTCCTGCTTTTTCTAGTTCCGTTTGATTAACAAGCTCAAAAATTTCGTCAATTGGGGTGATTTCAGGATAAATTTTCTGGGGAGACTGTGTTTTAAAAAGAGATCGTGCTGCTTTGCGCATCGCTTTAATGGAAGCGCGCAAGAGGTGGTTGGACCAGATAACAAGCGAAATGCCTAACTTTGTATAAAGATCTGGTGTAGAAGGGGCATACGTTGTAGGTGCGATCACCAAAGGTATTGAGTGGTCCCAAAGTTGACAAAACTGTTCAATTTCGGTGGGGGAGGATTGTTTTGAATGTATAAACAAAGCATCTGCGCCAGCTGCCTTATACTCATAGGCTCTCTTTATTGCCTCGTGTAAACCCAACTCGGCAATAAAAGCTTCTATTCGAGCAACAACGCAAAAAGCATCATGCGGCTGCGTATCTTTAGCTGCTTTGATTTTCCCTGTAAATTCCTCAATGGATGCAAGTTTTTGGTTGTTAGGAAGAAAGGAATTGGTTTTTGGAAAAACTTTATCTTCTAGGCAAACGCCACTCACACCGTATTTGCAAAGTTTACGAACGAGTTGTCTGACATTATTAAAATCCCCAAAACCCGTATCCCCATCAAGAAGTAGTGGAACAGAGGTTGCGTCTACGATATATTCGATCTGATCGCAGAGATTTGTCCAAGAAATCTCATTACAATCTCGATGACCAAGCGAAGAAGAAATTGCCAGTCCTGATCCCCAAATGACGGGGAAACCGGCCTCCTCAGCTATTTTTCCAGAAATGGCGTTATGTGCTTCAAGAGCAAAATTCACTCCTTGGGAATAAAGAATTTCCCTTAAGACTTGATCTTTTTGCGTCATTATCGAATCTCTTGTAGGAATTGTCCAATTTCTGTTGTGGAACAGGAGAAAATATTTTCAGGGCATTTTAAATGATTTTTTTGAACTTGATTATCTCCTAACCTTATGAGCTTAGGGCGTACGACTTCTTTAGAACGAGCATCAATATGGTGTGAATTCGACTGTAGGATACGGTTCCAAATAGAAATGCGTAGCCACGCCCTTAGTTCATTCATTTCAGGCAATATGGTGCGCGATAAGTGGTTTTTTTTATCTGTTGAGAAAATTTTTCCTTTACCAACAGCATCGATTTCTTCCTTTACACGCATATACACCACATTTAAATCGAGTTCTTTGTCCAAAGATATTGCATGTTCAAATCGATATTTTTTTCCGATCACTTTGATAGCTTCATAAAGTTCTTTACATTGGATTTGTAAGGTTTCGACCCTCTCAAAGGGGGGGATGGTCTGAAATTGAGAAGCTAGTTCGTAGAGCTCTCGATGCATTTCTGTGTCCATTTCTTCAATTGTTGCTTGGATTTCTTGGGAACACTCTTCCAAATAGAAGAGAGGGAGGTGTATGCTTGTTCCTATTTCTTCAATCTTTCGTTGCGCGTATGATCGCAGGGCATCTCCAAGCCAAATAAATGATCGAAAACGCGCATAGGTATTAATGTATGATTCCCAATTTTTTTTGCTCATCATGCATGTTGTAGAAACATCCATAAATGTTTGAATGCAACTCTGATATGTTTCATTAAATAGCATGGCTTTATCTGTATCGAAATCTTTAAAAAGAGAAACATAGTCCGAAAAAGGAGTCAACTGACAACAAGTGTATCCATCGATAACTTTGGATAATATTTTTATTTCCTGATTTTGAAGTAGGTCGGGGATCAGGTCAAATCGCATCATATTGAGTTCCTGTTGGAATCCTACTACTGGGTAAGTCGGTGTACGTCTCCAATATTTTTGTTCGTACTCAACAGCCATCTGATTATGTAGCAGATGGGGGAGTGTCGTAGAAAGATCAGGCCAGTCTCTGACGGATACGGATTCGAATTGACCTAATAAGTCGCTTGGATTGGCTTTTTTTGTATCTATATTCCCAAGATAAATACATTTATTGAATCCATCTATTGTAACTATTTGGCCTGAACGGGTTATCAGCTGTTCGAATAGATCTACAACTCCAATAACACAAGGAATGTGCTTTTCGCGACTTAGCAAAATTGGATGAGAAGAAGGGGACCCTTCGCGAGTAATAAGACCTCGAATATTACCGAGGTACTGAGACCAGACGTTTGTGGTAACGTATGCGAGGACGATATCTTGGGAATCAAGGATAATCTCGCCTTTTTCAAGTTGATCCAAAGATTCCACAAAGACTAGACGCCCGGATGCGACTCCGGCAACAGAAAAGTGTCCCTTAGCGATCACATTGAATTCTTCCACATTTTTAAGATCTATAACCTGCATTTCGTTGATTTGAATTTCTACAAGAGGGCGCGCTTGTACAATAAGAAAATTGTTGTTTTGGTCTATAGCATATTCGATATCTACATCATGCTTGTAGTCAGTTTGAATCTTTTTTGCTTGGGTTGTCAGCGTTGCAAGTTCATCTCGATTGAGTGCAAATGCATTTTTGTCTAAATCTGTAACGTTCGTTTTTTCTACTCCATTGTTACCTGTCAGGCGGTGGCACCACTCTTTATTACCTTTAATCTCTTCTAAAATATAGCCTTCTGTGGGGTGTATAACCCATCCATCAACAAAGACTTCACCACTAACAACGCTCTCTCCTAATCCGTAATTTCCACTGATTTGGATTCCTGAGTAGTGATTACTCAACACACAGGTGGAAACCACGCCCGATGCACGAGGATCGATTTGTTCTTGTAGAATTACGCCCATATGGCATTGTGTTTGCTTGATGTTTAGACGAATTCGTTCCTGGACGACGCGAAGATAGAACGAAGAGGCCCATACAGATTGGATAGCTGCTACGATATTTTGTATCTCACAGACGTTGAGGATGGTATCAAACAAGCCGGCATAAGATGATTCAGGGATGTCCTCGATGATTCCCGAACTTCTTACAGCGAAGCTCGGTCGCATTTTTCCTGTGTTTTTGCACAGCTTTTCATAATCAGTCTTTATTTTTAAAAATATTTTCTTGTTTAAAGGTGTTGTTATGATAAGCGAGCGTAATGTAGATGCAGTAGTTTGAACGATGGAAGCGTTTGTATTAGGATTTTGGCATAACTGATCCAATTGATAGATAGTGGGTAGAAGATTATTTTCATATAAAAACTCATGAAACAACTGAGTCGATAAAACCAGCCAGCGTGGAACAGTAATACCCTCTATGCGACCTAGTTTTTGCATGTTTACTGCTTTGCCACCAACAGAAGCGCAATCTAAATCGATGTTTGTGTCATCAAAAAATATACCCGTTTCACGGGATTGGGCGCATTTTCCAGCTGAAATATACGCATCATTTTCTTTAGAGATAGGTTCCGCTCTCTCTTCATCCATTTTGGTGCTCTCTTCGTAATGAGGATGTTGTTGGTAATTTTTCGTATGATACAAAGGATCCATCACTCACCTCGAACATGAGATCTTTAAACTTCTTTGGAATACGCTTAGACAAAGAACCTACCATAATTCACAAATTCCTCCAACAAAGACATCTTTTAATGTTCTTGCCATAGGTATGAACAAGAAGCTACAATGAGCCATGCTCATTATTTCTTTTTGGTATTAGAGGCTTTTGCAAAAATTTCTTAACTTGTGGAGTTAAACATGAATCCATCCATGGGAGGGGGCATCGACCTTATTTATGAGATCACAAAACATTTTTATTGAGACAATTGTTTATTTAGATGAAAAAGGAACTTTGTCACCGAGTTATGAAGGAGATTGTTCTAATGATTTCTTCGTTAAAGTTTACAAAATAATGGTTTTAACTCGATATGTTGAAGAACAAATGTTAGCTCTTCATCGACAAGGTCGAATTTCTTTTGCTCTCAATTCTTTTGGAGAAGAAGGTTGCGCTGTAGCCGCCGCTGCTGCTCTTGATTTACAAGATTGGATTTATCCGCAATATAGGGAATTAGGAGCTTTATTTTGGCGGGGTTTTCCTATAGAGGACTTTGTTCACACCATGTTTGGGAATGCTTCCGATTTAAATTTGGGTAGACAGATGCCTAACCACTTTGGTTCGCGCAAACTTAACGTAGTCACGGTATCTTCTCCTATTGCTACTCAAATTTCGCACGCGGCCGGTTGTGCTTATGGAATGCAGATGCAGAAAGATCCTCATGTGGTGTTGTGTTTTTTTGGTGAAGGTGCCACATCCGCAGGAGATTTTCATGCCGGCGTCAATTTTGCTGCTGTGCGTTATGCACCAGTCATCTTTTTTTGCCGTAACAACGACTATGCTATCTCTACCCCATCCAGAAAACAGTTTATTTCAGATGGGGTAGCCTCCAAGGGTGTGGCTTATGGTGTTCCCTTTTTTCGCGTTGATGGGAATGATTGTTTTGCAGTTTATGACACTGTTCGTCGTGCAAGAGAGTATTGTTTGCTTGGGAAAGGCCCCGTTTTAATAGAGGCTTTAACGTACCGTTTAGGAGGACATTCTACTGCGGATGATTCTTCTGTCTATCGAGCAAAGGAAGAAGTTACAAAGGCGCAACAATTTGACCCCGTTATACGATTAGGGCTTTATCTTGAAAAGGAAGGGGTTTGGAATACCACCTGTGAAAAAGATTATCAAAATTGGCTTGCTAATGAGGTAGACGTAGCGATAGCTACAGCTCAAGCTACTCTAAAGCCACCGCTAAAATCCATTATCGATCACGTGTATTTTGATAATTATTCTTATCTAAAGCGCCAATACCATGAACAAGTGGAACGATTTTTTAAAAAATAGAAGAAATAACCATGCCTATTCTGAATATTGTACAAGCCCTGAATCAAGCTCTACACCAAACAATGGCTAGTAATGAACAAGTGATTGTTTTTGGTCAAGATTGCGGCTTTTTTGGTGGCGTTTTTCGTGTAACAAAAGGGTTGCAAGAAGCTTTTGGCGAAAAACGTTGCTTTGACACGCCTCTGAGTGAGCAAGGCATTATTGGTTTTGGTATCGGTTTGGCGCAAAAGGGGTTAAAGCCTATTTGTGAGATACAATTCGCCGATTTTATCTTTCCTGCTTATGATCAGATCGTCAATGAATTGGCTAAGATGCGCTATCGAACGGGAAATCAGTACTCTTCCCCAATAGTCATTCGAGCTCCCTACGGAGGAGGAGTTAGCGGAGGGCACTATCATTCACAATCACCTGAAGCACAATTTTTGCATACACCAGGTCTGCTGGTGGTCGTTCCTTCATCTCCTTACAATGCCAAAGGGCTTCTTATTGCTGCGATCGAAGCCAACGATCCTGTGATTTTTTTTGAACCTAAACGAATCTATCGCTCTTTTAAGCAAGAGGTTCCTTCCGAAAAATATACCATTAATTTAGGACAGGCTGATGTGAGTCGAATTGGTTCAGATGTTACATTGATTGGATGGGGAGCGCAGCATCATCAAAATATGGAGGCGGCACAAGAGCTTGCGAAGAGTTCTGGTATACAGGTAGAAGTTCTCGATTTGCGAACTTTGAATCCATTGGATATTGAAACGATTGTTTCCTCTGTTTATAAGACGGGACGTTGTGTGATTGCTCATGAAGCACCGAAGACGCAAGGATTCGGTGCGGAAATTGCTGCTCAGGTAATGGAAAAATGCTTCTTAGCATTGAAAGCACCTGTATCGCGCTGCTGTGGATTAGACACACCTTTTCCGTATGCTTGGGAAAAGGCTTACTTGCCGGATGCATATAAAGTAAAACAGGCAATTTTAGATATCGTAGATTTTTGAGCCCCTAAGGATACAAAGTGAAAATTTTGACGGTCAAGTTAGCTGATGTTGGTGAGGGGGTGGCCGAAGGAGAGGTGGTTGAATGGCATAAAGAAGAGGGAGATATGGTAAGCAAGAACGAATCTGTTCTTACTATTACAACGGATAAAGTAACTATAGAACTTTCTTCACCCGCAGCAGGAAAATTAACAAAATGTTATCACAAAAAAGGTTGTATCGCTTTAATAGGTAATCCTATTTATGACATTGAGTTAAATGAAGAAAATAAAAAAAAATTACATATTAATTCTTATGTGCAAAATGAATCTCATGACCCTTCTCATTTTCACTCATCTGTGGCATCTATCAGATACCTATGTGTTGAAGAAAATGTTAAAAAAAATTCTCTAGCTATCCCTTTTGTACGGAAATTAGCCAAGGAATTGAGCATTGATTTAGATCAAGTTCATGGAACAGGTAAAGAAGGACGTGTCACTACTGAGGATCTCATGGATCATTGTCGAGGAAAAAAAGGTGTTTCAACCACTCTCGATGTAGTAGGCAATTCTTCTTTTTGCTCTTCCAGAAAAGAGAGAATATCCTTAACTGCAAATCGGCGTATCATTGCTTCCAAGATGATCCAATCAAAACAGAGTATTCCTCACTTTTCGTTCTTTGATCAAGCAGACGCAACAGCATTGATAGCGTTACGAACCGAAAGACAGAAGACCGAAGGCGGTTTGACGTATATGCCTTTCTTTATCCAAGCGCTTTCTTCTGCGCTCAAGCGATACCCTGTCATGAATAGTTCAATTGACTTGGAGAGATCAGAGTTGATTATCCATCACACTCATAATATCGGTATTGCTTGCAATACAGCAAGGGGGCTTGTTGTTCCTGTTTTACAAAATGTAGGGGAAATGGATTGGAAGACGTTGACAGAGAGTTATAGTCGACTTGTTGCTAAAGCCAGAGCAGGTTTGTTAAGTCAATTTGACCTGGAATGGGCGACAATTACGATTAGTAACTTTGGGCCTCTAGGCGGACTTTGGGCTACACCAATCATCCATTTTCCTCAGACAGCTATTCTTGCTATTGCTGAAATACGCAAAGTCCCTATTATCAAAGACGGTGCAGTTGTAGCTCGTGATATGATTAACCTTTCATGGAGTTTTGATCATCGAGTGGTCGATGGTAAGGATGCTGCAGATTTTTCCAGGGCTTTTGTTGACTTCATTGAACAATCGTGTCCCTTCGGTGATACCACGTACTGAATATGAGCTATGGCTTTTTATTCTGAAACTTTTTTCAATATTAACCGAAAGGATAGCCGAGGACGAGGCTCCTGTAATAAGAACCACGTGCTTTCTTGTCGATTCCGCGGCAAGGGCGGCAATCAGTGCTTTATACCAAATAGGGTAAATAATACCAATTCCGGTAAGAAAATGCATAAAGTGGATTCAGGATTTTTTTGCGAAATTTGTTTTGGAGATCGCAGCAAACTCTTGTGAGTTTGCAAGATAGAAAAACAGATTGCGCAAAGAAAGATGAAGATCAATTTGTGCACTTTCTTACCGGAATTGGTATAAATGTGATGGGCGAATTTTCCTAATAGAAAATGCGCCTACCGGTACCGCATACCCAAAACCTCCTGAACAGCCGCAAAAGCGGCCTTCTCTTTATTGTAGAGCTTCTTGGAATGCCCTAGGGGGAGGTTGGTCGTATAGGGAGACACCGTTGGTTTTGGAGTCAAGAAGATCACCATCCCCCGCGTCATTTTCAGAGGGAAGAAGAATGGATTGTCCACAAAAATCGGGAGAAGAAGTTCCAGGACGGAACTGTTTTTGCCGTTCGGCCTCTTCAACCGGACGTGTAAAATGGATCGCAAAGGCACGTCGAAACGTTTCTTCCGGAAATAACATATTATCGCTAAAGACATCGGTGATGAGAGCACGCCCTCGTTCTAAGGCTCTTTCAGCCAAGTTCACTGCTTGTTCGCCCCGTTTTGCGGTTTCAATGAGGTTTTTAAAAAATATTTTTGAGGTGTTGATGTCAACTCCCACGTTTTTCATAAAGGGGATTACCACCTCTTCTACACGTTCTAAACCGACATAGAGCGAAGTTTTATTTCCTTTCAATCGATCAATTTCTTTTCGTTTTACGGCAAGAAGCTCCACCGTGTGGTGATAGATAGCAAAAGCGCTCCCAGAGGCGATCTCCAACGTATCTGCATAGAGATTGATCAGACGGACAAAACAGCGCCAAATCCGAAAAACATGATCCTTCGTTCCGTAAACGACCAAGCGAAACCGCATTTTTTGGTCCCGAAGAAACCCTCGTTCTCCAGCAGATAGGTAAGACGATGCTTTAGATGCCTTCTTTTCTAGCGAAAGATAAGAAGTGCCTGGAGGAAATGAGGAGACAAAAGTTTGTTGTAGAGATTTCCACTCTTCGTTAAGGGCATAATGTGTTTGGACGATGTTGTGGATGCATTTGCCAATCAAGACGATTTGAAGAGCGGTCTTGACCCAAGTAAATGTCTCTGCGGCTCCCGTAACGCCACCGGCTAACACCGCATATTTCCAGTTGTCGGGATGTTTTTGGATTTCGTAAGCCGCACGGAAGCGATACGACCATCGAATGACATTCCATAATATCTTCGGTGCCAGTGTCATTTTTGGGTTGACCATGGGCATCGTCGTATGAAAAAGAGCGCGAGAAAGGACCTGTGTATTTTGAACAGGGAGTACCATGCATCTTCTCAAAAGTTCCCCCCATTGATACTCCTCAGAGACATTTTTGCCAAAGGAAAAGATTTTTCTTCTCTAAGAAATTCAACGTAATTTTCTTGTAATCAATGAGATGAATTTAAAATCACATTCCATTAGTTTTGAAGTCAGGCCTGACATTCGGACATTTGTTTCAAATGTCCGAATGTCAGGCCTGACCCCAAAGCCTCTAATAGATGTCTATAGTTTAATAATGCGTTGTATGCGTTCCTAGTATTAGTAAATTAACAAAAGCATTTTAAAAGTATTAAAAAGGGAAAATGCCTTGCATTATTACTCTTATTCTACGTAGAATGGGTTGCATAGAAAGTGATTTCTACACACTTGGAAAGAGACTTCCCATTCCCTTTTAGCATACATAGAATTTTTTATTTACCATCATTTTGGAAAAGTGGTTCCCTTGTTATTTTAGGCAGATTGATACCATTGGTATGAAAGGCCTTTTTTATCTAAAATGATTTGCGAATAATGATCGAACATCCTATCCTTTAGCGCTTTTAAACCGAATTAAAGGAATTCTATTTCTTTTTTCATCGGCAACTAGCAATACATACTGCAATTTTTATAAATCCATCCACACGTATATATAGGTTTTTTATTATGAACAGCGCATCATCCCTTTCCCGAGGTCTTTATCCAACAGAAGTAACCCATCTTCTCCGATATGGACAACTCGAAATTAATGTACTGGGACAGCAAACAAATCGACATACGTACGCTGAAAAATTAGGAAGCGTTATATTTTCTCAGGGGCCTAATCTATATCGTTGGAATCATCGCCTTGGTGTTGTAAAAGCTCTATTGATTATCTCATACGCACCAGGCACGGAAATTTTAGCGGGAGCCGATTTGTATGGTAAAAAAGATTTTTGTATTATAAGAAAAAAAGATTGTATCATTTATCTGGATCGTTTTGAGAATGACGGAGGTAAGAGAATAGAGGAATGTTCTATGGAAATTCCCCAAGACATGCATTCCTTTGCCCTCACTGCTAGTACCTTGGTAAACGCTATTGATGATAGGTCGGTACACATAACAGCCATAAAAGCCAACCAATTGTTTGTTTATAAAATAGCACATAAAAGGTTTGTTGGTCCACCTGTAACATATGAACTCTCTACATTACCCCAATACATTGCTTTTGCTGGCGAGAAGTGGGCCCTTACTTATGATGCGGTCGTATTGGCTTCTTCAACGGGAACATTTTTTCGTTATCCTTTGCAGACTCAACAAAACGTGTCTCACTTTGGAAAACAGAAATTGTCCCTTAGTCAAGGTGTAAAAGAAATCGATTATCCAGATGGAGTGCATTTTACGGATTCTGTGGTGGTACTAGATTCAAATGGGTGCATTCATTTGGGAGAAATTGATACTGACTCGGGATCCATTGAAGCGACTGAACATCCTGTCATTCGATCACAAGATCCAAAGGATCCTTATCGTTCCGTTTCGATCCATCCTCACGATGGGTACATTTTTTTTGCTGCGAGAAAGCATACGATTGAAGTGTGGAAAAAAGATTTTAGTGGAGATTTTGATGACGCGCAATTTCGTCAAATTCTTGCACCATATACCGTTAAAATTGTTGAGACAGAAAAATGTTTGAACGAGAACGAAGAGATTCAGCGGATTGAATATTTTACTATGGCGGAATCGCATGCTGTCCTTGTTCTCTATGTACAGAACCAAGAGACTAAGAAGATGTCGGTTCTTTCAGTAACATGTGATTACCAGCATCAGTGGGAAAACCTAGAAGTGCATTATATGAATATAAAGCAAATATTTCCAGTTGAGTAAGATTTTTCTTGATTTATGCAGCAGCCGCGTTCATCGTCAATGATTTGCCCGATGAGCCAAAGTAAAGGCGTGCGTTTGGTTGGTTTCCCTTGAGCGCTTCTACAATAAGCTTAGATGGTATTGTCGCGATCCCTTGCCATAATTTGCTTTGTTGGGAAACAATAGAAATTTTCATAATTTTCTTTTTTCCTTGAGAGTCCGTAGTTTCAAAATTGGATCTTCGGAAAAATCCAAAAAGAAGAAGAAATGCGCGAACGCATATAAGTTGAATAGCAGGATTTTTAGATAATCTGCCGATTTGGATTAATTTTCTAAAGAGGATGTTTTTCGGTTTGAGGTCGAGTAGGGACATTGAAGCATCCAATGGCTTTGAAGAACCTAGGTGGTTTTTTAAGTCTTCCTCTCGACAACCTTGAGCAGTAAGAATTTTTCTTGCACCGTTATAAAGATCTTCAACTTTTTTCATGCAATTGTTTTGAGCTATTTGGAACAGTAGACGATCTTGACGTGATTCTACCATCATTTTATAAATCATCGTTTGAATGGCATCTGATCCTTCTTGACTTAGAGGATATGCCTCAAAATACTGCAGACGAGATTCGTTTTGATCGTTCGAATCAGGAAACGCCATGGTTCCTTTTACAGAGCCTGTAAAAAACAGGAAAGTCTCTTTTATACTTTTAAGATTGGGCCATTGCTTTGCATAGGCTCCCATGGGATAAACGCTGTATTGATGGGTTTCGGGCTGGTATAAGACGAAATCAAAAAATCCATGGGATCCTTCAATATCAGGATCAATATGTTTACAGGAACTACGGACAACATAGTGATTCTTTCCTTCTTCAACATTCTCTCCGTAACGTTTTTTTAATTCATCAAAGGACAAACATTCATAGATTGGCAAATGGGTAAAAAAATTTTTACTATCGATAGGGACTAATGTTTCTTTGCCGTTGGGATTGACCCAACCAAGTTTCATTGGATTCCAAGGAACGTAGCCAAGTTGTTCGGGAAAACAGGTCCATTTGCTATTTCCTTTGGAAAAATTTTTCTTCCCATCATCATAGATGTCTTGCACTTTCCAACCCGTTGCAACGATTTCGGGCAGTTCAATCGATTGATCAGAATGTACCGTTTTCCATTGACCACATACTTTGATTTCAACAGTTTTATTTGGAGTGACTCGAATGACTTTTTGTCCTCCTCGGGCAAAAGCACCTAACATATTGTGTGATTTAAATTTTTTGATTACCAAAGGGTGGTTGACAACGAGATCAATGTTAAAATTGTTTTTAATAATTTGTTCGAATAGATAATAGGCGTAAGTAGAATCCTTTAAAGCTTGTGTAACAACATTTGCGTTTTTTATTAATTGTTCAAATTGTTTTTTCTCGATGGGATTAAGAGAGGTCTGATTCAAGAAGAGTGGATGATTTTTTTTCCACTGGATTAGTCTAAAAAAAAGTTCTTGTCTCTGTTTTTCTTCCTTGACTTGGCGTTCTTCGACAGTACCTTCAGGATCCACGATTTTCAATGGATAGAATTGATGTTTTAAAACGGTGATTGTCCGTGCCCATTTTTCTTTGTTTTCTTTGGACTCTTTTTCCCATTCAAAGGGAGATTTTAAAAAAATATCATTAAATATCTCTCTAATCTTTAAAAAGCGTTCCATATTTCCTGGTGTTGTTCCCTGTTCTGCTTGGTAAAAGGTAAATCTTTTGAATTGTCTGAGCAAAAGGTAATATCCGTCGAAATTGCGATACTTTTCGTCATAAGATGAAAAACGATTAGTTTGTATTGTTTGAACGGTCACAGTACCCGATGAGGGGTCTATTGTTATCGCATTGGGTTTGAATGCAGAAAATGCGACGGCAAAACGAAGCGATTGCTCTGTTAGGTTGAATGTACTGATATTGGAAGAAATAGATGTTCCCATAACTGTATACCTTTAAACAAGTTAAGTGAAATATTATTAATTTTTTCTTAAACTGACGAGGCTTGATCGTGGAAAAATCAAAACAAGACTCGACAGGTAGTTAAAGGGGAAGATGCTATAACATGGTTGATTTATTGCCAATCGTTTTCTCTATCTCATTGGGTTCTAGTGCCGTTTTTTGAACGTCTAAGATGATTGAGTTAATTTATTAACTTATTACATTTGAACACTATAGTAAACTATTTTAGGGGAATTAGATGGATTAGTTTAACTATTTATTTTTTCCTTTAGTTTTGGAATCAAGCCTGACATTCGGACATTTGTTTCAAATGTCCGAATGTCAGCCCCGACCCTATTAAGCCCAAGGGAAGAAAGAACACGAGAGTTGCGGGGGAAACATGTTTTCGCTATTCTGAGCACTTGCAGTTTAACGCATTTTAACAAAGTAGGTAGTGATTGTGATTGAGACGCATATATCCTCGAAGCCTGATGAGGCATTAAATCCTGAGATGAAGAAAAAACTAGCCGAGGTCGCTCTTGTCATTCGAGGGTTATCGATGGATGGCGTTCAGAAAGCAAATTCTGGGCATCCTGGGCTCCCATTGGGATGTGCAGAAATTGGGGCTTATCTTTATGGATATGCTTTGAATCAGTATGCAGAGGATCCCCGCTGGATGAATCGGGATCGATTCATTCTTTCAGCGGGGCATGGATCGATGCTTTTGTATTCATGTCTCCATCTCGCAGGCTATCCCGTCTCTCTTGATGACATCAAGCAATTTCGTCAGTTGCATTCGAACACGCCGGGGCATCCCGAATCGCATTTGACAGTGGGTGTAGAAACCACGACGGGGCCTTTGGGACAAGGTGTGGGTAATAGTGTGGGTCACGCCTTGGGTTTGAAAATGTTGGAACAGCGATTTAACACGACGGGGCAAACCATTTTTAATCCCAAAGTCTTTTGTTTGATGGGGGATGGTTGCATGATGGAGGGGATTTCTCATGAAGCCTCTTCATTGGCGGGACATCTTCAGCTTGACAATCTCATTCTCATTTATGATTCCAACCACGTCTCTCTTGATGGCCCGTTGAGTCAATCGGCATCGGAAGATACCCTCATGCGTTACCGTGCTTATGGTTGGGATGCCCATGAAATCGATGGGCACGATCTCGATGCCATTCATCGAACCATCACCCATGTGCGCAAGAATCAAAAAAAGCCGACGATCATTGTTGCCCACACCATTATTGGGAAGGGGTCTCCTCATAAAGCAGGAACGAATGCAGCGCATGGTTCACCTCTTGGACCGGAAGAGGTCAAATTGACGAAAGAGGCATTGGGATTACCTCAGCAAGATTTTTGGGTGCCTGATTCGGTAAAACAGTTTTTCTCAGAGAAAGAGAAACAGGATCAACAAAGGTACAGCGCATGGAATCAAGAATTTGACCGATGGGCGAAAGAAAACCCCTCTCTGCTGAAGCAGTATGAGACGATGCGTCAGCATAAGCTTCCTGAGGATTTGGAACAAAAGCTAGAAAAATTGACAATCCAGGCTCCTATTGCAGGGAGAAAGGCTTCGCAAGCGGTTATTCAAGAACTAGGTAAGGACCTCCCTTTTCTCATTGGTGGATCGGCCGACTTGTCTTGTTCCGATAACACGATGATGAAAGAGTATCCTCTCGTTACTCCAGGTAATTTCGCCGGAAGAAATATTAAGTTTGGAGTCAGAGAGTTCGCTATGGCAGCGGGTGCAACAGGCCTATACCACTGTGGGACGTTTTTCCCTTTCATTGGTACCTTCACGACGTTTTCCGATTACATGCGCAACGCGATACGTCTTGCTTCATTGCAAAAAGCAAAAGTTATTTACCAGTTTACGCACGATTCGATTTTCCTTGGTGAAGATGGTCCTACGCACCAGCCAGTGGAACATTGTTCGGCTCTTCGCGCGATACCCGGCTTACAAGTGATGCGCCCTTCTGGAACACAAGAGGTGAAGATGGCATGGGTAGCCGCGCTTCGTTACGATGGTCCCACGGCAATTCTCCTTTCTCGCCAAAATATTCCCGATGTTCCTGAGACCCTCGTCCCCTTCTCTAAAGGGGTTGGTCGAGGGGCGTATATCCTCCGCAAGGAGAAAGGAAAACCCGACTATATGCTCGTGGCAACGGGGTCTGAGCTCCCCCTTGCAACAGAGGTGGCTGATGAGCTAGAAAAGATGGGAAAAAATGTTCGTCTCATCTCCATGCCTTGCTGGGAAATTTTCGAGAACCAAGATTTCGAATACCGGGAGTCGGTATTCGGTGGAGATCTCGGAATACGCGTCAGTATCGAGGCCGCGGTTTCTCACGGATGGTATAAATACATTGGCCGCAACGGCATACCGATTGCTGTCGATTGCTTTGGTGCATCAGCCCCTTACAAGGCCCTCCTTTCTGAGTATGGCTTCACCAAAGAAGATGTTTTGGAACGCATTTTATAAGAACCTGTCTTCATACTTGAAATGAGCTAAATTCGAAATGTGAAGACAGGTTCTAATATGTTTCTTGGGGCTCTGCCTAAGTCCTGTTGGGAGCCTGGCTCTTTTTTTTGGGGGGCCAAGGCCCCCCAACCCCCCCCCTTCGGCCGCTTTGCGGCCTCCCTTGTGTCTTTTGCTTCTGGCGTTTGTTCTCCCCATTGCCTCTTTTTTGTAGTAATACCAATTCCGGTAAGAAAGTGCACAAATTGATCTTCATCTTTCTTTGCGCAATCTGTTTTTCTATCTTGCAAACTCACAAGAGTTTGCTGCGATCTCCAAAACAAATTTCGCAAAAAAATCCTGAATCCACTTTATGCATTTTCTTCCTTTAATACTTTCGATCTTTACAAAATCCGCTTATTCGGAAATGAATTTTTGAATTTTTTGGTATAAATTGGTATCATAACGCCATTAAATGATGACATTGCGCTACTGTTTATTTTTGTGTGTGCCATTTTTTGCGATGGCATCGGCTTTAGATGTAAGGCTCGAATCGGAACATGCGATTTTGATGAATGCTGACACAGGGGCTATTCTTTATGAGAAAAAAGCGCATGAACGGTGCAATCCTGCAAGCACGACAAAAGTCGCTACAATAGCGTATGCTTTGCAACATATTGAAGACCATCTCGATCGGGAAGTGAGTGCGACACAAGACGATATTGGTTCTGTATCTGTTGAAGAGAAAAAGAGATCGAACTACACCCTTCCTGCCCACTGGCTTGAACCGGGAGCCAGTCATATGGGGATCAAAAAAGGGGAGGTGCTTTCTCTTCGTGTCCTTGCTTACGGTACGATGCTTGCTTCTGCTGATGATGCATCGAATGTGATTGCGCGCTATGTCGGGGGTTCTGTTCCGAAGTTTATGGATCAATTGAACGCTTATATAGAGAATTTAGGATGTCAAAATACCTCTTTTGCCAATCCGCATGGTCTCTATCATCCCAACCACTACACCACGGCATATGATTTAGCTCTTATCGCACAGGAGGCGTTGAAACATCCATTATTTCGTGAAATTGTTGCGACAACAAAGTACCGTCGTCCCAAAACAAATAAGCAAGAGCCGACAACGTTAGTGCAAGGGAATCATCTATTGCGAAAGGGAAAGCATTATTACGAAAAAGCCATCGGAATGAAGACGGGTTACATTGCTGCGGCACAAAATTGTCTTGTTGCAGCGGCAACCGATCCGAAAGATGGAAGGACACTCATCGCTGTTCTTCTTCGCTGCAAGGAGAGAAGTGACATTTTTCAAGATGCAAAGCGCCTTTTTGAAAAGGCTTTTCAACAATCAAAATTGCGGCGGTATCTTCTTCGCAAGGGGCCTCAACAATGGAGTATTCCCATAGGGAAAAAAAGAGTGCCCACAATCCTTGTAGAGGATGTTTTTGTTGACTACTACCCTTGCGAAGAACCCCGTCTACGTTGCTTTCTCCATCCTAAAGAGGTCTCTTCTTTACCGATCCAAGAAGAAACCGTTATAGCAACCCTTTCTATTGTTAATGAGAGAGGAGAAACGGTCCAAGAGACTCCTCTCTATCCCTACCTAGAAAAAAACGACTCTTTTTTTACAAAAATTAAACGATTCTTTTTCTTGGGATGAGTAAAACATGGGGGGAACGGAGGAACCCGTTCCCCCACACCCCCTGCGGCCACTTTTGCTGTCTTGTATTTGTCGGTTATATTACAAATCTTCAACCGCTTGACCGAAGGGAGAGGCAAAGAAGCCGTAGCGAAACAAACGTCAGAAGTAATACAAGATTGAAGGCTGCAAAGCAGCCGCAGGGGTTTGGGGAGCCATGCTCCCCAACGGGGTTTTGGGGCAGAGCCCCAAAAAAAAACAAGATTAAGTCATGGAATTTTCAAGAAGCAAAGAGTAGAGTTGGCACCACGCATTGAAGGAGATTTTTTCGGGGCGTATGGTTGTGGAGAGGCCGATGGTGGATAGAGCTTGGTGGGTTTTTTCTTTAGGGAAAAGGGTTTTTAGTGAGGAGGAGAGCATTTTTCGTCGTTGTTGGAAAGCGGTTCGGACGAGGAGAAAGAACGGATTGGGATCGATATTTTTTGGTGGTTCGCGTAGTGTTAAGTTGATGACGGCGGAGTCGACGCGAGGTTTGGGGTAAAAGCAGGTTTTGTTCACGCGAAAGAGATAGCGGGGATGGGTATAGAATTGTAAAAACACCGAGATCGAACCGCAATCTTTCGATCCTGGTTCTGCTGTAAAGCGTTTAGCTACTTCTTCTTGTATCATAATGGTGATGGTAGAAAAGTCATCTTTTCGTGGAACTAGTCTTTCGAGAATCGGTGTCGTGATATGGTAGGGAAGATTGGCTACGACTTTTCTTTTTCCTTTGGGAAGAGTGAAAGAGAGGATATCGCTTTCTACAACTTGCAATCGATGGTCGGGTGTTTGAAGGCGTTCTAGAGCTTGAGCAAAAGTCGTGTCTTTTTCTACTGCGAGGACGTGAGCTCCCTCGTGGAGTAGAGCTTCTGTTAAAACGCCAGGACCTGGGCCAACTTCAAGAATAGCGTCGTTGGGATGGATATCGGCTGCGCGGACAATTTTTTTGACAATATTTTGATCAATCAAAAAATTTTGCGAAAGAGATTTCTTTGGGTGAATCCCGTGCTCCGCAAGAAAAGCTCGTAAAACATGGGGACTATCGATACCCATTTCTTACACCAATCCTAGTGCATTAGGAATGGTACAAGATGAACGGCTCGTACTCTTGTGCATCGTCGACAAAATTTTGAACGACGAAAAAATCATTCAACCTTTCTAGATATTTTTCCGATTCTTGATGGATAATTTCTTGTAAAAGTTTATTTTGAAGGTTTTGTGTGACTTCCGCAAAAGAGGGGATGCCTTTTTCCTTGAATTTTTCTAAATAAAACACGCGATGGACTTTTTTTCCCTCTTTTCGGCTCTCCTGTTCGATGGGGGGAGAGAAGGTGTCGTCTTCTAAAGTGGCTAAAATGTCGTGATAAGAGGGAGCAAGCTCACTCTCTTCGTGTTGGAATGGTTCTGATACGGATATTTTCGTTTCAGAAGAAAAATCGTCTCCCTCTTGGCATTGGGTAAGGAGTTCTTCAAAGGGGATTTTCTCTTCCGTCAGGAGATGATGAATCCGTTCAGCCCACTGCTGCCCTCTTGCCTCATCCGGGTCGCGTACTGTGATGACTCGGTATGACCAATGTGGGGGACGGATGTTTTCTTGGTTGGAAGCAAATTTTTCGTATTCTTTTTCGAGTTGGGAGGGGGTGATCATGCGGACGGCACGTGCATGGATGCGCATCCCAATGACGCGTTCCATTTGGAGGTCTTCTTCGATGACGCGAGCTGCGTCGTCATAGGTTACTCCGGCTTTTTCAAGATTGGCAATGACGTTAGGTCCAAATTGCTCCTCCATCGCTTGGCGGACATCGCCTGCGGAAATTTCAATTTTCATCTCTTTTCCATCGGCTTGAATGAGGTGTTTTTGGATCTGTTCTTCCAATACAGAACGCCAAGAGATTTTATAAAACTCCATGCGTGCAGCGGGAGATGTAACGAATTGAGGGTATTCTCTGGCAAAGAGATAATCGAGGCGTTTTTTTAGATCCATTGTTGTGATTGGAGTTTCTTCCACAAGAACAAGAACCCGGTTGTTGACGAAGATAACGCCATCATCGGGACCTTTGTTCATAAAGAGGTCGGCATCCCGAATAGCAAAACAGGGAAGTGCGAAGAAAAGAAAGAGAAGAAAAAAACGAGACATAACAGTTCTACATTAGTTAGATCGCAAACAACTCTTGCCTAAAGGCAAAAGCTTTTAGCTAAACGGCAAGCTGAATGCTAATTCGGGCACGTTTACAGGTGCCCCGCCTTCAACAAGGTCAAACCTTGGAAGGTTAAAAAGTTCGAGTGCCTTGAAAACTGTTAACTCGAAAGGAAAATTTTATGCAGATACGAAAATTAAAGCAACCAAAAAAGGAGCGAGGTTTCCTCCCACCCCTAAAGGGGTGGGTTTCCACCTCGTCAATTGGATGAAAATAAATTCTATTAAAAGAGGCATTAAATGCAATGAAGGGCTTGGGCATGGTAACTATTTGTGGTAATTGTGCACGCCCTAGAAAAAAAGCCTTTTATTTTTGAGGTTGCGTTGCCCATTTCCAAAAGGGAAGAACGTGAATCGTGCACCCTTCTTGTTCCAAGCATTCTTCTGTTTCAAGAGTCACGATGGTTGAATGATTCACTTTGCATTCTTGAGATGCTTCAACGAGCGCTGCGATCTCTCTTTTTTGAGTAGCAGGATCATCCATGTTAAGGCAAACTTGTATCAGAGACCATTTGCCCGTTTCTTTTTGCGTAATAAAATCAATTTCTTTTCCCGAATGTGTTTTATAGTAGAAAATATTTTCTTGACCTAAATGGCGAAGTGTTAAATATACAGCATTCTCTAAACTCGTACCCTCCTCTAATTGTGGTTTGACTGAATAGCTATAAACGATTCCGGGATCAACACAGTAAATTTTTTTTGGATTTACTTGACGTTTGCGTAAAGATAGATCAAAAATAGGAACGCTACAGATCAAATAAGCATCTTCAAAATATTCTAAGTATTCATACAAAGCATTTCGTCCAATCACTTCTCCTCGTGACTTGAAAGCCTTATGCACTTTTGTCACGCTAAGAGGAGCGGCAATATTTTGAAGACAATGGAGTAAAAATAATTTAACAAGATGGGCATTTTTTAACTGATGTCGATCAATGACATCGCGGAAGACGGCTGCATTGATATACGATTGGATCGTACGATGGTGCAAGCTATCATTGAGGTCTAATATTTCGGGAAATCCTCCTCTTTTTAGATAATTTTTTGTGTGATGTTGTATTGCCGATCGATCCTTTGCCGTGGGTTGATTCCAGTTGACTTCATGATAATCTAGGTATTCGGCCAATTGTAATGGAAAGACTTCTGTTTCTAGAGAACGTCCTCGTAAGCTTGTGGCGATCTCCTTGCTCAAGCACTTTGCAGATGAACCGGTGATATAAATCGTCATCCGTTCACGGTCAATAAGACGACGGATGAATTGGTCCCATCCCTTTACATTCTGAATTTCGTCAAAATAGAAGGCGAGGTCATCAGCATTGGAATATTGAGGATAGAGTTCGAAATAGACATCCAAAAGGGTCTGAAAATCCTCGATAGTGAAATCTTGCAAGCGATCGTCTTCGAAATTCATATAGAGTATTTTTTCCTTGGCAAGACCTTGCTGTAGGGTTGTTTGCATATGTTGGAACATGAGATAGGTTTTCCCAACACGACGCATTCCAATAAAAATCAATGCTTTACGAATGTTTGGAGGGAAGTTTGGAATTTCTATGTTGCGGAAAAAAAGCTTCGGAAGGGTATCTTTGTGAAATTCTTTTAAAATATCTTCCAGAATAGTCGACTTACTCATTCTCGTATTTTAGCTTTTTTTTAAAGCTAAATCAATGTTTTTTTAGCTTTCAAAAAAAGCTAATTAGCTATTCCCGCTGTGAATTTATTTCCTGGGATGAAGCCCAAGTTCCGGAAAAATGGAATAGCAATTTCGATGGATTTTTGATTATCAGGTATTTACAACAATCGAAATCTTGGTGTGGTCACCTAATCAAAAAGGTGAAGAAAGTGCATTTTAGAACCTACCGTTAAAGGAAAGGGGCGATGATGAGGGAGACGATGGACATGAGTTTGATAAGAATGTTCATAGCAGGTCCGCACGTATCCTTTAAGGGGTCGCCGACGGTGTCGCCGATAACGGCAGCTTTATGCGCATAAGACCCTTTGCCACCTAAAGAACCCTCTTCGATCCATTTTTTTGCATTGTCCCAGGCTCCCCCTGCATTAGCAAGGAAAAGGGCGAGAAGAACGCCAGTAAGGGTCGCTCCTGCAAGAAGACCTCCAAGAGCCTCTGGACCAAGAACAAATCCAATGATAAGAGGTGAGCCAATAGCAACAATACCAGGTGCGACCATCTCGGTAAGTGCCGTCTTTGTTGCAATCGCAATGCAAAGCGAGGTATCGGGTTGCACCTGACCTTGAAGTAGGCCAGGGATATCGCGAAACTGCCTTCGCACCTCCTCGACAACAGCAAAAGCGGCTCTTCCTACGGAAGCAAGGGTGAGGGAAGCGATGAAGAAGGGGATAATACCACCGATCAGCAAGCCGATGACGACATGAGGTGTTGTTAGATCAATAGCATCGAGATGAACCGAGCGAGAATAGGCGGAAAATAGGGCAAGAGCCGTGAGGGCGGCAGAACCAATGGCGAACCCTTTTCCTATGGCTGCTGTGGTGTTTCCTAGAGCATCGAGTCGGTCGGTGATTTTTCGTGTTTTTTCGTCTAAACCTCCCATCTGTGCAATCCCGCCAGCATTGTCGGCGATGGGTCCATAGGCGTCGATGCTCATCGTCATCCCAACAGTGGCAAGCATCCCAACGGCAGCAAGACCGATGCCGTAAAGGCCGCATAAAAGAAAAGAGGTATAAATGGCGACACAGATAAAAAGAACGGGGAGAATAACCGATTCCATCCCAACAGCAAGACCTGTAATGATGGTAGTTGCAGGGCCTGTGATTGAGGATTGAGCAATCTTTCGAATCTGTCTGCCGGAGGTGTAAAATTCTGTGGTGAGTCCAATGGCTATCCCGCATAACGAACCGGCCAAAATGGCCCAGAAGGGACTTAAATGGGATAGGGGGTGGAGATCTTCATCAATCATATCGATAGAGAGGTAATCGATCAGGAAGAATGCACTGAGAAGGAAGAGAAAAGAAGAGAGGATCGGTGCGATGCGGATGGCGGTTACAGAAGAGAGTTTCTTGAGAAAGAAAATCGAGCCAATACCGACAAGGGAACTCAAAAGACCGACGAAGGCAAGAAGAAGAGGAAGGAACATGAGCAGATACCGAGAAAAAAGGGAGACTGAGGGGAGAGTGGCTCCAATAAGAAGCGTGGCGACGATCGATCCGACATAAGATTCAAATATCTCGGCTCCCATGCCAGCAGTATCCCCCACGTTATCCCCCACGTTGTCAGCAATGGTAGCAGGGTTTCTTGCGTCATCTTCGGCGAGGTCTTGTTCGACTTTTCCAGCGAGATCGGCACCGACATCGGCTGCTTTGGTAAAGATGCCTCCCCCCACGCGTGCGAAAAGAGCGATGGAACTGGCTCCCATGGCAAATCCGTTGATGGCAAAGTATTGCTCGGATTCCCCTAAGAAGAAAAAAAGAGTGCCGAGACCAAGAAGACCAAGAGATCCTACCGAGATTCCCATAACAGAACCACCGAGGAAAGAGATGAAAAGCGCTTTCTCTTCTCCGCTGCTATGAGCGGCTTCGGCAGTTCTTACATTGGCTTTGGTAGCTGCTTTCATACCGACGAAGCCTGCAAGAAGAGAGAGAGAGGCTCCTAGAAGGAAGCTGTATCCGACAGGATGGGGTAAAAAGAGAAAGAGAAGAAGAGCGACCAGCAGGATAAAGAGAGCAATGATGGAGTATTCAATGCGCAAAAACGTCATGGCACCATCGTGAATGGCGCGTGCTAGCTCCTTCATCTTGTGTGTGCCTTGCGGGAAAGTCTTTAAAAATCCGTAGATCCATAAAGCTATAAAAAAGCCCACAAGGCCGACAATAGGGATGCTAATGATCCATTTTTCCATAGATTCGTTCAAAATTTTGAATCCAATTTTCACACTTATTTATTAGGATTGTTATTAGGGCGTGTCATCAATCGTCTAAAAGTGCATCTCACGGTATCTGATTTGACGATAAATCGTGTTCAGCCTCGCTAACGGATTACAGTTTGCTTCGGCTTCCACACGATCCATCATCAAATCATCTACCACGATCTACAAATTCATCCAATTGATGACACGCCCTAGATGCTGCATAGAGAAAAAAATTGAATGAATGGAAAATGAGAGGTCATAAAATTACTAAATTTAATTTTTTATAATTATCAAATATAGAATTTTTCTTAAATGGAAAAATAGGTATTGTTTGTACAATATGGAAAAAAAGAAAAATTTTCGAGAACAGGCACCCATTCTCCATGCAATGGAGGAGAATATGTTCTTCGAGATGGCCTATTTTGCGAAATGGCATCCCGAGGTCCAACTCTTTTCCTTTCCCGATGTGATGGTGATGCAATCGATAATCCATAATGATGTGGTCAATGGGGTCTTCGCTGCTCATTTTTCAGAACATTCTGCAGATCAACGCATAGATGAAGTATTGGATTTTTTTAAAAAAAAGTCAGAGCCTTGTGCTTGGTGGGTCAGCAACGGCGATTTGCCCAAGAATTTGCAAAACAAACTACAGCAAAAAGGATTCTGCTTAAAAGAGGAAAACCTCGGTATGTACCTCTTCACCGATGCATTTCTTTTTCTAATCAAGAGACTCTTTGGAATTTTGAACGGGTTCTCGATCAGGAAAAAATGAATGATTTTCTTCAAGTAATGGAAAAAATAGGAGGAGAAAAAGAAGTTTTTCAAAAATTGTATAAAGGAATGCCAGAAGAAGCTTATGGTCCTAAATCGTGCTATGAAATCCATTGTGCTTATATGGGGCCCCTTCCCGTTGGAATTGGTATTCTTGTTATAACATCTGGTGTAGGAGGGATTTATGATCTAGGTATCGTTCCTTATGAAAGAAATCGAGGGCTTGGGACCTCGATGACCGAGTACTTGATCAAAAGAGCCCACGAAAAAGGGGTTTCCCTTGTTACGTTGCAAGCCTCTTCTTGCGCACAAAATCTCTATCGGAGATTGGGATTTCAAGAGTGTGGTGTAGTAAGAAAATATTCTTTGTAGTTTTTACCATCGCATAGTAAAATGCAGTCTCAACATTTTTATAATTCATTGTGTTGGCAAAATTATGAAAATTTTTCTTTTAAATATTGCTTTTATTTGTATGTTTTCTTTTTCTCTCTTTGGAAATCCAGTGCGAGCGGCTCTAGATATCGGTTCCGGGCGTATTAAACTCGCCGTTGCTGAAGTAGAGGAATCAACGGGAATGCCTTCCCGTATCCTATTCTCCGATTCTACACAATGCCTTTTAGGAAACAGTTTCAAACAAAGTCAAAATGGGCAGCTCAGTCCATTCATTCTTACCCAAGCCGAAGAGGTGATTGATTCTTACTGCGCTATTGCGGATTCGCTAGGTGCTGAAGAAAAAGTGGGGATTGCTACAGCCGTTTTTCGAGAAGCAGAGAATGGAATGAACTTCATTGAGATGATGAATCGGAAAAAAGGGTTTGATCTGCAAGTGGTTTCACAAGAAAAAGAGGGAGAGCTTGGATTTCTTACCGCCGTGGCAAGCTCAGGCCACGATCAAGACACAGTGATTGCATGGGATTCAGGATCGGTAAGCTTTCAAATTTCTATGAAAGATGAGAATGATTTCATCGTTTATAAGGGACCTTGGGGAACGGCAAAAATTCTCGCTACGCTGATTCGAGATATTCAAGGGAGAGAATTTTCCTATACCTCTTCTTCTAACCCAACGACAATCGAAGATTTAATCACGCTTTCTACTGTCATTCGGGATGGTCTTTCCCCCTGTTCATCAAAATTTTTGGAAAAACTCAGTGATAATGGCATTAACGTCGTTAGCATAGGAGGGGAAAAGACTTCGATATTTGGCGTTGCATCAGAAATGATAGGGTCCCTTCAATGGAAAAAAGAAGAGGTTTGGCGTGCGATTGAAGAGTATGTGGGACGTACTGATGAAGAGATCGCCCCTTTGGATGTCCATGCACTGCCAAAATTGGCATTTCTTTATACGGTTATGGATCATTTTAATATGCATAGGGTCCATTACGAGCCAACAAATGGGAGTACGTTGGGTATATTCCTCTCGTCCGATTTGTGGTTGTCCTGTAGAGAAAAAACAGTAGATCTAGAAACAACCGATTGTGCATAATCCAATTCGTTTGTTGTTGCATGTTGCTTAGAACCTGTTCAAAATCTTTTTAAAAGATTATAAACTACCACAGAGCCCACAGAGAACACAGAGGGGGTATGAATTATTGAGTTAATCCTGATGTATCTGAAGAAATAGATGGACGTGAAACGGATCCTTTCTCACTCATATTTAATAATATGAGTATTACTTATCAATTTTAATATAAAACGATTAGTAGAAGGCATTCATCGAATAAAGATATAACCCTCTCTCTGTGTTCTCTGTGGGCTCTGTGGTAGTTTTTGTTTCCGGACAGGTTCTTAGAACATGTAACACAAAGTCTCGTATAAGACCAAAACATAAGGATATATTTATGACAAAAAATCGACTTAACTCGCTCTCTATGCAAAAATGGCTCTCTGCTGTTTGCGCAACTTTTTTTCTCGTCTGCTTTTCAACAAATGCTTTTGCTTCTTGTGAACAAAATTGCCCTTGCGAACAAGGTGGCAAAGAGTGTCCATGTGATCCCACTTCTTTTTTAAACCGCGTTGTTCATTTTGAAATCCAAGCCGAAGACCCTGAGAAAATGGTTGAATTTTATCAAACCGTTTTCGGATGGGAGATACAGAAATGGGACAATCCCGATCACGACTATTGGTTGGTCCTGACAGGGGGAATGTGCCAGCCAGGTGGCATTAACGGAGGCATTATGCGAAGAATGGGACCAAGACCCGTTGGTGGTGAGCCGATGAGTGGGTACGTTTGTACCATCGCCGTCTCTTCTGTTGATGAATATATGGAGAAAATTACCGAAGCTGGTGGTGCGATTGCTATGCAGCCGATGACGATTCCCGATGTAGGTACTCTTGCTTATTGTACCGATATCGATGGCAATGTATTTGGCATCATGCAAAGCATCTGATTAATCATTGCTTTGTTCTTTCTGTAAAGAGTCTCCTTCAAAAGAGGAGGCTCTTTTTTGTTGAATCAGCGATTGGAGTCTCTCCCGTTGCTCTCCCACATCTTGGAAAAGGTCTTGGAGATCCTCCATCACTGTATTGAGCGACTCTTTTTCTTGCTTTAGTTGCTTTTTTATTTCCTTAAAAGCTTGCATCATCTGCTCTTTAAGAGTCTCGGGCGATATTCTCTCTTCGGTTTTTTCCCGAAACGTCGTCGGCTGATCCCACCGCTCTTGTAAGTACTCGTGAACCATGTTGTGGTTGAGTATGGCATATCCTGCCGCAATAGAAAAGGCAAGGAGTAGTAGGGTAATCATAAAGCCGATAAAACGCTTAGCAACGAGAATCACAGTAATAAGAAAAATCGTTGCGGATACGGCTAAAGCAAGCACACTATCTGATTGGAAAAATTCAATAAGATGCTGCATAAACAACCTCCTCTGTGTACCCAAACCACTTCAAGTATGAAGACAGGTTCTTAGTTTGGGTATAGAGATTCTACCGCATCGATTCATTGTTTTCCAAGTACCGCTCCCATAGAATTTGGAACGTCGTTGCGTCAACCCAAGAAACACCAAGAGGAATATGGGGCTTTACAGACCCATGATAATCAGATCCTCCTGTAATAATCCAGTTCTTCTTGCGCCCTTGATCAATCCATCGCTGTTCTTTTGTTTTTGGCATCTTTGCATAGTATCCTTCAAGTCCATCAAACGGTTTTTCCATTAAACGTCTCATCAAAGATGCGCTCGACAAAAGATGGGGGTGAGCCAAAATAGCAAATCCATTCACTCGATGGATGGTCTCAATGGTTTCATCAACGCTGAAATATTTTCCAGGAACAAAACAGGGCTTGTTGTCTCCAATAAATGAATGAAAAGCCTCTGTAACAGAAGCAACATACCCCTTTTTTATCATCGCCATGGCAATATGGGGCCTTCCTATGGTTCGTGTAAGGATTTGTTTTGGGTCACAAGGAATGGAGTGAACCATCTCCTTCTCACTAATCGGCATCCCTTTTGCCGCGAGGAGATCGAGTATAGCTAGATTGCGCTCTTTGCGTCGTTGATGATGTGCAGAACAAAATTGGGTGAGTAAAGCGTGAGTGCTAGAAAAGCTGTATGCCAAGATATGCACCGAGTCTTTTTCCTCCATTGAGGAAAATTCAATGCCAGGAAGGAGAAAAAGCCCCTCGGCTTTGGCGGCTTCCAGAGCTTCTGGATAAGCGGATAGGGTATCGTGATCCGTAATCGAAAGACCTTGTAATCCTATCGCAACGGCCTTTTGGATCAACTCCAAAGGAGTGTCGGTTCCATCTGAATAGATCGAATGACAATGAAGATCGGCGCGGAAAGCATTCATCGTTTTTTTTCCTCGTTATAAGGGATTCTTCGGATTTCTACCAGAAGATCGATACCGTACTCATGCTTGGCTTGGGTTTGTATGTCGTCAATCAATTGATGGACTTCCTCAGCCCGTGCTTCTCCTGCATTCACAATGAAATTGGCATGTTTGTCCGATACTTTTGCTCCACCAAATTTTTTCCCTTTCCATCCCATTTTCTCAATAAGAGCTCCTGCAGAATGAAGGGGAGGATTGCGAAAGATGCATCCTGCGGAGGGGATTTTATAAGGTTGTGTCGCTGTCCGGTATTGGATCATCTCTTTTTGCTGTAAACGGATATCTGTTCCTTTCTGTAGGCGGAAAAGGCCTCCAACAATCGCTCCTGGCAACTGCTGGAAAGGAGAAAATCGATAAACTAAACGAAAGGTCGTGACGAGATAGAGTGTGCAATATGCCTCTTTCATCAACGTAGTCAATCGCTTCAAGAACCTCTGCCGTCTCTTTTCCATTCGCTCCCGCATTCATAAAAATGGCGCCTCCGACGCTTCCCGGTATCCCCGTAGCGAATTCCAAACCCATGTACCCTTCCCGTGCGGTTTGGGTTCCCAAAAGAGAAAAACTATACCCCGCTCCAACATGGAAAAGTCCCTCCTCCACGACAGAGAAAAACCCTATTTTATTATGAAGAATCGCTCCAAAAAAACCACGATCATCAAAAAGAGAGTTCGATCCTTTCCCAAGTAGGTGATAGGGGATTTGTCTTTGAATGCAATAGGGAAGAAGAGCTTGCATCTCTTGAACGGTATATACAGGGCGATACCATCGTGCAGGACCTCCAATGCCTATTGTCGTATGACGGGAAAGAACATGGTTGATAAAAAAAGAAGGGTTCAAAATTCTTCAGCTTTTTTGCATGTATAGAGCATGGAGCAGGGCATTGACAAGGCGTCCTGCTTCAGGTGTGCTAAATTTTTTTGCCAAACGAACCGATTCCGACAAGACAAGAGGATCATCGATTTGGTCATTGTAGAGAATATCGTAAGCCCCTAAACGAAGAATATTTTTTTCTACTGATTGAAAACGTTTCCAATCAAAATTTTCTGATAGTGGAGCCAATTTTTCATCAATGACAGATAAGTGCTCACGTACTCTTTCAGCAAAAGCAAACGCTTCACAAGCAGCTTTTTTGGGGATGGCGTTTTCCTTCATTAATACAGAAATCAAAGCCTCTTTATCGACAACATGTTGGTCCAAAGCATACAAAATTTGGAGAACAACCTCGCGGAATTTTTGTTGAGGAACAGCCATATTATACCAATTTAAAAAAATAAATTTGCAAAGTAATTTCTCATTATTGGTATTAAGAATTGTCTCGAAAAAGGGGGAGTTCTTGATTTTTTTCTAAATATTGATGCAGGAGATAGAGCCGTCGAAGGCGAGAGTCGTCATCAAAGATCAAGACAAATTCTATCCAACCTTCATAAAAATAATACGAATAGAGGGATTCTTGCTTAAACCGCTCTTTACACGTCGCTCCTGAAAAAACACGCTCTGCCTGTTCGCGAGGCATATACCTTTTGAGCTTTGTTGGAGAACAACACGTCGTTGTCAGGGCTTGGAGGAAATCATCAAATGATGCAACTTCGGGCAAAGGAATTCCAAGAGAAGTTGCGATCTCTTCGGGAAAAACCGAAGGATAGCGAAAATGAGAGAAAAATTTCGATAAAGAAGAAAAAAAAGAAACGATCAAGACAATATCTCGATTTATTTTATGCAACGCGCAACGAAGTATAACAATCCGCAGGACTAGATCGCAAGATAAAAGCAAAAATGTTATGGAAGCAAGAGAAAGACGCTTTTTTTTTGTGAATTTTTTTCATTGACTATGCTCAGTATTTTTCTTGATTTAGAAACAACAGGCCTCGATCCCCAAATCCATGTCCCGATTGAAATCGCTTTGAAAATCATTGATATGGGAAGTGGAGAGCAAAAAGGAGAATATGAAGCCATCATCCAACTCACTCAAGAAGAATGGGATAGAAGAGATCATGCGAGCGTTAAGATTCACGGAATGACACGGGAACAATTGGAGCAGGGGAAAAATTTAAAGAGCGTCTCTTCCGAAATCGTCTCCCTTTTTACAGAACTTGGTGTGCAACGCGAAAGAGCCGTTTTTATTTGTCAGAATCCTGGATTTGATCGGAGCTTTTTTGGACAAATTGTTTCCATTTATGAACAACAGCGACTCAATTGGCCCTATCACTGGCTCGATTTTGCTTCGATGTTCTGGGCTTTGATCGCACGACAAACGGTCGAAGGACATATCGCCTTTCCCCATCGTCTCAATCTATCAAAAAATGCCATTGCCGCTCGCTACCAAGTCCCTCCCGAGCCCGACCCTCATCGCGCCATGAATGGCGTCGACCATCTCCTCCTCTGCTACAAGACCGTCATCGGGATCATATGATGCGTGATTTTGTTTGTCTCTTATTCCTTCTTGTTGTGCCATTTTTCTCGGGATGCACGCGTGTCGGAACCCATCCACAGCACGCTTATGATGAGGTGCGAGCAGTTGTTTCTGAACGCTCCGGTTACCCCACACCTCCATGGCATCGATACGATCCAGATCCCGCTGTAGAGGAGACGATTTGTCAGCTTCTACAACAAAATCTGACCGAAGATCTCGCCGTCTAATAGCATCCCGATGCTTGGATTCAACGGTCAGTTTGGCAACACAGTATTGGGAGGGATGGCCAATATTCTGCGTGTCCGTGCCAATATCGACACCTATGAAGATCCCGGCCCCTACTCCTTTCCTAAAGGGAGTGTCGCCTCTCCTATTACAAAAGAAGAACTAGTTCGGATCGAAACGGATCTTGTAAAGAAGAGAATAGAGGATGGGAACAAATCCTAAAGTCAGGAATGTGGCAAAGAGCAGCCCAAAAATAATGGCAATGGCCATCGGCTCAAACATCGCCCCACCGCCAAGCCATAAGGGGAATAAACCACCAATCGTTGTTAATGTGGTTAAAATAGTGGGAAGTCTCAGACGACGAATCGAAGTGTCAAGAATGAGCCTGCTGGAGGAGCAATACGTAAATCTCGAACGGGCGGCGTTTTATT
>CALOCV010000019.1:0-11998 GCA_942491955.1 Parachlamydiales bacterium
GAAGATGGGGAAAACGAGCAGGTGCTAGAAAAAAGAAGCCTTGATCCTCTAAATAGACCCATTGGCCATAATGGCGGGTCGTCAATGAGGTCAGATCTCCCATAGAGAAAAGATAAGCAACGAGATGAAGGTTCCATCGATCATCAAAATAGATGGCATACTGCCTCTCATGGAGTTTGGGATCGATTGGGGTCCCTTCGAGGTATCGGATCACAGAATGAGGATCTTCTGCAAACAGGCGGGTTCCTTCTTCTGGGGAAAGGGTCTCTTTATCAAGCCAGGGTGAGGTATATCTGCGAGAAAACGTCTCTTTAGGAAAATAATGCCACTCTCCAATAAGGATTTCTTCTTTAGATGATTTCTTTTGGATAGGTTTGCTTGCTGCATGATGAATGAGATGGAAAGAACCTGTTGCGACATCAAATGTCATCTTAACGAGTTTTTTCTCTTCGATCTCTTCAATATGAAAGGGCGTTTGGACTGTTTTGAGAGAGGGAATAATGGGAGGTAACTGGTGTTTGTCTAATTTTGCTGTAACGGTATGGTCGGAGAACGAAAAAGAAACTTGATTGGGTATTTTCTCGGCGTCATAAAAAAAAGAGAAGGTGGGTTCTTCTTTACGGGCTTGTCGAACCATCCATTCCTTGGCTAAATCGGCCCAAATAGAGAGTTCATAACGCAATGGAAATGACGGATGGCCTCGATACCATTCAGCGATCTCTTCATCAGAAAAATGGGAAAATTTGATGGATGTCTCTTCGGTTTCCCATCCTCGATCTTCAATAAGAGGAGAGAGAATATTCCAAAAAGAGTCATTTTTCACCTCAATTATAAAGCCCTCTTTGCCAATCGACCATCTCTTTTTCGATGCCTCTTTCTTCCAATCCTCAACTCGATCACCATACATAATAAGAAGCTGCTCGGTTAGTGCTTTCCAAAATGAGTCTTTAAAACGTTCATGGATGGGCACCAATCCTTTGGCAAAAGTTGAGAGATAAGCCATCGTCAAATGAACACAACACCCCCTCTCTTCAGCTTCTTGGCAATGGCAAAGAGAATCTTGCCATTCACCTTGCGAATCAAACCGAATCAGTGTCCAAAATTCCTCTTCGAGAAGAGCATCTTCGACAAGAATTTGGTACGTCATTCCAGAAAAAGAGATCTCCTTTACGAATCCTTGTGCCATTCCTTCTTTTGCTTTCTCTAAAAAGGGTGAACACTCTTTTGGGATCGAAGGGGGGGGAAAGAATCGCTCGCTCATGAACTCACACTACCATAGGAGCGGTCTTTTCTTGACTCAGATGCATAGATAATACTTTTGATACTCCCTTTTCTTCCATGGAAACACCTAAAATGCGATTTGCTTTTTTCATAGTCCGTTTATTATGGGTGATTAAGATAAATGGCGTCTCTTTTTCGAAAGAGTGGATAAGATCCAAAAACCGATCAACATTGCTTTCATCAAGGGGTGCATCCATTTCGTCTAACAGACAAAAAGGAGAGGGTTTAACACTAAATACAGCAAGAAGAAGAGCAATTGCCGTTAAGCACTTCTCTCCTCCGGAGAGGAGCGAAAGGGAACGCTGATTTTTTCCAGGAGGACGCGCAACAATCTCGATTCCAGCTTCAAGGATATCCTCTTCATCAACAAGAAGCAAGTCTGCTTCTCCTCCCTGGAAGAGAAGGGAAAAATTTTTCTGGAAAGCGTCTTTTGTCCTATTCAATACGGAGCGGAGTTTTTTGCGACTCTCTTGTTCGAGTTGAGCGATGATTTCGCCAAATTCATCCCTTGAGCGAGAGTAATCTTCGATTTGTTGTTGGAAAAATAAAAATCTCTCTTTTTTCTCATCGTATTCTTCCGTTGCGTTCATGTTGACATCAGAGACATGGGTGATTTCTTCTTGAAGACGACGCACCTTGCGTTCCAGATAATCGATATCTTTTTCGTTAATCGGAGAAAGGTCTTCAGATGAAGCATTCCGTTCTTGGCATTCTTGCTCATATTGCTCGCAGGAGATTCGCATGTTCTCAAGGACCATTTTGTTCTCATAAATTTGTTCGGAGAGGCGATTTTTTCTCTCGAATGCCTTCTCCTTCTCTTCTTCTCTCTCTTGGATTGCGTGTTCAAGCCATTCGATTTTTTCTGATTCGGTGGTGTATTCTCTCTGGGAGAGATTCTCTTCTTCCTCAATTTTTTTGATCTGTTCTTCAAGCTGTTGTTTCCGTGCTAAGCAACGTTGTTCCCCTTGTTCGCACTCTTTTATCCCCTCTTTTTTTCGAAAGTGGATGTTTTCCCACTCTTGTCTCTCTAAACGAGAAAGATTGGCTTTTTCTCGCAAGAGATTTCTCTCTTCAAAAAAGAGGGCGCGTCGTTTATCGATTTCTCGTTGTTGATCGCGTAGGTGTGCGAGTTGTTGAAGACGGTGATTGGCTTGTTGTTCTTCTTGTTGCAGACGGGTATAGATTTCTTCTTTTTGTTGAGTGAGTTTTTGCATCAAGGCGGTATCTTCTTCAATCTCTTGCTTGTATTGATGCAATGCTTTTGTCCATTGCTCCTGTTTTTTCGACAACGATTGTTTTTGTTCTTGCAATGTGGTTTTTTGCTCTTGCAGCTGTTTATCAAGCAATTTTTGTTCGGCTAAAAGAAGATCACACTGACGCCACTGGCGATCGTTTTCTCCTTTTGTTTGGTTCCAAGCAGTGATTTTTTCTTCCAATTTTTTGATCTCATTTTCTTGTTTTTCAAGAGACTGTACAAGATGTTTCCGTTTTGTTTCGAGTTCCTTTAACTCTGCCGTCCGAAGATAAATATTGGTTTCGCTCAAGCGAAAATGATGTAGAATGCCGCGATGATCGAGAAAAGATCCTGAAGAGATCCAAGCCTCTTTATTTTCTCCTTGCTGGACATACAGAAAGGCTTCTTCGAGGTTTTTTACTTCTAGAAGATCTTGAAACAGGGAGAGGATAGAAGGGTGGGTTTTTTCTTGATTGAAAAAAGGATGGGTAGACGATAAAGATTTCAATTTGATTTTTTCAAGGCAAAGGAGAGAATATTCATGAATTCCTTTCTCTTTGCAGAAAGAGAGAAGATTTTGGAGATCTTTTTTCGTCTGAACAACAAGCGTTTGTAAGTAGGGTCGCAGCATCGTTGCCACCATCTCTTCCTGCCCTTTTTTAGAGACGATGAGATCGTTAAGAGAAGTGATTTTCTCAAATAGCGGGCTTGCTTTTCTTCTGTTTTCGGTAAGAATTTTTTTAGTATCACTGGAAAGGTCGTTTTTTTCATCATGAAACCGTTGAAGAATCTGAAGACGGGAAAGCGTCTGCTGGTATTCTTGTTCCTTCTCTTTGCGCACTCTTTCACACTCTTTCTTTTCCGTTGTCAACGTCTCTATTTTTTCTTCTAAGGAGAACATTTCTTCTTGGCACGCATTCCATTGTTGCTGTTGGTATGCCAGTGTTACAGCGATTTCTTTTTTCTGTTTTTGGAGGTGGGTTTCCCTAGTACTATGATCTTGATTTTGTTCTTGTAAGGCGTCTAATTTTTGTAAAAAATTCTCACTGTGGAGTTCTTTTTGGTGCAGATCCTTCTCTAGATTGGCAATTTCTTCGGTGATTTTTTGGTATTCTTCAATTCTATCTCCTCTCTTTTGTCTCCAATTTTTCTCCCAAACTTCTTCTTTTTCAAGATTTTGTAGAATATATCTCCCTTTTTCTTCGAGAGTATTTCCTTCGATTTCCAAGCTTCTATTTTGTTGTTCTAGAGATTGCTCCTCTTGTTCGAGCCGTTTCTTTTTTCCAACATTTTCTTCCTCTTCTAATAACCATTGTTTTTTCTTGTCTTGGTATTTTTTTCTATTCTCTTCCTCTCTGTTCCATTCTTTTTGGGCGTATTCTTTTTTGTGATTCTGGGCGAGATATAGTCCTTTTTTCTCCAAAAAACGGTTGCGCGAGATCGCTAAAGTTCTTTTCTCCTCTTCTAATTGGCTTTGGGAAGCCATCCATCGCTTGGAAACCTCTTGATGTTCTTGATCGAGTTTTTTTTGTTGTTGGCTAAGAACCTCTTTTTTTTGTTGAAAATGGTTGCGGTGATGGAGGGCAATCCGTTTTCTCAATTCTTCATATTCTTTCTGTTTTTGTGTAAAACGAAGGGCTTTAGCAACCTGTTGTTCGAGTTGACCCATTTCCTTTTCGATTTCTCGCACAAGATCCATCACCCGCTCGATATTGTGATCGGCCTCTTCGAGTTTTTTTTGCGCCTCATATTTTTTCTCCATAAAACGTTCGACACCTGAAGCACGGAGAAACATATGCCGTCGTTCTTTCGGTGTTTGTTGAATGATCTCATCCATCTTTCCCTGTTTGAAGATGGCATATCCATTGGGACCGAGACCCGTATCGAGAAAAAGCTCTTGGATGTCTTTGAGACGTACGGGATGTTTATTGATGAGATACATCGATTCTCCGCTTCGATAGATGCGTCGAGTGATTGCAACAGAGGTGTATTCGAGGGGAAGAATTCCTTGGTTATCATTGAAAACAAGAGTCACTTCAGCAAAGTTAACGGGCTTGCGTTGGGATGTCCCCGAAAAGATCACATCGGATCGTTCCTTTGCACGCATGGACTTGATGGACTGCTCTCCCAATACCCATTGAACGGCATCGACGATATTGGACTTACCGCATCCATTAGGACCGACAATAGCCGTTATCCAATCGGCATCGTCTAGATCAATTTGGATTTTGTCTGCGAATGATTTAAAGCCGTAAAGAACCATTTTTTTTAAATGCACAATTGTCTCTCCCGCAATTTTTCCGAGCTTGTACCAGATGATAACAAACGTAATATACCCAAACAACTTCAAGAATTGGATTTATGGCTTTGAGAAAACCCATAAATCCAATTCTTGAAGTTGTTTGGGTATCAATGTAAATGGGACTCTTTATTTCTTTTCATGGGTATTGCTTGATTTATTCCTGCGCCTTTTCTATCCTCGTTGCAAAAACCCGAGTTGCTATCTATTGGCAATGCATTGGAAACGCGTTTTTTTTCCGCTTTTGTCCATAAATTTTCACCGGCTTATTTGAGTATGTCAGAAATTCGAGGACAAAACCCTAAAAAATCGCGATTTTCATCTAGGGTACCACTAGGTAACAACTTGGTTTCAACAGAAAAAGGTACTCATGATTGACATTAAGCTTCTTCGGCGTGAACGGGAAGATATCGAAAAAAAGTTAAAAAGAAAAGATCCCGATCTATCTGTTGATACGATTCTTTTGCTCGATGAAGAGCTTCGAACGAAGATTCATCTCGTTGAACAGTGGAAAGCGGAACGGAATGCGTTATCGCAACAGGTCGGGGAGGGAAAGCGAAAAGGAAATGATGTCTCCGCTTTTCTTACAAAAGCAGAATCTCTTGCTGCACAAATCCATGCTGTTGACGAAGAAATCCAACAACTTGAAAATGCGTATTATGAAATTCTTGCTCAAATTCCCAATATTCCTTTCGATGACGTTCCCGACTCGCAGCATGTGAACGACAATGTCGTTCTCAAACAAAAAGGGGAGAAACCCACCTTTTCATTTACTCCAAAGAATCACCTCGAACTTAACGAATCACTGAAGCTTTTTGACTTTGAAAGAAGTGCCAAAATCACAGGTCGCGGTTGGCCTTTGTATCAAAAGTGGGGAGCCCGACTCGAATGGGCTCTGATTCAATACATGCTCTCTGTTCAGATCAAAAATGGATTCGATCTCATTCTTCCCCCTGTTGTTGTTCGAAAGGAGATGATGTATTATGCCGGGCAGCTTCCCAAGTTTGCCAATCAACAATTCAAGCTAGATGATCCGGAATATCCCTTTTATTTAATTCCAACAGCAGAGGTCCCTTTAAATGGATTGCATGCGAATGAAATTTTCCAGGAAGAAGATCTCCCCTTGCGCTATGTAGCATTTACTCCCTGTTTTCGCCGAGAATCGGGAGCCGCAGGAGCGCAAGAAAGGGGATTGATACGGATGCATCAATTTCACAAAGTTGAAATGTTCGTCTTTTGTAAACCTGAAGAGAGTCGACAAATGCAAGATTGGATGGTCGAATGTGCTGAAGAGGTCCTTGAGGGGCTCGGCCTACATTATCGACGGATGCTACTTGTTTCAGGTGACATGTCGTTTAGTTCTGCGCGCACCATTGATATAGAAACATGGCTTCCTGGACAAGACCGATACTATGAAGTATCTTCCATCTCCAATTGTACCGATTACCAGGCGCGACGGGGGTTGATTCGGTGGAAACGCAAGGGAGAAAAGAAGTCCGAATTTGTGCATACATTGAACGGATCAGGCCTTGCGACATCCCGTTTGATGGTCTCTTTATTGGAATGCAATCAGCAAGAAGATGGGTCGATTGTCATTCCAAAGGTTTTGCAACCCTATTTAGACGGTAAAGAGAAGCTCGGTTGAATCGGTTTTAACAAAACGTGCAAATCGCAAAAAAAGTGTACACTGTAAATTACTGAAAATAAAGAATATACAAAAAACACAACAGGAAAAACAAAAAAAGCATTGACAGACAATCACTGATATACAATAGTGTCGGTGAAAGACTACATATTTTAACTTGCTTCAACCCCTTAAAAAAAATGAAGTCATCAACTATACTCAGGAATATGTCTCAGCACGTTTTTGTTATTACATCTTTAGCGAGCAGGGAACAACGGACTTCATTTAATATGGTCAAAGCAAACAAAAAATTACATAAACCTAAACGTTAACAAGGATAAAATATGCGTAAGTGGTTCAATACATTGATGCTGGTTGCTATCGGCACTTCCGCACCCTACCTCAGTGCGTTTCAATCCGATGCAACCGCTGAAGTCATTATTGGATACCGGCAAGATAATTCTCGCTGGTCATTCAAAGCTCCAGTCGATGAGCAATGTTTATTTAAGATCTCGAATTCTCTTGATCAAATTCACATTTTTGAAGTGGGCCTAGCTGCTTCAACCATCGTCGATTGCAGCATTTACCTCCGCGGTCAAGCCAAATGGGGATGGGTGCTCGATGGAGATTTTCGTCAGAAAATCCAATTCTTTACCCCTCTTCTAACACCAGGTGCTGTAGCAAAAGAGAGAGCTGTTTTCGATACCTCTCATGTTGATAGTCTCGTCGATGGTCGGTATACAATCGACCTAGGATTAGGCATCGGCTACCCTTTTTACTTTTGTGATTGCACGGTCAAGTTCATTCCCGTTGTTGGATATGCTTATCAAGAGCAGAACTACCGTGTGGAACAAAATGAAAGGCTTTCTTTTGAGCCCCCCACAACAACAACAACTGCTTTTCTCGAAGAAGATGAAAGCGAGAATTCTCTAATAGCTACAGAAGCAAATAGCATGGTTGCTCATCAGGTCATTATTATTGATAACGACCACGCTGACACCAAGTTTGTTTCTCGCTGGTGGGGACCTTGGATTGGATTTGATTTTCAATATAACCCCTACCTTTGCTGGAATCTTTGGGGTCAATTTGAATGGCATTTTGCCCAGTTTAAAGGGAAAGTCCAATCACAAACAGGTGTTGTCCAGTTTGACTCTCTTAACACAAGTACTCACAATGCAGACGGTTTTGTTTTCCGCGTTGGAGGTAACTATGAACTGTGTCAAGATTGGATCCTAGGTGTTTATGCTTTCTATGAAGACTGGAGTGCTAACAAAAAAGCAAGAGTCAGTTGCGACCCCGCTACGGAAGTCGAAGAACCGATTCTTGAAGCACTGGCACCAGGTCAAAAATTCCGTATTAAGAACAAACACCACGGATATGGTTTTGGTCTTACTCTCGGAACCCATTTCTAGTAAGCAAAAAAAAACCTTTTTGCCCACAATCGCACATAGTCTTTGACTATGTGCGATTTTTTTTTTTGGAGCATGGTGTTGTGAGATTCTTCAATGTATCGAGGAAAAATTTTCAAGGTTATTTCTGATAAATGGTATTAAGCTTAACGCGATGTGCGATTTTTTCATGGCAATAACTAGTCATTCCGCACATTTTCCCTAGAGTGCATAGAAATTAGCTTCAATGTGGAGTGCGGAGGCCCTGCCGGCGTTTGAAAAGCGATGGCAGGGCCATCGCACTCCACATGATACATGAAAATTCGCACATCGCGTAAGCTTATCGCAAGAATTCACAATTTGGAGTTAGGGCAATGAGTTTAGAAAAATGCAATACAAAGACGCAAAGGTACGAAGACACAAAGAGCAAAGACGAGGTTTTATACCAAAAGTAAAAAATGGGCTAGACAAAGGCGTGTCATCAATTGGATGAATTTGTAGATCAGGGTAGATGATTTGACGATGGATCGTTTGGAAGCCGAAGCAAACGTGTAATCCGTTAACGAGGCTGAACACGATTTATCGTCCAATTAGATACCGTGAGATGCTATTTTAGACGATTGGTGACACGCCCAAGAAAAAAAAATATTTCAATGATTTTTTGCAGACATACAGCAAAAATTCCGCGAAATCCCTTGATTGGAGATGGTGATTGTGTCATAAAATTAAAATGTTGCGCTAAAGAGGTACACAATGAAATCCCATTCTGTTAGTATTGAGAGCCATTATTTTTTGATATTTCAACAATGGCCCACACTCTTATTTGTACATTCATGAACAGATGTAGGGTTCTCAAAGGGTTTGAATGGAAAAAATAGACGAAATTATTTGCCTAGAAACTTTTTTTTTGTTAAAAAGAGGATTTCAGGAACATTTAAAACAACATCTTCGTAAGAAAACAGAGGAAAAAAAACCATGCAAAAATGGATAAGCACCTTTTTTATTGGTGTCGCTCTATTGAGTAACACCCCAATGAACGCAGCATGGGATTGCTGGGATTGTCATTCCAATCTGCGTTTCGATGTCGGGTATCGGCAGGACAACTATGAATGGAAGCTCCGAATCCCGAATGAAATAGAGTTTGAAAACAGTGAGGATGACTTACTGCGTTCAAATTTCAATGACGTTCATGTATTACAGTTAGGTCTTCATCTTGATGGCACTTTTTGTAATTGCGTCTACGGCCGTGCAGAAGGACAAATCGGTTGGATTTTAGACGGTAACCACGATGAAAAATTTCGATTTGTTCAAAGTTCAACAGGTGGAATTGACACAGTAGATGTCGTCGAAATTCACAACGTCATTGATGGAAGGAATACTGTTGACTTCTCCTTCGCTCTAGGTTACCCCTTCCGTTGCTGGAATTCATGTTGGGTAATCGCACCGGTTGCTGGTTATAGCTACAAAAGTCAGTATGTTTTCATTGATCGAAACCAACGTTTCGCTCCTGAACCTGCTTCTGTAACACCAGCCCCTGTTACCCATCAGCCCGTACTCACCATCCAAAGTTGTCATCAGGACAAGTGGTTGAATAAATGGTACGGTCCTTTCATTGGATTCGATACCTTGTACGATTCCTGTGATTGTTTCCGTCTTTACGGGCAATTTGAATTCCACTTTGCTCGTTTTAAAGGAAAGAAACAAGTCGCTCATGACTTTTCTATTCCATCAACATTTTTCCCTTCCGATTTTCTACGGAACTTTGACGTTTCCGCTAGAAAAAATACACATGGATACCTTTTCCGTATTGGTGGGGAATACGACATTACTCAGTGCGTTTATGCAGGTATTGAAGCTCTTTACCAGCGTTTTACCGCAAATAAAAAAATCGATCTAACAGAAAGCGATCTAACGCTTTTTGAAAAATCAAGACTTACGGCAAAACTCCATTCTTGGGGTATTCGTTTCATGATTGGTAGTCACTACTAGATCGAACGCTTTTATTTGCTCGCAAATACAAGGAGATAGGTGTTTTTCACCTATCTCCTTTTTAGTTTCCAGAATGGGTGTAACATGAATTGGAGTCTTTCCCATCTTTCCCGAATGGATTATCGGGTTTTTCCGATATTGATTGTATTAATGGGAGTGAGTCTTCTTATCCTCTCTTCTCATGCAGCAAATCCTATAGATCTCTCTTCGGATCCCGTATTTTTCACGCCTCTTGTCTACTCACAAATGCAGCGATTTGGCATTGGCATTCTGATTTTTTTATTTTTTGCAGGATTTGATTACAACAAGATCCGAGAAGGAACGTGGATTCTCTATGGTTTAACCCTAATTGCTTTGATTGGGTTATTTTTTATGCCATCGATTCAAGGCGTTCGAAGATGGTATCGCATTCCTTTTCTTCCCATGGCAATCCAGCCCTCTGAATATGCTAAGCTTACAGTTGTTTTTGCTCTCAGTTGGTTTTTAGAAAAAAATATTGGCATCCAGCGATCTTGGAGAAATGTCTTTTGGTGTTGTTTGATTGTCGGTATGCCTTTTCTTCTTATTCTCAAACAACCCGATCTTGGATCTGCTCTTGTTTTATTTCCCATCACTTTGGTGATGTTTTATTTTGGTGACATGCATCCCCTTGTCGTTAAAGGAATGACTTATCTTGGAGCGATCATTTTCTTTTTTGTGGCGCTCATTTTTTTAGGAATTTTACCGCATGAAACGATTCGTCCCTATGCGATGACCTTTTTGAAAGAGTATCAATTTCATCGTCTCGATCCCTCTTCTCACCATCAGAGAGCTGCTGCAACAGCCATATCCATTGGTGGTATGTTGGGAACAGGATGGAGAAAAAACACCTTTACACAAGGGGGATGGCTTCCCTACCCTTATACCGATTCGGTATTTCCTGCGTTTGGAGAAGAATTCGGTCTGATGGGTCTTGTATTAGTCATGATTCTTTTTTATACTCTTCTCTATTTCAGTTTTCAGGTTGTTGCTGTCGCGACCGACTCGTTTGGGCGTCTTTTAGCTGCAGGGATAGCGGTTTATTTAGCGATGCATGTATTGGTCAATATGGGAATGATGAGTGGATTTTTGCCTATCACAGGGGTTCCTCTCCCTCTTATTACTTATGGTGGATCATCCATTCAGACAACCATGATGGCCCTTGGCATTTTACAAAGCATCTATAGTCGGCGATTTATGTTTTAGCGTTTTCTATTTTTTCGGATTTATGATGACAAAACACGCATTTGTTTTTGTTCCGGGCCATTGGCTTGGGCAGGGGCATATCACTTTTCCTTCCTCTTCTGAATCCCTCTCTTTTTATACCTCATGGGAAGTGGGTAAGGAGGAAAAAGGGGAAATTTTCTGTACTCAAAAAGTACAAATCATTGGTGTCGATGAAGAGACTGTGAATACCTTTACGATTAAAAAAGAATCGGGATCGACGTTTAGCATTTTGTTAGAAAATTCATTGGTCGGATCGATTCAAGGGCAAGGTGTATACGACGAGGAGATCCTTGCTTGGGAATTTCGCAACGATCCTGAGATGGAAGGGTACGAAAGCTACCATATACAACCCAATGAGGAGTATGCCTTTCATGGGGAATATCTCGCTCCGGATAATTTTCGGACGATTATTGAAGGCAAGATTTGGAAAAAAACTGCTAAAGAGTAAGGAGTGTATTATACCCAAACAACTTCAAGAAGTTGTTTGGGTATAATCTTGGAGCGTATCGGAATCGAACCGATCACCTCAACAATGCCATTGTTGCGCTCTACCATCTGAGCTAACGCCCCTGATCTTGCAAACTCACAAGAGATTGCTGCGATCTCCAAAACAAATTTCGCAAAAAAAATCTTGAATCCAAGTTGTGTGCCAGTAGCTCCCGCTATTTTTTTGCATTCGTCCTTAAAGATTTACACCACAGAACTCACAGAGAAAAAGAAAAAACCCATGATTTCGCACGAAAATTTTCTCTATTTCTTTACGCATTTTCCCTCTGTACCCTCTGTGGTAGACATCAATGGAGGGAATTGCTGGTTATGTGCTTATTTATTGGCATGGACATTATATGTGTAAACCCTTTTTTTCTCAAATTTTTCCTTCATCACACATGTTTGATAACAAACTGATGGAGTTGCTGAAAGGACTTTTTTGAGAGCTT
>CALOCV010000020.1:0-25951 GCA_942491955.1 Parachlamydiales bacterium
ATTTTTAATTTTGATTTTCTAAGAAAATTTATCAAATTCTTGCTTATGGAATTAGCAACAACAAATGTTGATCATTTGGAGATCGTATCGCAGGAATGTGTGATGAAATTGGTCTCGTTGAACAGATTGACGGAGCTTATGGAGACCAAGATCCAAATAAAAACCTATCCTTCGGGCAGTATGTCAAATGCATGATTATGAATGGATTGGGTTTTGTTGGAAGAACATTATATCTATATTCAGAATATTTTGAAGATAAACCGCTAGAGCATCTTATCGGAGCAGATGTTTCCCCAGAACAAGTCGATAATAATGTGCTTGGAAGAACGCTCGACAAGCTGTTTTCTTTGCACAGGTGTTACAGATCTTTTTAGTGCAATATCTCTTCAAGCCGTTAATATTCTAGGTATCAAAATCAAAAGCCTTCATCTTGACTCGACAAGTTTTCATGTTGACGGTGAGTATAACGGCGAGCTTGAACAAGATGACCACAGAATTAAAATCACCAGAGGATATAGCAGGGATCATAGGCCTAAGCTTAATCAAGTTGTTCTTCAGTTAATTACGTCTAATGAAGGAAACATTCCCTTGTTTATGCAGGCAGCTGGTGGAAATACTGCGGATAAAACAGCGTTTTCTGAAATTGTTGCAAAGCACATATCCAGCTTCCAATCTGCAGTAAAAAACCGTTACATAGTTGGAGACAGTGCTCTTTTATACTCCTTCTTCTATTCAAGCCTTAAAGGACTCCGACTCTTTGTTTGTAACACGAGTTCCGAGTCAGCTTAGTAGAGAAAAGGAGATTGTACAGCAAGTTACCCCGGACAGAATGGATTGCTTATGCGAAGGCTATAAAGGGTTGGGAAATCAATGAAAGCTATGGAGATCTGGAGCAACGGTGGATAGTGATTTTCAGTGAGGCAGCGTATCGCAGAGAGGTTAAGACTTTAAAAAAGAACTTTCGAAAAGGAAGTGAAAAGGAGCTGAAAGAGTTTGAGAAGCTTTGAAGAGAGGTTTTTTCCTGTCCAAAAGATGCTGAAACCAGTTACAAGAAAGCATTAAAAAAATATAAATACTTATCAATCAATGATTTTGTGATTTCAGAAGTACGGAAACATCTAGTTTCTGGACGCCCTAAAAATGGACAGATTCCTCAAGTTGTAGGTTACCAAATTCAAGGGTACCTTGCACAAGTTTGGCTACCTTGAAGGAGCTAGAGCAACGAAAGGGATTTTTCGTTTTAGCCACAAATGATATGGATAAAAAAAGCTTTCCAATGTTGGAGGTTCTTCAAACATATAAATCTCAGCAAAGCGTTGAGCGGGGATTCCGATTTTTAAAGAGTCCTGACTTTCTTGTTTCTTCATTATTTTTGAAAAAACCAGAGCGGATAGAAGCTTTACTTATGGTTATGACGCTTTGCCTTTTAGTCTATGCAGCAGTAGAACACAGGGTTAGAACCCGACTTAAAGAAGAAGAGGAGTTTTTCCCGAATCAACTCAAAAAACCAGCCCAGAACCCAACCTCAAGGTGGATTTTCTTTTGTTTTTTAGGTTTACATGTAGTTTTTATAAATGGGAAAAAGCACTCAGTCACGAACCTTAAGGAACGACATCGGATAATCTTACACTGTCTGGGCCCCCCATATCAGCGATTGTATTATTCTGAAATGTGGTGACAAATGACGGTTGAAAAGTATATAAGGTTTATTTTTCAGCATTTTGTTTTGGAGATCGCCGTGACTCATTCCTACCCAAGCGATATCAATCGCGAACAATTTGACAAGATTAAGCCTACTCTTGAATCTGCGCGCAAGAAAACTCGCCCTCGAAGCATTGATTTATATGATGTGTTCCGTGGGGTTTTGTATGTTTTAAAAAGTGGATGTCAATGGCGAATGTTGCCAAAAGAGTTCCCTAAATGGCGTACATGCCACTATTATTTTAGCGTCTGGAGCGAAAAGAAAAATGATAGCTCAGTTAGCACTCTTGAAAAAATTTTAAAAAAAATTGGTTGGAGAGGTCCGACAAAGCAATGGACGGAAAGAAAAAACTAGTTTTATTATTGTTGATGCACAGAGCGTAAAAATACTGATACAGCTCAAGAGAAAGGTTATGATGCAGGAAGAAAGTATCGGGGATCAAGCGTCATATTGCTGTCGATACACAAGGGTTGCCGCATGCGATTCATATCACGACTGCAAATATTACTGATCGAGGCGGGGCCTTGGAAATGTTTTCATTGCATGAAGATGTTTTATCGGATGTAGAAAACGTTCTTGTAGATGGAGGTTACAGTGGGGACCCATTTGCAAATAATGTAGAAAAGCTTCTCCACTGCAAAGTAGAGGTTGCAAAACGGAGTGAACTTCATACATTTAAAATAATTCCTAAAAGATGGGTTGTGGAACGTTCTTTCGCCTGGTTAGAGAAGTGCCGTAGGTTATGGAAAAATTGCGAAAGAAAGCTAAATACCAGTCTACATATGGTTATAGTTACTTTTGCTGTTTTAGTTGTGAAAGATTATAAACTACAGAGTCCACAGAGAACACAGAGAGGTTTTTTATTAATTATTTGGTTTCTGAAGTATCTGAAGGACAGGAAACTGATCCTTTAACAGGTGCGATCATATTGATATGGTTGTAGAGGATCAAGTAATCATAGAAATTAAATCGGTGAACGGAATAGCGCCAATACATGAAGCACAACTATTGTCATATTTACGGCTCTATGGAGCCTGCACTCGAGGATTACTTATTAATTTTAATGTAAAACGACTAGTAGAAGGCATTCGCAGAATGAAGATATAAAACCCTCTCTGTGTCCTCTGTGGGCTCTGTGGTAGTTTTTTATTATTATCGATTGAAATTTATTTATTAAAAAGATTCTGAACAGGCTCTAAGACCTCTTCCATTTGGCAGACAAATTCGGCGTTTCCTTCGGCGGGGATACACCATTCTTTTTTTTGCCAGCACTTATCCGAAATACGGCGAAAAGATGGGTTTATTTGACAGTTACGCAGCAACTGATCCAAAATACAGAGAAAAGCTTCTCAAATTAATTTTCCAATGTCATATGCCCTGATCCTGAAATACCGCTCTTAAAGCTCTTTTTAACCCAGGGTGTGCATCGCTTGTTATCAGTCGGATTCCTTCCTAAAGGACCGAGTTTTCTCGCGTCTTTTGGATAAAGGGGCGCAAGCGGTTATCCTAAATGTGCCCTTTGCCACGAATGGAGAAGAGGCACCACTTGATGGGTGATGCCATGAAGGATGCTGATGTGGGTGTGGCGGTGGATGATGTAATGCATATCCGTGGGGCCAATTTTTGGTAGTGAGTGGGGAGTGCAAAGAAGTTTTTCATCTTCTGTCGTGGCAAAGAAGACTCTTTTGCGAGGGCCTTCTGCTTCTGCAGCGGCTTGTCTCCATTCTCGGAGATGTTCGAGGGCTTTTTTGCTGTCATAACAGAGTTCTGTTCGTAGATTGGGGTCGATTTTCAGTAAATCTAGGTATTTTTCCGGCACGATTTTTGATAGGGGAGTGCCAAAATGGGCGCCAGCAATGGAGATGACTTGAATGGCAGCACTAGATAGGGGTTTTTGTCGTTCGCAGTAGCCGGCGATGCGGGCGCCATTGGAGATGCCGACAAGGGAGATGGGGCTGTTGGGAAAGGTGTGGTGGTAGTCGAGAAGAGTTTGGTAAATGGGGTGGGCGGCTTCTTGGAGGGGGCAGTTGCCCCCTTTTCGGATAGCGGGAACAAAGATATGTCCAGGAAAGTGGGCTTCTTGCAGGAGGCGTATGTAGCGGTCCCAGCAGATTGGGATACCTGAAAGGCCCGTGAGAAAGACGGTTAACCCTGTGCTAGTCGAGGCTGAGTCCCAGGGGAGTTGGGGGTAGGTCTCTTTTTGATAGCAGTAGGGATAATAGGTTTCGTTTTGCCACTCGTTGCGAAGGAGTTCCAGGAATGGAGATGCCATAGCTCCGTAAAAAAACGTCTCATTGATAAGGGAGTGAGCGATATCTTGTATGCGGCGAAAGAGGGAGCGTGAATCAGTAAATGGTGCGAAAAAATCGATTTCTGGAGGAGATGAGGAAAGAATTTGTTTTTCAAACATCGGGGATCCTTTCCCTTCAAATAAGAAAAATGCACATATTTTAAAATAAAAATTTACTGAATAAGAGGGTGTAGGTTTTCTCGCAGTAAAGGTGCTATGGTCTGCTTGCCATTAGGTGCTAATAAAGGATTTTTGCAGCAAAATAGCTGCTTTACGATCGACCGCGCCTCTTCTACCGAAAAGGGAGAGATGACTACGAACAGCTCTTTGTGAGGTAAATCGAGCCATCCTCTCTCTCCACTGCTCTTTTTCCATGCTTTTTTCAAGCGATTCATGGATCCAGTCACAAAGAAAATCGATCACAGATCCCCCTTTCCAAATGGCGGGGATTGCTTCGACATGCCATCTTTCTTTTTTATGCACGAGATGAAACCCCATTTCGCGAAAGAGGGGGAGCATCGTTTCAAGAAAAGTGCTTTCATCCGATGCAAGGGAGAAGGTTTCTTGAAGAAGAAGCGATTGACTCTCCACAGAAGCACTTTCTGCAACGAGCGTTTCGTACACAATCGTTTCCTGGGCGCGAAGAGAGTGAACGAGATGCCATCCCGTATCCGACTCCTCACTTAAATTAAGGGAAGAAGAGGCAACGAGGATGTAGGGTGCTGTTATCGCTAAAATCTGTGGATCGATTTTGAAAGGGAGAGAAGGGGAAATAAGGGGTTCTTCTCTCTTGGTTTCCGTAGGTGCCCATTTTTTTGCTTCCCAAGGAAGTGTAGGGGAAGAGGGGAGTTCCGGGCGCTTCATGGGTTGAAGGGCGAGGGGAATGGATATCGCTTCTTCGAACGAGAAAGAGGGAGGTCGATGGGTTTGTAACGTTTTTTCTACCCCTTCTCGGATCAGGCTGCGGATGAGGGGTTCATGACGCAGTCGAACCTCTTTTTTTTGGGGATGGACATTGACATCGATCCGGTTGCCAGGAAGCGTACCATGAATGACAAAGAGGGGATGGCGTTGATCGGAAAGGGTGGTCGCATATCCATCGCGGACCGCATAACCTATTAAAGGAACGTGGACGGGACGATGATTGAGAAAGAGATGTTGTCCCGTCCGATTAGGACGGTGCAGAGAAGGGGAACTGATATATCCCGTAAAACAATACCCTTCTCTTTCCATGGAGAATGGGAGCAAATCCGTAGAGAAATCAGGGCCCAATACCGCATCCACACGATGGCGCAGTTGTTCACTAAACGAACAGTCGGATAAAGGTAAGAGAGAAAAAATCGCCTTTTTGTTGTGATAAAGAGAGAATCCGATGGTGGGATGCGCTAAAGCAAGGGAGGTGACCGTTTTTCGGATCTCCAAAAATTCGTGGTGAGGGGCTTTTTGAAACTTCTTCCGTGCAGGGACATTGTAAAAAAGATTTTTTACTTCAATCGTTGTTCCTATGGAGGCAGTTACAGAAGAGGTCGTTATTCCTTCCTCACTATCCGTCAGAAGTAACGTCCCTTGTTTAAGATGAGAAGGACGTGTCAGAAGAGAAAATTCCGATACGGAAGCAATGGAGGGGAGGGCTTCACCACGAAAGCCCATCGTGCTCAGTGTGAGCATATCTTCGAATGCTTTGAGCTTGGATGTGGCATGCCTCTCCATGGCGAGCTTGGCATCGTCAGGCTCCATGCCACATCCATTGTCGGTAATGCGGATCCGACTGCGTCCACCCGCTTCGATTTCGATCGCAATCGAGGTAGCTCCAGCATCGATGCTGTTTTCAACGAGTTCTTTTACAACAGAAGCGGAACTTTCAACGACTTCGCCAGCAGCGATTTGATTGATGAGAGTATCGGGAAGGCGGACAATTTTTGCAGACATCGCCAAGAGTATCGCATGGCTTGTTTTTTCCGACAATGATCTATTTTCAATTGTTTTTATTGTTTTTTTATGGTAAAAATTTTCTTTTTATTTAAACGTAGGAACTTAATATGGAAAACATTACAGATGAATGCAGTGAAATGAGTTGGGTGAGCCCGGTCACTGAAGAAGAGGTTGAGAAACGATCTCATCCAATCGATCAATTACCGCCAGAAATATTGTTACATATTTTCTCTTTTTTGCCTTTACAAGATTTGATTGCTGCTCAAGGGAGTTGCAAACGATGGAAAAATCTCATCGATGAAAGTAGAATAGGCACCGATTTCGTTCAAAAATGTGGAAAATCGTTTGTTCTTTTTAATCAATTATTAACTGCTATCAATGCTCATGTTAAGCCAAATGAACATATACAGTTAACTGAAGAAACTAAAGATTCTTTAAAAAAATCTATAGATGAACAATCTTTTACAAAAGAGATGCACCGATACGAACAATTACTTTTCCAACGAATGCGCCAACATCAAATACTTTCAAAAATAAAACCGGCTGATACTGAAGCAAAAATTTATTTTTGCGAAGTCATGATCGGAGAGATGATAAAAGAAAGGAAAGCAAACGCAAATCCATTAACATCCTTTTTTTCAAGCCTCTTTTCCGTATGGGTTCTCAATCATGGGGATGTTGAAATAAGAGGTATTGCAAAGAAGAAAATTTTTGAAGCCCTTGCAGAACTACCTAATCCGAAAGATAGGATACAAACTTTGCTTTTTATCCTTCAAAAGGTAGTTGTTTTCGCTAATTTAGACCACAATCCAAGTTTGAAAAACGAAGTATTTAATGAAATACTTAAAAATATTCGCAACCTTTCTTCTACGGATGAAAAGAAAGAAGCGATTCAGCAAACTGTAGTAGTATTCACAAACCACGTGGGAATCAAGAGGGCCTTCGCCCCTCACATTCCACAAGAAACGCTCTCTGAGTGGATAAAATTTCGCATGGAAGAAATCTATCGCAAACCCGAGCCACCCTTGACAGAGTGAAGAAATTGCTCGTTTTCTTCAATTTCGTAAAGAAATTGCTCGATAAGACCATAGATGAAAGAAGGAGTGTTGTAGACCCCAGAGGCTAGAAAAGCAACTTCAGGGTGCGGAAAACCCCATTTTTTTCGTGCCATCATGACAAGGGTCTGATCGGTATGATTCTTGCGATGAGAGGTGAGCCAGATGATAAAATCATCGGGGTAGAGAGTCGTTCTTTCGGCCGTTTCTTGGGGGTAAAACCGCTTTGGCCATTGGAAGGGTTCAGGGAGCTTTTTTCCTTCTGGCAGTAGGTGGAAACGGAGAAGAAGGGGTAGATTAACGGAAATGATCCCATCGGGAAACCAATGGGTGGGGTTTTTTAAGAATTTTTGAAAAGCATTTTCTATTTCATTTTTTTCCTCCATTTTTCCTCCATTGTTAACAGTATGAAGCACCTCTTTACATGCAAAAAGTGTGCCAAATATTGTATTGAATCGAAATCGCGTACTGATTTACAAAAAAAAGAGGTCTCCCTATGCTAAGGGTGAGCGAGGAAAAAGGGATCCTAAGTCGCTTGTGCCTCAAGGGTTTAAAATATTTCCTAACAAAAGAGTAGAGTATGTTCGACAAATTTACGAATCGCGCCAAACAGGTCATTAAGCTCGCAAAGAAAGAGGCTCAACGACTCAATCACAATTACTTAGGAACAGAACATGTCCTCCTTGGACTCCTCAAATTAGGGCAGGGCGTAGCGGTCAACGTACTCAAAAATTTGAATATCGATTTCGAGACGGTCCGCGCAGAAGTAGAAAAAGTGGTCGGCTTTGGACCGGAAATTCAGGTCTACGGCGATCCAGCCCTGACAGGAAAAGTGAAAAAGGTTTTCGAATTTGCCAATGAAGAAGCCGCCAACCTCAACCACAACTATGTCGGGACAGAACATCTTCTTCTAGGACTTTTGCGACAAACCGACGGAGTAGCAGCACAAGTTTTGGAAAACCTCAATGTCAACCTCAAAGAGGTTCGAAAAGAGGTGCTAAAAGAATTAGAGACGTTCAATTTGCAACTCCCTCCTATAGGAGGCCCTGCCCCTGGGACGCCACCGGGACAGCCAGGACGGCCAGGAGAAAAGGGACAAGGAGCGAGCTTGGATAAAATGCCCGCTCTCAAAGCTTATGGACACGATTTCACCGAGATGTGTCGCGAGGGGAAGCTCGATCCCGTCATCGGACGAACCGATGAGATTGAGCGCTTGATCACGATCCTCTGCCGCCGAAGAAAAAATAATCCCGTTCTTGTCGGAGAAGCAGGTGTCGGGAAAACCGCCATTGTCGAAGGTCTAGCACAAGCGATTGTGAAAGGAGATGTTCCCGATATCTTGCGGAAAAAACGTCTCATCAACTTGGACTTGCCTCTCATGATCGCAGGAACGAAGTACCGTGGACAGTTTGAAGAGCGCATCAAGGCGGTAATGGACGAAATCCGGAAGAACGGAAATATCCTCCTTTTTATCGACGAGCTTCATACGATCGTCGGGGCAGGTGCTGCAGAAGGAGCCATTGATGCCTCGAACATATTAAAGCCATCTCTTTCGCGAGGAGAGATCCAATGCATCGGAGCAACGACCATTGATGAGTACCGAAAGCATATTGAAAAAGATCCCGCCTTAGAACGTCGATTCCAACAAGTTGTCATTCGTCCCTCGACAGTGAGCGAGACGATCGAGATCTTGCGGGGGCTCCGTCCCGAATACGAAAAACACCATAAAGTTCTTTTCTCCGATGATGCTTTGCTAGAGGCAGCAGAATTGTCAGAAAGGTACATTACAGGGAGGTTTCAGCCCGACAAAGCGATCGACCTTCTCGATGAGGCAGGAGCTAAAGCACGTTTGGCAATGATGAGTCAACCACAAGACATCGGCAAGTTAGAAGCAGAGATTGAAGAGGCTCGTTTTAACAAGGATGAAGCCATTAATAAGCAAGAATATGAAAAAGCTGCCAAATTACGAGATACCGAGAAAAAACTTCGAGAAGAGCTTCAGAAAGCGAAACAAGAATGGGAACTGAATAAAGAAGAGCACGAGGTGATTGTCGATGGAGATGATGTTGCCTTGGTCATTGCTCATCAAACAGGAATTCCCATCCGCCGCTTGACAGAGGGAGAGACGCAAAAAATTCTTAAGATGGAAGAACATCTGAGAGACAGTATTATTGGGCAAGATGCCGCTTTGCATAGTGTATGCCGTGCGATTCGACGAAGCCGTGCCCATATCAAAGATCCCAATCGCCCCATTGGTGCTTTTCTTTTTCTCGGCCCTACCGGTGTGGGAAAGACGTTGTTGGCGCGTCTCCTTGCGCAATACATGTTTGGGGGAGAAGATGCATTGATCCAGGTCGATATGTCCGAATACATGGAAAAATTCGCTGTGAGTCGGATGACAGGGTCTCCTCCAGGATATGTCGGGCACGAAGAGGGAGGGCAGTTGACGGAAAGAGTGCGCGCTCGCCCTTATTCTGTCGTTTTGTTCGATGAGATCGAAAAAGCACATCCCGATGTCATGGATATTCTACTACAGATTTTGGAAGAGGGACGCTTAACCGACGCATTTGGTCGGAAGATCGATTTCCGCAATACCATTGTCGTCCTCACTTCGAATTTGGGAGCCGACTCGATCAAGAAGAGCTCAGAGGTGGGTTTTGGTGCCTTGACAGGAGGAGTGGGCGATGAAGAAATTAAGGAAAAAGTCTTAGAAAAGGCGAAAAAACAATTAAAACCTGAGTTTTTGAATCGGTTAGATGATCTGATTGTTTTTAAACGTCTCCTCCGTCCAGAGTTATTGAAAGTGATTGAAATTGAAGTCAAAAAAGTGCAAAAACGGTTGGAAAAACAAAATGTTTTCCTTACCCTTGATGAAAAAGCAAAGAGCTTTCTTGTCGAGAAAGGATTCGAGCCTGAAATGGGAGCACGCCCTCTGCGACGAGCCATTCAACTCTATGTTGAAGACCCTCTTGCTGATAAAATCTTGATGCATCCCGGCGAAGGAAGAAAAGCGCATGTGACTGTAGAGAACGACGCTCTTGTCTTTGTCGACGATGAGATTTTTGCAACAGAAAAGGACTCTAAAGAGCCTGCTGAAATGGTCAATAGCGATTTGACTGAAGGATAACATCCGTATGATCCCTTGTACGACATCTCCCATTCGTCCTTTCTATTTATCATGTACCCCTTTTTGTGTCTGGAAGACTGGAGACAAGATGTCGCTCGGATCTGCTCAAAACCACAAAAAAGGGGATCGGTTTTTCCGGAAAACCGTGGAAGGATTGAGAGCGCTCTCCAAACAAATCGAGAACCATCGCTTTTCTTTAGCAGTAATGACAAAGGGGGAAGTTGTTTTTCTCAAACAACAAATCGAACATCAATACAAGAAAGCAGAAAAAGAGCATCACGAAGCTTTGCAGCGTAGCTCTCGTCTCATGCGCTTTGTACAACGAGTCATCGATGCTGTAGCCCTGTTCTTCCACTTGCGCCCTGACGAGCAAAAAATTTACCAGACACTGATCCAGTGTTTGGATCAGAACATCTATGCGCGAATAGGGAAAGTGTTTGCCCTCGATGTTTTGCATGATATTAGTAGGGAACAGTTAGTACATCAAATCACAGAACGGAAACTCCGAATCCTCGCTTTGCTTCATTCAACGGGTCATCTAGGCAGCGATCCGATCGATGAGAATGGGGATTCATTGCTTCATCTTGCCGCTCGCATTGGCGATATCGCGTATATTCATTGTTCACCCATCTCTTTGTCAAAGAATCAAGAGGGCAAAGACCCTATAGATCTGGCTTTGGAGGAAGCTAATTACTCCGTATTGACTGCGTTTTTAAATCGAGGTTATACCCTTACCGATCAACAAAAAGAAGTGGTATTGAAGAAGGGACAAAAGGGATCGTCGTGGTTAGTGCATTGTTTAAAAAATAATGCTGCGAAAGGAATCGAATACCTCACCTCTCTCAAAAAAGAAAGCATTTCTGATTGTTTGGTAGAGAGTTGTATGAGTGGATACTCTTCTGCTCTTTATACCATGCTTTGTTCGAGCCAACTGTCGCCGCATATCTCCACCTTTTCTTTTGCAAAGAAATTTGACCACACTTTGAATACGCCCATTCATCAGTTTTGTCAAGCTTTAGGAAAAAAGGGATACCTAGAAACCGCGGATCTTCACGCGTTGTATGCCATAGCCAAGCATCAGTCGAAGGGAAAAACCAATCTCTCATCCACCGACGCAAAAAACTATCTAAAAGCTGATCCAGAATCGGGAGATAATTTGCTAGATGCTAATGGAAAATTCCCGACCGATTACCTTCCTGAAGGTTTTGACCATACTTGGAAGGGGTATTTTTTAGCTTTTTTGCAGTGAAACAAGGGAACTTTCCCATTGGCGGATCGTTTCCAAAAGCTCTTCTTTCTCAGGTCTCTTCTGTAAAAAAGAGACCATCTCGGGCTGGCTGCTCAGGTGAGCGATTTTTGCTAATAGATGGAGATGGCTTTTGTCCTCTGAAGCAAAGAGGAAAAAGAGGGTGTGGACGGGCTGTCCGTCAAGCGCTCCATAAGAAATAGGGACTTCGGGAAACACGACACTAATCACATCATACGGCTTGTTTAAAAGGAAATCGCGTGCGTGAGGAATGGCAATTCCATTAGCAAGTGCAGTAGGCATGAGATTTTCACGATCCAAGATGAGCTCGGAGAGGACATCGGCATCGAGATCAAGAACGGAAGCCATCCGTTGCATCGTTGCTCGAAAAATGGCTTCTTTCGAAGTGCCGGCAATATCTTTGTACACACATCCTTTACTCAAAGTGCGATAGAGACTGAAGGGCCTCATTCCCCAACGCGGCTTTTTGGTTTGAGAGCCATTTTCTTCTATTTCGTGCGAAAAATTTGCAGAAGCTCCGCTTTTTTCGTTGATATTTCTTTTCATCATCCAAGCCTCGATCTCATCGCGACTGAAACGCCAGTCTTCATGAATGCGATAACCTGGAATGACCCCCTCATGGAGCCATTTTTGGATTGTTGATTCGTTCACGTTCAACAAATCAGCAACATCTTGTATATTCAGATCCATCATATTTGACTTTCCCTCCTTGCAGGTTGGTCGACAACTTACAGTGCTAAAAGTTGCATGATCTCTTCCGTTGAAGAGAGATTGATCATTTTCTTTCTTTTTTCCTCATCTTTGATCACCTCTGTGAGCGTGGAAAGGATGCGCAAATACTCGGTTTGCTTGTCATCAGGACCGCCGATCATAAAGATAATCCGTATGGGAGCGTTGTCTAATGCATTCCAGTCAATTCCTCTTTCCAGGCGGGCAAGAGCGATAAAAAAATTTTCATATTCTGGGAGCTTTGCATGAGGGATCGCAACGCCCATTCCAATCCCTGTCGAAACAATTTTCTCTCGGTTCAAAAGAGCTTGACGGAAAGCTTCTTTGTCCTCCAATTTGCCAGCGAGGTGGAGTGCGTCCACCATTTCTCCAATGGCTTCATCGCGATTGGCTACATCGAGATGAAGAACCAATGCTGGATCTAGATATTTTGCGATATTCATCGTTGCCTCAATGGAGACCAGTATGACCAAATCCGCCACTACCTCGTGTCGTTGTTGATAAGGATCCCTCTTCAAGTCGAAGAAAAGACGCTTGTACAACAGGCGCGACAACGAGTTGAGCAATGCGCATGTCGGGCTCAATAATAAAAGGTTGCTTGCCGTGGTTAATGACAATGATTCCAAGCTCTCCGCGATAATCCGAATCAATGGTTCCAGGAGTGTTTAAAACCGTAATCGAATGTTTGTGAGCTAAACCACTGCGGGGACGTACCTGGATTTCATATCCCTCAGGAATTTGGAAGTAAAGTCCTGTTGGAACGCAATACGACTCTCCAGGAAGCAGGGGGTGAGGAGACGTGAGATGGGCACGCACATCGGCTCCTGAAGATCCCGCTGAGGAATACGAAGGAAGAGGGCGTTTTTCTTCTTCTGTTTGGACCCAAATAATAACGCGGGGGGAAGATGAGGACATAAGCTGACTATTTACGTTTGTGTTACAAAGGAAGAGAGTGGATTTTATTCACACGTCTCTTTGGTTTCCCTTCATCAAAAGAAGGAGATTCCAATTCGATATTGCCATTTCCCTGTAAATAGCGCAATAAAGTCGCGACCTTTTCCTTGAGTGCCGAGCGTTCGACAATCGCATCAATCATCCCATGTTCGAGGAGAAATTCTGACTTTTGCGCTTTTTCCGGGAGTTTGTGACCTATGGTTTGTTCAAGAACGCGGGGACCTGTAAAACAAATGAGAGCCTTGGGTTCGGCAAGGATGATATCTCCTAAAGCGGCAAAAGAGGCAATGACACCTCCCGTCGTGGGGTTGGTCAAGATAGAGATATAGGGGAGGCCTTGTTCGTGTAATTTTGCGAGGGCCGCCGATGTTTTGGCCATTTGCATTAAGGAGAGTATAGACTCTTGCATGCGGGCTCCGCCTGATGCGGAAACAACAATAAGGGGAAGAGAATGAGAGAGAGCATATTCCATTAAACAGGTGAGGCGCTCGCCAACAACCGATCCCATCGAGCCGCCCATAAACGCAAAATTCATCACGCCAAGAGCAACAGGAAGTCCTTCAACAGTGGCTTTCCCGACGATGATCGCTTCATCAGCGCCCGTTTTCTTTTTGGCTTTTTCAAGACGCGTTGTATAGCTTTCCGTGTCATAAAAATGGAGAGGATCATAGGATTGGAGGTACGTGAATAAAGGAGTAAAAGAATTTTCGTCGGTAAGAAGGTGGATGCGATCTTCTGCAGAAAAGCGGTAGTGGTATTGGCAATTGGGACAGCAGTGGAGATTTTTTTCGAGTTCGTTCACATGGATCAGTTTTTGGCATTCGGTACATTTGAGCCAACCGCTGAAACCATCCCTTTTTGTCGTTTGGACTTTGATTTTGGGCTTATTTCCTTGAAAAAGACCCATTTATTCCCCCCTTGTAAAAGAAGAAACTGTATTGTAGAGAAAAAACCCTTATGCAAAAGTGTTTTCTAGGTACAATGGTCCGGTTATCCAAAATTTTACCCTCTTCATTAAGCCATGTTGTACGCATTAGACGCGGAAGCGCAAAGACTTTTTTACCACAACGGTTGTGTCGAATTGGAAGGAATTTTTTCCGATGAAAAAATCGAGGCTTTTTCTCAAGCCATCTCGCTAATCATTCAAAAAAAAAGAACCCGGAAGTTTCTCTCTCCTTTTGAACGCCTCAATGATATCTTTATGCATGGAAGAGATCTTTGGCGAGACGAAGAAGACATTGCACGTATCGTCTGTCAGAAGTCTCTGGCAAAGATCGCAGCAGAGTTATTCGATCAAAAAATGGTTCGGTTGGGTTATGATCAGTTTTTCCCCAAACCGGTTGAAGAACGATCTTTACCACATACCCCTTACGAACAACTCATCTCTTCACCGCGCACTCTTTCCCAAATAAGCCCTATACAAAACACTTTGGGAGGCTGGTTGATTGCCCTAAGCGAGCCGGCAAGTGAAACGGGCCTTAAAAAGGGGAACACTCTCTGTTTTCATGCCGATTTCCCTCTTTCTTTATCCCTTTTCGAACAAGATCTCTTTCTTATCGCCTATTGCGAAAGAAAATCGTTCTACACCGAGCAACCCAATGATCCCCTCACACACCAACTCAAAAGTCAGGGGTACCATTTTGGGGAGTACCTTCGCGATGCACAACACCCTCTTATATACCGGAAATAGGTAAATGATCGTTGTTGATAGTGGAATTGCTTCTGCCAAAGAGCAGATGGCGATCGATCGCCATCTGCTTGAGACGATGGGTACCAATACCCCCTGCATCCTCCGGTTTTATTCTTGGAAAGTCGCGACATTAACACACGGCCTTTTTGTCGACCCATCCCATCTTCTTTCCGAGCAGAGCCTCGCTCAGTGGAATATTGAAACCGCCAAACGACCGACAGCGGGCGGTATTTCCTTTCATTTCAACGATTTTCCTTTTTCCCTTATTCTTCCCCGCACGATTCCCCTTGTTGAACAAAAGCCTGATGAGATCTATCACTACATTCACTCTCTTGTTCTTCTCGCACTGCAAAAGACCTTTCCCAAAGAGACCTTCTCCTTTGTTCTAGTAAAACAAAAACCGGAAAATACCTCTTTCTGCCTAGCCTCTCCTGTACCGTATGATATCGCATACAAAGGGGAGAAAATCGCTGGGGGAGCGCTCCGCCGAACAAAAAAAGGATTGCTCTACCAAGGCTTCATTCGCCGACACCCCTTCCCCCCTCTTTTCCTAGATAAGGTCGCCCACCCCCCCTTAAACAGCACGCCTCCTCTATCCGCCAGCAACGTGGATTGGGAACTTTTCAAAACACATTTGGCTCACATTCTTACGAAAAATCATCTATTCCGTTAAATCTCCTTCGAGGCATTTGGGGTCAGCCCACATTCGGACATTTGAAACCAATGTCCGAATGTCAGGCCTGACCCCAATCCACGTTATATATCGTTTCAAAAAGAACCAAAATTTGCTATGATGGACTCTCTCTTTAGCAAGTAAGGTTTGCACTATGTTGTATTGGATTCGTCGCTATCAGCAGTTCATTTATGTCACGATTACCGTTGTGATTGTCATCTCTTTCACCTTCTTCGGCACGTACGGCGCGTTCCAATCGCCCTATCCTAAAGATGACGTCGTTTTCCGCGCCTGGGACGGATCAAAAGTCAAACGCTCCGAACTCGAGTCGTTCGCCCACTTTATCGCTTCCGATCAAGAAGAAAAAAAAATCTATGGCGGAGCATGGGGACCTAATTTTCTCAACAACGGCGTTATCAAACGCGATTTTATGGAGTCAGGCCTGTTTCCTTTGCTTTTTTCTGCCTATCGCAATGTTTTCATAAGCGATTTGGAAAGGAAACGGACCAAAGAGAGGCATTATCGCCTCTATCGACACCCACAAGCTCCTTTTATCAACACAAAACAAGTGTGGAGCAGCGTGGCTCAGGATTTATTGGACAAATACGACACCTTCCAAAAAATCGAAAATCCAACAACCGAAGAGGCTATAGCTGCACGGATCGAGCTTTTCCTCGCTGAAAGATCTTTTCCTAGCTCTGCTCTTCGCTACGCTCTCCGCTTTCAGGAGAAACAGTACCAACAACTAATTCCCGATCGCAATCTAGAATACGCTGACCTCACCCTCTTTGGTTACCACCATGCCGAAGATTGGTTTGGCCCAGCAGCAGTCCGTTTCATGAGTGCTTTTGTGATCAACACGGCAAAAATGGCAGAAAAACAAGGGTATCGCGTCTCGGCAAAAGAGGCTTGGAACGATCTCCTAGCTCAAGCTGACAAGAGTCTTCAAGAGAACCCTAACCAAAGAATAGGCTCTACAGAACAATATCTGCACGAACAGCTCCGAAGGATGGGAATGGACAAATCGCGAGCCACAGAAATCTGGAGAGAGGTCCTTCTTTTCCGCAAAGTGCTTCACGAGCAAGGAAGGCAGGGAATTGTCGATGAAGTAGCAACAGCGATGCTGGATCCCTATAGAAAAAAATACGTTGAAGTGGATCTCTATCAATGGCCCTCGGCCTTGCAGATCACGCATTTTCGCGATTTACAACACCTCTTCACCTATATGGATGCGGTATCTTCAAAAAAAATCCAGCGAGAATGCGTACTTCCCAAAACGCACGCCCCTTTGCAAGAAATTGAGAAGCAAACACCGGAACTCGTACAAAACCAATTTGTCCTTGATATCGCTTCGGTCAATCAACACGTCTTAGCGACACAGATCCCCATCAAAGAGACATGGGAATGGGAGGTCCACGAAAGAAACTGGCCCTGTATTCGGGAACGATTCCCCGAAATCGGCGGAGAACAACAGACAACACGCGAAGAACGGTTTGCTCTGTTGGATCGCCTCTCCAATAAGGTGCGAGCAAAAATCGATCAGTTTGCGAGGATAACGATCATAGAAAATAATCCAGAACGGTTGGTTCATGCTCTCGAACAAACAGCTGCTGTACGAAAAACGATCTCCTTGCGCAAACGAGGAGGCAATGTTCCGTTGCCTGGGTTTGCTGGCAAGCCCATCGAACAGGAGAACTTCGTTAAACTTCTTGAGACAGCGGCATTGCCAGAGATGCAAGAAGTGACAAAAGATGCCCTCTCCTTTTTTACCCCTGATAATATCCATTACTACCGCATCACCCCTGTTGAACAAGCTCCAGAAAAACACCTTTTCCTCTTTGAAGAGGCGCAACGAGATGGCACGTTAGAATCATTGACCCTCAGAAAATTGGAGACGTTCTATCAAACCCTTCGTGGAAAAAATCCTACCTCCTACCAAAAGCAGGATGGTTCTTGGAAAGAACTCCGTGAAGTGCGCGATGAGGTTGCCGCTCTTTATTGGAAAGATCGACTCGATGCTCTGCGTACATCTTTAAAAAATAGCGAAGCCTCATTCGATGCCTTAGCACAACACGCTCTGGAAAATGAATTCCGCAAAGAAATGGAAAAAATCCAAAAAGAAGATAAGAGCCCAGTACAAGACCCTTTGTACAACAATGGATGCCAATAAAAGAGAAAATCAAACACATTGATGATCCTTCTCTTTCACCCGTGCAAGAGGCTTTTTCTTTTAAATGACGGCGACTGGTCCTCTCTTCTTGTCGATGAGCGCGGCAACCGCTGTTTTTATCAAAAACAAAAAGAGGGAATCACAGAGCCTGATGAAACGCAAATCGCTCATGTCGATCAACTCCTCTCATGGAAAGCGCAACAGACATGGCTACAATCCCTTCTTCCGGAACTCGAAGAGAGAAAAGCTCTTGCTATCGATTATCTTCTTCCTAAAAGGGAACCGGAGGCGGATGTTTGACGAACGGTTTCCACTACTTACGCCCATCTCTTTCTTTGCTCTTGAAGCCGATATCCATCCACTTCATACAACCAATGTCCCCTGCCGCATCCTTGAGAAGGAGAGAGATGCCTTTCTTCTCCCTTCAACAGCGTCATTGACCAATGAGGAATCCTTTGCCACCGTTGCTATCGCGTGGCATCCGGAGGGGATTGCCCTCCATATCGATGTTGATAAACCTATCGAACGGGTTTCCTATCCCGATCTAAAATATACCGATAGCGTGGAACTCTTTATCGATACCCGCAATCGAAAAACCGCAGGTTTTGCCAATCGCTTTTGCCACCATTTTTTTTTCCTTGCGGAACCTTACCTGGAACACTTCTTCGGTGAGATCACCCGCTTCCGTACCGATGATGCCCATCCTCTATGTCAGCCAGAAGATCTTTTTTGCCACATTCACAAAAGAAAAAAAAGCTACGGGATGGATATTTTCCTTCCCAAAGAGTGCTTAATCGGATACTCTCCCGATGATTTTTCCAAAATCGGCTTCAATTACCGCATCCACCGACCCGACGGCAAGACACAACATTTTGCAGCCCGCACCGATGAATACGCTGTCGAGAGCCACCCCTCTCTATGGGGCTCTTTAAATATGCTAAAATAGACACGGATTGTTGTATGAAGAAAAAAATAGTCGAATACACCGATACTTACGAATGGATCGATCACCAAGAAGATCGGGTGCGTGTAGGGATATCCCAAGAAGGGCTCCGCGTCATCGGCGAAATTGTCGCCATCGAACTACCACAACCCGGCCAAGAAATCAAAAAAGATGAACAGATTGCCATTGTGGAGTCGTCAAAAGCTGCAACGGAACTCTATAGCCCTCTTACAGGAAAAGTCGTCCGTGTCAATACGGCTCTAACAGATCACATATCCTTACTCAATCTCGACCCAGAAGGGGAAGGGTGGCTTTACGAAATCTTGCCCGATGCATTTTCATGAGCAGGAATGAAAGTCTTTTCGATGGTTTGGATCTGTTCTTTAGAAAGCTCTGTTAGTGCAATAATGTCTTCCACAGAAGATCCTCGTCGCAGCATTTTTTCTGCCAATTTGTGCATGGTGCGTTCGCGGCCTTTTTTTAGTCCCTCAGTCAACCCTTGTTCTCGACCCTCAGTCAACCCTTTTTCTCGACCCTCAGTCAACCCTTGTTCTCGACCCTCAGTCAACCCTTTTTCTCGACCCTCTGTATAGCTATATTGCAATCGTGCGTGTTCATCTCGAAGAGCCATGATTCTATTTTCGTAGACTTCTAGATCTTCTTTCGACCAGTTGAGCCGATCGACAATAGAGAAGGCCTCTTTGATGGCCTCTTCGTAAATGATGTCAGGGATGGTCTCCAATTGTTTGGCGTGCTTTAAAAAATAAATCCATTTGTCCGCTATCGTAACGAGCTCACATTCTTGTTTAGCAAACTTAGGCAATTCAACAAAAGTGAATGTTAAATCTTTGATAATGTGTTCATTCGATTCAAAATTATAAATTTTATGAGAAGAAATAGGATCTGGATCTTTGCTAAAAGTAAAATTGAGAATGCCCAAAAAAATGACGGGACGGAGATTGTCGTAATTGTCCCCTTCATCAATCTGGCATGAGTAGTTTTTTGCCGCGTAATAGAGAACGCGCTTGTCAAAGTAACTCTGTTTTAACACCTGCATTTCTACAATGTATTCCGAACCCTTTTGATCTGTACAACGGACATCGAGAATTGTGGCTTTTGATCCCTTAATATGGGGAGCTTGGTTTGGATTCAACAAGACGACATTGGTAATGATCTCCTCACCGTGTCGATTGAGCATACTATTGAGAAAATGAATGAGGAGATCTTTTTTATTTTCATTGCCGAAAACTTTCTTAAAAGCATAGTCGTTGGTTGGATCGAGGAAATGCATGGATAAAGATCCCTTTTATGAGCCATTCACAAGGGGAATGGCTCTTTATAAGAAGCCATTGTAAAAAATAGATGGGTTGCATTCAACCAATTTTTGATAAAATTACCAAAATCCTACATTTCGAGGGTCGTGAGCTAATTTTTTTGAATTAGTTCAGAGAAATCTGCTACTGTGTTTTTTTTAACAAAAGGACACAACTATCCTTACTCAATCTCGACCCGGAAGGGGAAGGGTGGCTTTACGAAATCTTGCCCGATGCATTTTCATGAGCAGGAACGAAAGTCTTTTCGATGGTTTGGATCTGTTCTTTAGAAAGCTCTGTTAGTGCAATAATATCTTCCACTGAAGATCCTCGTCGCAGCATTTTTTCTGCCAATTTGCGCATGGTGCGTTCGCGGCCTTTTTTTAGTCCCTCAGTCAATCCTTGTTCTCGACCCTCAGTCAATCCTTGTTCTCGACCCTCAGTCAACCCTTTTTCTCGACCCTCAGTCAACCCTTGTTCTCGACCCTCAGTCAACCCTTGTTCTCGACCCTCAGTATAGCTATATTGCAATCGTGCGTGTTCATCTCGAAGGGCCATGATTCTATTTTCGTAGACTTCTAGATCTTCTTTCGACCAGTTGAGCCGATCGACAATAGAGAAGGCCTCTTTGATGGCCTCTTCGCAAATGATGTCAGGGATGGTCTCCAATTGTTTGGCGTGCTTTAAAAAATAAATCCATTTGTCCGCTATCGTAACGAGCTCACATTCTTGTTTAGCAAACTTAGGTAATTCAACAAAAGTGAATGTTAAATCTTTGATAATGTGTTCATTCGATTCAAAATTATAAATTTTATGAGAAGAAATAGGATCTGGATCTTTGCTAAAAGTAAAATTGAGAATGCCCAAAAGAATGACGGGACGGAGATTGTCGTAATTGTCCCCTTCATCAATCTGGCATGAGTAGTTTTTTGCCGCGTAATAGAGAACGCGCTTGTCAAAGTAACTCTGTTTTAACACCTGCATTTCTACAATGTATTCCGAACCCTTTTGATCTGTACAACGGACATCGAGAATTGTGGCTTTTGATCCCTTAATATGGGGAGCTTGGTTTGGATTCAACAAGACGACATTGGTAATGATCTCCTCACCGTGTCGATTGAGCATACTATTGAGAAAATGAATGAGGAGATCTTTTTTATTTTCATTGCCGAAAACTTTCTTAAAAGCATAGTCGTTGGTTGGATCGAGGAAATGCATGGATAAAGATCCCTTTTATGAGCCATTCACAAGGGGAATGGCTCTTTATAAGAAGCCATTGTAAAAAATAGATGGGTTGCATTCAACCAATTTTTGATAAAATTACCAAAATCCTACATTTCGAGGGTCGTGAGCTAATTTTTTTGAATTAGTTCAGAGAAATCTGCTACTGTGTTTTTTTTAACAAAAGGACACAATTATCCTTACTCAATCTCGACCCAGAAGGGGAAGGGTGGCTTTACGAAATCTTGCCCGATGCATTTTCATGAGCAGGAACGAAAGTCTTTTCGATGGTTTGGATCTGTTCTTTAGAAAGCTCTGTTAGTGCAATAATGTCTTCCACTGAAGATCCTCGTCGCAGCATTTTTTCTGCCAATTTGCGCATGGTGCGTTCGCGGCCTTTTTTAGTCCTTAGTCAACCTTGTTCTCGACCCTCAGTCAATCCTTGTTCTCGACCCTCAGTCAACCCTTTTTCTCGACCCTCTGTATAGCTATATTGCAATCGTGCGTGTTCATCTCGAAGGGCCATGATTCTATTTTCGTAGACTTCTAGATCTTCTTTCGACCAGTTGAGCCGATCGACAATAGAGAAGGCCTCTTTGATGGCCTCTTCGCAAATGATGTCAGGGATGGTCTCCAATTGTTTGGCGTGCTTTAAAAAATAAATCCATTTGTCCGCTATCGTAACGAGCTCACATTCTTGTTTAGCAAACTTAGGCAATTCAACAAAAGTGAATGTTAAATCTTTGATAATGTGTTCATTCGATTCAAAATTATAAATTTTACGAGAAGAAATAGGATCTGGATCCTTGCTAAAAGTAAAATTGAGAATGCCCCAAAAAATGACGGGACGGAGATTGTCGTAATTGTCCCCTTCATCAATCTGGCATGAGTATTTTTTTGCCGTGTAGAGAACGCGCTTGTCAAAGTAACTCTGTTTTAACACCTGCATTTCTACAATGTATTCCGAACCCTTTTGATCTGTACAACGGACATCGAGAATTGTGGCTTTTGATCCCTTAATATGGGGAGCTTGGTTTGGATTCAACAAGATGACATTGGTAATGGTCTCCTCACCGTGTCGATTGAGCATACTATTGAGAAAATGAATGAGGAGATCTTTTTTATTTTCATTGCCGAAAACTTTCTTAAAAGCATAGTCGTTGGTTGGATCGAGGAAATGCATGGATAAAGATCCCTTTTATGAGCCATTCACAAGGGGAATGGCTCTTTATAAGAAGCCATTGTAAAAAATAGATGGGTTGCATTCAACCAATTTTTGATAAAATTACCAAAATCCTACATTTCGAGGGTCGTGAGCTAATTTTTTGAATTAGTTCAGAGAAATCTGCTACTGTGTTTTTTTAACAAAAGGACACAATTATCCTTACTCAATCTCGACCCAGAAGGGGAAGGGTGGCTTTACGAAATCTTGCCCGATGCATTTTCATGAGCAGGAATGAAAGTCTTTTCGATGGTTTGGATCTGTTCTTTAGAAAGCTCTGTTAGTGCAATAATGTCTTCCACAGAAGATCCTCGTCGCAGCATTTTTTCTGCCAATTTGTGCATGGTGCGTTCGCGGCCTTTTTTTAGTCCCTCAGTCAATCCTTGTTCTCGACCCTCAGTCAACCCTTTTCTCGACCCTCAGTATAGCTATATTGCAATCGTGCGTGTTCATCTCGAAGGGCCATGATTCTATTTTCGTAGACTTCTAGATCTTCTTTCGACCAGTTGAGCCGATCGACAATAGAGAAGGCCTCTTTGATGGCCTCTTCGCAAATGATGTCAGGGATGGTCTCCAATTGTTCAGGCTGCGGTTTAAAAAATAAATCCATTTGTCCATACTGCAAAATTGTTTCACATTCTTGTTTAGCAACCGTAGTAATTCAACAAAAGTAATGTTAAATCTTATAATGTGTTCATTCGATTCAAAATTACAAATTTTGCGAGAAGAATAGGATCTGGATCTTTTTGCTAAAAGTAAAATTGAGAATGCCCAAAAAAATGACGGACGGAGATTGTCGTAATTGTCCCCTTCATCACTCTGGCATGAGTAGTTTTTTGCCGCGTAATAGAGAACGCGCTTGTCAAAGTAACTCTGTTTTAACACCTGCATTTCTACAATGTATTCAACTTTTGATCTGTACAAATTTGACATCGAGAATTGTGGCTTTTGATCTCAATATGGGGAGCTGGGGTTTGATTCCAAAAAGACCATATTGACAAATAAAATGATTTTTAGGTGTTTTAAAAAATAAATCCTGGAATTTTTCTGTACCTTTGCATACTGCTTCATTTTGATCTGAATTTTCGATTGGACTCAACAAAATTGCTTAATTTTACAATCTTGGTTAGATATGACCCAATCAATAGTACTAAAACATGCTTAAAAGACCATATTGACAAATAAAATGATTTTCAGGTGTTTTAAAAAATAAATCCTAAGATTTTTGCTGTAACCTTTGCATACTGCTTCATTTTGATCTGAATTTTCGATTGGACTCAACAAAATTGCTTAATTTTACAATCTTGCTTAGATATGACCCAATCAATAGTACTAAAACATGCTTAAAAGACCATATTGACAAATAAAATGATTTTCAGGTGTTTTAAAAAATAAATCCTGGAATTTTGCTGTACCTTTGCATACTGCTTCATTTTGATCTGAATTTTCGATTGGACTCAACAAAATTGCTTAATTTTACAATCTTGGTTAGATATGACCCAATCAATAGTACTAAAACATGCTTAAAAGACCATATTGCCAAATAAAATGATTTTTAGGTGTTTTAAAAAAATAAATCCTGGAATTTTACTGTAACCGCTTTGCATACTGCTTCATTTTGATCTAAATTTTCGATTGGACTCAACAAAATTCCTTAATTTTACAATCTTGGTTAGATATGACCCAATCAATAGTACTAAAACATGCCAAAAGACCATATTGACAAATAAAATGATTTTTAGGTGTTTTAAAAAATAAATCCATTTGTCCGCTATCGTAACGAGCTCACATTCTTGTTTAGCAAACTTAGAAAATTCAACAAAAGTGAATGTTAAATCTTTGATAATGTGTTCATTCGATTCAAAATTATAAATTTTATGAGAAGAAATAGGATCTGGATCCTTGCTAAAAGTAAAATTGAGAATGCCCAAAAAAATGACGGGACGGAGATTGTCGTAATTGTCCCCTTCATCAATCTGGCATGAGTAGTTTTTTGCCGCGTAATAGAGAACGCGCTTGTCAAAGTAACTCTGTTTTAACACCTGCATTTCTACAATGTATTCCGAACCCTTTTGATCTGTACAACGGACATCGAGAATTGTGGCTTTTGATCCCTTAATATGGGGAGCTTGGTTTGGATTCAACAAGATGACATTGGTAATGATCTCCTCACCGTGTCGATTGAGCATACTATTGAGAAAATGAATGAGGAGATCTTTTTTATTTTCATTGCCGAAAACTTTCTTAAAAGCATAGTCGTTGGTTGGATCGAGGAAATGCATGGATAAAGATCCCTTTTATGAGCCATTCACAAGGGGAATGGCTCTTTTTATAAGAAGCCATTGTAAAAAATAGATGGGTTGCATTCAATCAATTTTTTGATAAAATTACCAAAATCCTACATTTCGAGGGTCGTGAGCTAATTTTTTTGAATTAGTTCAGGAGAAATCTGCTACTGCTGTTTTTTTTAACAAAAGGACACAACTATCCTTACTCAACTCTGGACCCGGAAGGGGAAGGGGTGGCTCTACGAAATCTTGCCCGATGCATTTTCATGGGCAGGGAACGAGCTCCTTTTCGATGGTTTGGATCTGTTCTTTAGAAAGCTCTGTTAGCAGCAACAATGTCTTCCATGGAGATCCTCGTCGCAGCATTTTTTCTGCCAATTTGCGCATGGTGCGTTCGCGGCCTTTTTTTGGTCCCTCAGATCAATCCTTGTTCTCGACCCTCAGTCAACCCTTGTTCTCGACCCTCGGTCAACCCTTTTCGCGACCTCGAGTCGCATTTTTTTCTCGACCCTCAGTCAGCCCGTGTTCTCGACCCTCAGTACTGGCTATATTGCAATCGTGCGTGTTCATCTCCAGACGCGGTTCTACTTTTCGTAGACTTCTTAGATCTTCTTTCGACCAGTTCGAGCCGATCGACAATAGAGAAGGCTCTCTTGATGGCCTCTTCGCCAATGATGCTCGGGATGATCTCGAATTGTCATGGCGTGCTTCAAAAATAAATCCATTTGTCCGCTACTCGCAACGATTGCTTCACATTCTTGTTTAGCAACCGTAGGTAATTCAACAAAAGTAGATGTTAAATCTTTGATAATGTGTTCATTCGATTCAAAATTACAAATTTTGCGAGAAGAATAGGATCTGGATCCTTTTTGCTAAAAGTAAAATTGAGAATGCCCAAAAAAATGACGGGACGGGAGATTGTCGTAATTGTCCCCTTCATCAATCTGGCACGAGTAGTTTTTTGCCAGCATAAATAGAGAACGCGCTTGGCTCAAAGTAACTCTGTCTTTAACACCTGCTTTTCTACAATGTATTCCGAACCCTTTTGATCTGTACAAACGTGACATCGAGAATTGTGGCTTTTGATCCCTCAATATGGGGAGCTGGGGTTTGGATTCAACAATAATGACATATGGTAAGGACTTCTCACTCTACCGTGTCAGATTGAGCGTACTATTGAGAAAATGAATGAGGAGATCTTTTTTTCATTTCATTGCCGAAAACTTTCTTAAAAGCATAGTCGTTGAAGTTGAGATCGAGGAAACGGCGTGGAGAAAGAGATCCCTTGGTGAGCCATTCACATGCGGAATGGCTACTTTATAGAGAAGCCATTGTAAAAAATAGTTAGTGTCGCATTCAACCAATTTTTGATAAA
>CALOCV010000021.1:0-10570 GCA_942491955.1 Parachlamydiales bacterium
TGCCTTTTCTAGTGTCTACTTGCAACCATTCGCGTGCAGATTTGGTGCAGATTTTCTCTAGACAGTGAAATGCGGAGTGCGATAGCAACTTTTATAAATTGCTGAGCACGAGCATAAAGCTGGTTTGGAAAAGATGCCCTAATAGGCACGCGAATGGTTGCAAGTAGACACGAGTTTTTCTCATTGCCCTTTTTCCTCGATTTCCCCATAATTCTTCCTCTATGTCTACCTCTTTATCGATCGGTATCATCGGCCTTCCTAATGTCGGCAAGTCCACGCTCTTCAATGCCCTTACGCATACGACACAAGCTGCCGCCTCTAACTATCCCTTCTGTACCATCGATCCTAACACGGGTATTATCGAACTCGATGATCCACGACTGCGGAAATTAGCCGAAATTTCTCATAGCAAAAAAATTCTTTATGCCCCTGTCCAATTCATGGACATTGCTGGCCTTGTTAAAGGCGCTTCTCAAGGAGAAGGCCTCGGCAATCAATTTCTCTCCCATATCCGTCAAACCGATGCTCTTGTCCATATTGTTCGTTGTTTTGCCTCGGAAAATATCATTCATGTCGATGGAGAACTCGACCCCATCCGCGATATTGAAACCATTGAACTCGAACTCATCCTTGCCGATCTGCAAATGATAGAAAATACTCTCGAAAAGCTCTTGAAAAAACTCAAACAAGATAAATCTCTACAACCCACCATCTCCCTTCTCCAAAAAATTCAAGAACATCTCAATGCCAACCAATCCGTCCGTTCCCTTTCCCTCACCGAAGAAGAACAAACGCTCCTCCTCCCTTACCCTCTTCTATCAGCAAAAAAAGTGATCTATGTTCCTAATGTCTCGGAAAATGACCTTCCCGAAATGAACAACGCCTTTGTCCAACAAGTAGAAAACTTTGCGGAAAAAGAAGGGAATCTCGTTATCCCTATCTGCGCAAAAATCGAAGAAGAGATCGCCCAGCTCCCTCCAGAAGAGGAAAAGGCTTTCCTTCAAGAAATGGGGCTTGAAGAATCGGGACTCCAACGCCTGGCAAAAACCTCTTTTGATCTCCTTAGCCTCATTACCTTCATCACGACCGGAGAACAAGAAACGCGCGCTTGGACGATACGGAAAGGAACAAAAGCCCCAGAGGCTGCCGGAAAAATCCATACCGATCTTCAAAAGGGATTCATTCGCGCAGAAGTCATCTCCTATGATGCGGTCATCGAATACAAAGGGCGCGTCGGAGCCAAAGAGGCAGGGAAAATGTGCTCCGAAGGGAAAGAATATATTGTCGACGATGGCGATGTAATTCTCTTCTTGCACAATTAGATACGAGTAATCGCTCACGCCCCTTGCCTAATAACTCGATTTTTGTTAAATTCTTCCCTGTTTTTTGTTGAAAAGAAGAGGATCCCATGTCCAGAATATGTCAAGTCACAGAAAAGAAATCTGCTCGAGGAAGAAGTTACGCAATTCGCGGAATTGCAAAAAAGAAAAAAGGGATCGGCCTGAAAATCACAGGGAAAACTGCCAGAAACTTCCTCCCGAATATCACCAAAAAACGCCTCTGGTTTGCCGAAGAAAATCGCTTTATTACCCTTAAACTCACTGCAGCAGGCCTTCGTACCATCAATAAAAAAGGCCTTCCAACAGTCATCAAAGAAATGCGCGCCCGTGGCGAAAAGGTATGAAGACAGGTTCTAATACCAATCCTTTGACTCTCTAAGGGTCAGGACTGACATACGGATATTGGTTCTATAGGAAAAATCGATGAGCAAACTTCCCAAGGCATACGATCCTAACGATGTCGAAAAGGATTGGTACGCTTTTTGGGAAAAAAATAATCTTTTCCAAATCAATCCCCAATCCTCAAAACCTCCCTATTGCATCGTTATGCCCCCTCCCAATGTAACGGGGGTTCTCCATATGGGCCACGCCCTAACAAGCACACTCCAAGATATCCTCATCCGTTGGAAACGCATGATGGGATATGAAACCCTATGGATCCCAGGAACCGATCACGCCGGTATCGCCACACAAACCGTCGTCGAACGCGATCTCATTGCCAGAGAAGGAAAACGCCGTCACGACTTCTCACGTGAAGAATTCCTTCAGAAAATCTGGAAGTGGAAAGAGAAAACAGAACCCCGCATCATTGCACAAATCAAAAAAATGGGTTGCTCATGCGATTGGTCTCGTTACCGATTTAGCATGGATAAAGAGGCTAATCACGCCGTCTGCCGCGTTTTCAAACTTCTCTTCGATCAAGGCCTGATCTATCGCGGAAATTACCTTGTCAACTGGGATCCCATCACACAAACAGCCTTGGCTGATGACGAAGTCGAATACGAAGAGCGCCAAACCTATTTATGGACATTCCGCTACCCTTATGCCGATGGAAGCGGCTTTGCTCGTATCGCAACAACGCGCCCTGAAACGATGCTTGGCGATACCGCAGTTGCTGTGGCTCCCGATGACTCCCGCTATATCGCCTCCGTCGGAAAAACAATCCAACTCCCTCTCATCGAACGCCCCATTCCTGTCATTGCTCACCTCCACGTCAATCCCGAATTCGGGACGGGAATGGTTAAAGTAACTCCCGGTCACGATCCTAATGACTACCAGATTGGAATCGATCACAACCTTCCTCTTATCAATATCATGACCCCTGATGGCAAGATCAATACCAATGGAGGCCGTTTTTCCGGGTTGACCATGCTTGAAGCAAGAACCGCTGTTGTAGAAGCCATGGATGCACTTGGCCTCCTCGAATCGGTTGAACCCTATACCCACCGCGTCGGCATCTCCTATCGCTCCCACGCCACCATTGAACCCTACCTCTCAAAACAGTGGTTCTTGAAAATGGCCCCCTTTGCACCCAAACTCCGCGCTGCCGTCGGCCTAAATCGTGTCCGCCTCATTCCCAAACAATGGGAAAATACCTATTTTCACTGGATCCAACATCTTCGTGACTGGTGCATCAGCCGTCAACTCTGGTGGGGACACCGCATCCCCATCTGGTACAAAAAAGATGATCCAGAAACCCTTATCTGCTATGCCGGTGAAGGTCTTCCTCCCGAAGTGGAAGAAAACCCCGATGCTTGGAAACAAGAAGATGACGTCCTAGATACATGGTTTTCTTCGGCTCTCTGGCCTTTTTCTACCTTAGGATGGCCCGAAGAGAGCGATACCCTCTCCGCCTATTATCCTAACTCTGCCCTCGTTACAGGTCATGACATTCTCTTTTTTTGGGTCGCTCGTATGGTCCTGATGGGCGAATATGTTATGGAACAGCCCCCCTTCCCTGAAGTCTGTCTTCACGGCCTTATCTATGGAAAATCGTATTGGAGAAAAACCGACCATGGAACCATTGCTTATGTGTCCGATGAAGAGCGACGCCAATATGATCTCAACGAAAAACCCGTCCCAAGCGACGTCTCTTACCGTTGGGAAAAGATGTCGAAATCGAAAGGCAACGTCATCGACCCCATGGAAGTCTGTAACGAATATGGGACAGATGCCGTGCGGATGGCTCTTTGCGCAAGCTGCCCCAAACTCCCGCAGATCGACCTCGACCGACGCCGTTTCGAGGAGTTTCGCAACTTCACCAACAAGATGTGGAACGGAGCCCGCTTTGTCCTTCACCCACCTCGAAGATCTCACTCCCGAACAAGAGTTTGCCAGAGGGCTTTCCTTCCAGACCAATTCAAACTCGAAGATCGATGGATCCTATCCAAATTGAATACGACCATTCATGACGTCAATCGCCATCTTGCCCAGTTCTCCTTCGATCAAGCAGCGATGAAAGCCTACGACTTCTTCTGGAAGGAGTTCTGCGCCTATTACCTCGAAATAGCAAAGCCAACACTCTTCGGAAAAATTGGATCCCCTGAAGATCGCCAACTCAAACAAAAACTCCTCCTCATTCTCCTAATCCAGTCGATCCGCCTTCTTCATCCCATGGCTCCCTTTATCACCGAAGAGCTTTTTTCTCGCTTAAAAGCGCAATACCCCTCCCTCCCCTCTTCGGCACGAGACCCCTACACGCATGACGCCCTCGCCGCTTTTAGCGCATCGGCCTGCATCGTAGCTCCCTACCCGACAGTGATTCGCCAAGGCGATATCAATCCAATAATCGAAGAATCTTTCTCTCTTCTCGAAAAAATCGTCTACTCTATCCGTCAAATACGAGGAGAGATGAAAATTCCTGCCACTCACCCTACCGATATCTACCTCGTCGACGCTCAACACTCCCCCCTCCTTGCTCACGTTCAAGAAAATGCCTCCCTCATCCCCGCTCTTGTTCGTACAGACCACCTCTATATCCAACCCCATGAGCCCGACCTTCCTTTTGCTTCGATTGCTGTCGTGGAAACTCTAAAAATCTTTATTCCCCTCCCTCCCGATCTCCTCCACAAAGAAAAACAACGCCTAGAAAAAGAACAACAACGCCTACAACAACAACTCGATCGCCTACAACAACAACTCCAAAATCCACAATTTTTGGAAAAAGCCCCTCCCGACCTCGTCGCAAAACAAGAGGCCGCTGCACAAAAAACAGAGCAAGAACTCAACGAAATCACCTCCAAGCTCAATAATTGGAATGACCGTTGATTGTTTTTTTTGGGGCTCTGCCCCGATGGGGAGCGTAGCTCCCATGCCTTGCGGCTGCTTCGCAGCCTTCAAGTTTGTCGCTTGCTTATGACGTTTGCTTCGCTACGGCTTCTTTGTTTTTTCGAGAAAGCTATCGCTTTCTCGAAAGAACGCCATCGCACGAACGTGCCGTTCGCACGATAAGCCTCTCCCTTCGGTCGAGCGGTTGAAGATTGGCTTCTCGTATTATGTCCACTTAATAGGAATACTCTATAGTCTGGGTTTTCCTTGCGCTAAAAACTTCCCGTACCTGGAGGAAAAAAACGAGAAAATGTATCCTTGAAATAAGGAAAGATTATGCAAGAACTCTCCATCCTTCAGACCTTACTCCAAGAATTTCGAGAAAAACTCAATTCTCTATGCGATATGACGCCTCGAGAAGCTGTATTTCCCGATGTTCCCAATAAAATCAAAGTCGCCATCGGTATGCGCCGATCGGGAAAGACCTACTTTCTCTTTCAGAAGATTTTACAACTCCTCGATCAAGGAACTCCCTTCTCACAAATTCTCTACATCAACTTCGAAGATGACCGCCTTTACCCACTCGATCGAGAAAAGTTAGCCCACCTCATCGAGGCTTTCTATTCCCTCTATCCAGAAAATCACCAAAAAAAATGCTACCTCTTTCTCGATGAGATCCAAAATGCTGCAGATTGGCCTCTCGTCATTCGTCGATTCCACGACAGCAAAAATGTCGAAATCTTTTTAACAGGTTCCTCAGCGAAACTGTTGAGTAAAGAGATTGCGACGAGTTTGCGTGGACGCTCTCTTGCTCTTGAGATCTGGCCGTTTAGCTTTCAGGAATTTTTGATGGCAAAACACATCTCAATCGATCCGACTTTTTTTGGAAAAGAGACCTATGATCGTTTGGCACAATGTTTCCAACAATATCTCCTTGAGGGAGGATTTCCCGAAGTGACGACCTATGAACCCGATGTTCGGCAGCAAACATTGCAAGAATACATCGACATTGTCCTCTATCGCGATATCATTGAACGCCATGAAATCAAACACCCCTCTTTGATGAAATATATGATTCTTTCGATGATCCACAATGTGAGCAACCCATTTTCTATCAATAAATTTTATAACGAATGTCGCAATCGAGGATTTAAAATAGCCAAAGATATTCTTTACGATTATGTCGATTATATCGAGGACGCTTACCTTGTATTTCCCGTCTCTTTTCACGATAAATCGGTACGGCGTGTTCAAGCAAACCCAAAAAAAATCTATGCCATTGATCCGGGTATCATCCGTTCTCTAACTCTTGAACAAGACGGAGATTTTGGAAAACTCTTTGAAAACGTCGTCTATCTCGATCTTCGAAGAAAGAGGTGCTCTATCCACTACTATTTAACAGAAGAGAGATACGAGATCGATTTCGTAGCACAATCATTCGAAGGACAGAAAAAGTTATTCCAAGTCGTATGGGATATCAATCATCCTGAAACGCGCAAAAGGGAAGAGAGGGCGTTAGAAGCAGGGATGCGCGAATTGAGGGCAGACGGAGAAATCGTTACACTTGAGTCGTACTTGCGAAATGGTCTTACATTTGCCTGAAACCTGCCAGTGTCTCCGCTCTCTGCGTTGGTATTCAAATTATGCATGTCGTCTTAGAAATACGTGAGAAATCGTGAGAGAAATATAAGAAATAGATTTTCAACGCCCTGCCTTTCAGACCATTTCCAAAGAGGATCTATGAGATCTTGGGTGATTGACACAACAAGAACGGAAAGAGAGGGATTCGAACCCTCGATACCCTCACGGGTATGCGTCCTTAGCAGGGACGTGCTTTCGGCCACTCAGCCATCTTTCCAAGGTACAACCTAAGTTGCCACCTATTAGCAATCCATCTGAGGTACGCTTTCTAACCTTTTATCAACAACTTTTCGTCTACTTGTTTGAGTATATCGAAAAATTGGTGACGAAACTCTAAAAAAAATCACAACTTCATCTGAATCACCACTAAGTAGCAACTTAGGCTAGAAGTTTACCTCTAAATCCTTATTTCTGACAACACCCTCTGCATTGAATGGACAGCAGCCCATTTCTAAAGTAGGAATGTTACTTTTCTTACCAACGGCTTACTCCACAATTTACACAAGTGAACACTCCATGCAGATTAGGATAGCCACATTCAGGACAATTCCAAGCAAATGCATTTCCAGATGCACACCAAAACCCTTGTTCATCGTAACGAATATTGGAAACGCGGTGCATCTCTCCTTCGAAAAATACAAAAATTCCTTCTTGGAATATAAAAATATTTTGAGGATTTACGAGGATCTCTCTACTTTAATTTTCAAAATTTTCTGAATGGTCACTTCCCGACGCCACATCTCCTTCACATAAACAAAAAGCAGAAATAGCGATAACGAAACAAATGAAAAATTGTTGCATATTTTCTCCTCCGAAATCCAATAGTCTCCCAATTTCATGGAGATCTATTTTCACACTTATCTATTAGGATTGGTATTACTCAACCGGAAAGCCGTTGTCACCGAAAATCAATGAAACAACAAACAGATGGTTATCAACACCAACACTTTGACTCTATATCTAGAATTGCGATTTGTCAATTCAAAAAGTTCAGAAAAAAATAAGACCCATTTGACGTGCCAATTCAATTCCCAATGAAATGCAAGCAACAAGGATTGCTAGAAACATCGCAGGTTTGCCTCCCCATGTGCGCAGAGGACCAATATACCCTTTATAGTATCTTCCTCTCCATGCCATCAATGTAGGAAGAAAAACAAGAAGAATAACCACCCCAAAAGCACCGGCATATTCCAGCGCAGTAAAAAAAGCGCGAGGATTATACCATACAAAAAGAAGAGGAGGAAAAAATGTCAATGTATAAATAATTATCTTTCCACTACCCCTTTTTTTCACTTTCAATCCATCAGATAAAAAATCGGAAAGACTTATCGAAACCCCGAGAAATGATGTAAGAATCATAAAAAAAGAAAGAGCTTTTGCAACAAAGTTGATTCCTGGAAAAGCAAAGCAACTTTCAAGAATTTTCATCACATCATTTCCGGCTTTATATCCTTCCAGCAAGCCACATTTTCCCTCAAAAGGAATATTACCAAGTGAAATAAACTGCCAAATGAGATAGACGATGAGAGGAATTCCGCAACCCACCCACAAGGCTTTTTTTAATTGATTGACATCCCTATCCAGATAGATTGTAAGGGTTGGTATGATGATATGAAAACCGAATGATAAAACAATCATGGAAACTCCTGAAAGAAGATATTCCCAGCGAGATGCGTTAAGCAGAGAAAAATCTACTTGCGGAAAAAAAACAAAGAGCAGAAGAACATAGCCAACAAAAAGTCCAATCATCAAAATGCGGTTAACAATATCTACCGACGCCATTCCCATCCAAATAAAAAAGCCAAATACTGCAAGAAGAGGAACAAAGCCCCCCCAAGCTGGGACCTGAAAACTTAAAAAAGCATTTATCCCTTCGAGAACAATTTTGCTGCCTCCTGCAATATACGCCGTAGTAAGCGAGTACAAAAGAAAAAGATAAGTCACCCAACTTACTATCTCTCCCCAACGCCCGAGGGTAAAATGAGCCATTGAGATAAGGTTTGATTGTTTCCCAATCCAAAGATTTACTTCCAGCATCAAAAATGCCGTATAGGTCATAAGAATCCAATAAATGATGAGTAGTAAAGAAGAGGGAATAAAACCACTAAGACCACTGCTTACTGGAAGAGCAAGCATACCCCCACCGATTGTCGTTCCAGCAATCAGTAAAGCGCCTCCAAACCATTTATATTGTTGCAAAATCATCTTGCTTTCGTGCTTGAAAAGATCCTGTAGGATAACGCAAACCTGAGTTTTCTTAATAGGAACTACTCATCATCTGCAATGGGTTTTGAAATGACCTGCACAGAGCGACTACTCAGCAGTACCATGCTAGCTACTGAATCATGACGAGCAATCGATTTTTAAAACTAATGAGATAGAAAATATGGACTAATCCCCAAGTAAGCCAGGCAAAAAGACCGGTCAAATAAAATGTCTTCATCACACCAACGGCTTTGGCTCGCCCAATGGTAGCAAGCATCCCCTTGTCCCAGTAGACGAAGGGTTTTCTCTTTCGTTGGGGATGCAATAGCGCTTTTGCCACATAGGCGCCTTGTTGAATAGCAACGGGAGCGATACCGGGAAGAGGTCTACCTGTCTTATCAGTCACAGTAGCGGCATCTCCTATGACAAAGATTCGATCATCATTGGGAAGAGTCATGGTGGATTCAACAATCACACGACCGGCGCGATCGAGAGGGGTTTCCAAAGTGGTCAATAGATGGCCTGTACGGTTCCCCGCAGCCCAAATGATATTGTGGGCTTCGATATACTCCTCGCCAAGGAAGACTCCCCCCTTGACGATGTTTGTCACTTGTTGGTTGAGAACGATCTTAACACCCATTTTTTCTAGATCTTTTTTTGCCCTATTTCCAAGTGATGGTGGATAGGTGGGTAGCACTTGTCCTGTCCCTTCAATCAACCAGATTTCCGAGTGTTCGGGCTTGATGCGACGGAAATTGCGAAAGAGGGTTTTGTGGCAGATTTCTGCCACAGCACCGGCCATTTCCACACCCGTCGGTCCTGCACCAATAATGATAAATCGAAGAAATTTTTGCTCTTCGGCAAAGCGAAAACACCGCTCTGCCTCTTCAAAAGTGAGTAAAATTCTCTCTCGGATCGTTTCCGCGTCGGCAATGGTCTTCAATCCTGGAGCGTGTTCTTCCCACTCAGGGTGGCCAAAATAGGAGTGGGAAGCACCCGTTGCAATAACGAGGTGGTCATAGCTAAATCGATCACCATTAGCCGCCTCGACATATTGTTCATGTCGATGAATGCGAATGACGTCTGCCATAAAGACTTTGATATTGTCGTGCTTGCGCAGAATCTCTCGCAAGGGGAGGGCGATATTGGATGGGGAGAGTGCAGCACTGGCCACTTGATAAAGTAGAGGCTGAAAGAGGTGGTGGTTGGTCTTATCGAGGAGAACGACATCCATCGCTGTATTCCCCAAACGCTTTGCAACGTTGAGTCCTCCAAATCCCCCTCCAATAATAACGATTTTTTGCGACATCGTGACCTACCACAATTATTCGGTTCATGGCATGCTTAAAGGTATCATGTCGGAAGAGAAAAGAACAGCTCGGATTGCTCCCCATTCCAAAGATGCCGAAATGCTTGTATTAGGTTGCATGTTAACGAGCATTAACAGTTTGAATGTTGCTGCAGATCAATTAGATGACACCGATTTCTACTTTCATGAACACAAAATTTTATTCCAAGCTCTGAAGCAAGCGTACAAAGAAGAAAAACCCGCCGATGTCCACCTCATCGCAGAAAAACTGCAGCAACAAGGCCAGCTTGAAGGGATAGGAGGGGTCGCTTATCTGACAACAGTGGCGCAGTATGCTGGAACATCAGCTCATATCGAAGAGTATGTGGCGATCATCCAAAACAAATCGATCTTGCGACAGATGATCCAAGCCTCTCAAATCATCGAGAAAAAAGCTCTTGAAGAGGTTGAAGAAGCTACCAATCAGCTCGACGACGCACAACAGCTTTTTTATGCAATCAGCCAAGCAACGAATTCTTCAGCGGGCATCCATATCCGAGACATTTTATCAGGTGTAAAAAGTGAATCGCAAACTCCTTTTCTCAAAGTGTTGCAAGAGAGACAAGAACGCTTTGAACAAAAAGGACCTAATGAATTAGGCATTACGGGAATGCCTACCCATTTCTATGATCTGGATAAATTAATTAATGGATTCAATCGTTCCAATTTAATGATCATTGCTGGTCGTCCAGGGATGGGAAAAACCGCGATTGCTTTGAATTTTGCTGAAAATATTTGTTTAAAAAATGGCGTCCCGGTAGGGATTTTC
>CALOCV010000022.1:0-11873 GCA_942491955.1 Parachlamydiales bacterium
CAGAAGAGGTTTAAGAACCTGTCCTCCTCTCGAGGAGTGAGCGATTACGCCATTGTCTTCCTTTTTATCCTGTTTTGTGGTATAATATTTTTTTAATCATGTGGTAGTATGCTATGTCTCAGCTTCCTGAGTTCTCTCCTCAAGAGTACAAGTATTGGCGTGTCGTGGAAAACGATCTTGTTTCTTATGATTTGAGTCAAAAAAACTGGTTAGGAAGGAAAGTCCGCCAATTTTTTATGTGGATGGGATGGAGTAAAGCCTCCTTTTCCAAGGTGGTTGATTATTTAGTTTTACACCGGGACCGTCTCTCTTCGCTTGATGAGACAAAGCGCCGGCTTTTATTGGAAAAAATGGTGCATTATGGAAACCAACGGCCAAGAAAGCGCACTCTTACTAACAAAATTCAACAGATAGTCGACGAATGGCAAAGAATGCCAACTTCCAACTTGGAATCCGATAAAAAACCCGTTGTTCCTCCCCCGAAACCAGTGCCGCCCAAACCGGTTCCTCCTAAACCAACTCCGCCTCCAATACAGTATAAGAACATTGAAGGAATTCGCTTTCCCGTTGAAAAAGAGGATGTTTATTTTCACTCGGAACGCGTGCTACCTCCCCCACCAGTAAATGGAATTCAAGTCGGTTTGCCCAATATAGGAAACACCTGTTGGTTGAATTCTATCCTTCAATTGATGGCTAGCAATACCTATTTAGACCCCTTATTGACTCATGAGTTAAAAGATAAAGAGAATAAGACTGTGCGCAATCTTTTTCAAGCAGCCTTTCGTGCGCTTATTTCTGATATGCGTTTGGGCAAACAAATGGATAGGGAAAGAATGCGTTTTTGTGGACTGTTTGGACAAGGCGATGCCCAATCTGCAAAATAATGGACCTGGTCACCCACACGACGCGTCGGAATACATGATTTTTCTTTTTAATGCATTTGAAAGTGACACTCTTGATTCGCGTTTATTTTCCCATAGAATCTCCATTTTGGAACCCACAGAAGAAACAAAGAAAAAATTAAATAGTGAAGCTGTGACGGTAAAATGTTCTCCAGAGAATCCCATCTTGATTACAATGAGTGTTTTAGAAGGTTGGCAAAAAGAGAAGAAAAACATCGTGATTGAACAAGGCTTACAGAATGTCCACATGATAGAGTATAAACCTCAGAACCATTCAGAATCCTTTTCTTATATAAAAAAGGAGGTTTTTACTGATCTCCCCGATCAATTGTTGCTTTATATCAATCGCTGTTGCAATCCTGATAAAGATAACTTTGATCCCATTGAACTGAATGAACGAGGATATGTTTCTTTACCCCTTACCAAAGAGAGTGCAATGGAATTAGTTGACTATCGCATAATTTCTTGTACAAAAAATACTAATGCGAGTCATTATGTCCATGTGCAAAGAAAAGGAGACGGGTTTATTGTTCATGATGATGCGACCGTTTACTCTCAGAATGCAAGCGACTCCTCGATTCTTCGAGGCAATATTTTTTATTTAGAACGAGTCAAGTCATCATAACATGTGGACAATTGGGCATGACATCATCGAGGTAGAAAGAATTGCTAAGGCGATCGCACGGCATCCAAAGACTTTCCTAAAGAAAATTTTCACACAAAAAGAACAAGAGTATTGCCTCAATTATGGCGATCGCGCCTCTTTGCATTTTGCTGGACGTTTTGCTGCTAAAGAGGCGGTTGTTAAGGCTTTAGGGACGGGAATTAATCGGCAAATTAGCTGGCTTGACATCCAAATTCTACCCAATCCACAAGGATGTCCTGTTGTAACGATTTCTGATCGCGCCCAGAGACATTTTCCTCCCCTATCGATCCAGATCTCCATCACCCACACGCGCAAGCTTGCTTCTGCGGTTGCTATCGTTCTTGTACAGCCCTAGTGCTCCGTCAACCCTTAATATTAGGGTTGACGGAGCACTAGCACCAATTACGACTCAAAAAGCAATCGGGCAGGGTCTTCTAGGTGTTGTTTTACATGGACGAGGAAGAGGACGGCCTCTTTGCCATCGATGATGCGGTGGTCGTAGGTGAGGGCTAAGTACATCATTGGGCGAATGGTGATGGTATCGTCAATGGCAATAGGTCGTTTCTGGATGGCGTGCATGCCTAGGATGGCACTTTGAGGAGGGTTAAGGATGGGAGTGGAGAGTAGAGAGCCGTAGACTCCCCCGTTGGTGATGGTAAAGCTTCCACCGCTCATTTCCTGGGCAGTGAGCTTTCCTTCTTTTGCCTTTGTGGCGAAGGAGACGATTTCCCGTTCGATATCGGCAAAAGAGAGGTCGTTGCAGCGACGCAAGACGGGAACAAGGAGACCTTTCTCAGTTGCTACAGCGACGCCGATATCGTGATGATGGGGTTGTACGATATCGTCTCCTTCGATGAGGGCGTGGAGGATAGGAAACGCTTGTAGGCCTGAGACGATGGCTTTTACAAAGAACGAGAGGAAGCCGAGACGGACTCCGTGTTCTTTTTCGAAAGATTCTTTGTGGAGGGTGCGGAGGCGGATGATTTCGCTCATATCGATCTCGTTAAATGTTGTGAGCATGGCTGTTTGTTGTTTTGCTGCGACGAGGCGTGCGCTGATGGTTTTGCGCAATTGGCTCATTTTAGTTCGAGAAACATCTTCTGTAGGCTGAGGTGGGCGAAGAGAGGTTTGGCTTCTTGTGAAGGAGGGGGTCAGGTTTTATGGGCTCTTCTTTTGTTGGCTCCTTTTTTGCTGGTGGCTCTTTTTTTTGTGGCTGCGATGTCGTTTCCGTGTCGATATACCCAATAGTTTGGCTCACTTGAACCTGATTTCCCTCTTGCACTTCGTAGTGGATCACTCCCGATGCAGGTGCATAAAGAACTTGGTTCACCTTATCCGTTTCAATTTCTAGGATTTCATCACCTTCTTGCACTGTACTCCCCTCTTGTTTTAGGAAGGAGCCAATGGTCACTTCGTAGATCGATTCTCCTAGAGAGGGAATTTTGATGGAAACAGACATAAAAAGGTCTCCTATACGCGGTAGGTGCGTTCTATGGGTTGTTCTCCTTCTGTAAAGGAGAACATTTTTTGTAGCAACTCTTCACTTTGCTGTTCGTGAAGAGCGTGATAGCCCGTTGCTGGTGAAGCGCTTTCAGGGCGGGCGATGATCGTAAAGGGGAGAGAACAGAAGGCATCTTTTTTTATTGCTATCCAAGAGGCAGCCCCCATATTGGCGGGTTCTTCTTGTGCCCAAACAGCTTTTTCTAGTTTTGGATAGCGATTAAGAATTTCTTTAATTTCTTCGATATTAAGTGGATAAAGTTGTTCTATCCGAATAAAGAGAATCTCTTCGCACTGCCGTTTTTCTTTCTCTTGCATCGCGTCGTAGTAAATTTTTCCTGTACAGAAGACGACGACTTTTGCTCGATTCGCAGGGACTTCAGATTCGATGATCGTCATGAAATGTCCTTTTGAGAAATCCTCTGTACGGCTGACGCAACGAGGATGGCGAAGAAGGGCTTTAGGGGTGAAGATAATGAGTGGCTTTTGCATGGGTTTTTTCTTTTGACGGCGAAGAAGATGGAACAACTGAGCTGGTGTGGAAGGGTACGTAATGATCATATTATCATTTGCTGCCAGTTGTAAGAAGCGTTCCATGCGTGCAGAAGAGTGTTCGGGACCCTGTCCTTCATACCCGTGAGGCAAAAGGAGTACGAGATCGGATTGTTGGGCCCATTTGTTTTCGGCTGTTGCGATATATTGGTCAATAATCACCTGGGCGCCATTGCAAAAATCGCCGAACTGGGCTTCCCAAAGGGTTAGTGCTTCTGGCATTGCTACGCTATAGCCATATTCGAAGCCGAGAGAGGCCATTTCGGAGAGGGGGGAGTTAATGGGAGTGAAACTCCCCTGCCCCTCTTTCAGATGTTGTAGAGGGATGTAGGATTGTTCTTTTTCTTGATCCATCCAAACGGCATGACGATGACTAAACGTCCCACGACGGGAATCTTGACCTGCAAGACGAATGGGGGTACCCTCCCAAAGAAGCGTTCCGTAGGCAAGAAGTTCACCCATCCCCCAGTCGATCGGTTGATCTTCGACGATCATTGCTTTCCGTTCTTCGATCAATTTTTTGAGTTTTGAATGGAGCTGGAATCCTTCGGGAATGGTTGCTAGGCATTGGGCGAGTTGGATTAAAATCTCTTTTCCAACACCTGTTTCGACGAGTTGAAAGAGGCTTTTTCTTGTTCTTTGGAAAAAATGGGTGCGGGGTGCTTCTCTTGACGAATCTTACTTTGGTGTAACGCGTGTTGAAGGGCCTCTTCAAATTCTTTTTCCAATTCTTCTACCATAAGACGTTCTACAATCCCCTCCTGAACGACTGCATCGAGATAGTGTTCGCGAATCGGTCTCTTTCTCTTGATTGTTTTGTATTCAAGAGGTTGCGTAAAACTGGGTTCGTCTGATTCGTTGTGTCCGTATTTCCGCCAACAGTGCAATTCAATAAAAACATCACATCCAAATTCTTGTCGGATCATCAATGCCAATTGTGTGACATAGACACACCCTTCAGGGTCTTCGGCATTCACATGGAAAACCGGAGCTCCAAATGTTTTGGCAATATCCGTGCAGTAATGGGTCGATCGCCCTTCGGAAGGGAGCGTTGTAAAACCAATTTGGTTATTTACGACGAAGTGGAGAGTTCCTCCTGTTGTATAGTGGGGAAAGCGGTAAAATTGGAGCGTTTCATAGACAACGCCTTGGCCAGAGAGAGCGGCATCGCCATGGATAAGAATGGGAATAATCTTATTTTTTCCAACAGAATCCCCTCGACTCTCTTGTTTTGCTCGAGCCTGCCCTTCAACAACAGGATCGACCGATTCGAGATGGCTTGGGTTTGGGGGAAGCGTGATGCGTACGGACTTTCCTCCTGAAGAGGTGACTGTGGCAGAAAACCCCTTGTGGTACTTGACATCACCGCTTCCCTCCCAAGAATCGGGCATGGCTTTCTCATCAAACTCTGCGAAAATATCGCTGTACGACTTATCTAGAATATTCGCCAAGACGTTCAATCGTCCTCGATGGGGCATTCCGAAGACAAATTCCTCAACGCCGTTCTCAGCTCCATAATCAATCAACGCACTTAACATGGGGATCAGTGTCTCGGCTCCTTCCAGCGAAAACCGCTTTTGGCCCGTATATTTTTTGTGAATAAAGGTCTCGAGCAATTCCGAACGATTGAGTTGTTCGATAATTTTTTGTTTATCATCAATGGATAGGGAGATGCTAAAATGATTGGGTTCAATCGTCTCCTGTATCCATCTCTCTAAAAATAAACTATGCCGATCGACATATTCGATTCCCTTCTTTCCGCAATATGTCCTATGTAAGGAGGAAAGAATTTCCCGAAGAGGTGCTTTTTCTTCAGCGAGTAGGCCAGCTGTCGGAAATAACTTCTCCAAATCTTCTTCGGAAAAACCACTAAACCTAAGATCGAGTTGAGGTGGGATGGGAGGAGGCTCCGCCGCAATGGGATTGACCTCGGCAACGAGATGGCCATACTTCCGATATTGCCGAATAAGGCAAAAAATGCGTTCATCCGACCCAACTTCCTCTCTTATGGGCATCTCCACTTGTAGAGGAATAGCTAGGGAATCAAAATAAACGCGCCAAGAGGGATCGACAGAAATGGGGTTTTGCCTATACTTTTCGTACATCTCTTCCAACCAGGAGAGATTAAACCCCATTACTTCATTCTGTGCATCGCGTCTCATATTCGACGATATACTGCATTTTTTCAGAGAAAGCTATGCTTTTTCGGTTCTTGTTGCATCCATATTTTAAACCCGAGCTGTGGCCAGGATTTGGGGCGCAACTTGGGTGTTAATGGAAAGAAGAGATGAAGATTTGTTACTACGATTCGATTTGCTCAATGGCAGTGGGAGAGAGGATGGACGTTTGGCCGATCGATTCGGTCCAAAGAGAGAGAAAGACACAAAGAGCTAAGAAAAAGACAGCCACCCATCCTGTAAATTTCTTAAGGACATCCGCTGTTGCTGTACCGAACAGTGACGATCCGCTATCGCCACCAAAAGAGGTGCCGAGTCCTGTTGTTTTGCTCTCTTGCATAAGGATCACAGAACAGAGCAAAACACATAACAACATGAAAAGAAGAGTGGTCAAAATATATAAAACAATCATGCTAACCATCATTAATGATTTTCGAAAAAGATGCAAGGGAAAGAGAGGCTCCTCCAACCAATAAACCGTCAATATTTTCTTGTTTAAGTAAGGTTTTGGCATTCTCCGGCTTCACCGATCCGCCATAAAGGATAGAAAGCTCTTCTGCCACCTCTTCTCCCCACTCTTCAGCAATGACGTTGCGACAATATTTATGTGTCTCTTCCGCCATTTCTGGCGTTGCTGACATCCCTGTACCAATGGCCCAAACGGGTTCATAAGCAAGGATTACCTCTTTCATCTCCTCTTGAGAAACGCCTTGTAAGCAGTTGTGAATTTGCGTGCGAACCACCTCCTCGGTTTTATTTTCCTGTCGTTCAGCGAGATTTTCACCTACGCATAAGATGGGGGGCAATTTGTCCTTCAAAGCACGAACCATCTTTTTCTGGATCCACTCATCGGTTTCTCCATACAACTGACGCCGTTCGGAATGGCCCAAAAGAACAAATTTTGCCCCGACATCAAGAAGCATCTTTGCTGCAATCTCGCCGGTAAAAGCCCCTTCCGAGGCATCGTTCATATTTTGTCCTCCAATCGCCACGCCACTCCCCTTCGCCTCGGCAACAAGGGGGCTGATCAAGGTAAACGGAACGGCCAAAAAAAATTTCTTTATCTTTGATCTTTTTGGCAACGGGAAGAAGACCTCGAACAAATTCGATGGCCTCCTCTTGCGTTTTATACATCTTCCAATTGCCGGCAATAAGGGGTTTTCTTCTCATATACTCTCATTCATCTAGGGTACAACCAAAAGGACATGATAGCGGTTCTCATCGAAAAAACCAAATTGTTTGTGCAACGAGCCATTCCCGCTGTGAATGTGTTTCCTGGGATGAAGTGGTGGAGATAAACGGAGATTGTGAGGCGTCAAGGGAATATAGACACAAGAAGAATGGCTCGCACGCCTCGCCACTTTTAACGGCTCTGAATGAATTTGAGTGTTTGTTCGATCGATCCCTGAAGATCTCTTTTCAGTTGCAATCCTTGGGTACCCATAAAATGGTATGACGATGGCTTTTGTAGTGAACATAGGGTCTCTTCCAATTTCTCGATAGGTACCTGTTTTCCTGCTTGGTATTGCAAAACATAGGAGACCATCTCTTCTTGTGTTTCCATATAGGGGCCAAAAAGAACGGGAACACCTACAAAACAGGGCTCCAAGATATTGTGCCCTCCCACTCCAGGTGCGAAACTTCCCCCGACGAACGCCAGATCACTGATGGCATAACAACGATTGAGCTCCCCCATCACATCGATGAGGATCAAAGGAGCTTTCTTATTGTGCTCGCTCCCTTTTTTATAAGGGATATTGGCTTCTTGGAGAACCAATTCGATCTCTTTGACGCGCTCGGTATGGCGAGGAACGAGAAAGATCTTGGTCTTCGGATCTTCTTGTATCCACTGCTTAATGAAGGGCTGGAAAAGTTTCTCTTCAGGAGAATGGGTCGATCCAATCGTAATGATCGTTTCATCGGACTGGATTCCCCACTCTTTTTTCCATTGTGCCAATGCCTCATTCGTCGGTTTTTCTATAGGAGCATCGTATTTTAAATTAGGCGTCACATGAATCTTCTCATCGGAAACGCCCAACTCCCGAAAACGCTCGGCATAAGTTTCATTCTGGACACAGCAACAGTCAAAAAGACCGAAAACCCGTCGAGCAAAAAAAGGAACGATCTGAAAAAGACGTGCCGACTTCTGCGAGATCTTTCCGTTAACAAGAACAATCTGAGCGCCCTCTTCTTTCGCTTGCGACAAAAAGTGGTACCAAAAATCGCTCTCCGTACAAACGACGCAATCGGGATGCATCTTTTTTACTAAAGGACGCATGACCCAGGGAAAGTCGAGGGGAAGGTACGTGTGGAAAGAGGCAAACGCAGCCGATCGTTTGGCTTCCGCAAATCCGGTTTCGGTCGTTGTGGAAAACACGATTTGCCAATCGGGACGTTCTTCATGCCAACGCCGGGCTAAAGCAGCAACAGCCTTCACTTCACCAACAGAACAGGCATGAAACCAAACAAGAGGCCCCTCTCTCCTTTCATAGTGCTCCCGTTTAATCCCGAGCCTCTCTTCCCAACTCGCGCGATACTTTCCATAACGAATCCACTGGTAGAAAGAGAGGGGTAGGATGAGAACAAAAAAAAGAAGAAGAACAAAGGTATAAAGAGAGGAGAAAAAATATTCTCTCCCCCTCTCTTTTTTAGGCTCTTTTTTTTTCATCATTTACAGATTTTGAACGAGTTGGAAAAGATTTCCGTCTTTATCCTTAGCCATCTGCAGCTTACATGTTTGTGGTACTTCCTGCATTTCACCAACAAATTCGACCCCTTTTCCTTTCAGCTGGGTCATCTCTTCGTCGATATTAGCAACGGTATAGGTAATGATGGCGTTGATCCCAGCTTTTAAGCCCATATAGCTATTTTCTTCGGCAAGACCTAGAATAGCTCCGTCTTGTCCCTTCACTTCTGCCCAGTGAAACTCTTTGTGCAGACTAGAGAGAGTAAAACCAAGGGTATTGGTGTAATAGTCGACCGCTTGGTCGAGGTTGCTCACAACAATCCATACAAGAGCAATCGATTTTTGCGTTTTTTGCGTCATATCTTGCGACATATTTTCTCCTAAAAATTTGGTGTGCTTCCCAAGAGAGAAAGATACCACAATCCACGATTATTGTCCTATTCTATGGAGAGATGAACCCAAATAAAAACTTGACCTTTTAAAGGAAATCGGAAAAAAGAAAGAGAAAAAGAAGTATGCATTTTTATGGTTAATCCTAAAAATATTCTTTTAACGGGAGGCCGCTCGCCGACAGCCCTTTTCCTCGCTCGCGAACTAGCAAAAGAGGGGCATCGGATTTTTGTTGCCGAGACAAGTACTCTGCACGTGTGCCGTTTTTCTAACGCCGTAACAAAGACATTTGTAGTACCAAGTCCTCGATTTGAAACCGAACAATTTCTGACGCGCATCGCACAGATCGCGAAAGAAGAGCAGATTGATCTCATCCTTCCTACATATGAAGAGATCCTCTATTTAGCAAAGGGCGCCGATCAAATCCCCCAGCACTGTCTTCGATGGATCCCTCCTTTCGAACAACTCAACCATCTCCATAATAAATGGCTCTTCCACCACCGTCTCCTAGAATATGGCCTCCGTGCTCCACGCACCTATCTTATTCGCACTCCCGAAGAGATCCCTTCTCTCTCGTTCACCGAGAATTTCGCTATGAAACCCTGCTACTCTCGTGCCTCTCAACAAGTGGTGCGTATGACGCCAGGAAACCCTATCCCTCCCGTCACGATTGAAGAACACAACCCTTGGGTTGCCCAAGAATGGCTTGCAGGGAAGAAATATTGCACCTATAGCCTAGCCCGTAACGGACGTCTTTTGGCCCATGCAGCATATCCAGTAGAATACTCAATTAATGGAGATTCTTGCCTCGTCTTTGAAGCAATCCAACACCCTGAAATACAACAATGGGTTGAACATTTTGTTGAGAAAGAAAATTTTTCAGGACAAATCGCCTTTGATTTTATCGTCACTGACGATGGAATCCTTTATCCCATTGAATGCAATCCTCGAGCAACAAGTGGCCTTTACCTACTGGCAGGTGAAGGGCGGCTCGATGAAATTTTCTTTTCGAGTAGCGACAAGGAAGTGGTGCGTATGGCAAAACAAGGAACGTCGCGACAGATTGCCACCGGAATGCTTCTCTACGGATGGAAAACGGCTTATCAAGAGAGTAAGTTACGCCCTTTTTTCCGCACCTTCTTCCGTGTGGAAGATGTCGTATTTAACGTAAAGGATATCAAACCCTTTCTCTTTGTTCCCTTTGTGATGATGCAGTACATCACGCAAAGCAGAAAATGGGATTTAAAAGTGTTTGCTGCCTTCACCTACGATTGCGATTGGAACAACGAATCCGCAGAGAACTTACAGCTCTAGTCTCCTCCCATTGACCGGAAAGATAAAATTCTTTTACAATGAGGCCTTCTATGAAGCAAGGTCTCGAATACATTCTCGGCTCCATCGGCGGGTACTTTGTTCTCGTCTCTGCCACTCTCGGTCAAATCTTCCGGCGCCCCCCCTCATGGGATCTTATCCGCGACCAAATGTATGAGATTGGAGTGATGTCCCTACCTGTCGTTGCCATCACAGGATTTTCTACGGGAATGGTTCTTGCCGCACAATCTTTCTTCCAACTTTCCGACAAGGGATTGGCAAGCGCTACAGGACTCATGGTCGCTAAAGCCATGATCGTCGAACTCGGTCCCGTCCTCACTGCTTTTATGATCACAGGAAGAGTCGGAGCGGCCATGTGTGCAGAACTTGGGACCATGCGCGTTACCGAACAACTCGACGCTCTGCGATCGATGGCTGTGAATCCTTTGCGCTATCTCGTCGCTCCCCGATTTATCTCCGGTTTCTTTATGGTTCCTGCCCTTACCATTTTTAGCTCGCTTATGGGTATTCTTGGTGGATATTTCATTGCTGTCGATTTCTACCATATGGCTCCTAGTTCTTTCATCGATCCCCTTCCCCTTCACATCAAAACATTTGATTTTGTAACAGGCGTAACCAAATCGGTTATCTTTGGCATCATCATTGTAACCATCTCTTGTTATCGTGGAATGACTACAAAAGGAGGAGCCGCAGGAGTCGGCAAGGCCACGACAAATAGTGTTGTTATCTGTTATGCCGTCATATTGATTTGTAATTTCCTCATCACCCTCTTTCTCAACTCGACACATAATTTTTGGGTACGCATCATCACACAGTGGTTTTAAATGAAAAAAAAGCTGATCACTATCCGTAATCTTTGGAAAAGCTATGGAGAGCTCGTCGTTCTCAAAGGGCTTGACCTCGATATCTACGAAGGGGAAACGCTCGTTATTCTCGGTCGTTCCGGAGTTGGGAAAAGTGTTCTTCTAAAACAAATCATCGGTCTTGAAACACCTGATGAAGGTGAAGTCACAATCGATGGGGTTTCGATTGCAAAGAAGAAGGAAGAGCGCCCCACGAAAGGTCAAAAGACCATGGGCATGCTCTTTCAAGGTGCTGCCCTATTTGATTCGATGACCGTCGCAGAAAACACTGCGTTCTATCTCACACAAAATATGCCCGAAATGAGCCGAGAAGAAATCGAGCAAAATGTCGATCAAGCACTACAAATGGTCGGTTTAGAAGAGGCAAAAGAGAAAATGCCCTCAGAGCTCTCCGGAGGGATGAAAAAACGAGCAGCCATTGCCCGCCTTGCGGCCTACCATCCATCGATCATCCTTTATGACGAACCGACCACAGGCCTGGATCCTATTACCGCAATGCAAATCAACCACCTCATTGTGAAAACACAACAGCAATTAAAAGCGACAAGTGTTGTCGTCACACATGATATCCGCTCGGCTCTTGAAGTCGGCGACCGCCTCGCCTTCCATCACGATGGGAAAATTCTTTATATTGAACCACGTGATGCTTTTATGGAAATAGAAGATCCTCTTCTTCAGGCGTTTTTTAACAACGCTCTGATTGATCGTAATACCAAGAACTCTTCAAGGAGCAATCAACATGGCTGATCAAGCGAAAAATATTCTTATCGGACTCTTTGTTATCAGCTCGATCACGATCCTCATTTTTGCCTTCTTCTTCATACA
>CALOCV010000023.1:0-59901 GCA_942491955.1 Parachlamydiales bacterium
GCGTCGAGGATCGGTGAGCGCCCCATTCCCCTGCTTGAGTCGTGCCGGCACCTGCTCGAAAAATACCTGGGCCATGACCGATGTCCGGTTCGGCCGCCTTGGTAACGAACTCGTCGACGACGTAGACGTCGACGAAGTCCTTCTCGGCCACCGCATTGTCCGTCGCCGAGCGTACACAGCCCACGAGGGACACCGTGCCGATGAGTGCCAGGAGACCTGCTGCAACGATCTCGATGATCCGCCGTTTGTTGTTCATGGTGGAGTTGTCCTTCTTCTTGTGGATGCTTGGTAGTTAGCTCGACGATAGATCTGGTTGGACGATTAAATGAGTGCAAGGTCTGGAGTTCCCCGGCGAGCCGAGGTACTCCGACGAAGGTGTCTTGGAGGCAGTACTTGCCTTTGTGATTACCGTCCGGACACTTCTTGCCGAGTTGCTCCGTCGTAGACGTTGCCGTTGAACGAGTATTCGGTGGGTTCTAACGCCGGCGAATCCATCGATCAGATACGGGCCCTTGTTCTTGCAGCCGATCGCCCGAACAGTCCGCCGAGACTTGGATCCGACGAGCACGGTGGGGGGAGGCCGGCGCCGTTTGGGTTCGTGATGCACGCGAATCTTGTTCAGCAGGCCGCCAACGCCGGTGACGCCGTCGACGTACCCCCCGGCGCTGATCGGGACCGAGCAGTCGGCCTTGTCCAATTGGCTGAAGCCCTCCGGGAAGCCACCGAGCAGCCGCCCCCGGCTTGGGGTCGTCGAGGTACAGCACCACGGCCTGGCTCGTGGGAGATAGGTTGGCGGAACTCACGAGCCGTTTTTCGACGAAAGGCACGGTGCTCGCCGCACTCGAGCGCCTCCCAAATATCGCGGGTGGGCCTCAAACAGCACCACGCCGGGCATTGCGTCTCGAGGACCAACCCGGCCGCTGACGTTCTTCTCGACCTCGATGCGGATCTGGTCGCCCCTGCACGCGGATCGGGGGTCTCGTCCGAGATGTTCTGGTCGGGCTTGCGGTACTGGTCGTAGCTCGAGGCGCCGAGAGCCGATCCGAGAGAGCACGGGGTCGGTGGCGACGGCCAGCGCGGCATGGTTTCCGGCGCCGTTGGGCCGAGGAGTTCAGCAGACTCGAACCGGCTCTTGTCGACTGTTGCCGCCGCGGCCAGGAGGAGGGCGGGGATCATGGCGATCACCAGGAGCGTGACGACGCCGCCGTCGTCCCGGTCGTCTTCGCCAGCCACTGCATCGCATCGTCACCTTCAGGGACAGCGCGCGGGGGAGCACCGTCAGGGATGCGCGGGATCGATCTCGATGGCGATCGGCAGGGTGGCGCTCACTGTCCACCGATCGTGAAGGGTCCCGAGGGTTGGTCGGGTGACGTTGATCTCGATGATCGACAGGCGATCGTCGTCGAGTGACGTTTCCTGGAAGAGGGCGGCCTTAAAACAGCCGCTCGCGGGCGAGGCTCGAGGCCCGGCCCTTGACGCTCAGGAAGTTGCCCAGGACGAGGATGCCCACCAGCAACACCAGCAGGAAGGGCAGGATCAGAACGGGAGCTTGAGGGCGACGACGTCATGTCGTCGGTGCAGGATGTAGGGCGGTGAGTTTGCATGGTCCGATTCCGACTGCGGCGCAGTAATGGGGAAATAGGACCTTCCCCCCTCGATCAAAAAGGGAGTGGCCTCAGCTGATCACCGTGTCGATGACACCTTCGATAAGGTCGCCGAGACCACCGAAAGCGACGCCGAGACCGACGACAACGACGGCGACCAGCGCGGCCATGAGGACGTATTCGATGGCGACGACGTTCTTCTCTGCCATGACAGCGGTCTCGGCCGAGTACTTCTCAACGATGTTCAGCATGTTTCTTCTTGCTCCTTGATGATTCCCGAACCCTCGCCGATCGAGGTGGGTCGACGACGAACCTAAAGAAGACGTGCTGGACAGGAATCATCAACATTGATGACCAGTGGATTTGAGTGAATTCGTACTGTTTTGCTTCATGATACTGCATGCCGCCGTCCGTGAAGCATTGGCGCTCAATGCGCTTCACCGCCCTGCTGTTCGTCGCTGCCGTCTGGCGCATCGGCTTCCAGCCCGAACCGCCTGCAGGTCCTCGCGTTCATCTTCGGTGGCGCGCTGTTCGCCGTCATCGACATCGAAGGTCCAGACGGCTGCCGGGATATGGATCGTGTTCTCGACGCTTGCTGCCGTCGCCGGCGGCCTGGTGCCTTGCTGCCGTCGTCAGTCAGAGACCGGCAGGCGCTCGGCACCGGCATAGGCGCTGTGGGCCTTGCTGGAGCAGCAAGGGCTTTCTTCCTTGGCCTGGTTCGGCTCGACCAGGCTGACCGGGATGGTGATGCTCGGGTTCGGCGATGTCCGGCTGGCCGCCGTGCTCGGCCTCCTGCTCGGTTGGTACGGCCTGCCGTTCGTGTTGCACGGCGCTCTCGGTGGGTCATGTGTTCGCGCTTGCGGATCGCCGCCGCAATGTCGCCAGCGCGACCGGCGGCCCCACATGCGCTACTCGTTCGGGCCGCCGCTGATCGCCGGCACGCTCGCCGTGGTGCTGATCGCCGGGTGATCCCTGCGGGGTCGTCTCAGGCCGAGCGCATCGAGCTGCTCGGTTCCGAAGCGAGGGTCAAGGGCTCGGATCGACGTCGATCAGCTCCGGCAGTGGCCTCCCGAGGGAGCAGCGCCCGATGCGTGTCGGCGAGCGCCACCGCAGCCAACTGCGAGCGCACGCCCAGCTTCTGCAGAATCGATCGGATCTGTGAGCGAACGGTGGTCAGCGCGACGAAGTGGGCCTTGGCGATCTCGTCGGCGCTGAGACCCTGTGTGAGCGCAGCCAGCACCAGCGCCTCGCGTTGCGTCAGCTGGGAGAACGTGGCCTGCGCCCGCAGTGCTGTGGCGCGCTCGACGCGGAGCAGTTCGAGTTTTTCCGCCCGTTCGGTTCGTCCTAGGATCGGTCGTCCGGCGACGGCAGCGTTACTTGAGCGTCGAGTCGACCTCGTCGAGGTCCTCGACACCAGGATCCAGCCTGGCGGCGTTCGCTTCGAGTTCTCATGCGAGGACGGCCCGTCGACGCTCGGAGGTCAGCAGCGCAGGACCCGAGCCGAGCGATACGGCGGGACGGATCAGGTTGATGCCGTTGCCATCGCCATTTCGGAGTGTTGATTCCGAGCAGGACGCACTGTGTGGATGTGAATGACGTGATGTGCCCCACGACGTCGTCCGCCGAGAAACCGCAGCTGGTCTCGACCGTCCACAGGCGCTCCAGCGGCGCCAGCTCCAAACCAGCAGCAAGCAGGGAATGCTCCTCGACGACGAGCACACGGCGCCCCAGTTCGTCGCTGATACCCAGCGTCGGAGTGGCGCTGCACCGGCAGCGCCGCCAGTAATTCGGTCAATACCCGCATTTCCGCGTCCTTCAACACGCTCGTCCCGACCTCGGCGCGGCGGTGCGTGCTGTTCGGCTGGTGATGCAGAGATCTTCCCGGCATCACTGCGCGGCAGCCTTGAACCGTTTCCATCGATCGGTTGAAGATTCACCGAAATAGGTCGTGCACCATCGAGAAGGGGCGACGCGAGATGATCTTGTCTAGGAAATCTCAATTTCAAGACGAAAAGCTGATGAATCGCACGATGTTCGGCGAGGCGATCCAGCCGGAGCTCCATATCCGAACCATGGTGTGGAGGTGAGGGCACTCGGTAGGTGTTGCGGTATCACCATCACCCCGAACCACGACACCCTATGACTTCTTCCGACTCGAACATCTGGGACACCCCGTCGTCATGATGGTCGGCATGGAGAACTTCGACATCTCGGTGAAGTGCGGCACCTGCGTTACCACGGGCGCCACCGCCTGCGCCGACTGCATCGTCACGCACCTGCTCGCCAACGACGACGGTCAGGTGGGCTTCGTCACCGTGCCGATCGCGGCGCCGGTCACAGGCGCACGAGCGGGCGATCACCCTGTTCGGCGCAGCCGGAGGAAACCTCGACGATCCGATGGGAGTTCGTGCCCGTGTCAACGAGTTCGAACGTCACGCGGCGTAAAAAAAAAAGCAGCCGACCCGAAAAACAGGCGAATGAGCAGAGCCGTACCCTGGAAAAAAAAAAAAAAAAAAAAAAAAAAGACGTGGATGCGAAACGCCACGACCCGCTTCCCTCGATCGACGACATGCGCGCCGACCCTCGCCGAGCACGGCATCACCCACGTCGGCGTCACCTTCGGCCGACGTGTTGCTCGATGCTTGCGCGGCGCTCCCTTTTCGAACGACTTGCCGGACTCCACGGTGGGATGGAATTCACCTACCGCGATCCGCAGCGATCGACCGATCCTGTGCGCTCCGTCGTCGGGCGCCCGTTCGGTCATCGTCGCTGCCAAGCCGTATCTGACCGATGACGACCCTGCTGGCGCCACGCCCCGCTGCCGGACCACACGCGCTACGTCGGGCGCTACGCCTGGGTCGACCACTACGCGCCGCTGCGCGCCTGCGCTGCGCTCGGTCTGTCGGTCGATCCGTGCCGCCGATCACCGAGCGGTTGCCTTCGCCGACGACAACTCGATCGTCGACCGCGCCGCGGCCCACCGCGCCGGTCTCGGCTGGTTCGGCAAGAACGCCAACCTGCTCGTGCCCGGGCGGGAGAAGCTGGTTCCTGTTGGGATGCGTGGTCACCGACCGCCGAGGTGCGCCTGAAGCACCCCTGGCCGCGCTCGTCGCCGATGGCTGCGGCACCCGCGAGCGCTGCATCCTGGCGTGCCCGACCGGGGCCATCGTGGCGCTTCCGCGTCCGCTCGATGCGCGCCGGTGCCTGTCCTGGACCCTCCAGATCGGACCGACGTTCCCTCCGGGACCGCGGGTGGCGCGGTGGGGGATCGCCTCTACGGCTGCGACGACTGCCAGGACGGTGTCCGCCCAATCGGGTGGGAGCTCGTCGGGCCAGCGACCCCGACCGCCCGTCGATGGTCCCCGCCGGTCGCCGCGACCAGGCATGGTGCCGCTGAGATCGAGGTGCTCGCCGCCACCGACGAAGAGCTCCTCGAGCGCCACGGTCGGCTACATCGCCAAGCGCGATCCCCGCTACCTGCGTCGCAACGCCCTGGTGATCCTCGCCGTCGGCGATGGCGGCGACCCCCAGGTCAACAGGCCCTGGGCGGCCCTCGCCCGCCCGATCCGCTCCTGCGAGCGCACGGCCGTGTGGTCGGCCAGGCGCCCTGGATGCGACGATCTCCTGGTGGACCTCGCCGACGACCCCGACCCCCAGGTGCGCGATGCGAGCTTGCAGGTCGTCGGAGCCGGAGCGCGCCGGGTGAAGCACCTGCTGGTCACCAACGACTTCCTGCCCAAGATCGGCGGGATCCAGTCGTACCTGCGGGAGGGCGCGGCGCCGCCCGCTCCGGCGACGAGGCGACGGTGCTCACCACCGCCTATGCCGGCGCGGCCGCCTTCGACGTCACAGAGCACTGATCGCCATCGAGCGCATCGACGAAATGGTAGTCATGCTGCCCACGCCAGCCTGCTGGTGCGACGCATCGACGGGCTGGCCGAGCGGCGGCGGCGCCGACCTGGTCTTGCTCGACCCGGCCCTGCCCCTCGGTCACCTCGGGCCTTCGCTCGGCCTCCGAATGGCCTGGTGCTGCACGGCGCCGAGGTCACCGTTCCCGGACGGGGTGCCCGGGGCCTCGCCTCGCCCTGGTGGCGCACCCTGCGGGGGGCATCGCCAGAGGACCGCCGCCGGTGGCTGTTCCGTCGATGAGGCCGAGCGCGCCGCGAGGCGTGGCCTGCCCGTGGAGGTCGTGCTCGGCGTCGACGTCGACCGGTTCGGCCTGGCCGACGCCGAGGCCCGGGCCGCGGTTCGGCCAGCGTTGGGGCATCGGCACCCGGAGGGACCACCCTGGGTGGTGCCTTCAGGGTCAGCCGTCTCGTGCCCCGCAAGGGCATGGACGTGCTGATCCAGGCCGCCGCCCGCCTGGAGGGACCGGGTCCAGACCTCCTCGCCGAGGTCGTCATCGGCGGCACCGGGCGGACCGGGCCCGCCTCGAGCGCCTGGCGACCGAGCTCGCCGCCCTGCTCGCCTGGTCGGGCGGGTCGACGACGACGACCTCCCCGGCCTCTACGGCGCCGCCGACGTTTCGCCATGGACTGCCGCAACCGTTGGGCTGGGCCTGGAGCAAGAGGGCCTGGCACCGTTCCCGGAGGCGGGCGGGGCGCGGCATCCCCCAGATCGCCGGCCAGTGGCGGTGCGCGCCGAAGCCGTGGCCCACGGCGAGACCGGGCTGGTGGTGGACGACCCCAAACCGGCCGGTGCCTTGGCCGGGATGCCCTGGCGTCGCTGATCGTCGATCCCGAGCGCCCGGGCCAGGATGGGCGAGCGACCCGCCTGGAGCGAGCGGGTGGCCGAGTTCTCCTACGACGTGCTCGCCGAACGGCTCGGCGACACCCTCGGCGTGTACGACTGAGCAGCCGCTGGCAGACCGACCTGGTGGACTGAAGAGCTGGCAGACTGAAACGGTGAATGCCCACACGGTCGACACCGACGAGGACACGTCCATCCGTTCGGCCGGCGACGTGATCGTCGTCGCCGACGTCGTCGGCACCGCCGCCTTCGTCGTCACCGCACTCACGGCGGCGATCGTGTTCTCCACGGCGAGCCAGTGGGTGGGGGCGATCACGGCGATGGGGCTGTTCGCGATCGGGGTGTTCGCCTTCCTGTGGTCGTTCTTCAACGCCGTGCAGCGCAGCCGCGAGGAGGAGATCTCCGTCACGCAGGTGTACCTGCTGCTCGGCTCGCCGACACCGGCACGCGTACGACGGATCATGCTGGCGATGCTGGCGATCCAGACCGTTGTCGGTATCGGTACTGCGGTCGCCCGTTCGGAGGCCGCAGACGGTTCCCCGGGCACGTCTCTCGCGGTCGGCGTCCTGGTCCCGATGTTCGGGATCGGGCTCAATGGTCTGTGGTGTGCGTTCCACGGTGTTGCAGCCGCGACCCGATGGCGCGACATCGGGTGCTCCGATCGACCAGAATGACGACCATGGCTGAGACCAGCATCGAGATCATCACCATCGAGGCTCCCCACGAGCGGGTCTGGCAGATCGCCGTCGACCTCGAGAGTTATCCGATGTGGGCCCACGACATCAAGGACGACAACATCCGGGCGACCGACGAACTCGGCCGTCCGCTCGAGGTGGAGTTCCGTGCCTCGGCGTTGGGACGCAGCACGCACTACATCTTGAAGTACGACTACTCGAACGCCCCGTTCGAGATGGGCTGGACGATGTTGAGCGGTGACATCCAGCGTCTGGATCGACGGCGTCCACCCGCTCGTGGTCGACCACGTGCAGGCTGCCCATCGTCAGGGTCGGCACCGAGGGCACAAAAACGGTTACGCTGCCGTTATCGTTTTCTTCCATGACAAAGCCCAGCACCCCGGTTCCCGGTCCATACAGCTGCACCAGCGCGGCGCGATACGCGGTTTTTTCGGCGAAACCTTTAAGCGCGTTGCTGAGGATTGCATAGCCCGGAATCTGACTCAGGATCGTACGCTCAAACCGTTCAAGAGACCAGGAACCCAGCCGGGTTCTGGCAAATGCACCCACCACGAAACAGAGCGTCAGCACCAGTGCGACCGCCAGGATAACGGCGCCAATGACGCTGGTGTAGAGTTAAAGTTTAGCGGCTCAACGATGTTCTCAAGAATCTCGACGATTTTTGCATCAACAGCAAAACGATGACGGCCAAAAGGTACCAGACACGGATTTATTCTTCTTCATGACAAAAAAACCTCCCCTCTCTCGCGCAGCCATTAAAGTCTGCTTTCATTTTTACCCAACAGCGCCGCTTTCAAGAACTCCCGGTTAAAGCGCGCAATATGAGAAATGGACACTTCTTTGGGACATGCATTCTCACACATCCGATGATTGGTACAATTGCCGAATCCGCAGTTGTCCATTTCCCTGAGCATCGCCATGACACGCTGCTGGGCTTCGGGTTGTCCCTGGGGCAGCAGGGCCAACTGGGATACCTTGGCGCTGACAAACAGCATGGCCGAAGCATTGGGACAGGATGCCACACAGGCGCCGCAACCGACACAGGCCGCAGCATCCATAGCCTCCTCAACTGTTTGCTGGGCGATGGGGATGGCGTTGGCATCCGGTGTACCGCCGGTATTTACCGATATATAACCGCCGGCTTGTATGATTTTATCCAGGGCACTGCGGTCCACGATCAGGTCTTTGATCACCTTAAACGCCCGGGCGCGAAAGGGTTCCACCACAAGCGTATCCCCATCGTTAAACGCGCGCATGTGCAGCTGGCAGATGGTCATCCCCTGGCCGTGGCCATGGGGGATGCCGTTTACCATGGCCCCACAGGTACCGCAAATTCCCTCGCGGCAGTCGTTGTCAAATTCGATCGGTTCTTTGCCCTCGAGAATCAGCTTTTCATTTAAAGCATCCAGCATTTCCAGAAATGACATATTGGGATCCACGTCTTGGGCAGGAACGGTTTCGAATCGTCCCCGTTCCAGGGGTCCTGCCTGGCGCCAGACTTTCAGAGTGATGTTGATTTTTATAGGTTCACTCATTATTTGTAACTCCTTTGGGTCAATTCGACATTTTCAAAAACAAGCGGTTCTTTGTAACGTTCGGGCTGCATGCCGTCACCCTGATACCCCCAGGCCGACACGTGGCAGAAATTATCGTCGTCCCGGATCGCTTCGCCCTCATCGCTTTGGGACTCCTCACGCAAATGGCCACCGCAGGATTCCTTGCGATCCAGCGCATCGATCGCCATCAGCTCTCCAAGTTCCAGAAAATCAGCCAGACGCCCTGCCTTTTGTAGATTTAGGCAATAGCTGCGATCATTTCCCGGGACCTTTAAATTGCGCCAGAACTCCCCTCTCTTCCGAGTTGCCGGACCTTCTCGATTGCTGCCCGTAGGCCGGTCTCGTTGCGCGTCACCCCGACATGGTCCTCCATAATCCGGCCCAGTTCCTTGTGGATACTGTCAACTGTGCGCTTGCCGTTTATGGAGAAAAGCCGCTTGATGCGCGCGTCAACCTCTTGATGGGACGCTTTGAATGCTTCATGATCGAGGCTCACATCCGGCAGATCAGCTTCGGCCAGGTAGCCGGCGACCGCGTACGGTGCGATGAAGTAGCCGTCCGCCAAGGCCTGCATGAGCGAATTGGCACCCAGACGATTGGCCCCATGGTCCGCGAAGTTGGCTTCACCCAATACGAACAAGCCAGGGACAGTGCTCATCAGATTGTAATCCACCCAGAGCCCACCCATGGTAAAATGGGCGGATGGATAGATCATCATCGGTGTTCCAGTGATCCTGATCGATAATGTTTTTGTACATGTCGAACAGATTGCCGTACTTCTTCAACAGCATCTGAAAAATCGTAAAAACTTTTAGTTTCTGTATTCCCCTGCTTAATGATAAGAATATTCTTGTTCTTTAAAAGAATATTCTTGTTCTTTAAAAGCTTTTCATATCTAGCAACAAAAAAGAAGGAAGGATGTACTTCTATTGCGCTTTTTAATGCATAATATCGTGTTTGCCAAGACCTTAAAGGATCGTCTTCTCTAAAAAGAATAGAGGCGACTTCCTCTTTATCCCCTACACCTTTGCGACAAGAAACGGCACTAAGTTTTTCATAGATTTCGTCAAATTTCTCAACAGATACCCCCTGTCGAATGATGGCATCGAGATAAGGAGGTGGTGGAACAAAAAAATTGGTTTGAGAGTAAGCAATAACTCCAAGTGTAACAGCAGCAGTTGCAACTCCAGCGACTTGAACAGGAAACATTTATCAACCCTTTGTATAAAGATAAAAAAAGAATTATAACTAAATATCAGTTTAATGTAAATTATTATTACATTATTGTAGGCGATAAATAGAAATGTCCTATTTCTGACAAATAGAAATGTCCGCTCCTTATTTTCGTAAACTGTATTTTTTAATACAACGATCTAACCCGATAATCAAAAAAGGAGGGTTAGAATGAAGGAGGTTTCTATGTCAGAAACGGAAATTTCAAGGGCTGATATTTTTTTCAAGATAAGTCAAAAAAAAATGACGCATAAAAAGGCCGCTGAAGTGCTTGGTCTTTCCGATCGTCACATCCGAAGGCTTTACGTCAAATTCAAAGAATTTGGGGGTAGCTTCACTTGTCTCGCAAAAAAGCGTGAGTGAAACCAAGCAATCATCAACTGCATGCCGGTGTTAAAATTCGGACTTCTGAGTTAATCACATAACAGAATTGTACGAGGGCTTTGGCCCTACGTTTATGTGTGAAAAGCTAAAAGAACTTCATGGGATTAACATTTCGGTGGGGACGACACGAAAACTAATGATACAACATGGCGTTTGGAAAGCTCACAAGAAAAGGCGCCCTGTTATCCACCAGCAACGCAAACGTAGAACCCGTCGCGGGGAACTCATACAGATTGATGGATCGCCACATGCCTGGTTTGAGGGCAGAGGAGAATCCTGTGTTTTAATCTCTTTTGTTGATGACGCAACAGGGCGAACATATGGCAAGTTCTTTAAGACCGAGACTACCATAGCTTATATGATAACTGCACGTGCATATTTGACAAAATATGGGCGTCCAATAGCTTTTTACTCTGACAAGCATGCGATATTTCGGGTAAATAAGCCAGGCTGTCTCAAAAAAGAACTAACCCAAGTTCAACGCCCTCTCTCGGTAAACCGATATGAAGTTTAGCGATTCGACACTACATCTTGAATTTTACAAGATTGCTTTTTTCGCTTTCAGAATCTGAGGGGTTATATTTAAAGCCGTATAAATTTTCTTTTGTTCAAACTCAGCTCTTGTTGTGCTGCGATGACAAAGTGTATTGCCATCTTCAGTTTTTGCCTGCATAGTGACTCTGATGCGACTCGTCATGATTTTGCGAATAGTCTGCCAATGATTGTTAATCCCTTGTTGCTGCAATTGATATAGACAATTTTGGATTAGATGGTAGGCTAGTATTGTTATCCAGAGATGTCCGTCGACTCGGTGTTCTTTTTGATGATAAATTGGACGCATTCCTAATGAGGATTTCATAAAGCGAAAAGCATCTTCAACGCCCCGCAACGTATTGTATAACTGCCATAATTCTTGGGCGTTTTTATCGAGCAGGTTTGTTCGTAAAAAATAACACCCTTTCAATTTGTTACTCATTTTTTCATCGATAACTTCCCATTGGAGAGAGGTCGCTATAACACCATCTTCGGAAGGGATAACTGTAATATCATAGCAACCTGAAATTCTTTTATGTTTCTCTTTTAGGCGCCCCAGCCTTTCCACGACTTTTACGAACTTTTTACGACCTTTTGGCTTCGTAAGGGCTTCAGCTAATTTTTTAAGCTCCATCTCAAAACGGCTCTTAAACGACTCCTTCATGGATGAAGCTACAGCAGCTTTTGCCTCCGATTCACAATATAGCCATTTCTCTTCACTATTTTCATCACTTTTAATCAAAACTGCTTTAACAAGATTGTTACGATCCTCTACAGGTACTAATTCACCTTCAAAATTCAAAGAAGGGGCTTCCTGTCTTGCTGAAACCACATAGGAATACCCATTCACTCTAAGCCAGGCAAGGTTATCTTTTGTAGCTATACCTGCATCCAGAATAATCGTAGGTTTGAATAGACTTTCATGAGAGCTTAACTTCTCTATCATCTCTTCAAGAGTTTTCGGTTCTGAGGCATTTCCAGGAAGAATTGATGTTCGATGCAGAAAACCATGCTCATTCATGACAAGACCCATGGTTACCAGCGGGCAATCAGTGCGCTTTTCTTTAGAAACACCGTGGATGGCTTTCGCATTTGAATGGGCTTGGCCTTCCATGTACGTATTCGTAAGATCGTATAATGCAATTGTGCTTTTGTATCCATGAACACTTTGAGCAATCATCTCAAGATGTTTTTCTAGTGAGTCTTTGTGATTCAACAATGTATCACTAACTTGATACAACTTATTTAAAGAGCTATTTTTGAAATCAAAATCAATTAGCTCATCAAGCCCACTGTGATTGCACAACCATTGGTAAGTAGCTCTTTCACTATCTGGAGAAACCGCTCTTGCTATAATTGATCCGAGGGCCACCGCAACATCTGTTGAAGATAATCCAAGTTCCTTAAGTTTATCCGGGAGTTTAAGTTGGCGAGCCATTTCTAACATAAGATGTTCAGAGCCAACACTTCTTGGTTCGGACTTTTCTATAGAATTAATATCGATACTCACAAATTCAGCTGGAACTTCATCATGATCTTTATGAGGAGTATCTGAGTGAGAAAGACGACCAATCACTTGAGAAGCATATGTTTGAGCCAAACGCTCGATTTTTTCCGAGCAAACCAGGAAGGATGGAGCCCCCAAGATGATCTCCTCAATTCGATTTGCCAGATCTTTTTTTTCACAAGAGTCAAGAAAGATTTCCGATCCTATAGTGATCAGTATTTTTTGACGTGGCCCCTGAGCAGTGCGAATCGACTCGACAAGTTGATAAGAAGAGTATTTCTTACCAGTTTTTTTATTCGTTTTTGTGGTTTCTCTAATAAACATGAGGCAAGGATAAGCAAATACAGAATTTAAGTAAATTTAATTTAATTGAATTCTGACACTACAAATACGTTTTCAAGCATCGCAAATTTATATTAAATTGAAGATGAATAACTTATGAAGTCATGAAAATTATTTTTACTATAAAACTTGGTTCAGATTGAATGCTGACGGCGTGGATGAGGCATGCAAGTCGTACGAAGTAGTAATACTTAGTGGCGGAAGGGTTAGTAATACATGGGTAATCTACCTTTAACTTTGGAATAACGGTTGGAAACGACCGCTAATACCGAATGTGGTGAGGAAAGATAACTTTCATTTATTAAAGTGGGGGATCGCAAGACCTCGCGGTTAAAGAGAGGCCCATGGGATATCAGCTTGTTGGTGAGGTAATGGCTCACCAAGGCTAAGACGTCTAGGCGGATTGAGAGATTGACCGCCAACACTGGGACTGAGACACTGCCCAGACTCCTACGGGAGGCTGCAGTCGAGAATCATTCGCAATGGGCGAAAGCCTGACGATGCGACGCCGTGTGAGCGAAGAAGGCCTTCGGGTTGTAAAGCTCTTTCGCTTGGGAACAAGAGAAGTTGGCTAATATCCATCTAATTTGAGGGTACCAGGTAAAGAAGCACCGGCTAACTCCGTGCCAGCAGCTGCGGTAATACGGAGGGTGCAAGCATTAATCGGATTTATTGGGCGTAAAGGGCGCGTAGGCGGGAATGTAAGTCAGATGTGAAATCCCGGGGCTCAACCCCGGAACTGCATTTGAAACTGCATTTCTTGAGGGTAGGCGGAGAAAACGGAATTCCACGTGTAGCGGTGAAATGCGTAGATATGTGGAAGAACACCGGTGGCGAAGGCGGTTTTCTAGCTTATTCCTGACGCTGAGGCGCGAAAGCAAGGGGAGCAAACAGGATTAGATACCCTGGTAGTCCTTGCCGTAAACGATGTATACTTGGTGTAGCTGGACTCAACCCCGGCTGTGCCGTAGCTAACGCGTTAAGTATACCGCCTGGGGAGTACGCTCGCAAGGGTGAAACTCAAAAGAATTGACGGGGACCCGCACAAGCAGTGGAGCATGTGGTTTAATTCGATGCAACGCGAAGAACCTTACCCAGACTTGACATGCAGTAGACCGATCTAGAAATAGGTATCTTCCTTCGGGACTGCTGCACAGGTGCTGCATGGCTGTCGTCAGCTCGTGCCGTGAGGTGTTGGGTTAAGTCCCGCAACGAGCGCAACCCTTATCGTTAGTTGCCAACAGGTAATGCTGGGAACTCTAACGAGACTGCCTGGGTTAACCAGGAGGAAGGTGAGGATGACGTCAAGTCCGCATGGCCCTTATGTCTGGGGCTACACACGTGCTACAATGGTCGGTACAGAAGGCAGCGAAGCCGCGAGGTGAAGCAAATCCAAAAAGCCGATCCCAGTTCAGATTGTAGTCTGCAACTCGACTACATGAAGTTGGAATTGCTAGTAATGGCGTGTCAGCAACAACGCCGTGAATACGTTCCCGGGTCTTGTACACACCGCCCGTCACATCATGGGAGTTGGTTTTACCCGAAGTCGCTGACTCAACCGCAAGGAGAGAGGCGCCTAAGGTGAGGCTGATGACTGGGATGAAGTCGTAACAAGGTAGCCCTATCGGAAGGTGGGGCTGGATCACCTCCTTTTAAGGACAAAGACAAGAAGTTCGGTTCTTTAGTCTTAGGTTGAGACAAACGTATATTACTTCCTGTTACCCTTTCAAAATTCTGGCAATAGTTAAAACGGGGGTATAGCTTAGCTGGTAGAGCATCTGATTTGCATTCAGAAGGTCAGGAGTTCGACAGCCTATTTAAAGTTATAGCTCAGTTGGTTAGAGCGCGACACTGATAATGTAGAGGTCCCAAGTTCAATCTTGGTATTTTAAATTATAATTTAGAGTTTTAAATTGCTTTGGATACAATTCAATCAAAAATCAAAATACTTAACAAACAATAATTAAGGCGACATCGTAATACCAATATATCATTTTATGTAACAAAAATTGGCGTTTGAAGAATACATTGAGACAACAAAAAAAGTTGTTCAGTGAATAAATAGTCATTTGGTCAAGTTATTAAGGGCTGCTGGTGGATGCCTTGGCATCAACAGGCGATGAAGGACGCGATACCTGCGATATGCTTCGGCGAGCTGGAAAAAAGCTGTGACCCGGAGATTTCCGAATGGGGCAACCCGGTGGGATTAATCTCCCATCATCTCTAACTGAATACATAGGTTAGGGAGGCGATACCCGCTGAACTGAAACATCTAAGTAGCTAGAGGAAAAGAAATCAAACGAGATTCCCTTAGTAGCGGCGAGCGAAACGGGAAGAGCCCAAACCAAGATCTTTGATCTTGGGGTTGTAGGACCAGTCAAAAGATCGAGAAAGCCTAGCAAAATACTTCTGGAAAGTTGAACGACACAGGGTGATAGCCCCGTAGGCGAAAGGTAGATCCAACAGGATTGGCACCTGAGTAGGGCCGGACACGTGAAACCCGGTCTGAATCTGGGGGGACCACCCTCCAAGGCTAAATACTCGTTGATGACCGATAGTGAACCAGTACCGTGAGGGAAAGGTGAAAAGAACCCCTGTTAGGGGAGTGAAATAGAACCTGAAACCAGCAGCTTACAAGCGGTCGGAGGCCTATGCCCCTTTTAGGGGAATGGCTGACGGCGTGCCTTTTGCATGATGAGCCAGCGAGTTACGTTATATGGCGAGGTTAAGGGACATCCGTTCCGGAGCCGAAGCGAAAGCGAGTGTTAAAAGCGCGTTTTTAGTCATATGACGTAGACACGAAACCAAGTGATCTATCCATGGCCAGGTTGAAGCAGGGGTAACACCTTGTGGAGGACCGAACCAGTAAATGTTGAAAAAGTTTTTGGATGAGCTGTGGATAGGGGTGAAAGGCCAATCAAACTTGGAGATATCTTGTTCTCTCCGAAATAACTTTAGGGTTAGCCTCGAGCATAACTTTGCAGGGGTAGAGCACTGGATCCACGCGGGGGCCTACCGGCCTACCAAAGGGAACCAAACTCCGAATACCACAAGAGAAGCTCGGGAGATAGACTGTGGGGGATAAGCTTCATAGTCGAGAGGGGAACAGCCCAGATCGTCGATTAAGGCCCCTAATTCTATGCTAAGTGAGTAAGGAAGTGAAGTTTCAAAAACAGTTGGAATGTTGGCTTAGAGGCAGCCATCATTTAAAGAGTGCGTAACAGCTCACCAATCGAGAGACTTTGCGCCGATAATATACGGGACTAAAACACAGAGCCGAAGATCACGGATTCATATTGTAAGAATAAGCGGTAGGAGAGCGTAGTATGTGCGCCGAAGGTGTACCGTAAGGAGCGCTGGAGCGCATACTAGTGATAATGCATGGCATGAGTAAACGATAAAGGAGGTGAAAATCCTCCTCGCCGAAAACCTAAGGTTTCCAGGGTAAAGCTCGTCTTCCCTGGGTTAGCCGGTCCCTAAGCCGAGGCCGAAAGGCGTAGGCGATGGGAAGCAGGTTAAATATTCCTGCGCCACCTAAAACTATGACGATGGGTTGACGAAGTAAGTGAAGCATGCGGACGATTGGAAGTGTCCGTGAGTGTGTGAGGCCGGTCGGCAGGCAAATCCACCGACATAACGCCAGGCAGTGGCCAAGGGGAATCTTCGGAGGAACCGATGGTGTAGCGCAATGCTTCCAAGAAATAAGCTCTAGTCGTTGATGGTGACCGTACCAAAACCGACACAGGTGGGTGGGAAGAATATTCTAAGGCGCGCGAGAGAACTCTCGTTAAGGAACTCGGCAAATTATCCTCGTAACTTCGGGAGAAGAGGAGCCGCTGGGTGGTGATTGGACTTGCTCCATGAGCACCTGGGGGCCGCAGAGAAATGGCCCAGGCGACTGTTTAACAAAAACACAGCACTATGCAAAGACGTTAAGTCGAAGTATATGGTGTGACGCCTGCCCAATGCCAAAAGGTCAAACGGAGATGTTAGCTTCGGGCGAAGCATTGAAGTTAAGCCCTGGTGAATGGCGGCCGTAACTATAACGGTCCTAAGGTAGCGAAATTCCTTGTCGGGTAAGTTCCGACCTGCACGAATGGTGTAACGATCTGGGCGCTGTCTCAACGAGAGACTCGGTGAAATTGTAGTAGCAGTGAAGATGCTGTTTACCCGCAATAAGACGGAAAGACCCCGTGAACCTTTACTGTACTCTGATATTGGCTCTTGACTTGTCATGTGTAGGATAACCGGGAGACTTTGAAGCTTGCTCGTCAGGGCAGGTGGAGTCATCCTTGAAATACCGGTCTTGGCAGGTTGGGAGTCTAACGTTATCCCATGAATCTGGAAGTTCGGACATTGTCAGACGGGCAGTTTTACTGGGGCGGTATCCTCCTAAAAAGTAACGGAGGAGTCCAAAGCTTACCTCATCGTGGTTGGTAATCACGAGTAGAGCGTAAAGGTATAAGGTAAGTTAACTGCGAGACCTACAAGTCGAGCAGATACGAAAGTAGGGCTTAGTGATCCGGCGGTGGAAAGTGGAATCGCCGTCGCTCAACGGATAAAAGGTACTCCGGGGATAACAGGCTTATCGCCACCAAGAGTTCATATCGACGTGGCGGTTTGGCACCTCGATGTCGACTCATCGCATCCTGGGGCTGGAGAAGGTCCCAAGGGTTTGGCTGTTCGCCAATTAAAGCGGTACGCGAGTTGGGTTCAAAACGTCGTGAGACAGTTTGGTCCCTATCTGTTGTGGGCGTAGGATACTTGAGAGGAGCTGCTTCTAGTACGAGAGGACCGAAGTGGACGAACCAATGGTGTTCCGGTTGTTCTGCCAAGGGCATAGCCGGGTAGCTAAGTTCGGAAAGGATAAGCGTTGAAAGCATCTAAACGCCAAGCCTCCCTCAAGATAAGGTATCCCTATGAGACCCCATGAAGACTACATGGTTGATAGGTTGGGTGTGTAAGCGCAGTAATGTGTTGAGCTAACCAATACTAATTGGACGTGGAGTCAGCATCTCGATTGGGGGTATTATAGCAAGCCTCCCGGTATTGCTTGGCAGATAGCTTTAGGGACGGCATTTTTGGGTGACACAGAGCTTGGCGTTCGGATTATTTCGGTCGGGATTGGTACGGCTTTGGCTCTTTCTATTTATGCTCTTGCTCGTGCGGCTCAACTCTCTGAAGTCGGTGCTTTTTGGGCAGCAGTTTTATTCGCTCTCTCGCCTTTGGGGTGGCTTTCTTCATTTTTAGCGGTTACCGACGGAGGTTTTCTCCTTTTTTGGACGTTGGCTGCAACGGTATTTTTGCAGCAGAGAGAAAAGCCATCTTATTTTCTGATTGGTTTGTTAATCGCCTGTGGTGCCCTTTTTAAGTGGCCGATTTACTTGCTTTGGTTTTTCTTTTTTTGGGGACCAGGATCTTTTCGGGAGAAAGGATTGGGGTTTCTTTTATCTATGATCGGTCTTGTTCCCGTTGTCTATTGGAACTCTTTCCATGAGTGGGCGACGTTTCGGCATGTTGCAACCACAATTTGGAAAGGCGCTCATGAGCCTGGAACGTCTCTTTCTTGGATGCACGGCAATTTTTGGGATTTTTTTGGAGCCCAGGCTCTTCTTTTTTCACCTCTTTTTTTTCTTTGTTTCCTCATTGCGGCAGTGAATGCGTTGCGGCATTGGAAGAGTCTTATTCCTTCAATCCGTTGGTGTTGGGCGGTTAGTTTGGCTTCATTTGGGACCATTGCTTTTTTTTCCATTTTCAAAAAGATGCAAGGGAATTGGGTTGTTTTTGCCTATCCCACTGCATTGGTTCTTGTAGCTGATTATCTTGTTCAGAAGCGAAAGAATCTATTGATTGGAGGGAATCTCTTCAGTATTGGATTGGTTGGAGGGATCTTTCTCATCACTCCTTTTGAAAAGAATGCTTTTTTTCAGAAAGGCGCTGTCTCTTTTAAAAACAATCCATTTAAGCACAATATAGGATGGGATCGACTAGCAGAAAGCTTGTCGAATGAGGCAGATTTTCTCTTTGCTGATACCTATCAAATGACGAGTCTGATGCAATTCTACCATCCACAAAAAGAAAAAACCTATTTCTTTAATCTGCGACAGGGAAGAAAAAACCAATTCTCCTATTGGCCGGGGATGGAAAAGGAGCAAATGGGAAAGACAGGGCTTTTCGTTATTGTCGAAAGTCAGCCTCATTTAGAGGAACGACTTTATGCAAAGAGTGAATGGTATCGACAGCAACTCTCTCCCTATTTTTCGCGTGTCGAAGAACCCAAACTCCACACGCTTTTCACGAGTTACGGCCAGCCGGCAAAGCAGGTTTTTGTTTTCCGATGCATCAACTATAAGGGAGAGCTTCCCGAAGAAAGTAGGAGATATTGAGATGAATCCATTAGAATCCGCAAGTAACGATCCCTTTTTTCGAGATTGTTATAGCGATTTAGAGTCACAACGCGCGAATCTTACTGCAACCCAGTACACTTGGGCAGAGACAACCATTCAAGCTCTAGAAATTCTCTTCAAGGAAAAAGTAGAGATAGCATCGATTCTTGATGAAAAGACGAGAAATGAGAAAATTACTGAGAAGACCGGTCTTATTGCCGAACCAGGGTTACTGGAAGGAACCACGGTCAATGAAGTAAAAAAAGCCATTGATCGACGGGTGAAAGAGTGTAAGAAGGCATATTATTTTGATAAAGAGCAAAAAGAGACATTTTTATTCTTTAGAGAAGCTTTTTTGGGTCCGCCTTGCTTTAATGGAAGAGTGATTACTCTACAGCACTACATTTTAGAAAGACAAAATATCCAAGTAGAGGGTTTGTACGAATACAAAAGCGACTGTGATGAGGCTGCTGCTCATATTGAGGAATGTCTACATGAGTACATGGAAACAAGTGGTTCTTCGAAGAAGGATCTTCCCTCTTTAGAGAAGATCACACAATTCATTGTAGACAGTTCCGATCGATCAGAACGCTATTACGAACATCTTTCTCTGGAAAGCTATCGACGTGCTTGTCAATTTTATCGAGGTGTTGCCGATTAATATACTTGGTTTGATACGCCCTTAAGTTTTTATTATTCAATAAAATAACGAGAAAATATTTTGATTTACCACAGAGCACACAGAGCACACAGAGGTCACAGAGCACACAGAGGTCACAGAGAGTAATACGTGATTTTCCTTATTTCTCTGTGTGCTCTGTGATAAAAAAATATCTAATCTATGGTGTTTGGAGAGAAAGGTAAGATTAGCCTGATGCATTACAATAAGCTTAAGGCTTGGGCTTTCCCTTGATTTAACCAAACAGAAAATTCGGGAAGGGCAAACATCTTAGGAACAGTCTCTTCCCAATCAATTCCATCCGCTTGGGCGACAATTCCCTTTTTTGCTAAATATTCTCGAAAAGGGAGGGCTTGGGCTGCATTGCTAAACGATGCAAATTGCGAGATCAATATCTCTAAGTTCTCCTGGGTCTTCAGTTTGTCGATGGATGCATTGGCGATCCAACCTTTTTCTTCTATGGAAAAGTGTTGTTTGCGATGTTCCTGTAAAAAGGCAAGAATTTCCTTTTTGCGATCCATGATTTGTGGATGTATGCCCAACCAATCGATTTGATCTGCTTCGGGAATTTCTTTTATCGAAGGGTCTCTTTGAATGATTCCCGTGTCGACTAAGAAAGTTCGAAAAGGTTTACCGATCTCTCCAACAGCATAATCTTGGATTTTGTTAACAAATTCTGTTGAAGAAGCTTCGTCTATCTCAGACATTTCATGGATATGAGCCTCTTCTCTCTCTTCAATGTATTTTTCGGCTAAAATCGCAAGCGTTTCAGAAAAGATGTATGTGGGTGCTTCTGCAATTTTCTCTGTCTGAGCCTCTTCTTCGATCTTGCCTAGTCCTTGAAGGGAGGCATATAAGGTCATTACACGCGATATTCTTGCAGTTAAGCAACCATCTCCTGAAGCAATGGTGCGGATCAATGAGATAAAATCCCCCTGGTTTTTTTTTTCTTGATAGGCCAGTAATAAAGTATTCATTTTTTGGATCAGGGAGTTTTCTATGTCGATGGAGTTCTTTCCTAGAGTAAATCCTGCTTCTATTCCCCGTACATCTTTCAGATCATTCATTTGATTATTGCGAGCCGTTTCGTCAGATACTTTTGAGAGGTTCTTTTTTTCGTGATACAAAGTGTGCATCATGGAGAATGTCGACTGCGCTTGTTGGTATTCAAATTCGGTAATTCGCTTGTTCTTCTTCTCTAATTCTAAATCGGCTAAAGCCTCGGCTATTTTTGTATCGATGATATTAGTAGGGTGTTTGGTTTTTATTTCGGCAGAGATTTCTTGCATTTTTTTTGCAAATGGGTGTTTTGCTGGTAATTTTTTTGCATAAAAATCAACGATTAGTTTTAAGTCATTGACCTGAAGATAGATCCAATAATTTTGTGATCCAATCCAATCCATTGATTGTAGGAAAGTATAAGCCTCAATGCATTCCACGATCTTCCTTTCTAGCATGCTTCCGTTGTGAATCTTAGCGATAGCAAGATCGGAAACGGGAGTGGCATCTAACCATTGTTTTTCAAAATCTTTGGGAAGACTTCCATCGGGATAAAACGATGAGGCCATCCGAGACAAAGATTCTTGGATGGGTTCGTAAGCCTCTCGTGCAAACGAGTAGGGATTTTCCATTTTCTCAAGAAAAAGTTGAGAAAGTTTGCCAAGAGGAGAAAAAGGTCCTAAGGTTGCATGATTGTTATCCATTGAATCACAACCGATAAAGAACAATTTTCCTTCATGGGTTTTATGAATAGTCATTGTGTACCAATGTCCCATGTCTTCATTGCCACAGATGCAGCTAAGAGTTGCTGGGCCTTTCTGCATCGCAAAGACAATGCCTTTTTTTGCTTCAAGACTTCCTGCGGCGTCAAAAAAAGCAAAAAAAGGAGGGCTGTGAGCATCATTTCTTGTAGACGCTATTTGTAAAATCACTAGTGATTGATCTTCTTGAGCTTGTGCTAATGTTTTTTGCAAGAACAGTAATGATTGTGGGGGATGAGGGTCAATAGCCATGGTTTGAATGATCTGCCGCAGTACAAGAACAGAGGCATCTTTGTTGCCTGCTTTGACTCCCATATCCTCTAAGATAGGAAGGCAGTACTGGGAATAAAATGTATAAAAAAGTTGTTTATCGTTAAATAGTTTTGACCACTCATTGCCATTTTTTTCTGAAATAAGCAGCAATAATGCATTTTTCAAAGCATGATATCCACAATTTTCAAATCCCGAGATTGTACCATCGTCATACTGACTAAGTACTTGAATTTGAGAGACATTTTTAGCCAATTTTTCGTTTGTTACTAGCCTATATAAGCATTCAAAATCGTGGTCCTTTACAAGACATTGTAATCCTTCTAGGGATTGATGATTTTCATGGCGTAATTGAATGATGTTAGATTCTAATGAAGGAATTTTGTCGTGAATTTTTTTTTGGATTTTGGCAAATTCAGAAGAAAGAACTTTCCGTGCGTTAATGATGGAAATATTATCTTCCCTAGATAATGGTTCATCTAGGGTATGGACTAGAGTGACAATTTTCTTTAGCAATTTTTTTGTTTCTGATTCTTTCTGAGATAATGGGTAATTTTCATCTGCAGATGTCATGATCGTTTCTGCCAATTGGTAGAATTTTTCCTGAAAATGTTGAATCGATCGGGAGTTCCATCGCGATTGCTCGTTCTTCTCTTGAAAAGAGGGTGCTTTTTTTGTTGATGGAGGAATTTTGGTGGGGTCCATTTTCTCTATGTACGACTTTTATTTTCGTTCATAAAGAAAAATAATTTCATAAACAATTTATTTTTTTTCTTTCACAGATCAAGAGTGATACCAAACGTGATAAATAAACACATAAATTGTATTCAAGTTTTTCTTCTGCACCGGTTCAAAAAAAATAATTTTCTTTTTTTTCTCTGTTATGCATTACCATTTTCCTTCTTAAATTAACGAATAATTTTTAGGAGAAAAAAATGGAATTACCAGAAGTTAATTCATTTCGTTCGAGTTATATTACTAAGCATCGTCCTGATGCATTTGGTGGGCAACAGAGCGAGTATGAGCAAAAAGCTACTCAAATTATTCAAAAGGCTGTAAAAACGATTCAAACAGCGGTTCAACAAAACAGTAGTTTACAAAATTGTTTTTCCGAAATTGTCGAAACATTTGCCAACGAACGCCATTCTATTGCCGAGGGACAAGAAACAACGAAGGGGCAGTTATTTGGCATACGGAGAGATAAAGAGGAAACTTTCAGTGCTTCTCCCTTTTTTACTGTGTTGAATTGTCAATATGAAGAATATGGAAAGCGTTGGATTAAAAATCTTTGTCAGTATATGAAACAGATGAAACATACGAATCAAGCATTTACTGAGACATCAAAAAAAATGAGTACTCAAATTTCCAGTTTTGCCATTGAAATATATAACGAAAAACGGCTTGAAGAAGAGAAAATCACTGCAGAGCAGGCGAATAGTGATATATTGAAGGAATTAGGAATTCCTTCAACATCATCACAAGAAATGAAGGAAAGACAGGAAAAGCAGGAACGATTCTACCAGAATAAGCAAAAGGTTAGAGAATTTAAAAAGGGATATCCCCAACGTTATATGGCGACGCAGAACCGGATTGTGTTGACCTGGTTAGTCAAGGCATTTCCGTCTCCTAACATAACTAAGTATCCTGATGGAAGTCACGATTTTGATGGAAATACATCCTATAGAAAATCGGATTTTATTTTTTGCACTTCGCGTGGCAATAATGGTAACGACCAAATGGTTGCTCTTTCTCGCTATGTAACATGGACGTATCGTACATTTAATGATGATCCTGTTGATCGTTTGAAGAAATTAAGCCAAGAAAAAAAGGGCATTGTTGTTACTGTCATCCACCAAGATGTCTTTTTGATTGAACCGACACTACAGAGGATTGCGTCGATTTTTGAACAAGCCATGCGTTGGAATAAAGAGAGACAAAACAAGGATGATTTGATGAAACAAGTTGGAAAAATGCGTTACTTATTTGCTCACTGCATGCCCTTTTATCGAGGAAGTGCCGCTATAGGTGAGTGGCTTGAGACAGCGATTTACCATAGTTTAGGATTTAAGCATTTTTGCATCGATCAAAACACATTAATGGATCTTGAAGCATTGACCGCGTTTTATGAAGACAATTTTTTAGAAAGATACCAAAAGATAACGGCTCCTCTTCTGCAAGTTAAGGTGTGATGTAGGTCGCACGGGTTTCAATGTGGAGTGCGGAGGCCGTGGCCTCCGCTGTGGTAGATGCCGGCTCTACCGGCATCATTCACAACACCTTAGTAATTTGCGCACCGTTCTTTTCCATGAATTCAATCAGTGTGCGTACCCGTTTGTGAATAGCAGGATCGTTGAGAGGGCCGAACCAAAGGGCAAAATCGCCTTCATCTTTGGGATCATTGGCTTGTGTCATCTTGATGGAAAAAACAAAGGTCTTTCCTTGACGATCTTTGAAAAGGTAGGTCGCTCCAATGAGACTAGATGGAATGTGTTTACATTTGAGAGGCATATTAAAAAGATGCCCATAGTTGTTTCGGAGTTCTTGTCGGTATATGGTTCGTTGTTCTTTTGTTCGCCTCAATAACCCTTGTTGTGGATAGACGATAAAGAGTTTTCCTCCTTTAAAAAGATAGTCTCGCAGGATGGTTGTTCTTGCTTTAACGGTACCCAAACGCATTGGGTCCTTGACAATCGATGGGTCGACCAATTCTTCAGAAACCTTTCCTTGGGTACAAAGAGAGGTTGCTGGCATCGGTGTATGGATCAAACCCTTTAGAGATGCAATCTCTTTATTTAGCCCATTAGCCAGTGCATTTTCGATCATTCCCTGGAGGGAGACGAAATAGGGGCGGATCTCTTCATCGCTTCCATGAACTTCTACAACGCCTTGGCTGAACAGAATATTCCATGTGGACAAAATTCCCTCTTTTAGAGAGGAGAAGGTCTCAGCATCAAAGCCAGGCATTGTCTCTACTTGCTCCACTGAGCGACAAATATCTTCATGAATAAGATGGAGTAGAGTCGTTTCACTTCCCTCTTTCCTGGCGCTTGCGCTATAGGCAATAAAAGGGAAGAAGAAAAGGAATAAAAAAATGAAAACTTGTTGTTTACGCATAGTAATATCCTCTAGGGTGTGTCATCAATTAGATGAATTTGTAGATCATGGTAGATGATTCGACGATCGTTCGTGTGGAAGCCGAAGCAAACTGAGTTCAGTTGGCGAGGCTGAACGCGGACGATCGTCGAATCAGATGCCATGAGATGCAATTTTAGCCAATTGATGACACGCCTTAGCTACATTTTTTTTCATGTTCAAGAAGCCACTGTTTCCGGTCGACTCCTCCTCCATAGCCCGACAACTGACCATCGGCATTGATGACGCGGTGGCAGGGGATAATAATGGCAAGTTGATTCGAACCATTGGCTCGCGCAACCGCGCGATACGCAGTGGGTTGCCCTATTTTGGAGGCGATATCGGCATAGGAACACGTCGTTCCAAAGGGAATCTTTTGTAATTCTTCCCATACCCGTTTTTGGAAAGGGGAACCAAGATCGTGCATCGGTGTCGTGAATCGGTGCAATCCCTTGGAGAAATAGTGTTTGAGCTCTTTTTCGATGGAGAGAAGGGGAGGGGTCGATCCCGTCATAACCGTCTGTTTGGTTTTGGTGCGCAAGCGTTCCATTTCTCGCTTTAACGCTCGGCGATCGACAAACTCGAGAAGGTACAAAAAACGTTCGTCGGCAATAGCGATCATCTCTCCCAAGGGAGTCTCTATCAAAGAACCTTTTAGAGAACCATTAGGACCGGAAGTGGTATCGAATAGGTGGGGGAAATTTTTCTTTTTCTCTGCTAACATGTTGGCTCCAGATTGTAGTGTATCGGATTCCACCATTTTCGGCCCATTGAGAAAATCGAATGACGATAAAAAAGAGACCAAAAGTTTCAGTGTACATTGCTACGAGCATCGATGGATACATTGCTCGAGAAGATGGCAATCTCGATTGGTTGCATGCGATGCATCTTTCAGGAGAGGATTATGGCTATCAGGCATTTTTCAACAGCATCGATGCCCTTGTGCTGGGTAGAAAAACGTTTGAAACGGCTTCAAGCGTAGCGGATTGGCCCTATCCAGAGAAACGGGTCATTGTTCTCAGTCGGACACTGACTACAATCCGAAGCGAAGCAGAACTCTTTTCGGGAGATCTACTCGATTTGGTTTCAAAGCTTTATGCTGATGGCATTCAACATGTTTGGGTCGATGGAGGGGTCACTATTTCGCAGTTTCTCCAACAAACAATGGTCGATCAAATGATTTTATCGATTATTCCCATAGTACTTGGATCAGGGATCCCTCTTTTTCCCAAGATGATTCAGGAACTACCCTGCCGTTTTGTCTCTTCTCAATCCTATCCGAGTGGTCTGGTCCAATTGACATATATATCCAAAAAACTTTAAAAATTAGTTTCTAGCAAAGAGCAAAATCTTCGCGCTCTTCGCGTTAAAAAGGGTGTTTTAGCATGAATCAATTGCGTACCATTCTTCTTTTAGGAGCTCTTACGGGGCTTCTCTTTTTCCTCGGTTATCTTTTTGGGGGAGAACAGGGCATTTTTATAGCCTTTCTCATCTCGCTAGCCATGAATTTTTTCTCCTACTTCTATTCCCATAAACTGGTTCTTTCGTCGCAAAGGGCGCAACCACTCGATCCTCAACAATTTCCCCAAATTTATCAGATGGTGAAAGAGCTTGCCGACGAGTATAAGATTCCCATGCCAAAGCTCTGGCTGATTCCAACCGATGTCGCTAACGCTTTTGCTACAGGACGCAATCCCAAGAATGGACACGTTGCCGTGACTCGAGGGATTTTGGATATTTTGGAGCCCAACGAATTGCGAGGAGTGTTAGCTCACGAACTCGGCCATATCAAAAATCGCGATATTCTCGTTTCTACTATTGCTATCACACTAGCGAGTGCGATTGGGATGTTGGCCAATACCATGCGATGGTCGTCCTTTGCGGGTGATCAGCAAAGGGGCGGGGGAGGGAAGGCTTTTCTCATAGCCATGCTCATGCCGGTCGTTGCCGCCTTGATTCACATGGGAATCTCCCGATCGAGAGAGCTTATGGCGGACGAATCGGGTGCACATGCAAGCCAAGATCCCTTGGCTCTTGCATCGGCATTGCAGAAACTCGAAGAGAGTGTAAAACGGGTCAAGCAAACACCTTCTAGTCCCGCCCAAGCAGCAACGGCGAGTCTCTACATCGTCTACCCTTTTCGAGGAAAGACGATTGCTTCTCTCTTCTCCACCCACCCTTCAACAGAAGAGAGGGTTGCAAGACTCAAAGAGATGGCGCAAAAGATGCCGAGTCATCTTGACAGTTTTGAATAATCAAAGATCCTTTGTGTTCTTGTAGTAGTGGTTGCGATAGGGGCAAAGGTGTATCCCAGGCTTCGTGAATAATGACAATCCATTCTCCACCTCCTGTTCGTTGGCACATCGCCTCGTTGAAGGGAGCGCTTGTGATAATGGTGCAGGTGTTTGAACAATCAATGGTCCCTGTGAATGCAAAAAATTTTGCCTTAATGAGAATGTCAGGCGCACGGATGAGGCCTTTACCTGTTAGTGTCTCGCAGGAAATTTTTGCGGTTTCTACACCAATGAGTTCTCCGTCGTTATCTAGTGTGCCTCCAATCGATAGATTGAGATCGGTCGACTGCATACGTCCATTATTAGAAAAGGCGGCTTCGGCATGTATAGAATAAGCAAATAAGAAAAGCAACAGACTTAAAAAACAATATCTTTTCATGGTCAACGTTCCTTTGTTTTCTCGATAGATAGGGGAAACGGAGTAAATTATATCAATTCCTGTAAATAATACTACAGTCCTAATGTGTAGAAGCGTACATAATCTTGGCCAATGTTTTAATTCTAGGATTGCGGTGTTTGAGGGCTGAGTACATTGTCGATTTAGGCAGTTTTGTCTTTCGTCTCATCTTGGATTTATTCATGGCTTCAAGATAAATTTCAATCATCTCCATAGCTCCTTCAGGATCATTATTAAGCAGACATTCGAATACTGCTAGAGAGATTTGTTGATCATCTGTGAGATCTTTTAGAGGCTCGGCTTTGCGGAGCCCAGAGACTTTATCAAGATCAACTTTTGACAAGCTTTCCAAGTATGTTCGATGCTTGTTTGATGTCTTTGCTTTGCCCATTTTTATTTCCTCCTAACAAGAGAATAATACCAATTCCGGTAAGAAAGTGCACAAATTGATCTTCATCTTTCTTTGCGCAATCTGTTTTTCTATCTTGCAAACTCACAAGGGTTTGCTGCGATCTCCAAAACAAATTTCGCAAAAAAATCCTGAATCCACTTTATGCATTTTCTTACCGGAATTGGTATAAAACCTCCGAATTTTGTTTTAAGGAGGTAAGGATATCACGATATTTCTGCGGAAAAAGATGGGTTCGCTTGACGCTTACGTAGCAATGAGTCTAAGCGTTGCAGAGCAATCGGTTTTTTTGTAAAATTTCCCTTGTTTTTGGAAGGGTGACAGAGTGGCCGATTGTGTCTGTCTCGAAAACAGATGTTGGGTAATCCCCAACCGTGGGTTCGAATCCCACCTCTTCCGTTTTCGAACTTTTATCCCATGTCTGATCTGATTACCTATAATAGTGGTAGATAGAAATCTTAGAACCTGTTTAAAATCTTTCTAATCCTGTATAAACAATTATTTTCCAAGACAATTGTAGGTATTTTATGCCCCATTGCTATCCTAGCGATATGGATCGTGAACAGTTTAACAAAATTAAACCTCTTCTGGAATCTGCAAGAAAAAAAAACACGTCCTAGAGCGGTCGACTTATATGATGTAATTTGTGGCATTTCATATGTTTGAAAAACCAGTTTACATATGGTCATCCTTGCTTTTGTCGTTTTATTCGTAAAACAGTTTTGAACGAGTTTTTAGAAAATAAACTACCACAGAGCCCACAGAGAACACAGAGGGAGGACATATAGATTGTTTAGTGCATCCAGAAATGTCTGAAGAAGTTGTAGAGGATCAGGTAATTATAGAAATTAAATCTGTGAATGGAATAGCTCTAATACACGAAGCACAACGACTATCTTATTTAAAGCTCTATGGAACTTGTGCCCGAGGATTGCTGATCAATTTTAATGTGAAACGATTGGTAGAAGGCATTCGTCGAATGAAAATATAACCCTCTCTCTGTGCTCTCTGTGGGCTCTGTGGTAGTTTTTATTGCTGAGATATGTCAACCAAGTTTCTTAAGAACCTGTTTAAAATCTTTCTAATCCTGTATAAAAATTGCTTTCAAAACTTTGGAGGCAATGATGGCTCACTCTTATCCAAGCGATATTTCTCGAAAGCAATTTGACAAAATCAAACCTTTGCTTGAGTCTATGCGAAAAAAAACACGCCCTAGAACCGTATACCTGTTTGATATTTGTTGTGGAATTTTATATGTTTTAAAAAGTGGCTGTCAGTGGCGTATGTTGCCAAAAGAATATCCTAAATGGGAACTTTGCTATTACTATTTCCAGTTATGGAAAGAAAGCGATGATAATTCAGAAAGCATCCTTGAGAAAGTTTTAAAAAAATGGTTGGAGAGGTCCGACAAAACAATGGTCGGAAAGAGAAAACCAGTTTTATAATAATTGATGCGCAAAGCGTTAAAAATACCGATACAGCTGAGAGTAAAGGGTATGATGCAGGAAAAAAAATTTCAGGGATAAAACGACACATCGCTGTAGACACCCAAGGATTACCTCATGCAATTCATATAACTACAGCAAATATTACAGATAGGAAAGGAGCGCTAGAAGTATGTTCATTGAAGAAGAGTTTTTTATCTGAAGTAAAAAACGTTTTAGCTGATGGAGGATACTCTGGAGAACCATTTTCAGATGGTATTCAAGAGATATTGGGTTGTCCAGTAGAAATAGCCAAGAGAAATGAATTGCATACTTTTAAAGTGATTCCCAAAAGATGGGTTGTGGAACGTTCTTTTAGCTGGCTTGAAAAGTGTAGAAAATTATGGAAAAACTGTGAAAGAAAGCTAAATACTAGCTTAACTATGGTAGTCTTAGCATTTGTAGTTCTTCTTTTAAAAAGATTTTAAACAGGTTCTTAGAACCTGTCTTCACGCTTCAAATGGTTAAATTCGGATTATTTTCCTGGAGGAAAAGAATCCGAATGCACGTTCGCCACGACCATTTGAGGAGATTTCCTCGATTCAACAGCATTTACATAAATTTTTAAAACATTTTCCACATCATCTATAACTTAAAACTTTTATTTGTCTACTCCTTCACCGTTGAGATGAGGATTCTAACCGATTTTATATGCATGATCAAGGGGTTCTGGGTTTTGACCTCTAGTGTTAGGGAGTGAATCGTTAATTTTCACTTTTAAAAGATCAAAAAAAATATAAAAACAATTATTTTTCATGTAATTTTTTTTAAAAACACTCCATTAGATCTAACTTATACCAATTCCGGTAAGAAAATGCATAAAGTGGATTCAGGATTTTTTTGCGAAATTTGTTTTGGAGATCGCAGCAAACTCTTGTGAGTTTGCAAGATAGAAAAACAGATTGCGCAAAGAAAGATGAAGATCAATTTGTGCACTTTCTTACCGGAATTGGTATTAACTGGAAGGCTTCGCACTTGAAACCGACACACAACAAGCTGACTGAGCCATCCGATCAAGATTTGTCGAAACTTAATCGAAAAAATCGATTGAGAAGAACCTGTATTTAGATTGCCAAGAGACTAGTAGTAAGGCATAGAACTACAAGGTCTTATAGCCTTTTTTCGCTGATCAGTTAACTGTATTTTGAGAAATTACGCTGCCAATAACATCATCTCCTCATGCATATCACCAAAATCCGGCCATGAAAAAGTTCGAAAACCGGCACAATCAAGAAAATAGTTGATTTAAACTCGATATTCCGGGAAAATCAAGTTTAAAGGAGCAATATTCCGGGATAATGCCATGGATTTCTTAAAAAGAACCCTTAAAGAAAAGCTTGATAAAGTAGTTAAAAGAGGAAAGAGCGTTTTGCTTTTAGGACCTCGGCAGACGGGGAAGACAACCTTAATTAGCAAATATTCAGCGGATCTTGAGATTACCCTTCTGTTTTCAAAGATTCGGCGTCAGTATGAAGCTGATCCGGATCAACTCATTCGTGAAGTGAAAGCCTTAAATAATAAGAATGGAAAGCCTCCTTTAGTGATCATTGATGAGGTTCAAAAAGTCCCACCCCTCATGGATGGCATCCAGTATTTGATAGACAAAAAACTAGGGCAATTTATTTTAACGGGATCTTCCGCTCGAAAGCTCAAGCATGGTAATCGTGTTAATCTATTGCCAGGGCGTCTTATTCAGTTGCGATTGGATCCTCTGACGATTCCCGAGATGAATCAACCATTACCGAAGGTTGAAGACTTTCTGTTATTTGGATCTCTACCTGCTGTTAGATTGGAGGAAGATTTTTCAGTTCGTGAGGAAGATTTGGATTCCTATGTCGGTTTGTATTTAGAGGATGAAGTGAGGTCGGAAGCTTTGGTTCGAGATATTGGAGCCTTTGAAAATTTTCTACGATTGGCAGCTATTGAATCGGGAAATATCGTTAATTTTGATAAGATTTCACACGACGTTGGAGTCGCTCGAACTACAATTAGTTCTTATTATCAAATTTTGGAAGATTGCTTGATAGCAGAGCGAGTCGAGCCTTTCACAAAGAGTCTCACGCGTAAAAAATTAGTCAAGTCTCCAAGATATTTATTTTTTGATCTAGGGTTGCGTCGCCTTGCCGCTCAAGAGCAACCCACGCTTCCCCAAAAATACTTGGGGTCACTTTTTGAGCAATTTATAGGGCTGGAGTTGATCAGATGGTCTCGTTTACAAGAAAATAAAATTTCTTTGCATTTTTGGAGGGATACAAATGGTCCGGAGGTGGACTGGCTATTGAAATGGAAGGATGGTCTATTACCTATTGAGGTGAAATGGACTGATTCTCCATCCCCTCGGGACGCCAAACATCTTTCTCTTTTTTTGCGAGATTATCCACAAGCAAAGAAAGGGTTTGTTGTCAGTCGGGTGCCTAACCCTCAAGTTTTGGGGGAAGGGATAGAAGCTATTTCCTGGAGAGATCTGTATCAAAAACTTGACTCATTGATTGATAGTGATGATACAGTTAATTAAGCCGCAAAAGGCATTATTTAACCATTTAAAGTGTGAAGACAGGTTCTTAATCCGTTAGATTTGAAAGAGAAAGTTGAGCTAGCCAGGGGATTATTTGTTTAATTAAGATTCCATTGGGTAAAGACGAATCACGCAAAAGGTTCTTTACCACCTGAAGGTGCAGGGTGTCAGGAAACAATTTGCCAAAATGCTGAAACCCTCGGGCAGCTTTTCCATTACTCATCTTTACTTCGATAAGATGTGTGGGTTTGCCATCGAGATTAACAAGGAAATCGAGTTCCTGACCGTCTTTAGTTCTAAGGTAGTGGAGGGTTCCTTTAATGCCTAGAGTGTCTTCGAGGAAATCCAATTCCTTTTTCAATGCATTTGCAACAATATTTTCCAGGCGGGCACCCTCATTTGCTACCAGGGCATGGTCATAGAAATAAAATTTGGGTTCCTTTTTCAATGAACGTGTGATATTGCGACTATATGGGGTGACGCGGTGAATGATGTAGAGATTTTCGAGAAGCTGTAACCATCGTTTGATGGTATTGGGGTCACGGTCGAGGTCTCGACCGAGATTAGCAAACGAAACCGTTGATCCAGTCCGTTGACTTAATAGTAACACAAGGGTTTGTACTGACTCAATATCACGAACAGATGATAGATCGATTAAATCCTGTCGTAAAATGATATCAATATGACTCTGGCGCCAGCGTTTATAAAAGGTTTGGTTTCCCTCTAGAAATGGTTCAGGAAATCCACTACAATGCCATAGGGTTTCGAATCCTTCTTCTACACTTATGTCTAAAAATTGGTGTACTTCCTTTAAGTCTAAGGGATGGAGGCGGTATTGGAAGTATCGTCCTGCAAGCGAATCGCCAACCCTTTTGTGAATATCCATTTTGGCACTTCCAGTTACTAAAAGCTGGGGTGGGATGCTCTCTGTATCAAATACTCCTTTCAACCATCTTTTCCATTGTTTCATCTTATGAAGTTCGTCGAAAATAACAAGCTGCTTCGATCGGTCCCAGCTTTTTTTGTTGGATTGCCAACCGATCTTCGCTCGAGTCATAATTAAAGTAGTCAAAATCATCATAAAGCTGCTTTGAAATAGTAGTTTTTCCCGTTTGTCTAGGACCACTAATCAGGACGATTTTTTTTGGTAGATCCTCAAGAATGTATGTTTGTAAATTTCTCTTCACAATGTCTATTATGACACAAATTCCGTAATGGTCAAGTCTAAAACGGAATTTGTGTCATAATGGTCGTTATTTTTCCAAAAAACCACTCTTTAAGCCGCAAAAAGCTCAGCAATTCCCGCCATTAATGTCTACCACAGAGCTCACAGACTCGACTTTAGAAATTTTTTAAGCTGCAGCCAAGAGAGAGACCACCTCATATAGCGGAGGGCGATGACCTCAGAGTGGTCACCCCGTAGGGGCAAGACGAGGCGTTATACCAATTCCGGTAAGAAAGTGCACAAATTGATCTTCATCTTTCTTTGCGCAATCTGTTTTTCTATCTTGCAAACTCACAAGAGTTTGCTGCGATCTCCAAAACAAATTTCGCAAAAAAATCCTGAATCCACTTTATGCATTTTCTTACCGGAATTGGTATTAGTTGAGCGAGTCAATCCCACCTCCTCCGTTCTTTTACGCAGAATAACTGCGAAAGGTAGTCTTTTTCTATCTATTTATAGTTCGACGGTATCTCAAATTACGAGTTTTTCCGATCCGTTCAATCAAGCCTTTTTCAATGAGAGAATTAAGCCATCTTTGTGCAGTGGCGCGAGAAATAGAAAATTTATTGACCACATCTTGACTAGTGATTTCATTCTGCACATAGAATAGAGATAGAATGCCTTCTTCATTTTGCGTCTTAGTTGTGCTTGATTCAGAAGGACGCCTTGGTAAAATACACTTTATGAAATTTGCCCCTTCAATAATTTGGGGCTTTTCAAGCCCTAAAGCTTCGTAACTTTTAAAGATGTTAATAAATCCTGTTCCCATTTTTTCTACGAGGCCCATCTCTCGAAAAATCTTACAGATAGCGGGGTTTCGCAGGTATGTCAATCCGTTTAATAATTGATCTTGTTCAATAGGACCTGAAAAATCTCCTGGACTAAATAATTCCAAGCGATCATCGTATATAGAAATTTTGGATGGAGCTTGGATATGATAATTTCGATGAACCAGTAAATTTATTAAAGCTTCTCTAAATGCTACTTCCGGGATTTCCAATTTTTCGTCTCTTACAGCTCCTGTGATTGAAAATGATTTTGAAAGGCGATTAAGTACAAAATGATGAGCTTGCTGGAATTGATTAAAAAGAGTGCCCTCACAATCTATTGATGCAATGGCATCTCTGCCTTCTATTCCTCGGAAATGACTCACAATGATCATTGCCTCTGAGAGGAAGGATTGGGGGGATTTTCCGAAATTTAATATACCTGTGTAAGTGGGAAAGAGCTCGGAATGCTCCTCAACAACTAGAGAATAGGAGCGTAAAACGTCGTGCGTTACTTTTGCAGATGCTTGGTTCTTTCTGCCATCAAGAAAATCTTGGATTAATTGGTTGTCAAGGCTATCAAGGGAAGCGTTATAGAGCGGAAGTTTTTCGAAATCTATTCTATATGATTGCCATTTTAGCTCTTCGATCATTGCCGGAGTGGCGCGGACAGTGCTTCGCCCCACGCGAATATAGGTTCCTTTTTCTAATCCTTCAGACTTTCTAAAGTAGGGTTTACTCATTCCTGATGAAACAGCAATAATTAGTACGGCCTTATCTCCAAATAGTTGAGTAGAAATCAAAGGAATAATTGGTGGGTAGCAAGCCTCGTAGATAGAATGATCCAATGACTCGAGAAGGTTGTTTATTTGATCCTCAGAAAGTCCCACTATTGTTCGATCATCGGCAATGCCGAGTATGAGTCTCCCTCCTTTCTGATTGCAAAAACCAATAATTGTTTTGATTATTTGGTCATTTTTAGGAATCTCTTTTTTAAATTCCAGCAGAGCCGATTCCGACTCTGGATGACGAATTAAACTCATGCTTTTGCCTCATTTGCCTCATTTAACTTAATCATGCCTCAAATGAGGCAAATGAGGCAAATAAAATGTGATAAAAATATGTTTTTTGCCTCATTTGCCTCATTTGAGGCGATTGTACAACGAAATAGTAGATCCAATGATGCGTATTTGCCAAATGAAAGCCAAGTATGAATCATATCTATCAAAAATGACTATTTCGAGAGGTGAAAAATTTAAAATTTATCTATTCTTTAGGCGGCTAGAAAGAGCTATTCTTCTAGGTAACTGCCAAATTTTCTCCATGGAAAAGTTCGAAGACCGCCCCATGTCTCCCGATTATTAGAATTGTGGTATTCCCTACTCTTCAACGATTCTTATACCAATTCCGGTAAGAAAATGCATAAAGTGGATTCAGGATTTTTTTGCGAAATTTGTTTTGGAGATCGCAGCAAACTCTTGTGAGTTTGCAAGATAGAAAAACAGATTGCGCAAAGAAAGATGAAGATCAATTTGTGCACTTTCTTACCGGAATGGGTATTAAAATAGCTCTTGAAGAGAAAACACACAATGCGATCAAGCTGCACAAGCTTTGCTATCGCCCCATTCGAGAATGGTTTGGACTCTCTTCTAATCTTGCGATTAGGGCAATCCGCCGTGTTGTCTCTTGCCTGACCCGGTTGAAAGGGAAGCGAAAACGTCCTAAAGAATTTAGACCTAAAAGTAGTGATTATGATGCTCACATTTTTTCCTCTAGAGAGCAGGAAGAAACAGTTTCTTTGACAACGATGAGAGGACGTATCCGTATTCCCATGATTCTTGGAGAACGTCAACGTTCTTTCCTTAAAGGGCAAAATCCCACTTCCGCAAATAAACTATCCATTCATCGAATTCCTCTAAATCTTAAAATTTTGATTATAGAGAATTTTGAGTTTTTCCCAATCAAAAGTTCTGAATGCGTCTCTTCACCCACATAAATATCAGAAATTCAAAACTTTAGGGCTCTGGTTTTTTACTTGGAAGATTAGTTTCACCTACGCACCAAGTTGATCTGCAAATGTAGGTGAAACATAAAATGAATATGCCTTTCCCTGTCGCTTTCGAAGAAATAAGCCTAGCTCCTCTAACTGCAACAAATCATGCCTCGCCGTATCATAAGCCATTCGACCCGTCTATCTGCGGAGCGACAGCATCCACCACGCATGAATTCAGTCGAACGCACCAACGATCGCGTAACGGAAAGGTTTCCGGCTGTGACGAGACATTCTCGCGCCGACTGTATGTGCATATATTTTACTCGCCTGCTAATGAAGCAAAAAAAGAACTTGCATTCCGCAAAGACTTGCTTGAGCTGAAGGCACAAGTTGAAAATGGAGTCGTAGAGTTCTAGAAATCGGCTCAACAAAAAATCGAAAAATACTTGATCTGCTCCAAGAAGGGAAGGGGTGGAAAATTGAAGGTCAATTTTAACGACCACGCGATTGGCAAGGCAAAGAGGTATTTCGGCTATTTCGCTCTCGTGAGCAATCAGGCTATGAATACGTTTGCCGCCCTTGAAAATTATCGACTACGAGAAAAGATAGAAGAACTCTTTGCCGTGCAAAAAGGGGACCTTGATGGCGCACGCCCCCGTACATGGTATCCCGACAATCTTCGGGGGCGACAATTCGTGCAATTTGTATCACTAGGCTACCACTGCTTCCTAGTGAAAAAAATACGAGAGATCCAATCCAAGCTTGGAAGGAATGAAACAGGAAAAACCAAGGCACGTATTGAGTTTGAAAAGAAACTGGATAAGTGGCTTGCTCAACGTTCCCTTGCTCAGATATTGGATTGGTTCGATTGCATAGAAACAACCAATGTTCAGACTGCCATGGGCAACTATAGATGGTCTACCGAATCAGTGAGCAGAGATCGGTTGTTTTTGGATTACCTTGGAGTGACTGCCTAATCGTGTACGCTTTATCCGATTTTCAGGATATTTAACGTCTTGAACGCCTTTAATGGCATAGTCTAGCACTTTTTTCAAAGTCTCATTATCCTTATCGAGCATAGAAAGAGGTGGGGGCTTTCGGGGAATCTTTATAGCAAATACCTATAACTGTGTCTTGGTTCTTTTGGCTTATTGTAACACAATCTACCAATTTTCTACCAATATCTACCAAATTGGTAGCAAAATACTACCTACAAGTTTCCTCCCGGACTTCTGCGTCCAAGATTATTTAGTTATTTTTGGCTCTATCTTCGAAAAAAGGTTATAGCCTTCGAAATAGGGACAATTTTCTAGTTTTTTGGCCATATTCAGAAATATACGGCCACTTTTCGACCATTAGGGCCCAATCAGAAGTTCTGAACTTGTCTCTCCACCTCCAAAAACCTTATCAATATCTGATAAGGTTTCTTTTTGAGGTTACATTTAATTTAGCCCTAAAGGAAGTGGATATTAAACCGCTCAATACTTGACCAATCCCAAGAAGGTTTTTCGTAAACAATTCTTGCCTAAAGGCGAAAGCTTTTAGGTAGCCTGACGGCTTCCCCCGAAACTGCTGAAACACGTCTCGGTCTAAATTAGACGGCACCTCCAAAATGTAGTGGCACACGCATCTTTATTTTTATAACCTATTTAATTTTAGTCGCTTGGGAAAACTGGCTGTCAAAGTCGGGAATTACTACCCGATCGATGGCAAAAGGAACACGGACACTAAAACAGACTTCGCCTGTTTTTTCAATATGGGTTTATTTGACAGTTACCTGAATACTACGACCTTGACAAACCGAATCCTCCGGAAGATGCGTTGGCATTTTATGCTGAGTATGCAAAATGCGTATCAGGTCCTATTCTAGAACCGATGTGTGGCACCGGCAGTGCTCCATCAGCCATCAAGAAAAAAATGACTAAAAGAAAATGAGCCTTACACTTAAGCCTAGATCCAATCCAGAGTTATGATAGGCAATCACTTTTTGTTCAACAAGCCCATCAAAAATTTCGTTAATGAGCGAATCGATAAAAGTGTTACTACTCAGTTCGTCTAGTTTCAATTTTTCAGTCGTCTTTTTGATCATCTCCTCAAAATCGAAATAGAACATTTTAAATGGGAACGCACGGTTTTTTGCCCTCATTAAACTTATGATACTTCCTATCTGTAATGTTCTGTAAAAAAGCAATTGATATGAGTTAGTGATTTTTATTGATTTTTTTTCTAATATGGATTTTTTTTCTGATATGGATTCTTTAAAAAAGGTCGTTAACAAGTCACGCACACCGGCTATTTCTTGTTTGCATTCGTTCAACTCTTCCTGCGATAAATTAAGGACTTTAGGGTCTATCCCTTGATATTTTTTGTTTATTACTTCACGAATAAATTCGACAATTTTTTTCTCAATAGCTTGCCACTGGTCATCCTTGATTACGATCCCTTCATCAAGATTCGCTATTGTAATAGTTCGATCCGTTAAGAATTGTGCATGGGATATATAAGCAATCTCAAAACGCTTCAAAATTCCTTCTTGAATTTCTTCTAATTCTTTTTTCTGATTATCGATATTGGGATCAAACTGCTTTGCTACTTCTAGAATTTCTTCCAAATGATAGGGGAAAAACGAAATGGCTTTTTTACATGCACCAACACAGCGCCATTCCCGTTCATCCTTTTGTAAACGACGAAAATGTTGTAGATCGACAAGTGCCAGCTTGCCTTCTCCAGCTTCTATGTACAAACATATATTATCATATCGCGCCATAGGTGTTTCTGAAAGGGTGTTATAAGGATCGCGAGTTCCTCCTAAAACGTCATCGATAAAAGATTGACAAAAGAAACTCGTTAATTCCCGAACCGCCTTAGTAAATAAGTCTTTATTTTCTATATACAGACCGATTTGTTCTTTTGTGTCTTCGGCTGCAATAGGCAACCGCGTTTCGAAAAGAAATTCTCCTAATTGATGTGCTTTAGGAACGACTAGACGCTGGTATTGATTTTCTGCGCAAAGCTGGTGCATATTTTGCATTTCACCAAACCGCTTTTGACTATCCGCTTTTCCACACATCTTCAAAACAATGGGAATGTCGGGAGGAAAATAAACGGAAGTATTGCCAGCAGCTGCCTTTGGTAGGCTTTTATATTTATTGCCTTCAATATACTTCGTTTGCGCCTTTTTAACGAAATCGATAGGCAGAAGCGGTCGTCGTTTTTTTTCTGCTTCTAATCGACCTCGATGTCCTCGCCAAAATTTTTGAATTTTTGTTGCGGCGGTGACTTTTTGATCGGTTTCTTGCTGTTGTTTTTTTTCTATACGAGCGCGATAATCTCGGAAAACGTGTTGAATTGTTGTTGCGGCATGATCCTTTATTTGCTTGGATTGTTCCTCGGATGGATTCGTGGAATTGTCTGTAGAAGGTAGGGGAATTTCTGGTATTGTAGTTGGAGGAGATGGTGGGGTTTCGGGGAAAATTCTTGTTGTTGGAGGATCGATTTGTGAAGGGGTTGTTTTTTTTGAAGGGGTTGCTTTTTTTGAAGGTTCCCAATGGAAAGTGTGGCCTGCACGGAGGCTACATTTCATGACCAGCAGAATGATGGGGAGGATCACTGTAAAATAAGAAGCCACTTTCAATGCAGTGAGGAGCAACGGACGTTTATCTGGGTGAATTTCTTTAACCTTATTCTTGTCTCCATTAATGACCTGTGCTTTTCTTCCAGATAAGTAGAAATAATCATCCACTTTTTCTAATAAAAATTGTCTAGGCGACTTTGTTTGGTTTCCATAGCAAATAGGTGTGAAAAAACGAATAGATGTCATTCAAAACTCCTGATAAAGAAGAAGATATTATAGCAAAAAGCCGATTAAAAAACAATTTTTTATAAAAATTAATTTACAGAAAGCGGATGACTTCGTTTTTCTGCATAAATCTTACCAAAATGGTCGGTTTTGTCTGTTGCCGAATATTTCGAGAATTTCCGTGATAGAAATGTGAAGATACAGAAATTATAAAGAACATTTAATTGGAAAACTTAAGGATCCTGAGTATGCATCAACAACGGATCTTATACCAAAGAAGGAGTCCGGCCTCGCACTTCCAATTTGGACATTAGAGAGTGTTTGAAAACCTGTTTTCAATGAATCTTCTGAGTAAAATTCTACTTATTCCTAAATACAGATAGAATAATTCATAGTCTTTGCTTAAGTGCCTATTTCTAGACTGTGTTGCCTAATTCGTTTAAAAAAATGAATTTATATATTTTTTTGCAAAGTAGGGGGGATTCTGATTTGTCTCTTTCAAATCCCCTCCATTATCAATTTCCTCATGCTATTCAATATTAATGATTTAGAGTATATTTCTCGTCGTTGTCTCTCCCTTGTTCTACTCTTCAATTCCCCTCCAAATATCCTTTTCCACCTCGAAAATGTACTCTCCACAAGGGCCCTTCTCGTATATCCTGTACAGTATCTCCATAAATCTCTGGCTATCTTATCCCCTCCAAATCCCTTTATCTGCAAAATTGCTTCATTCCTCTTTCTCATCCAGGGCTCTTTTCTCAATACGGCGTTCTTCTGTGGGGGTGTTTTTAAAATCACTCCTTCCTTTTCGGCATGCGCATCACAATATTTTCGCAGAAAAAGATGGGCTCGCTTGACGCTTACGTAGCTACTAAACAAGCAGCCGTGCCAACCCGGTATATAGAGAAAAAGTGCTCAAAAATGTGTTCTAATTTCATGTGCCCTGGGACTTGGTTTAAACAAGATTGACTTGATTTGGCAATATTTGATAGCCTTCAGCTTGTATAAAAATGCCAACCGATACCAATGGAAGTAAAGAGCCATAGAATGCAAAATTTTTTTATTAAATCGTTGTACTTTTGTGCGTTTACGAGATCGAAAAATCGATTGTGAGGACAAAGATGAAGAATTTGTCTTTTTTTTCTTTCCATAGGTATGACTCAATATAGGGGGGGGGGTTATGCGGTTATTTCATCTTTTTTAGTCGCTTTTTCATGGATAATTATCATCCAAATATCGAATGTGCAAGGGAATGAATTTCCTATACAGAAAGAAAAAATTTATGTTGACCATGAACGTGTGCATTTTATAGAAAACAAAATATTTGTTGTTTGTCAAAATCATTTAGTACGTATTGAAAGTCTGCACAGTGATGAAACAGGACTTTATTTTGTTGCTCAAGAAACTTGCCCGTTCTGTGGATGGCCCTGGACCCCTTGGGGATGTACAAATCCTAGTTGTCCTGGATATGCACATCCCATGTTTTCTTTGTCTTGATGGAAAATGAAGATATGTATTGATTGGATTTTTTGCGGTGTTTTTTTATGCTTCGTTTTTTTTCTGGATGCGAATCATGATATAAGAAAGTTAGAAGAAATTGTTCATAAAATCCCGCAGGACGATCAAAAAGAATTGGAACAATTCTTTCGGTATCTTCTTGTCGATGGCCAGATGAGTTATACTTTGTTTGGAAAAAAACCCATCAGTACGATTGGATTTGTTAAAGATTCGATTTTTTCGGTCAACTATCTTGATCGGTATTGTATCATTAGAGACAATGGGAGATTTGGAAAAAATATGAATCATGGTTTCCATCCTGCAATTTTCACTTAGAACCTGTTTAAAATCTTTCTAATCCTGTATAAACAATTATTTTCCAAGACAATTGTAGGTATTTTATGCCCCATTGCTATCCTAGCGATATGGATCGTGAACAGTTTAACAAAATTAAACCTCTTCTGGAATCTGCAAGAAAAAAAACACGTCCTAGAGCGGTCGACTTATATGATGTAATTTGTGGCATTTCATATGTTTGAAAAACCAGTTTACATATGGTCATCCTTGCTTTTGTCGTTTTATTCGTAAAACAGTTTTGAACGAGTTTTTAGAAAATAAACTACCACAGAGCCCACAGAGAACACAGAGGGAGGACATATAGATTGTTTAGTGCATCCAGAAATGTCTGAAGAAGTTGTAGAGGATCAGGTAATTATAGAAATTAAATCTGTGAATGGAATAGCTCTAATACACGAAGCACAACGACTATCTTATTTAAAGCTCTATGGAACTTGTGCTCGAGGATTGCTGATCAATTTTAATGTGAAACGATTGGTAGAAGGCATTCGTCGAATGAAAATATAACCCTCTCTCTGTGCTCTCTGTGGGCTCTGTGGTAGTTTTTATTGCTGAGATATGTCAACCAAGTTTCTTAAGAACCTGTTTAAAATCTTTCTAATCCTGTATAAAAATTGCTTTCAAAACTTTGGAGGCAATGATGGCTCACTCTTATCCAAGCGATATTTCTCGAAAGCAATTTGACAAAATCAAACCTTTGCTTGAGTCTGTGCGAAAAAAAACACGCCCTAGAACCGTAGACCTTTTTGATATTTTTTGTGGAATTTTATATGTTTTAAAAAGTGGCTGTCAGTGGCGTATGTTGCCAAAAGAATATCCTAAATGGGAACTTTGCTATTACTATTTCAAGTTATGGAAAGAAAGCGATGATAATTCAGAAAGCATCCTTGAGCAAGTTTTAAAAAAAAATGGTTGGAGAGGTCCGACAAAACAATGGTCGGAAAGAGAAAACCAGTTTTATAATAATTGATGCGCAAAGCGTTAAAAATACCGATACAGCTGAGAGTAAAGGGTATGATGCAGGAAAAAAAATTTCAGGGATAAAACGACACATCGCTGTAGACACCCAAGGATTACCTCATGCAATTCACATAACTACAGCAAATATTACAGATAGGAAAGGAGCGCTAGAAGCATGTTCATTGAAGAAGAGTTTTTTATCTGAAGTAAAAAACGTTTTAGCTGATGGAGGATACTCTGGAGAACCATTTTCAGATGGTATTCAAGAGATATTGGGTTGTCCAGTAGAAATAGCCAAGAGAAATGAATTGCATACTTTTAAAGTGATTCCCAAAAGATGGGTTGTGGAACGTTCTTTTAGCTGGCTTGAAAAGTGTAGAAGATTATGGAAAAACTGTGAAAGAAAGCTAAATACTAGCTTAACTATGGTAGTCTTAGCATTTGTAGTTCTTCTTTTAAAAAGATTTTAAACAGGTTCTTAGATGTGAGGCTTGAATCGGAACATGCGATTTTGATGAATGCTGACACAGGGGCTATTCTTTATGAGAAAAAAGCGCATGAACGGTGCAATCCTGCAAGCACGACAAAAGTCGCTACAATAGCGTATGCTTTGCAACATATTGAAGACCATCTCGATCGGGAAGTGAGTGCGATACAAGACGATATTGGTTCTGTATCTGTTGAAGAGAAAAAGAGATCGAACTACACCCTTTGCCCACTGGCTTGAACCGGGAGCCAGTCATATGGGGATCAAAAAAGGGGAGGTGCTTTCTCTTCGTGTCCTTGCTTACGGTACGATGCTTGCTTCTGCTGATGATGCATCGAATGTGATTGCGCGCTATGTCGGGGGTTCTGTTTCGAAGTTTATGGATCAATTGAACGCTTATATAGAGAATTTAGGATGTCAAAATACCTCTTTTGCCAATCCGCATGGTCTCTATCATCCCAACCACTATACCACGGCATATGATTTAGCTCTTATCGCACAGGAGGCGTTGAAACATCCATTATTTCGTGAAATTATTGCGACAACCCTACATTTCTACCCCCCCAGCCAGATTTTTTGGAATTAATCCGTAAAGATTCATAGCCGTCGCTCCGAATAGAGTGATGATCTTTCTCCTTAACTCGTCCACATTAACTATCAACTCTTGAATGACATGTGAGAGCGTTTCGTTGTAGAATCGCACTACGCTTATACCTTCCATTTTTTTGAGAGATTTGTTCCATTTCATACTCCTTTGCGAAGAAGTATGCTAACAAATTTTTACTAAAATGAGACAAAAAATAGCTAATGTCTAAATTTTGGATAGATCTGAGTTGAATGATTCCAAAAAAACTCGCTCAAGGGGTAGAAATGTAGGATCAATTAGATGAATTTGTAGATCATGGTAGATGATTCGACGATCGTTCGTGTGGAAGCCGAAGCAAACTGACTTCAGTTGGCGAGGCTGAACGCGGACGATCGTCGAATCAGATGCCATGAGATGCAATTTTAGCTAATTGATGACACGCCCTACTCTTCAACGATTCTTAGATAGGGAGCAAACGCAAATCTTCTACTTCTCTTTTGCCCTGTGAGCTCTTCTAAAATACCTAGAGCTAAAAAAAATTTTACTTGCTCGGAAGCTGCCTGAAACGAGACGCCTAATTTTTCTGCAATGTCATTAATCGTTGTAAGCGGCGAAGCAAATAGAATATCCAGTAACTGAATGCTACGCAGTGATGCTTTTTTTTCTTTTGAAATTTTTTGCCTCAGACTCTCTTGAAGTGACAAGATGTATTTGATTTTTTCTATCGCATGCTTAGCGGACCAATGCATTGCTTTTAAAAAAAATTCCACCCACTGCTCAAAGTCTCCACTTTTTCTGACCATCATCAACCGATCAAAATATTCTTGCCTATTTTGCTTGAAAAATAAACTTATATATATCAACGGTTTGTGCAAAAGGCCTTTCGAATGAATAAATAGGTCCATCAGCAAACGACCAATGCGTCCATTCCCATCTAGGAATGGGTGTATCGTTTCAAATTGATAGTGGATCCATGCACATTTTATCAGGAGTGGGAAAGAATCTTCTTGATTGATAAACTTTTCTAAGTTACCTACCGACTCAGGAACTTGGCTTGCAGGTGGTGGTACAAAAATAGCGTTTTTTAGAGACTGTCCTATCCAATTTTGAGATTTACGAAATTCCCCAGGAGTTTTTTCAGATCCTCTTACAGAGTTTAAAAGGATCCCGTGACACTCCTTAATTACCCGAATACATAATGGTAGTGTATCTAGTTGAGCAATTCCATGATAGAGGGCTTTAATATAATTCACAACTTCTTGGACATCATCGAGATTGTCTACTTCGTCCCAAGTTTCATAGGTTAAAACATCAGTCATCGTAGCTTGTGTGCCTTCAATCTGTGAACTTAACAAAGGCCTCTTTTCTAATAGCCATCGTGATGAATAAGTCGGGATTGGGCAATGAAAATCCAACACCGTTTAATTCTGCTAGTTTTTGTTCTGTTAAAACTAATAATTTTCTTTGTTCCTCTCCAATAACCACAGTGGGTTGCGGTGGTAAATCTTGAGGAATAAAAGCTTTATAACCAGCCGGTTGAGATTGATAGTATCCTGCCCTTTCATTCATTTTCTACACCCATTGCAAGGCTATTCCTGTATACTTGAATAGTACAGCAGTCACCTCTTCTTATTCAAGTGTACTGGATTAATTAGATGGATTTTTTCAGCTATTCATAAATAAATGAATAACAAGTGCACATTTTTCTCTTATTCAAGTAGGGGTGAATAATACCAATTCTGATAAATAGTATTAAAGGTTTTTTTTGAAGATAGTGGCGAAGAAGCCATCCATACCATTGTGTGTTGGAAAGGTTTGGAAAGGAAGAGCCATGGGATGGACAGGGTAGGTTTGGCAAAAATGGGCGACTTGATGTTCATTTTCTTCTTCGAGTAGGCTGCATGTGGCATAGACGATTTTCCCTCCTGGTCGGCAGTAGCTGAGGGCTTTTTCGAATATGGAGCGTTGCACTCCGACAAGACGTTCGATGGTTGTGGGATCCATTTTCCATTTTTGATCGGGATTTCTCCGAAGAGTTCCTGTTCCGGAGCAAGGGGCATCGACGAGGACCCAATCCATTTTTTTTTTGATTAACCGGTGTTTTTTTTCATCCTGCTCAAGAATTTGGGCGTTTTCTATTCCAGCTCGTCGTAATCGTTTTTTTGCCTCTTCAAGAGCTTTTTGACGGATATCGTGGAGGTAAATTTGCCCTTTTCCGTGCATCTGAGGAGCAAAAGCGAGGGTTTTTCCTCCTGATCCAGCACAATAGTCGAGAACTAGGTCTCCTGGCTTTGCATCGATGAGTGCGGCAAGGAGTTGGCTTCCTTCGTCCTGGACTTCAAAAAGACCTGCTTGGAATTCGGGCAGGGTGGTGAAGGGAATGCGACGTTCGATGACAATACCATAGGGAGAACGAGTAGTGGGGTGTGCGGGGTATCGGTCTTGGAGTTGTTTGAGGAGATCTTCTCGGGATGTTTTAAGAGGGTTGGCTCGAAGGGTTGTTGGAGCTTGGGTATTATTAATGCGGCAGAGCTCTTCGCCCTTTTCTTTTCCATATTGTTTGATGAATGCTTCATAAAGAAAGAGGGGAGTACTGAGACGGATGTCGGGAGGGAAAGATCGATCTCGAGAGATTTTTTTGAGATCGTTATTTTCCCAAGCATGGTAGAGGGAAGGCCAATCTTTTTTTTGAGCAATATATTCTAATAACTTCTTCCAACGGATGAGTTCATAAATCGTATCGGCAAGGAAGAGGCGATCTTTCGATCCGAGAGCTTTGTGTTCTCGGAAATAATAACTGACCAAGACGTCGATGGGGAGGGATGAGGTTTCGTATTTTTCTAATAAGGTGAATAAGTGATGGATGCGAAAAGGAAGGAAAGGTTTTTGTGGTTTCATGGGACGGGATTCCATTTCATCCGTTGACCATCGGGTCCAATGACTTCGCGGTAAACCCAAAGATCGTTGTTTTCGCGCATGAGACGATCACATCCCATAAAAAAACCTTGGAAAAAACCATATTTTCTCATGGCATCAAGGGTGTATTGGGAGCTGCTTGGAATGAAATGGGAACGAGGACCGTCAGCGGGGGAGATGACATTTTGATGAAAGGCGATCAGGGTTTCAGCAAAAGGGCCTAGTAGAGGGGTTGTGATGATTGCTGTTGGAGCTGCAACGGGATTTTGGATGAGTTCCACATCTTTTCCCCAAGGGCCAAACGAAGCGAATAGAGGTAAAGGCAATAGAAGCAGTGCAAAGATTCTTGGATACATTAAAAGGCTCTTTGGAAAGAAAGAATGGGAAAAAATTTCTCTTGGACAAGTAGAGGGCAAACCGTGCGTTCATAGAGCCGGTTATTGTACTCTTGAGCTTCGATGCCGGCACCATTGATTCCTCCTATATACCAACCGAATTCTAAGCTGGTAGTGATTGCCCCTGCTGCCCAATAACCTCGTTGAAAGAACTGGTAGGCTGCGGCAATAAAAGAGGCGTTAATGAGAAAAGAGGTCAGAGCGCTTTTTTTTTGGCCGACATAGAGATAACCAGATCCGGGAAGGAGAGCATTGAAGAGGCGGGCTTTAAAGGGAGATTTTGCACAGGAACAGTAATTTTGTAGAAATTGTTGAATGGGCATTTGCGACCGGTGTCCTGGGATAAATGGGTATACTAAGGAAAAATCTCCATTTTCTAAGGCAGTAAAAAGGGAGAGGTCGATTGCTGTATCGGGTGAGTAGGTTTCGATCATGGCAAGGATGTGGTCGGATTTGTCAACAATATCCGTTTCGAGATAGCTTTCATAGAGGATGGTCAGAAGGTTGTCCAAGGCGGGAAAGAGAGTTCCAGCCTCGATTAAAGAGCTCTCTTCAAAATAGAGAATGGCATCGTGGTAGCGGTGAGCTAGGTAGTAGCTCAAAACGATATCGTATTCGATTTGGTAACGTCGGTGGATAGAATCGTAAGGGAGAAGAAAAAGAGCTCTTTGATAACAGGTGATGGCTCGGTAGTAATCGAGTTCGTGGGAAAAGGCTTCTCCCATCAACAATTCTTTTCCCCAATCCGTATTTTTTTCTTCGTTGATTAATGGAGGAAATGAAGAGGGCAAGCAGCGAAGATCTTTTTTTTGTGCAAAGTAGGTCACTTTGGGTTCTAGTTGTGTACGTGCAACACCACAACTTGTTAACAATAACATTAGTGTTAGAAGGATGGAGTAACAATTTGTATAATTCATTTTATTTTGTTGGGCAGCAAACGGTGCAATCGACTTGTTTATAGGGAGCGCAACTTTCATTGCGTTCTGTCGTTTTCCAATGGATCCATTCAAGTGCTTCATCGGTTTCATAAGTCCAACTGCGGAGAAATTTATCTTTTTCTTTTTGGATGCCTTGGTTCCTCTCAGTGATGCGGCGGTAGTCTTCATCGGTGTCAATGATTTCGGGGCGGATGAAGAGCAGTAGGTTTCTCTTTCGATCGAGATTGTCCTTTTGTCGGAAAACGGTCCCTATGATAGGAAAGCCTCCTAGGCAAGGAACGCGATTCTCTGTGCGTAGTTGTCGATCATTGATCATTCCACTGAGGACGAGGAAGTATTTGTTAGGCACGTGCACACGCGTCATCGTAGAGCTTTTTGTTGCGATAGGAAGGAGAAAAATATCGGACTCTTCTTGCGTCTGAGGCGCATTGGCTGTCGGGGCTTCGTTGGAATTTTCCTCTTCGATGATGAGAGTAATGATATCATTGGCTCCAAGTAATGGGGTAATTTTTAGTGTGGTACCAACATCAACGGTTTCGTAGTTGCTCGAAAGGATATCATTCTGTCCATTGGATATCGTTTGGGTTCGTAGACGGTTCGTGGTTCCAACAAAAAGTTCTGCTGTGTGGTTATCTTCTGTTAGTATTTTGGGATTCATAATAATATCAGAAAATTGATCACTATGGATGGCAGTAACGAGGGCGCCGACACTATTAAAACGCATGCCCATTTTGGTAATATTTTGACCAATAATCCCCAAGTTATACCCTTGGGTTCGGGCTAATGTATCGGCACTCGGGGTTGAATCGATTCCTGCTGTGGCAAGGGCAGTGGGAAGAATCGATCCTGGACGCAAGAAGCTCTGTCCTCCTGCCCAATCTCCTCCACCAAATTGGGATCCCCAGTCAACAGAATAGGTGAGAGCATCGTTAATTGTGGTATCGAGAATCAAAACTTCAATAAAGACCTGTCGTAAAGGGACATCGAGTTCTTCAACGAGTTCTTTAATTCTTTCAAGGGCTTCTGCTGTTCCTGTGAAGATCAACGAGTTTGTCGATTCAATCCACTGGATGCTATCGATGGCGGTTACGAGGTCAGCGTTGATATTACCAGCAGTATTGAGTGTGCCAGCAATTTGTTTGAGTGCTTGTAGAATCTGTTCGCCATCGCGGTATTTTAGTTTATAAATGAAAAAGAGGGTGCGTCCGATGTGTTCTTTTGGGAGTCCTTGAGCAGCGCGTGCTTGGGGAGTAAGAGCGGTTCCTGGAGGAAGGAGTTCTCCATTGGGACCCATGCGCCAACCTTGCTCTAATAGCCGTTGTCTTCTCTCTTCTTCGGCAAGACGAAGTTTTTCTGCATCGGAGATGTCGCTGGGTAATACCGGGCTCAGATTCACCTCGCGTTTGAGATCTTCGAGTTGTGTGATTTCGGCTTTACCTTGACTGATATCGAGAAAGCGGAGGATGCTGATGGCTCTTTCGACAAGAAAGGGGTTGGAGATAATAAAAACACTATTTGTCGCTTCATAAGGAACAAGATAAAAGGGGTTTCCTTGTGCTAGGGGGCGAAGAATTTGTTCGGCTGAAGAGATCAGCGAGATAGCAAGGGAATTTTCTGAAGCGTATTGTCCAATTTCCATTCCACCGATAGGAGCATCGAGGTGGGCTATGAGATCAGCGATTTTTCCGACGTTACTTTTGAGATCCGTTAGAATGAGATTATTGCTATCGCGAAGGACAAGGATAAGAGCGTCGTTAGACAAAAGAGGGCGAATGATTTCACTGATTTTGTCGGGATCCAGGGTATTGAGTCGAAACACTTGTGTGATGACTTCTCCTTGGGGTTCTCCCGTCTCTCCTTCAATAACGACTTCTCCGGGACTTCGTACAGCGGGATTTTTATGAATAAGAAGGGTATTACCTTGTTCGGTGATGGTCAATCCGTTGGCTTGGAGCCGTTGGAGAAGGAGTCCAAGAAGGTTCTCCAAAGGTTCTTCTTCACTTGTTACGACCGTGATTTGGAATTGGAGGTCGTTCTCATCAAAGATAAAGTTTTTCCCCATCGCATTTCCTAAAAAGGAGATAAACTCAATAATGTCGACATTAGTAAAACTTCCAGTGATGCCTTGGGTTTTTGATCGCTTTTCTTCATGCTCCTGTTCTTCTCTCTCTTCTTTTGCCGACTGCCGCTCTTCCTGAAAAAAAAGAGTGGCTTCGCCTTCTTGATGGTCTTGTTGTGTCGGTTCCATTGTGAGCGAAGGAGAGTGGCGTTCGACTTCAGGTAACAGAATTTGGGGGGCCCGGGTTTGAGGGGATAGGGGGGCTAATATCTCTGGTTGAAGAAGAGAGTCTTCTTCTTGTAAAGGCGATGTTTTTAAGATGGGTGAGAGGGCTTCCATTGACAACGGATCCAGCAATTCGCGTTGTGGATTCTGGGAATACAAAGAGGTGGTGTGGACAAAGGCCGTTAAAGCAAGAGAGAGAAGAAGAGTGAGTGAGTTTTTCGTTTGCATGATAGGGAGACTCATTTACTTGGACAATTTTGTGTACAGTCTACTCGTTTGTAGGGGTAACACGATTCGTTAGGTTCTGTCGTCTTGAGATTAGCCCAATCAAGGGCTTCATCGACCTCATAGGTCCATCGGCGGATGAATTTGCTGCGATCTTTAAAGATATTTTGGTTTCTTTCTGTAATGCGACGATAGTCTTCGTCGGCATCGATGATCTCAGGACGAATGAAGATCATGAGATTTCGTTTTGTATCGCGAAGGTTTTTTTGTCGAAATCCTGCTCCAATGAAAGGAAAACCACCCAAACAAGGGACGCGATTTTCTGTTCGCATGGGATTATCGGTAATCATTCCGCTGAGAATAAGAAAGTATTTATTCGGAACGTGAACACGGGTTGTCGTTTTATTTTTTGTTGTTACGGGTATGAGGTTGATATTTTGGCTCGTTGATGAGGAAGATAATGCAGATGCTTCCGGTGCTTCGTTGGTATTTTCTTGTTCAATTTCTAAGGTAATGATGTCATTGGCTCCGAGAAGAGGAGTGACTTTAAGGGTAGTTCCCACATCCACGGTTTCGAAGTTGCTTGTGAGGACGGTACCAAATTCATTGGGCACCGTTTGGGTTTTATAGCGATCTGTCGTACCGACAAATAATTCTGCAGTATGATTGTCTTCGGTCAAAATCTTTGGATTCATTACGACATAAATGTATTGATCTTGGTGGATGGCGGTGACTAGGGAACCAATGCTATTGAATCGCATTCCCATCCGAGTTAAGTTTTGTCCAACAATACCTAAGTTATATCCACCTACTTGGCTATTGATCAAATTGGTTGCATCAGGAGTCTCATCGATGCCGGTTGTATCTAAAACAGCGGGAAGAGGAGAACCTGCGGCAAGGAAGGCTTGAGAGCCTGCCCAATCGCCACCCCCAAAGCGGGAACCCCAATCGACGCCATAGGTCAACGAGTCGCTAATCGTGGTATCGAGGATGAGAACTTCTAAAAAGACTTGACGCAATGGAATATCGATTTCAATAACGAGTTCTTTGATGCGTTCTAGCGATTCGGCGGTTCCGGTAAAGATCAAAGAATTTGTCGATTCGATCCATTGGATGCTATTGATGGCATTAACGAGGTCGGGATTGACGGTCCCTGAAAGACTGAGTGAAGAGGCAACCTGACGGAGAGCTTGCAGAATTTGATCTCAATTTCTGTATTGCAATTTATAGATAAAAAAGAGGGTGCGTCCGATGTGTTGTTCGGGAAGTTCTTGCGCTATCCGTCCTTGTGGCGTGAGGGGAGATCCGGGAGGGACAAGGTTTCCTTCCGAGTCGTATTGCCACCCTTCGTCCAAGAGGCGCCGTCTGCGGTCTTCTTCTTTGTGTTTTTTTGTTTCTTCGTCGAGGTAATCCGAAATAAGGGAGAGGTTGGCTGACCGTTTCCATTCTTCGAGATTCAATATGCGCGTCTCTCCTTGTGTGGTATCGAGATAGCGAAGGATCGATACCGCTCTTTCAACGAGGAAGGGGTTGGCAATGACAAAAATACTATTCGTTGGTTGGTGGGGAATGAGATAGAGGGGATTACCTTGAGCAATGGGTTGAAGGATTTGTTCTGCTGATTGCACAAGAGAGAGGGCTATACCATATTCAGAAACATATTGACCAATCTCCATCCCGCCGATAGGGGCATCGAGGTGTTGAATCAAATCGTCGATCTTTTCGATATTGGCTTGTAGGTCAGTAACGATCAATTTATTCGAGTCGCGAAGGACAAGGACGGAGGCATCGGCAGAGAGGAGGGGTTTAACAATTTCGCTGACTTTTGCTGGATCTAAAGTATTAAGGGAAAAAACGCGTGTTAGAATTTCTGATTCTGAAGAATGGGGTTGGATGACAATTTCTCCGGGGCTTCGTACCTGTTTATTCGGATGGATAAGGATGGTATTTCCCTGTTCACTTAAAGAAAGATTGCGCACTTGTAATTCTTGCATGAGCAGAGCAAGGAGGTTGTCGAGCGATTCCTCTTCGCTTGTGATGACGGTGATCGCAAATTGGAGATCATTTTCGTCGAACACAAAATTTTTCCCCGTGGCTTGTCCCAGGAAATTGATGAATTCAACGACATTAACGTTATTAAAACGACCAGAAAGGCCGGGAGATTTTTCTTTTTGTGCGGGAGATTGTTTTGTGGTTTTTTGTCGCAACGCTTCTTCCCTCTCTCCTTCAAAGAAAAGAGAAAATTCCCCTTTTTCTGGAAGTGGATGCGATTCTTGCTGTTGCAATACTGGGGAAGTGGGGGCTTCTGATCGAGGGATAGAGGGGAGTGAAAGAGGAATTTCTTCTAGGGCGAAGTTGTTAATCGATTTTCTCGGGGACAAAGGGATAGGAAGAATTGCCTCTTCTTCTAAAGTTTCTTCTAGATCGACAAGGGGAGGTAATGCCAGCGTCGTGGATGTTTTGTTTGGTGATAGGGGAGGAAGGGCATAAGGTGCATCGCTTTTTTCTTTTTCTTCGGGCTCTTTTTTTGCCTCTTCAAACAGGTGGTAGGGGATAATTGGGATGCTTTGGGAAGAGAAAGCATCCTGTTCCTGAGGAAATAGAGGGATGTTTTTGAGGGAATTAGAGGGGGGGTGTTTCATTTTTTCCAAAAATATCTTCTTCCCAAAGTGCAAAGAGAGAACAGGAAACGATGAAAAGAGTAAGGAGGTGAGGAGAAAAACGTTGTTTCATAGTATGTTGTATATAATCAATCTTAAGTCAGTGGCGGCCAATAGATAAAGCTCGCATCACTTATTATACACCATTAACGAGATGCATGAAAACCCTTTCTGAAATGTTGCTGTTTTTGTTGTGTTGCTATATATTTTTTGACGTCAATATTAAGTTTAGAGAATAGATATGGCAAAAAAAAATCCTATTGATCCAGATCAACTGAAAGAATCATTTCTTTCTGTTGCGCAAAAAATTTTAGAACAAGAAGGGCGAAGTGCATTGAATGCGCGCCATCTTGCACAACGAGTCGGATATTCCGTCGGTACTTTGTATAATGTATTTAAGAATATGGAAGATTTGATTTTCCATATCAATGCAAATACAATGGAAGGATTGAAAGTTTTTTTACTTTCCGCTATCGAAAAAGCCAACTCGCCTAAGCAATTAGCCAAAGTGATCGGTTCTTCTTATTTGGAATATGCTAGAAGAAATGTTCACGTATGGAATCTTCTTTTTGAATACCAGGTGGATAGGGACGAAAACCTACCCTACTGGTACCAGCAAAAAGTAAAAGAGGTGTTTCATGTCGTTGAAGGGGCTTTGGAGGATCTTCTCTCACATCTATCGATGGATCGTCGGAAGATACGACGTGCAACGCGCACACTATGGGCGGGTTTGCACGGGATCTGTTTGCTTGAGTTGAATGGAAAGCTAGCGACAACGGGAGGAGAATCTCCTATTCTTCTTTGGGATTCGCTTTTCCAAAATTATCTAACGGGTATGCAACTCTCTTCTGAGCAAAAAAGGAAGCTGGTTCAGGAAGGTCTTTCCTGACAATGGGTTCCTGATTATCGGGTATTCCTGTTGGTACAGCGAGTTTAATTCCTGTAAATCCAAGAAAGGCAAGGGACATCAATCCTGACATAACAAAGGTGATGCCCATGCCTTTCAATCCTTTTGGAACATTGGAAATGGTAATTTTTTCGCGGATTGCTGCAACCAAAGCAATGGCAAGCCACCACCCGACACCAGAACCAAAAACATAGACACAATTGGGTAGAAAGGGGTATTCACGGGTGACGGCGAAAAGGCACGCTCCTAAGATGGCGCAATTGACGGTAATTAGGGGGAGATATACCCCAAGGGCCATGTAAAGAGCTGGGGAAAATCGCTCAATGACGATTTCCAAAATTTGTACGAAGGACGCAATGACGGAGATAAAAAGAAGAAATTCGAGAAAATTGAGGTTGATCCCTTTTGGATCGATGCCAAAAACCGTCAACCATTCGAGTGCGCCATCACCGGTAACAAACTGATGCACAAACCAATTAAGGATGCCGGAAATGGTTAAGACAAAGACGACGGCAACGCCAAGACCATTGGCTGTTTTCAATTTATTTGAGCAAGCAAGATAGGTGCACATGCCGAGGAAATTGACCAAGATGAAATTCTCGATAAAGATGGATTGAATCAGTAGACCGAGCAGATTTAGGGGTTGATAGGTTCCCATCCACATGATTATTCTTCCCTTTTGCTTGTGAGGTTGGCAATCCATATAAAAGCGCCGATGATGAAAAAGGCAGCTGGAGGGCTTACCATCAACACGAAATTTTCGTATCCATTGGGATTTTCTGCAGAGGCATACCAGTTGAGTGGGATCACTTGGAATCCGAAAACTTGACCAAATCCGAAAAATTCACGGATGAACCCAACGAGTAGCAGGACGAGTGCATAACCCATTCCAGCGCCTAAACCATCGAGGAAGGCGGGAATGGGTGTGATATTTTTTGCCATCCCCTCTGCACGCCCCATCACGAGACAGTTGGTAATGATTAAGCCTACAAAGACGCTCATGGTTTTGGAGATTTCAAAAAAATAGGCCTTCAGAAACTGATCGATGATGATGACAAATACCGAAATGATTGCCAATTGCGTGATCATACGTACACTATCAGGAGTCTGTTTTCGCAGAAGCGAAACAAAAAAAGAGGAACACCCAGTGACAAAAGAAACGGAGAGGCCCATTGCTAAAGCAACACTCATCCGGTTGGTAATGGCAAGAGCAGAACAGATCCCCAGGATAGCGACCAAGACTTGATTGCTTTGCCACAACGGATCGGTGAAGTACCAGCGGAGCGGTTGTTTTCCTTGGCTCATTTTTCCTCGCTCTTTTTGTTGAGTTGCATGAGAAAGGGACGATAAGCATGGAGAACATCTTTATAGGCTTGTGTGACACCATTTCCTGTCAGTGTCGCTCCGACGATCCCATCGACGGCGCTTTTTGCTTTTGGGCTGTTGCCCAATACTTCGGAGACCTTCCCTTTAACGACGGTGATTCCAAGAGGGGCTGTTGCAAAATCGGTCGATCCACTAGGGGATTCTTGGAAGATTTCTTTGTCAAAAAATTGTTTTTGCCAGGCAGGGTCTGTGATATTAGCTCCTAAACCGGGAGTCTCTTTCTGGTCGTACCAAGAGATGCCGACAACCGTATCTCCATTGGGTTGAATGGCCAAAAAACCGTAGATGGCATCCCAGAGTCCGTAGCCATTGATCGGGATCACATAGCCCACGATATTTTCTGTATCGGATTCTTTATCTCCCTCTTGAGGGAGGATTTCATAGATGAGTTTCCATGGCTGCTTATAGTAGCCTGTTTTCCGAAATTCTTTGAGGTACTGTTTTTGGTTGATTCCCTCTTTTTCAAATGTCGAAATATTTCCTTGATTATTCACAAGGATGGGGCGGATTCTTTTGCGAAAAATGGCCAATACTTCGGCGTCGGTGGCACCTTGACCCGGTTTCCCTGGGAGAAGTCCTTTGCCTTGTTCAAAATAGGCGGGAATATATTCACCTTCATCATTTTGCACTTGGAAGAATCCATTTGGATTGAGAATTCTTGCTGCGATCAACATCTGCTTACTTTGATCGAGTTCTTTGGCAATCTGCTGTGGCTTTGATAAAGCGCTTGCAAGAACCGAGAGGATCAATGCACAGGCGAAACTTAACGCCACCACAAAGAGAATGATATGGGTATTACTAGGGGGCTTTTTAAGCGACGACACGGCAAGCCCTCCTGCGATATGTGTGGACCACATAGTGATCAAAAAGAGGGGCGAAAACATTGGCCATCAGGATGGATAACATGACCCCCTCGGGATATGCGGGATTCAGTATACGGATGATGATCGTGACCATACCTGCTAATAGACCATATAACCATTTTGCCCCATTCATACCAGGGGAAGAGACGGGGTCCGTTGCCATAAAGACGAGACCAAAGAGAAGACCGCCTAGGAGGAGGTGTTTGTAAGCGGGAAATGCGTAGATGGCGGGATTCCATGCCCCTCCATCAGGTCCAAGAAACCATGCACCTAAATTGAAAGCGGTTGCCGTGAGAAAGGCACCGATTGCCATGGCAACCATCGTGCGCCAGGAACCAATTCCCGTATAAATAAGAAAGAGAGCTCCAAGGAGAATCATCAGACCCGATGTTTCACCGATGCAGCCCATTTTATTACCTAGAAAGAATCCCCAATCGTTATTGGTTCCAAGACCATACGAGAGGCCTGAGAGCTGATAGGCGTCTTCATAGCTGCCGCTTGGCAGGCCGAGTCCTCCCTCTTGAAAAGGGGCTGTGACAAAGGAGCGCAGCTCTTCTGCAGAGAGGTCAGAAAGGGAAAAGGAGGTTCCGTTATGTTCATTCCATTGTGTTAGAGATTTTTCAATCGTTGGAAGGGTCTCTACGTGATTACCTAGATCGGGGGTCGCTATGGCATCGATATGGACGCGTTTGATCTCTGTTCCCACATTAAATTTCCCCAAGGAGGTATTTTGGGTATAGCCATCAATGGCGCTTCTCTCCGCTTGTTGGTTCATTTTCAGAAGACTTTGTCGCACTGTTGTCGGGTTCGCTCCAACCCAAACCTCTCCTGACATGCGTCCAGGGAAGGTGAAGAAGAGGAATGCACGGCATGTGAGGGCGGGGTTCATGATATTCATTCCCGATCCACCGAAGAGTTCTTTGGATAGGGTGACACCAATGATAACGCCGACGGCAACCATCCAAAGGGGGATGGTTGGGGGTAAAATCAATCCATAGAGCATACCGGTTACAAGAAATCCTTCGGAAATTTCGTGACGACGGATGCATGCAAAGATCACTTCAACGATTCCGCCTGCGATATACCCTGTAAGAATGATGGGGAGGACAATGGACAACCCTACTCCAAAAATCGTCATCCAACGGCTCTCTTGCGCTGCGAAATCGAAGTATTTTTCCAATGATGTTGAAGCAGCTAGAAAGGCATCCATCTTTTCGTAGTCGCCGCTTTCGTAGACATAGGCTTGGAGGCCTGTATTCCATATCCCAAAAAGAAGGGGAGGAAGAAGAGCTAAGACGACGATGACCATCCAGCGCTTAATATCGATGGCATCGCGGATATGAGGACCTTTTGTGGTGTTGATAGAAGGCTCATAAAGAAAATTGTCATTGGCATGGATCAAGGGTTTCAGAACGTAGAGAGGCTTCCCTTTTTCTGCTAAAGAGAGGGAGTAATCGAGAAGTTTACGCAACATAAATGGTTTCTTAACCTATTGAAAACCCTTTCAGGCTAGCAAATTTTCTCGATCTTGCCAATAGAATAGAAACAGTAGACATCTTGCATATACCCAAACGCTTCATCCCAGGAAATACATTAGACTTCTTTCGAAACTGCAATCCCGTGCCTCTGCCTGTGCCCGTGCCTCTGCCCGCCCTTTCCCGATTAAACTTTAAAAGAAATTAATTGGACTCATTTCTAAGAGTTGAGTTAAAAATGATGCTTCCATGGGGGCGTCATGAAATACGAGCAAATACGAAATTTGTTAGATGAACCATTCCGTCGATTAACAGGGGTTAAACGACAAACATTTGAAAAAATGGTTAAAATACTAATAGAAGATGATAAGAACAAAAAAATCAAAGGAGGGCGCAAGAATAAATTATCATTGGAGAACCGGCTCCTAATGGCTTTGGAGTATTTAAGAGAGTATCGAACTTATTTTCATATCTCTAAAAGTTATGGTGTCAGTGAAAGTACAGCATACAAGACTGTACGTTGGGTTGAAGGCACCATAATTAAGCATCCAGATTTTGCGCTTCCAGGACGTAAAGCTCTTTTAAAAAGTGATATGGAGTTTGAGATTGTACTTGTAGATGCATCTGAAACTCCAATAGAAAGGCCAAAAAAAAAGGGTAAAAAACAGGAATAATAAACAAAAGCATTTTTATTCTGGAAAAAAGAAGAGGCATACTCTAAAAAGCCAAATAGTTGTGGATAAAAAAACTAAAAAAGTCATTTGTACTTCTTTTAGCAATGGTAAGAAACATGATTTTCGACTTTTTAAGCCCTGGCATGGCTGTAGTAGCTATGATTTTAAATGGCTTAGGTTTCATGAATAGAAGACTCTACTTAACACATCAATTTTTTGAATCCAAGGCCGTAGAAAGGCTTTTAGGTCCAGATTTGGACGCCAAGGACATTACAGATTATACTTTGGGACATACCCTCGATAAAATAGAGTGCAAGGTCTAGGAATGTAGGATAGCAACTACGAAATACGGCGAAAAGATGGGTTTATTTGACAGTTACGCAGCAACTGATCCAAAATACAGAGAAAAACTTCTCAAATTAATGTTCTAATTGATTATCACTGTTGCGTATAAAGAGAAACAAGATGAGCAGGATCGCAGGCGGCATGATGATCAGGATGATGAACTCTTTTGTATTCTAACCTTCTCTTTCGGAAGTTAATTAACAAGCCTACTAAAATATTTGATACTTTCAAGTAGTTAATAAGTTGGGCTTGATGCTCACCACGCAACGATTCACAACATTTCAGTTCAATGAGTTCTTGGTAAAGTGGTTGATCTTTATCTTGCATATCTTGCCGCTTGCGATCCTTCATATCCTTGTTTTTTTAAGAAATACTACAATGTCAATTTTATTGTCTCCAAATCTTATCTCCAAAAATTTACATTCGTTGTTTTGTCCCACTAGTCAGGGGAGTCAGGAAAAGCTTCTCAAATTAATTTTCCAATGTCATATGCCCTGATCCTGGTCAAGGGAGGCCCAAGAAGGGAATAGAAAAGGTTGTAACTGGTTACAAAGTGGATACAACTTTTGAAAGAGATCAAGAAGAAATTGGAAGGGTTTTAAATAAGAAAGGGAGATTTATTCTGGCAACGAATGAACTGGATGCAGAAGGATACAAAAATGAACAGATTTTAAAGGAGTATAAAGAGCAGCAGAAAGTCGAAGGTGGATTTCGATTTTTAAAAGATCCTTGGTTTATGGTTAAGCTTCCCAGAAGAATAGAAGCCTTAATGATGATTATGGCCCTTTGTTTGTTGGTATATAACGTTGGTCAATACAAACTTAGGGAGTGTTTGAGAGAACAAAACAGCACTTTACCCAATCAGTTGGGGAAAGAAATATCGAATCCGACATTAAAATGGGTTTTCCAGATCATGGAGGGAATAGGTGTGGTATATTTTTACAACGAGTCAATTTCGCAGACGGTTCGAGAGGTAATAACGAATCTCAACCAGCTCAGGAGAAAGATAATTTGGTTATTTGGAAAAACTGCAGCTTGGATATATGGGATAATTCATGAAAATAGAGTGCAAGGTCTAGGAGTGTAGGTTTTAGAGTTCAGGGTATACCATTAATCTATCTTATGACGATACTATTTAGAAATGAGTCCAATTAATTTCTTTTAAAGTTTAATCGGGAAAGGGCGGGCAGAGGCACGGGCACAGGCAGAGGCACAGGCAGAGGCACGGGATT
>CALOCV010000024.1:0-63372 GCA_942491955.1 Parachlamydiales bacterium
GTCGCGCATGGGGATGGAGATGGTGTGGTTAGGGGAGAGGTTATTGGCGTTGAGGGAGGTAAGAGAGAAGGCTAAGAGGATTCCGCAGAGCCAACTTCTCATGGCTTCTACTCCGCCAGTGTGGCCAACTGGGCCGTTAGGCGTGATTTGGTACGGCTGGCTTTATTGAGTTTATAGATCCCTTTTTTCACACATTTGTCGACAAGGCTATAGACATTTTGCAGAGATTCTTGTGCAGTGGTGCGATCTTTTTTGCTCATAGAGTCGGTGAAGTGGCGGATTGCCGTACGCACTTGGGATTTGTAGTTGCGGTTGATCAGCCGTTTTTTTCGTTTTGGATGATTCTTTTTTCCGCTGTGGGACGTTTGGTTCTTTTTTTGGGCGTCGTTTCTTTAGCCATTATACCTCAAGAATTACATGAATAGTTGCAGGGATTACTATACCGTTTTTGGAAAAAAGGTGCAATGAAAATAGACTTACCATAAGGTAATACCAATCCTAATAGATAAGTAGTTTGTTGAGGAAACAGGAGAGGATCATGAGCCGTATTGATTTTTCCAAGCCCGTTTGGCAGAGTCCTAAAACGTGGACATTGTTCTACCCAAGGGTAACCAAGGGAAGAGTGAGTTTTTTTAGGATAAAGATTTTTTTTCAGAGAGTGTTATATTTATTTTCGGCGCACGTCTTTGTGACGAATCGCCGTCTTTTAGATGCCGTGGTTTATCAGATCAAGAAGGGGGAGAAAGGGGAGAAGCCGCAAAAGTGGTGCGCTCTTTTGCAGCGTTGTTTTAAGAATCCTTTTCGCATGCAGATGGTTGCATCGATTACAAAACAAATTGCCTCGCCTCCCATTCCACACGAACCCGACACTCCTCCACCTCCACCATCACAAAATGCACCGCCTCCACCTTCTAAATCGGAAAAGACCCCTTTTCCTGTGGATCCAACCCAAGTGTCATCAGATTGTGCTAACAAAAAAGGCGATCCTGTTTTCTATGAAGTAGAACCCACACATCACGTGACTTTGTCGGTATTAGAACAGAAGAAGCAACAAGTTCAAAAGGCAGAAAGAGATGCTATTGGTGCGCTTATGATATTGATCGTCTACCCTATTATAGAAAAATTGGTTGAGCACCAAAAGGATCTCGAGAAGGACAATGGTTGGAAAACATGTATAGGTAACACGTGGACAGCGCTAATCAGCGACCCTAATTTTATTTTCAATATGAAAGTTTTTATTTTGCGATTGGGGGAATTTTCAAAAATACAACTAAATCAACAATCTCTGCAGCAAAAAAGAGGAAAACAGTTTGAGGATATGCATGACAAGTTATCGATAGCAATAAAGCAATTGCGGAGCAAGCGTGGTAAGCAAAAACAAGTGCAACAAGAAATAGAACAGCTCTTAATGAGAAAACCATTGAATGGATTAGAACCCTTATTAAGAGATTATTTTGTTCAATTGCAAGCCTTAACAGAAGAGATGAAAAAACCTGAAATTAAGGAAAAAGTGAGAAGGGTGGAAGACGAAGCTTTGAAACGAGCCGAGTCAGACTCATCATGCGATTATATGGAACTTATCGAGCAATACCATACAGAAGTCAACAAAAGCGTCTCCAAAGAAACTCTCGACAACTATCATCCATCTTTTCAGACATTCGTATCCGCTATCGCTAACATGCCAAGAAAAGAATTAAAGCAATCTCTAGTAAAATTTCAAACAAATATAGGAAAAACCAAGCTGCAATCCATCATCACAACGGTGCTCGAAATCGCATTTTCTTGACAAACACCCTCCTTGAAGCATAGTATCGTTTTTTCATATTTTGTGTTTTCAAAATTGCGTGATGGTAGGTGCCCCATGAAAGGAATTGTGCTGGCTGGGGGAGTGGGACCCGTTTGCACCCATTAACACTAGGGGTGTCGAAACAACTCCTTCCCGTTTACAATAAGCCCCTGATCTACTATCCGCTTTCCGTATTGCTTTTGGCAGGAATACGAGACATCCTCATCATCACGACTCCACATGACCAGCCCCATTTTGAACGCCTTCTTGGGGATGGTGCACAATGGGGCATTTCCCTCTCTTATGCCATCCAAAAAGAACCGAAAGGGTTGGCCGAAGCCTTTATCATTGGAAAAGATTTTATTGGAGATGAGAGCGTTGCATTGATCTTGGGAGACAACATTTTTTACGGGAACGAGCTCATCCATCTCCTTGAAAAGGCGGCTTCCCAAAAAGAAGGGGCGACACTGTTTGGCTATGAGGTAAAAGATCCCAAACGGTACGGCGTTGCCGAGATTGACGACGAAGGCAATGTGTTGGGCATTGAAGAGAAACCGCGTTATCCTAAGTCCAACATCGCCGTGACAGGTCTTTATTTCTACGACAACGAAGTCATTTCCATCGCAGAACATCTCAAACCGTCCAAACGGGGAGAACTCGAGATCACCGATGTCAACAATGCCTATGTTCGAAGAAAAAAGGTGCGCGTTCAAGTCATGGGTCGAGGGTTTGCCTGGCTCGATGCCGGTACCTACGACAGCTTGATGCAAGCGGGACAATTCATCCAGGTGATTGAAGAGAGGCAGGGACACAGCATTGCGGCATTGGAAGAGATCGCTTTTGATAAAGGCTATCTCTCCAAGGAACAACTCGCTACACAAGCCGAAAAATTGGGCAATAGTCCTTATGGACAATACCTCCAACAAATTGTAAAGAAAGGACATCGTCAGCATGCAAGCGATCCCGCTCCGCTTGAAGGGGCACTTACTTATTCAACCTAATGTCTTTCGCGACGAACGGGGATTTTTTATCGAATCGTTCCAGAAAACGCGGTACGAAGAGTTAGGTATCGATTGTGACTTTGTCCAAGATAACCACTCGTATTCGTCAAAAAGGTGTTTGCGGGGGATGCACTACCAATCGATTCCAGGACAGGCGAAATTGGTCCGCGTCAGCCGGGGGGAAATCTTCGATGTCGCTGTCGATATCCGTCCCGATTCGCCGACCTACGGGGAGTGGGAAGGGGTCTTTCTCGATGGAGAAAACCACCACCAACTCTTCATTCCCATCGGTTTTGCTCACGGTTTTTGTGTCTTAAGCGAAGAGGGGGCTGACGTTTGCTATAAAGTGAGCTCCTCATATTGTGCAGAAACGGAAAAAGGATTTCGTTGGGACGATCCAACAATAGGGATTGATTGGCCGATCCACGATCCTATGGTTTCCACACGCGATCAATCGAATCCTTGGTTTGCCGATATGGAACAACCCGTGCTTATGGGAGGTAAGTGATGGAAGAGAGAGCCGTACGTCACCTCCTCATCACAGGAGGAGCGGGATTCATTGGTTCTTCCTTTATCCGCTATCTCCTTCAGACGCCCGACCTTTTTTCAGGAGTCGTGGTCAATCTCGATGCATTGACGTATGCGGGGAATCGAGACAATTTGATAGAGATCGAGGACGATCCCCGTTACCATTTTGTCCATGGCGATATCCGCCAATCGTCCCTTGTCGAACACCTCTGTCTCGAGTACGAAATCGATACGATCGTTCACTTTGCCGCAGAGAGCCATGTCGACCGGAGCATCGAAGGACCCAAAGCTTTTGTCGAAACCAATGTGCTAGGGACATTTTCCCTTCTTGAGGTCGTTCGCAAATACCCCCACATCCACTTCCATCACGTTTCAACAGACGAGGTGTTTGGATCTCTAGGAAAGAAAGGAGCCTTCACCGAACAGAGCCCCTATGCTCCTCGTTCGCCCTACTCCGCATCGAAAGCAGCTTCAGACCACTTCGTCCGCGCCTATGCCGAGACCTACCACCTCTCCACGTGTCTCTCGAATTGTAGCAATAACTTCGGTCCCTACCAATTTCCCGAGAAATTGATCCCTTTGATGCTTCTTCGTGCCGTACGCGGTGAGCCGCTCCCTATCTATGGCAAAGGGGAAAATGTGCGCGATTGGCTCTTTGTGAACGATCACGTCGAAGCTTTATGGCTCCTCTTACAACAGGGAAAAAGGGGAGAGACGTACAATATCGGCGGAGGAACAGAACTCACCAACCTCGAAGTGGTCGAGACAGTGCTAAAAAGAATCGCTTCCCATCTCAACACACCTATTGACACCTTGCGCAATCAGATCACCTATGTCACCGATCGTCCAGGACACGATTTCCGCTACGCTATCGATGCGACCAAGATTCGAGAAGAATTGGGAAGGCATCCCCGACATACGTTCATCGAAGCTCTCGATATCACCATCGATTGGTATGTATCGCATCCAGAATGGGTAGAAAGAGTGGAAAAAGGAGAATATAAAGAATGGATACAGCGACAGTACCAGAAATCAAAACAAACATAGAACCTTTTCCTGAACCGATCTATGTTACGCGCCCCTCTCTACCTAAACGAGAAGAGGTCGACGCTGTGCTCGATACCCTTTTTGATACGCAGTGCCTATCGAATCAAGGCCCCTACCACCAAGAGTTAGAACGAGCATTGGCCAACTTTCTCGATGTTCCTTATGTCGTCCTCTGCTGCAATGGAACGATAGCTCTTTGGATAGCCCTCGAAACATTGGAAAAAAAAGGAGAGGTGATCACTACCCCCTTCACCTTCCCTGCCACCCTTCACGCAATCACCCAAGCAGGCTGCACGCCGATCTTTGCCGATATCGACCCCCTCACATGGAATCTCAATCCCGATGCTGTAGAGAAAAAAATCAACGAAAAAACCGTCGCTATCCTTCCTGTCCATGTCTATGGCAACCTTGCCGAGAACGATCGATTCGAGGCCTTGGCCCAGGCGAATGACCTTTCCCTCATTTACGATGCAGCCCATGCCTTTGGAGTCAAAAAAAAGGGAGAAAGCCCTGCTTCCTGGGGCGATGTCTCGATGTATAGCTTCCATCCGACGAAAATTTTCCACACCTTTGAAGGGGGATGCTTAACAACCACATCGGCAGAAAAGAAACGACAATGGGAGCTGTGGAAGAATTTTGGGATTGCCGACGAAGAACACGTCCTCCTCCCAGGACTCAACGGCAAAATGAATGAGTTCCAATCTGGCATCGGAACCTTGCTTCTCAAAGATGTCGAAAAGGAGATGCACCATCGCACAACCCTTCTTACCCTTTACCGACAATGCTTAAAAAATGTCGGTGGCATTGCTTTCCAACAACTCTCCGAAGACCTCCTCCAAAATGGACAATATTGTCCCATCCGAATCGATCCCAATATTTTTGCTCTCTCTCGCAATGAAGTGTACGAAAAACTCAAGGAATACCGCATTTTCTCACGAAAATATTTTTACCCTATCGCAACACACTATCCCCACTATAAAGAGCATGCTAACCGTTGTCCCATCGCAGAAAAAGTCGCTCAAGAAATCCTGTGTCTCCCAATATATTCCTCCCTATCACAGAGTGATGTCGAGAAAATCTGCTCCATTTTCACCCATATTGGAAAAGGCGTATGACCCAAGTCTCTGTCATTATTCCCTCATACAACCACGCCCCTTTTATTCAAGAGGCCCTAGAGAGCGTTTTTGCTCAAACCTATTCCCCATGGGAATGCATCGTTGTCGATGATGGTTCCACCGATAATACCCACCAAGTATTACAACAGATCCATCACCCTTCTCTCCGCACGATTTTTTTTGAAAAAAATTGCGGCGCTTGCGCCGCAATGAACCATGCTATTCAAGAAGCCAAAGGAGAATACATCGCCGTCCTCAATTCCGATGACCGCTTCCTCCCTAACAAGTTGGAAAAACAGGTCGCAATACTCGAACAACATCCCGAATGGGGCGCTCTCTTCACCCGCATACAACTGATCGATGAGAGGGGAAATCCTCTCCCTCCCACGCATCGACAGGCGAAAATTTTTGACGAAAAAAACAAAACACAAAACGAGTGGCTCCGTTTCTTTTTTGACGTCGGTAACGCCCTCTGTCATCCTTCTGTCCTCATTCGTAAACAGTGCTACGAAGAAATCGGCCCCCTCAACCCCACCTTTGCCCAACTGCCCGATTACGACTTTTGGACCCGCCTCCTCTTCCATTACCCCATACACATCCTCGATGAACCTCTCTTACAATTTCGCATCCTCGACCGAGAAAAAAACATCAGTGCCCCCACACAAAGCAACCAAAATCGCTCTTCCTGGGAACGCTACCATATCCTCTCCCACTACGCTACCATTCCAACCATCGAACAATACCTCCATATCTTCCCCGAAGAACAACCAAATATCTTCACCCACGAACCCGATTTCATCCCCTATTATCTAGGGCGTTACTGCCTGCGCTCCTTTCCCGAATCCCTTCCCCACCGCCTACTCGGCCTTAACTTGCTTAGCAACACGTTGCAAAACCCTCGTCTTTACGACAAAATCCAACAAGAAAACGATTACTCCTACCCAGCATTTCTCCAAGAGACCGCGCGCTACCCCCTCTTCACACGCCCACTCTCCATGCGCATCAAAGGGAAATGGAACTCAATCAAAAGGAAATTTGGATGGACTTCTACAGCAACGAAGAATTAAAAACGCTCCTCGGCAGCGTCGGAGAAGAGGTGAAAATCCACCGCTCCGCTGTTTTCTTCAACTCAAAAAATATCTTCCTGCAAAGCCATATTCGTATCGACTGCTTTGCCATCATCAGTGCTGGCGAAAAAGGGATCTTTATCAACGACTATACCCACATCGCCGCCTCGACCCACCTCTTCGGAAGCGGTGGCGCTATCCATATCGGCGCCTACGCCAACCTCTCCTCCCGCGTCTCCCTCTTCACGGCTTCCGACGATTACACCGAAGGCTATATGACCAACCCCCTCATCCCAACAGCCTACAAAAAAGTCGAAAAAGGCGATGTCACAATCAACAACCACGCCATCATCGGCTGCGGCTCTGTCGTCCTCCCGGGCATCGATATCGGCTGGGGCGGCTCCGTTGGCGCCCTTTCCCTCGTCAACCGCTCAATACAAGAACGAGAAATCGTCGCCGGCATCCCCTGCCGCTTCATCAAATGGCGCAACGAAAGACTCCATACCGTCGAACACGCTTTTGCATTGGGGGGACCCGTCCCCCCAATCCCCCCGGCTGGGGTCTATAACCCCAGACCCCGCGGCCGCTAACGCGGCCTTGCGTCTGTCGCTAATTTATGGCGTTTAGCTTGTTACGCCTTGGTGTTTTTTTTGAGAAAGCGATCGCTTATCTCAAAAGAATGCAGAATTGGATGATTGCGTCATGTATTATTCATGAGGTTTTCAGTTTCTTCTATTGAGAGAAAATGAAGGGTTATTGCTGCGGCAACCAGCGTTTTCCCTCCTGGATAAAGAGCCAATGCAGCGGCCCCTTCAGAGCCTAAATTGGAAAATACTTCTCCCTCTAATTCGTCAGACAAATGGACATGCCAGATCAAACCCTCTTCTGTCGTAGCGAATAATCCATTACTTTCCGGATGAGGAACCATTGAGAAGAGGAAAACGGGATCATTCGGAGAAAAGGCTAATCGAGTCGAGTCGACAGGGACGATCGTCTGGTTTTCAATGCGAAATCGCCAAAGGTTGGATTCAAAAACGCTCATTGGACAATTGCCAGCAAGGACCCATTCTCCAACGACAGAAACGGTATTGATGCCTCTTTCAGCACTTTTGTTGTATTTTTTCCGATCGATGATAGTTAAATCAGGAATTGAGAGAAGGCAAAGATCTCCATCTTCGGCTCCCGTCACCACCAGCTCATCCTTATAGTGAGCGATCCCTCGAACATTGTATAACCCTAAGGGCAAAGAGTTTGACGAACGGATATCTTTAAAACCAGAGAAGATTAACTCTTTTCCCTCCCATTTCCATAAAATAATATAACCTTTTTCGTGGCCACTAATAAGATACCTAACTCCTTGCCAATCAAGGCAAAGAGAGCTGTTAGCTACTCCATATATTGTAGGGTAAAAAGCAAAAGAAGAGCAATGCATCCCTTGATCGAATACCTCCCAAAGGGCGAGGGATCCTTGGTCATGTGATGAAACAAAGAAATTTCCGTCTAGGGAAGCGAGCATTTGTACCCCCATATTAGAAGACGGAATAGGGGTTGCTTGGAGAAAAAGAGGAGGAGGATTGGAAAAAAGGGTGATTGTGCTATCCCACCACCCCGCAAGGCAGAGGTCTTCCCTCAGCCAACTCGCAACCTGTACACGATCTGGAAAATCTGGAGAGGGTTCCAGTAAAAGATCTGAGCCAAATAGAGAAACCGAAAGAAAAAAAGAGAGAAATAAGTATTTTTTCATCAAAACCTCCTAAAGGGGAAAGAGGGCCTCCAGAATCCCTCCCAAGCGACTATATTCTCCCTCTACTTTGTCATCAATAGCAAGATAAGGTCCTGAGAGGGGTTGAAGACCTTTTTTGTCTCGTAAAAAATTGATCCAAGATCTTGTCCAACGAACATTGTGAAACAAATCGTGAAGAAAAGTTCCCATGACCTTTTTTTCTCCATCAAAAAAACCCTCTTCTCTTGTCGATGAAGTAAAACAGGGAGAAGGTTGCTCACCTCGAATCTCTCCAAAGTGAATTTCATAGCCCGAAATAGGGCCAATGTTACTAAAAAAAAAATTTTCTTTTGGAAGATACGTCGATCGACAAACCTGTTTTTCTCCTCGAAATACCGTTGAAAAAGGATAAAGCCCCATGCCTAGAATGGTCCCTGAAGGGGATTCTATTTTCTTTTCATCGACCATCTCTCTCCCCATCATCTCATAGCCACCGCAAATTCCGAGAAGAAAGGTCTCTCCAACTTTCTTACAAATAGCCTCTTCCATTCCCGTCTGACGGAGGTGAAGAAGATCAAAAATGGCATTCTTTGTTCCCGGAAGAATGATGGCATCGGGAAAACCTAGTTCTTCTTTCCGTTTTACAAAGCGAACGCGTGTTGAAGTCTCTTCCATTAAAGGATCGAAGTCACTTGCATTAGCGATATGCGGAAGATAGATAACCGCGATATCGATCTCGGGGTTGATACAGGTCCGTTCAGTGACCCGATCTTCTTGTGGAAGGGAGATATCATGTAAATAAGGTAATACTCCCTTCACGGGAATTGATGTCTCTTGCTCAAGCCAATCAATCGCCGGTTGGAGAATCGTTCTGTCCCCGCGGAATTTATTAATGATAAACCCCTTAATAAGAGGCAAATCCTCTGGTGAGCATCTTTTCATCACTTCTAAAGATCCCAAAAGCTCTGCAAAGGACCCCCCTTTATCGATATCGGTAACTATATAGACATCGGCTCCGAGCACATGAGCAAGACCCATATTCACAACATCATTCTTTCGTAAATTGGGCTCTGCGCAACTCCCCGCTCCTTCGGCAATAATGAAATCATAGTTTTTTTTTAGATAGGAGAGCGAAGTATGGATCGCTTCCCATTTATTCTTTTGCCAAGTTGTAGAGAGAAAATAATCGTTTGCAGAGCCGGTTCTGAACACTTTTCCATGGATAACCCACTCAGCAATATCATCCATTTTTGGTTTGAGAAGGAGAGGGTTCATATGGATATTTGGTTCCTGACGAGCCGCTTTTGCCTGTACTGCTGTTGCCAAAGCGATCTCTTCTCCCCTCTCTGTCACATAACAGTTCAATGACATGTTTTGTGATTTAAACGGCGCAACACGCCATCCACGATCCGCAAAAAGACGACAAAGACCGGCAACAACAGTGGTTTTTCCCACATGAGAACCCGTTCCGACAATCATGATGGGTTTTTTCTTTTTCACGTCGCCATTCTAGCAATGATGCTTTTTTTTGTTGGTAAAAAATCGTTTTGTCGCCAAGCCTCATAAAGGCCTATGCCTGCAGAGGTGGCGAGATTGAGACATCGTTGTCCTTCTTGCATGGGGATTTTTGCAAAAGTTTCAGGCCATCGTTCCCAATATTCTTGTGGAATCCCTTCTGTTTCGGAACCAAAAATGAGAATGGAATTAGAAGAGTAAGAGACTTGATCATACCGTAACGATCCCTTAGATGAAAAAAAGGTAAAGGGATCGGATGCCGTCTCGAGCCAATCCATGAGGTTGTCTACCTCTTCAACCGATACTTGATCCCAATAGTCGAGACCTGCACGGCGCAACCACCGATCATTGATGTGAAATCCCAAAGGATGCACCAAAACCAATGATGCGCCCGTCACGGCACACGTACGTAGAATATTTCCTGTGTTTTGGGGAATCTGCGGTTGAAAAAGAACGATCTTCATAGGATGTAAAAATGGAAAATTGGGGTCAGGCCTGACATTCGGACCTTTGGAACAAATGTCCGAATGTCAGGCCTGACCCCAAAGCCGGATAAACTGGCCACTAGGCGGGGTTGCAAGGGGCGGAGCCCCTGCTCGCTTACGGAACGTTGGTGTCGAATTCGCCTAGAGGACGTGTGGTGTCACCGACGTTTTCATCACCTTCGCCGAGGGGGTAGCTTTCATCACCGACGTTCTCGTCAAACTCGCCGAGAGGGTAGGAGATGTCTCCAACGTTCTCGTCGAATTCGCCGAGGTCGCGCACTCCCATATCGTCTTCTGCTTCATCGTATTCTACTTCTTCAGGAAGGTTGGAGAAGGAGAGTTGAGGAGGTTCTGCATTGGGATCGAGAAGTTCGATTTCAAAGATGAGGAGTTGATTGGGCGGAAGCTGTCCCATGGTGCCGTAGCCGAGGTCGGGGTGTACGAAGATTTTCCGTTTCTCTCCTTTCTTCATTCCGATGATTCCTTGTTGGAAGCCGGGAATGGTTTGCTTAGGAGAGATGGTGACCGAACCGCCGGTTTCATCGGAGGAACCGAAAGGGGTGCCATCGATGTAGGTGCCTTGGTAACGAATTTTGATCGTGTTGTCTTCGTTAACGGTTTCACCATCGCCCTCTTCTAAAACGAGATATTGGAGTTTTCCTGGCTCGAGCACGACGATACCTGGTTGATCCTTGTTTTCATTAAGAAAATCATTTGCTTTCTCGAGATTCTGTGAGGCCAACGCTTTGAAGGCACGCTCTTGGAAGGTGGTCATCATCTCTTCATATTCCTCATCACTCATGGGCTGAGGCTTTCCTTCAGCACCATTCCGTATGCCAATGACAAGGGTGTCGATATCAAATTCGGCACCGGGATTGGAGAGGTTGCGTCCGATAAAATGACCGAAAGCTTCGGAAAGGCGGGGGAGATCCACACCGTCTTCACTAGAGTTGTTTTTCATTTTCTTGTGAGGAGCTGTAGTACTGCCATTTCCTTCTTTTGGTGGCGGTGGGGTTGGTGGGGCGTGTTTGGGTGGTTTGGGGCTTTCGCTCGTACACCCTTGTAAAGAGAGGAGGGTGATGGCACAAGCGATGACAGTAAAGAAAAAATTTTTACGCAACATAATAATACCTTTGGTGCTATCCATTAAAGAGGCCATTCTAGACAAAGGAGGGAATTTTCGCTACCTCAATTCTTAAATTGGATGTGGATTTCGTCGAGCTGTTCCTTGGGGACTTCTGCAGGCGATTCGAGCAAGAGGTCTTGTGCACGTATGGTTTTTGGGAAGGCGATGACGTCACGGATGTTGTCGGTGCCGGCAAGGAGCATGATAATGCGGTCAAAGCCGAAGGCGATGCCAAGGTGTGGAGGGGTGCCATACTGGAGTGCTTGGAGGAAGAAACCGAATTTCTGCTGGATCGTCTCTTTGGGAATATTGAGAAGCTCAAAGATTTTTTGCTGGAGTGCGGGCTCATGAATCCGTTGCGATCCACCTCCTAGCTCACAACCATTAAGGACGAGGTCGTAGGCGGAAGAGCGGACGGAGAGGGGATCGATATCGAGAAGGGGGAGATCTTCTTCAAGGGGGCGCGTGAAGGGGTGATGGACACTCTCCATCCGGTTATCGTCCTCATTCCATAAGAAGAGAGGAAAATCGATAATCCATAGGAAATCCCAACGATCTTTTGGGATGAGGTCGTGGTCTTTGGCAATCTTCCTGCGAAGATGGTCGAGAGCGAGGTGGAGAATGCTTGGTTTGCCTGTGGCAAGAAAAATGAGATCGCCGTCTTCCAGGGCAAAGCGTTTGCAGAGTGGCTCCAGAAGAGAAGATGGGAAAAACTTGATAAGAGGAGATTGGATCTCTCCCTCTTTTTTCTTGAGAATAGAAAGGCCGTTAAGTCCAAGCGATTTGACAAACTCCGTATACTTATCAGTCTGTTTGCGAGAAAGCGTCGCGCCTCCTTTCTTACAAAATCCTTTGACGATCCCTCCAGATTCGATCTGTTCATGAAAAACAGTAAAAGAAGATTCTTTTGCTAGGTCTGTTGCATCGATGAGCTCCATTCCGAAGCGGGTATCGGGACGGTCGGTGCCGTAACGATCCATGGCCTCTTGATAGGTCATGCGATGGAAAGGGGGGGCTACATCGAGGTGGATGCTATCGCGAAAGAGGGCGGCGATCAATCCTTCCATCCGCACAAAGAGGTCTTCCTTAGAGGCAAAACTCATTTCGATATCGATCTGGTGGAACTCGGGCTGTCTGTCGGAGCGCAAGTCTTCGTCGCGGAAGCAGGGAGAGATCTGAAAATACCGGTCAAGCCCACCCATCATGAGCAATTGTTTGAAAATTTGAGGTGATTGGGGAAGGGCGTAGCAGTGTCCAGGATAGACACGAGAAGGGACGAGATAGTCTCGTGCTCCCTCAGGAGTTGACTTGGCTAAGATGGGAGTTGCAATTTCAAGGAAATGGTTGGCGTCGAGAAAGCGGCGGGTAGTCATCATAGCGCGATGCCGCAGAACAAGATGACGCGTTAAGTCTGGGCGCCGAAGATCGAGGTAGCGGTACTTGAGACGGAGTTCTTCACTAAATGGGGTCTTCTCGTCAGAGACTGTCAGGGGGGGCGTTTCTGCTTGGTTGAGGATGGAGAGGTCATCGACGACGATCTCGATGTCTCCTGTTGCCATGTTGGGGTTGGTCATCCCTTCTGCACGCTCTTGGACGGTCCCTTCGATGGCGATGACCCATTCGCCGCGCAGGTGTTGCGCCGATTCTGTCACTTCTTTTCTCTTTGTTGGATCAAAAAGGAGCTGGACGATGCCGAAGCGGTCGCGAAGGGTGATAAAAAGCACGCCACCGAGGTCTCGATGGCGATGGACCCATCCGCAGAGTTTGACTTTTTTCCCGACGTCGTTTTTGCGAAGTTCGGAACAATTATGTGTTCGTAGAGTTGTCTGCATTTTCTTCTTCTTGGAGTACTTCTTGCATCATCTCTAGAGCGCGGATACAATCTTTTTGGATCGATTGTGTGGCGTCGATCGATGCGTGAATTTTTTTTGCAAAATAATCCATTTCACTTTGTGAGGAGAAGGGTTTTGAGATCTCGACAAAGTAAGAGAGAAGGTTGTCTCCACGCACTTCCCAGTGCAATACTTTGATGAGGTCCTCCATGGGATAGAGAGTTTTTTCACCCGTCTTCATCTCTTTGAGGCAAATTTTTCCTGAGGCGATTTCATCTTCACCGACAACCGCAACAAACTGGGCACCGATGTGGTCGGCATGGCTCATTACTTTTCCAAGCTTCCTTCCAGAAAAATCCATTTGTGCAGGGATTCCATGAGAACGCAGCTCTTGTAAGAGGGAGAAACAAACCGTTTTTGCCTCCTCTCCAAGGGGAATAAGGAAGAGGACTGTTTCTTTTTTTGGGGGGAGAGAGATGTTTTGTTTGATTAACGTTTGAATGAGGCGTTCGATACCGGTCCCGAAACCAATGGCAGGGAGGTCAGGCCCTCCAAGCGAACGGAGGAGGCCGTCGTACCGTCCGCCACCACCGATACTATTTTGTGCACCAAGTTCGCAAGCGATGACTTCAAAGACGGTATTATTGTAGTAGTCGAGGCCTCGTACGAGGGAGGGATTCACCTGGAAGGGGATCCCCATTTGGCGGAGGCGTTCTTGCACTTGCGAAAAATGCTTTTGGCATGGGGAAGAGAGGTAGTCGAGGATGGATGGTGCTTGTTGAAGAAGATCTTGGTCGGAGGGATTCTTGGTATCGAGGATGCGCAAAGGGTTCGAGTGAAATCGATTTTGGCTTTCTGGAGATAAAGCGTTATAGTGGGGTTCAAGAAAGGCTTTGAGTCCCTTCTTGTACTCTTCGCGTGCGGAAATATCTCCTAATGAATTGATAACGAGTTGTAGGTTAGTGAGACCGAGCCGTTGATAGAGAGTCATGAGGAGGGCGATGATTTCGACATCTTGTTCAGGGGAATCATTGCCGATGGCTTCGGCACCAAATTGGTGGTGTTGTCGGTAGCGGCCAGCTTGTTGCCGTTCGTATCGGAACATCGGGCCAATGTAAAAAAATTTAGAAATAGAAGTTTGTTGGTGGAGGTTGTTTTCGATGAAAGAGCGCATGACCGATGCGGTCCCTTCGGGGCGCAAGGTGAGCGAACGGTCGCCTCGATCGGTGAAGGAGTACATCTCTTTAGTAACGATGTCCGATGTTTCGCCAACGCTGCGAGCAAAGAGTTCTGTGCGTTCAAAAAGCGGGGTTCGAATCTCTTTAAAACCGAATAGAGTCGCTGTGGCGTAGATCTGTTGTTCAACGATTTGCCACAGGGAAGAATCCTTCCATGGTTCACGAACGTCACCAGGAAGAACGTCAAAAGGCCGGGAGGAGATGCGTATTTCATGAGAGAGAGTATATCGATTTCTTAGCAAAAAAGGAAGATTAAGGTTTGTTCTTTTGGGCCCTTAAGGCTGTTTTGGGAGAGAGGGGATATGTTGGTCGAAAAATTTTTTGTCCACAGTCAAAGGAAGAGGAGGCTTTTCTTGCGAACATTCCCTTTTTAAAAGTAAATCTAAAGAGGGGAGCAGCAGTAGGTGGTGGAGAAGAAAGCGGTGTTCCAGAAGAGTTTTTTTCTCTTTTGATGTTGCCAGTTTGTGAATGGTTGTTTGCCAAACTTCTTTCCATTGGATGAGGATTGTGCGTAAAGAGGAGAGTTGATTTCGTCTCTCTCTATTACGCGCCTCTTCTTTTTTCAGATCGTCGATCTCTCTTTCTAATCGTTCAATGGTTTGCAGAATGTTTTTCCTTTCAAGAGTGGGATTCCATACGTTTTGTTGGTGTCTTCCTTGTCGAATCCACTCGTCTCGCTCTTGTTCTTTCGACAATGTGCTTGAAGAAGAGAGAGGGTTCCATGCGTTTTGATACGCAATGACAAGCTCATGAATCCACGTCTTGGCTGCACGTAAATCCCAAGTTCCATCTTCTTTTTTCATGCGAGCCATCAGAGATTCCCAAAGAGAGGATTCCGTTGGGATATCGGGAGCTTCTTGCGACCATGTTGCTTCAAGAAATTTTTTAATGTCTTCTTTTTGCAGGTCGTTCACCTGGATCGGTTGAAAACGGTTGAGGAGGGATTGAAACGCTTCTTGTTTGCTCATCGTGTCGTATTCTTCTTGGGTCATCGCAGCGATGCATTTAATACCTGTAGGGCTGAGATGGCTATTGAGCGAGTGAGCAAATTTCTCCCCTTCAGCTTTTTTGCGGCAGAGGGCTCCGAATTCATCAAAAAAGAAAACGACCCTCTCTTCTTTCCTGTGAATTTCTTTGCGTATCCGTTCTAGACGGTTCCCATATCCTTCGTTGCGCATAGGATCGAGCTGTAGGAAGTCGGAGGTGTTGATTTGAAATAATTCTTGGTTGCGCAATTGTTGCGCAACCCCTTCAACGATCGTTGTTTTTCCAACACCTGTGTGCCCAATGAGAAGAATGTTCTGTTTACCGGTTCGAGGGGATTCACAAAAGCGGAGTATGCGATGAATCATTTCTTTCTGATTGATGACGGTTGCGAGTTCTCCCTTTCGCGCTTTTTCTGTGAGATTTTCACATCCTGCCAATACTGTTTCGGACAGGGACGATGCCATTTTTGGCAGGACGATGAGGCCAGTAATGCCTAGCAGAAAGGATGAGAGCCACTAAGAGATAAATTTGCCAGGAGAGCAATCCTAGAGGGGTTAATAGATTCACCAAAGCAACGGGAATAAGAAATATTTTGAAATAAAGATCGAATAAATAGACCTTCTCCCATAGAGTATGGCTACTTTGAACCGATTCGTGCAAGTCGAGTACCCGTAATAGCGTGTTCAGAATAAACGAGCTTTTTTCTTTTAAAGAGGAAAAAAAATCTTGGATTTTTTTTGTTGATCGAGGGGAAGAATGCGTTGTTTCTGATTTTCCAAAAATGCGATCGAGTTGTTTTGCCAATGCCGTTCCATTTTTTGCCTCGGGATCGATCAGAGAGAGCCATTTTTCGAGTCGTTCTTTGGAAAAAAATGTTGTCCACTGCGCGGAAAAGATGTGTCGATCCTCTTTTCCTAATGTCGCAAAAGCATCTGCAACGAGTTCGTGAAACTGTGTCATATCTAAATCGGGGAAAAACTGACGAAATTCTCGCTGCAACTTTTTGGGCCAGCGAGCTCCCTCTTTGATATAGGCTTGAAATGATTCGGAGAGGAGACCGCGTTCACTTTCCCAGATTTTCTGAGAACTTTGTCCTTTCCATCGCCACAGATGAGAATGGAGATTGCGCCATGATGGTTTGGGAAGTTGGATGCGCAATATGAGCTTGTGTAAAAAAGATGGCCTCGAAGGGGTTGGCCAGGATAAAGAGAAGGAAGTAAGAGGTTGTGTTAGCGCCGCAATCATGAGAGGAAGAGATTCTACTTCTTTTCTTCAAATTCTTCCAACCCATAAGCGTGTATGTGATCAAGAAAATCGGAAAAAGGGAGTGAGGGGTATTGTGCATAAAGATCAAAAAGTGAGGAGACCATTTTTTCATTCTCTTTGAGACGCTCTTCTTGAAACTGTCCGTATAGCTTCTCGTAGGTTTTTTCGAATGTAGAACTAGGCATATATCTCTCTCGTTCAATGAGATCAACCAAATCTTCTGCAGCCGATTCAAGAGAACGACGTCTCTCAACCAAGAGCTGCTGCACGGCTATAGGAAATGTTTTCTCGAGCGTCTCTTCTTTGGTTTTCTTGGCTAAGAGCTCTTCTTGAGCCAAACCATCTTTTTCCCAGGAAGTAGACGCGGTGAGGATTTCCGTTGGTTCGTACTCTTTGATAAGATGACTATGAGTGATCTCTCCGCGTTCATTGAGGTCGAGGTAGCCGATATGGAAATCAAAAAGATCGGTAGCAGAAAAGGTTTGCTGAAAGGCAAGTGCTTCTTTTTTGCCATCGGGAAAATAGATAATCCCGTTGGGAAAGCGTTTGCGGATTTCATGAAATGAGGAGGGATTGGCGAACATTTTTTTTAGTAGATTCGACATAAAGGGATAGTAACGCGGTGCGTTATAAATGCGGTTTTCCGCTCCGGGATAAAGCCAGGCAAGAGCTGAAGGGGGAGAAAAATCATGGGATTCTTTCTCAAGATGCAATGTCGATAACCGGATCCATGTTCCTTTGTCGAGCAGGCGTTCGATGTCTTCTGTTATGGCATCGTCAAGTAGAGTGCTTTGAGCAAGAAGCTGATTGAGTTCGCGGTGATTGGATAAACGGTGAAATTCCATCGTTTCCGAATCAATGGTTAAGATGGAATGGGGAATCAGCTTGTTGAGTAAACTGGGACGAGGCTGTCCGACAAGAAGAAAGCGATCGAACGTTTTATTGGAATACATGCGTATCGAATAGGTTCCAGCGTGATATTGACCGTGATTATCGACAAAGACTTCAGGAGAATAGATTGAGGGTACTACGGCTAATATGTGATCTTGTAGGGCTTCAAAATCGATTCCGTTGTGGTGATCGGTTAAAGGAGAAGAGAATTCAGCATGGAGAAGGGCCATTGCTAGATCGGCCATTCCTCGAGCCGCCCGTATCTCATCCATTTTCTCTTCATCTGATAGACGAAGATAGATGACCATAACAAAAGAAAGGGCAATGAAACCGCTGCTGATCATCGCCAAAAAAAGCCACTTCCAAGAGGAAGAGCGCGTAGGTTTCGGCTCGTGGTTGGGGAGGGGTGTTGTTGTAGTATGTTGAAGAGGTTGCGTCGATTTTTCCTGGAAAGATTCTGCTTCTGCAAGAAGCGCCTGGAGTTCTTCATCGGGGAAAAGGATCGGATCGGAAGAATCAGAGAGTTTTTTTTCTGTGGATGCTGGTTCTTCTTGTTGTTTTAGAGATCCTTCTACCGACACGGCAATAGTGATGTTTCCTATTTGTAGAGTATGGTTCTCGAAAACTTCTATTTTACCAAAGGGCGCACCATTCCATGTAGCAAATGGGTCGTGTGCAAGGTTTTCACACCATAGAGATCCTTGATCTTGAGTGAAACGGATATGGCGAGGTTCCAGTGGATAGTCCATATCCAAGATGGGAACGTCGGCTTCTTCTCCTCCTCCGAGAAAAATGGGAAAGAGGAAAGCTTCTTTTTTGAAAGAGCGAGCAGGGAGGTGAATAATCAAACGTATCAAAAAAAATTCCCTAGAGAAAGATGGTTGAGTGACTAGGTTTTTTCAAAACGCGAAAACGCCTTATCGGATTAACGCGTTTCTAGCATAGAAGTACGATGAACGTCAATGATTTTTGAATTTACTTTGGTCTAGTATCTCTTTGGGAAGGGATGTAACGAGGTTTGATTATTAAAAAATTTACATTGATTTTTATCGAGTTTTTTATTATTATTCAATTGATTTTTAGTTATTTGTAAATTTTTACTCTTCGCCCTAGGGGTCGACAAAAATGAAAATATCTGCAATGAAGAGGGGTAGATCTTTGGTTAGGAATGGGGTTATTAGACGTATTGGTTCTATTTTCCCAAGAGATAGATGAAAAATAAGGATGAATAGCGTGTTTTCGTTACGACAAATTTTCCAGCCCGCTCCCTACCAAAAGACAATCGAAGATCCTTCTACCGTAAAGAAAAACTACTCATATTGGCGTGTTCGCATTCTTTATTCGATGTTTGTCGGGTACGCATTTTATTATTTCACCCGAAAAAGCTTTACTTTTGCTGTCCCCGGCATGATCGAGGATTTGGGCCTCACAAAGGGGGAAATCGGTCTGTTAGCGAGTATTTTCTCGATGACATATGGATTCAGTAAGTTTGCTAGCGGGATTTTAGGCGATAAAACCAATCCTCGCTATTTGATGTCGGTCGGTTTGATCATTACTGGATTCCTCAATATTTTCTTCGGGCTTTCCTCTTCTTTGCTCTTTTTCGCCCTATTTTGGGGAATGAACGGGTGGTTTCAAGGGTTTGGATGGCCTCCGTGTGCCAAATTTCTTACGCATTGGTATTCCCATAATGAGAGGGGTTCGTGGTGGTCGATCTGGAATGTCTCCCACAATGTTGGAGGATTTCTCATTGCCTGGATCGTTGGGGTGAGCATTCAGTTTTTGGGTTGGCGATCTGGGCTGTATATACCCGGTTTCCTTTGTATTTTTGGTGGAATTTTCTTGATCAATCGTTTGCGCGATACCCCGCAATCTCTCGGTTTGCCTTCGATAGAAGCGTATCGAAATGACTACTCGGGTGGATCAAAACCAACGCAAAAGGATGAAGAAGCCACCTTGTCGACCAAGGAAATTCTCTTTGAACACGTTTTAAAGAATCGTTATATCTGGTTGCTGGCGATTGCGTATTTTTTTATCTATGTCGTTCGTACAGGGGTTAATGATTGGACCTCTCTTTTCCTTGTAGAGACAAAGGGATATAGCCGCATGGGTGCGAGTGGAACGACTTCTCTTTTTGAAATTGGAGGTTTTTTTGGCAGTCTTGTGGCTGGATGGTCGTCGGATTACCTCTTCAAAGCGCGAAGAGGGCCTGTGAATACTCTCTTTGCCGCCGGTTGTTTGATTACCGTCTCTATGTTTTGGCTCACTCCTGCTGGATATCCTCTTATGGATTCATTAGCGATATTCATGATTGGTTTTATGGTTTTTGGTCCTCAAATGTTAATTGGTGTGGCAGCGGCTGAGTTTTCGCACAAAAAGGCTGCGGCGACGGCGACCGGTTTTGCGGGGACTTTTGGGTATCTCGGGGCTTCGTTTGCTGGGTATCCATTGGGATTGATTTCTGAAAGTTATGGTTGGCAAGGGTTCTTTATCGCTCTTGCTACTAGTTGTGTCGTGTCGACGCTTCTTTTATTACCTCTTTGGTCGGTAACACCGGCCTCTTTAAGGAAAGAAGAGAAAAGCCTATTAAGACGACAAAGCTCTCTCTCGAAGGAGATGAGCCATTTGAAGTGTGAAGAGAAGTTCTTATAATCGTTGCTTTTTCCCCCCTGTTCATGAGAAAATTCCTCTTTTATGTTTGTCCACCTCCATGTTCACTCTCAAGGGTCGATTCTTGATGCAACGGCATCGGTAGAACAACTTGCCCGTGCTGCAGCAAGAAACAAGATGTCTGCCCTTGCTTTGACGGATCACGGCAATCTCCATTTAGCGGTCGATTTTTATAAGGCGTGCCAGAAAGAGGGAATCCGTCCGATTATTGGTTGTGAAGTTTATGTGGCTCCCGAATCGCGTCATGATAAGGTAAAACGGCCTGGAAAGAAAAATGCTTACCATCTCACCCTTCTAGCAAAAAATGAAGAGGGCTACCACAATTTATGCAAACTCTCTTCGATTGGGTATCTAGAGGGGTTTTACTACTTTCCCCGTATCGATAAAGAGGTGTTGGAAAAGCATGCGGGAGGGTTGGTCTGCCTCTCTGGGTGCATGAGTAGCGAGCTGGCGCAGAATATCTTAACACAAGAAGAAGAGGTTTGGCGTTCGACTTTCGCGTGGTACCGTAACCTCTTTAAAGACGACTATTATCTCGAAATCCAACGCCATCCGATGACCGACGAAGAGCAGGAAAGGGATGGTTTTTTCCAAGAGAGTTGGCTTCTTCATCAATATCAGGAGGTATTGCAACAACAAGAAGAGCTCAATCAAACGATCATTGCCCTATCTAAAGAGACGGGCGTCCCTCTTGTTGCCACGAATGATGTCCACTACATCGAAAGAGAGGATTGGCGTGCTCATGAAATCGTCCTCAATATCCAGTCGGGAGAGCCATGTGAGATGTGGGAGCGGGATTCGATGGGGAATCCAAAAAGAAAAGTCCCTAATCCAAAAAGAAGGACCTATTCTTCTCATGCCCTCTATTTTAAGTCGGCGAAAGAGATGCAAACCCTCTTCTCTGATATTCCTGAGGCGGTAGAGACAACACAGACGATTGCGGAAAAATGTACATTTTCATTCGATTTTTCAACAAAACATTATCCTGTGTTCACCCCTCCTGATTTTAAAGGAAAAAACCGAGAAGAGGATGTTAATCAGTTTTTGTGGAATCTATGCCGCGAACAGATTCCGAAACGCTATGGACAACCGGAGCTCGATGAAGTCAAAAAAATCTATCCAGGACGCGATCCTACGGAAGTGGTCCAAGAGAGGCTTGCATTCGAGATGAGCATCATTGGCCCCAAGGGAATGTGCGACTATCTCCTTATCGTTTGGGATTTCATCCATTGGGCAAAACAACAAGGCATTCCCGTAGGCCCTGGAAGGGGGTCGGGTGCCGGATCGATCGTCCTCTATCTCATTGGCGTCTTCGATATTGAACCCCTTCGTTTTAACCTCTTCTTCGAACGTTTCATTAATCCAGAACGGATCTCTTATCCCGATATCGATGTCGATATCTGCATGGATCGGCGGGACGAGGTGATCGAATACACATTGCAGAAATATGGGAAGGATAACGTCGCTCAGATCATCACTTTTGGTACGATGAAAGCAAAGATGGCGATTAAAGATGTGGGTCGTGTCCTCGATGTCCCCTTAGCGAAGGTAAACCAGATTGCCAAGCTCATTCCCGAAGAGTTGGGTATGACCATCGACAAGGCCCTTGAGATCGATCGCGAACTGCGGCGATGGATTGAAAATGATGACGAAGTGAAAAAAGTGGTGACTCTAGCAAGAAAATTGGAAGGATCGATACGTAATACAGGTGTTCATGCTGCTGGCATCATTGTGAGTGGAGAGCCATTGACCCATCACATCGCCTTGGCAACGGCAAAAGATCAAGAGATGCCCATCACGCAGTTTTCGATGAAACCCGTTGAGGCATTGGGGATGCTCAAGATCGATTTTCTTGGGTTGAAGACATTGACGGCGATTCAACGGTGTGTCGATTTTTTGCAGAAGCAAAAAGGAATTGTTATTGATTGGTCAAAATTACCTCTCAATGACAAAAAAACCTTTTCTATCCTCAATCAGGGTAAAACGATGGGGATTTTTCAACTCGAGTCGGGAGGCATGACCGACCTTGCAAAGCAACTCCATCTCGATCGCTTTGAGGAGATCGTTGCTGTGGGAGCCCTCTATCGTCCAGGACCTATGTCGATGATTCCTTCTTATATCGCACGAAAACATGGAAAAGAACCGATTGAATACGATCACCCTCAGCTTAAAGAAATTCTTTCCGAAACATACGGGATTATGGTTTATCAAGAGCAGGTGATGCAAATTGCCAATCAACTGGCCAATTATTCCCTAGGGGAAGGGGATGTTCTCCGGAAAGCAATGGGAAAAAAGGACATGATGCAAATGGTCCAACAGAGGGAGAAGTTCAAAAAAGGAGCTTTCGATAATGGAATTGACGAAGAGATAGCGACGAAGATTTTTGATCAGATGGAACGATTTGCAGCCTACGGCTTCAATAAATCGCACGCAACAGCTTATGGCTATTTAACCTATGTGACTGCGTATCTCAAGGCAAACCATCCTGCCGAGTGGATGGCTGCCCTGATGACATGCGATCGGGATGATATTGGGAAAGTGGCAAAATTTATCCAAGAATGCCAAACCATGGGAATCCCCATTCTCCCTCCTGATATCAATGAAGCAGGAACGACGTTCGTTGCGACATCCCATGGAATTCGTTTTGCTTTATCGGGAATCAAAGGGGTTGGTGGAGGGGTTGTTGAAGCCATTATTGAAGAGAGGACCAAGAAAGGGCCTTTCCTCTCTTTTTATGAATTTTTCCAGAGGACTGATGGCAAACGCGTTGGAAAAAAAATGGTGGAATATCTGGTCGATGCGGGTGCTTTTGATTGGACGCAGTGGAGCCGAGGTGCTCTTCGCATGAGCATCGATCCGATGTACGAACAGGCGCAAAAGGAGCAACAAGAAAAATCAGCTGGTGTACTTTCTCTCTTCTCATTGATGGAAGAAACAGAGGAGCTGCCCTTTCAAAAACCTCCCAAGGAAATGGAACCGCGCCCTCGAAATGAAATGTTATTGAAAGAGAAAGAACTCCTTGGTTTTTTCCTCACAGGTCATCCCATGGATGAGTACAAAGAGGTGCTGGCACGCTTATCTTGTGTTTCTCTAAGGAGGCTCGAGTCATTATCGGACAATTGTGTGATCCGTTCGGCCTTTATTGTAGAATCCGTCAAAGTGCGATTTTCGCAGAAATCGCAAAAAAAATTTGCCATTCTTACGATCAGTGACGGTCTCGTCCGCGAAGAACTTCCCGTTTGGCCCGATCTGTACGAACAGAAAAGCGCGCTTTTGATAGAAAATCAGCTCCTTTGTGCCGTCTTGACCTGGGAAAGTCGCGATGGCGTGCAACGCTTGGGATGCCGTTGGCTTCAAGATCTCACGCAGGTTAATGAGGAGATGATTGCCGATTGTGATCGGGCCTATGATGCGGCAAAATTTTCTTTTAAACAAAGGGAAGTAGCGATGACCAAGAAAAAAGCGGTAGTGCCAGAAAAAGAGGTGAAGATATCCTCTGAGAGCCAGCATCTTTCACTCATGATCGATACCACACGAGCGCGTCTTTCCCATATCGTTGCCATACGCGATTCTTTTATGGCCCATGCGGGGACCACACCTGTGACGATTGCTTTTCAAGAGGGGGATCGGGAGCTTGCCCATTTAAAAATGGATAGTAATGAGGGCGTCGATGCTTCAGAAGAAATGGTCAACAAGCTCCAGAGTATTTCCAGTGTGTTGGACGTCAGGATACATTCCAAAGGGTCATTTTGAGGTCATTTTGGGGTCAGGCCTGACATTCGGACATTTGGAACAAATGTCCGAATGTCAGGCCTGACTCCAAAGCCCTAAAGTCCTACAATTTATTTCTTAGTAAGTGTATACTAGAGCGTGTCATCAATTGAGGTTGTTGTGTATAAAAAAATCTTTCTCCTAACCGTTTTACTTCTTGGTTCCATTCCTCTTCATGCTGGAATGATCGTTCGCAAGGGAAAATTCATTGAGCGCAATCAATACGCTACTTTCCCACAAGAGGAGCATTATCAAATCGCCATGGAAGCCTATGAAGCGGAAAATTATCCTCTTGCACTCCATCATTTTTCGATTGTTAGTCACTGCTTCGAGGGCTCCCCTCTCGTCGCCTGGGCCCATTATTATGCAGCCTTGACCTATTTTGGACTTGAGGAATACGATTACGCCAATCACGAATTCACCGAATACCTCCATACGACAACGGATCCTCATCATTTCATGGATGCCCTTGAATACAAATTTGCTATCGCGGAGGCTTTCCGCAGTGGTGCTTGTCGACGGGTTTTTGCCCAGCACACATTGCCCAAATGGGTAAAGGATAAAGAGCTTGCTGTCGAAATCTATGACGAAATCATTGCAGCCCTCCCGAATCACGATCTTACTGTGATGTCTCTTTACTTCCGAGGAATTCTTCTTGAAGAACTCCACGACTTCCGTGAAGCTGTCGAGAGTTTTCAAACGCTCATTCGTCGATTTCCAAGAAGTGAATACGCTCCTGAAAGCCACCGACAAGCTATCAAAGTGTTTAAGACACAAGCAGAATGGGAATTCCAGAATCCCGATCTCATCACCTTAGCTGAAATGCAACTCGAAAAATTCCGAGCGCAATTTCCCAAAGATGATCGCCTTGAAGAGGCCGCATGTGATATTCAAGAGATCAAAGAAAATTATGCCAGAGGGCTCCTTGAAATGGGTAGCTTTTACGAACGGCGACAAAAAGCCTCCGCCTCTGTCCTCTACTACCAACAAGCTATCGAATTGTTCCCGGAGACGCAAATTGCCATGCAGTGCCAACAACGCCTCCAACTCCTTGGATATGGCGATGAACCTCCTCCGAGAAGACCGTTGCGTACGGCTCCCTTCAGTCCTCGTCCGAAACTGGGGTAAGGGAGCATGAGACAACGCTCCTTGGTGGTATCCATCCATGCCATTTTCATTGTCTTTTGCCTGTTTTTTTCTAGTTGTGGTTATCGTTGGGGAGCGGGTTCATGGAATGCGGAATATAGCACTATTTCCGTTCCGTATGTACAAAACGATCCAAATGGCGATCTCACAGCAGCTCTTGTTCATGAACTTACAACTACAGGCACCTTTATTTATTGTAATCAAGGAGGACGCCTTACCCTATGCGCAACTTTGCTTGACATCACCGAAGAGAATATTGGATACCGTTATGAACCTAAAAACGCAAAAAGGAAATCTCATTCAGAAAATATCGATGACGATGATAACGAAAAGGAATCCCACTATTATGAGAAAAAGCAAAAAATCAAACGATCCACCATTCCGACAGAGACTCGTTTACGCGCCATAGTAGAAATCACCCTTATTGATCGATGCAACAATACCTGTATCTTAGGGCCTGTTCGCGTTGCTGGCTTTGTCGATTTTGATCATGATTATTATGAAAGTCCTAACGCTGTCAATGTCTTTTCTCTTGGACAACTTACCGATGTCGAACAGGCACGTGAGGCCGCTCTCTCACCTCTTTACCACAATCTTGCACGCAATATTGTCGAATATTTGCGTTGGGGATGGGAATGATGTATTATCCATCAAAAACATGGAGCTAGGTCATGGAAATGCCACCCCTTGATGGCAAGGTATCACACTTATATAGTAAAGAAGAGCAACCATCACAAAGTAAGCGAGATCGTAAAGTAAATCGATTGCAAATGGTGCTCCGAGAAATGTTAATAAAGCCGGAGTCAAGAAAAAAATCCACTAACAATGAAAATTTTTTTGTGGCAAGTCGATTGTAATACCATTTATCAGAAGTAATACCAAACGCGATAAATGGTATAATACCCATGCAAATATCTAAAAAATTTGTTGCTACGATGAAGCAACTTCCCCACATGATCTCTTATCTCGAAGAAAACTTCTCTTTATCGACACAACAACGCGTTGGTATCGAAGAGCTATTGGTCAATATCATGGAACACGGATATGGGAAGAGAGAGGGAGAGATCGCCATCTGCTATAAAAAAGAAGCGGTAACATCCACGATTCAAATCATCGACGGCGCAAAAGCCTTCAATCCTCTCCTCTACCAACCTTCCCAAAAATCGCTCTCCTTAGAGAGCTCTTCCTTGCGAGGGAGGGGAATTCTACTTGCAAAAACCATCTTTCCTTCAATGATTTATGAACGAGTCGATGGCAAAAACATCTTACAGCTCCACTGTTCATAGGCCCAATCCATCAATTCTTCCGTTTGTTCCCAAGAAAGACAGGGATCGGTAATGGAAACACCGTAACGAAGAGGACTCAGAGAGGAAAAAGGTTGGTTTCCAGCATACAAATGGCTCTCTAACATCAATCCGCGTATGCAGGAGGAACCTGCTAAAAAGTCGCGATAGACTGAAGTAAAGACGGCGACTTGTCGATCGGCCTCTTTTCTAGCATTGGCATGGGAACAGTCGACAAGAATCTGTTCCGGCAAATGATGCTTTCTGAGTAAATGGGTGGCTTCTTTTAAAGAATAGGAATCAAAATTGGTTTTTCCTTCTCCGCCGCGTAGGACTAAATGGGGAGCGGGATTGCCTCGAGATTGCACTTGAAGAAGGTGTCCCTCGTCATCAATCGTTGGAAAGGATTGGCTTTCTTGTGTCGCACGGATTCCATGAATGGCTGCAAGAATATTTCCATCAATCGAATTTTTTATGCCAATGGGAAAAGGAGCAAGGGAAGCGAGTTCACGATGGGGCTGTGAAGTGCATGTGCGCGCACCAATAGAGCCCCAAGAGAGAAGATCGGTATAATAGGGAGTGAGAAGGGGGTGTAGAAGTTCGGCCCCAGTCGGAATTTGTTGGTCGGCAAGGTCTATAAGTAGTGAACGCGTGCGTTGAATGCCCTCTTCAATCGAAGAGGAGCCGTTACATAAAGGATCATAGAGAAATCCCTTCCATCCTCCCGATGTCCTTCCCTTTTCGACATAGGTGCGCATGACGAAAAAAAATGCATCTTCCATTCGCTTGGAAATTTTGATTAGACGATCGGCAAATTCTTTTGCCGCATCGCAGTCGTGAATGGAACAAGGGCCAACAATCAAAAGGAGACGGGGATCTTTTCCAGAAAGAATATGGCGCACCGTTTGACGGGTCTGTAAAAGCCAGGCTCTTGTCTTGTCGGAAAGAGGGGTGCCCTGTATAAAAAAACGGGGAGGCGGGAGATGATTAGCTCGCGTACAAAACAATGTAAAACCTTCGGACTGAGTAGGATTCGAACCTACGACCACCCGCTTAGAAGGCGGGTGCTCTATCCACTGAGCTATCAGTCCAAAACCCCTAATCCAATAAAAGAATTGGGGATAAAGAGGGTACCGAATCCAATGGATTAGATGCAATGATTAGGCGTGGAAAATCTCTTTAAATTGAGGAAGGTGGGGGCGAAGCTTTTCACCAGAGCCAAAATCACTTTTCCAAATAGCCTCAAGTTCACTGATTGCGAGTTCCCTTGGTTGGATCTCAAGGCTCTTTTTCTCCTCTTGCAGCTGCTTTAATTCTTTCTTTAACGAATTAATAGTAAAGAGTCTCTGCAATTCTTTCCCGATATTTTTCTCTTCGGTACCCGATCCCATTTTCTCAGGAAGAATGCCACAACGGATTAAGAGGGGCAGGGCATTTTTATATTTTCGGGCAAGAATTTCTAATTTACCTTCTTTGAAATCGTTCACAATTTCTAAGGCAACTTTGCGGTTGTTGTAGTTGACCCACTCCCCACGGCGCCTTTGTAATTTTTCTGCAAGAATCAACAAACCTCCCGCAGACGAAAAAAGCCCTAAAGAGGCATAAAAAATCCACATAGGTGGGTTGAGGCCGTGCTTAATCAGAGGTTGCCGAATCAAAGAAGAGGATCCCCCTAATATAGCAAAGAGCAAACCAATTGTTCTTAAAGCATTTATTGCAAGATCTTTAACCCGTTCCTTCCAGGCATAGGTTCGGCTTTTTTTTTCCCAACGGATGATCGTCGCATCTTGTACGTTTTTGCTTTGCGTCCAAGGAAGATGAAAACTCCCTACAGGGAGAGCGATCGAAGACATATTCTCCTCCAGAGTAATGTGTGAGTGATATACCAAAACGGATGCCACCGGGTTTTGAGCCGATTTTTTTTCTTTCTGACAAAAACTTGCGATATCCACGTTCTATCAGTTAAAAAAAAATTCTAACTAAAAATTCCGATGTTTGAATCAGCCTCGGTATAAGAAACCGAGGATCAACATAAACTTCCCTCCATTTTCCATCAATTGGTTTTCTCTCACTTTGGCTTTTTTTTCTTTTTCTATTCTCTCAAATAAGTTGAAGGGGTATCCTTTTGAGAAACTGGAGTATCGATGACGAAAACCATCACTTTACCAAACGGTCTCCAAATAGGAGAAGATGCCCCACTTACACTGATTGCAGGTCCTTGCTCAATAGAAAGTGAAGATCTCTGTTTACGAGTCGCTGAACGATTGTGTGAAGAGGCTGTGGGACGTCCTTTGCAAATCGTTTTTAAGTCGAGCTATGATAAAGCAAACCGCTCCTCCATTCACAGTTTTCGAGGGCCAGGCTTAGAGAAGGGATTGCAAATCCTCGAGAGGGTAAGAGAGAGGTTTTCTATTCCGATTCTGACGGATGTGCACACTCCTAAAGAGGCCAAGATCGCCGGCTCTGTTTGTGACATGATCCAAATACCCGCTTTTCTTTGCCGTCAAACCGATCTTCTCGTAGCGGCGGCAAACACGCCAGCGGCTGTCAGCATCAAGAAGGGACAATTCATGTCCCCTTGGGGGATGAACAATCCCATTGAGAAAATTCGATCCCAAGGAAAAGAAGATATCCTTCTCATCGAACGTGGCACAACATTTGGTTACCACAATCTCGTTGTCGATTTTCGTTCTTTGCCCATCATGAAACAGTGGGGATATCCCGTTTGTTTTGATGCGACGCACTCTGTTCAGTTACCTCCGGGTTCAGAAGAGACAACAGGAGGGGAACGAGAATTCATCCCCGCTCTTGCTAGAGCAGCTGCTGCCGTTGGTGTTGAAGCTTTTTATATCGAAGTGCATCCCCATCCCGACGAAGCCCTTTGTGACGCAGCGACAATGCGTTCTTTAGACCGTCTCTCCCGTTTGTTAGAAGAAATTTTAGCAATTCGAGAAGCCCTTCACTATGTCCCTGCGTAAACACATATGTTTCGTTATTCCCTGTTATTTTTTTTCTCCCTTTTTCTCTTGTTAACAGGGGCTTTTCTTGTTCATTTTGTAAAAAAAAGCCGTTCTGACAATGCATTCCAAATGGAAGAGGTTTTGCACGCCCTCTCTTCATCAAAAAAAGAGAGAATCTCTCCCCATTATCGCACCCATCCCATCACACAATCGATTTGGCAACAGGGAGAAAATACGCGCCATCTTCACATTGAAAGCCACTCTTCAACGTTGTTCCCCACAACGTCATCTCAAGAAGGAGATACTAAGGAGATTTTTTTCCAAGTGAAAGGTAGGTTAGAAAATCATCTGCCTAACGGAGAAGTCGAAGAATACCTCTTTGAATGTGAAGAGGCGGAAGTGGGGTACGCTCAGTCGCAACTTTTTATTCGACAAGTCGATATCGAAAAAAAAGAGAAGGGAGAAACCATTCTTATTGGTAAGGCTTCTGAGGCTTCCTTAGCCATGAATTGCGACCAAATGGAGTTGCAAGCGATCGATTTCCAGGGAAAAATTTTCCAAGACCATCGTCTCTTTGTCGAGACAACAACGCCTTGTGTCTCACTGATTGCAGATTCTTTATATTTTTTTAAGGATGAAGAGAGAGATGTCGCCACATGGCTACGCATCGATGAGAAACATGCGTTTTGGTTGACTGAAGGGGAGTGGCATCTTTCCGAAAGAAGAGGCGTCTTTAGACAAGGAGTTCGTACTGAAGAGATGGCTTTGTTGTCTCAACACAACAACATGACAATAGAAGCCCGAGAAGCAGAAGTCGAGATGAATAAGAGTGCAGCAGTACTTCCTTCCCTTTCAAACCTCTCTTGTATGGTTCTTCATGGTCCCGTCCATGCCCGCTCGGATCACTACGATATTGACGCCGATCGGGTCGATTTTTCTGAGGGAAAGCTCTGTTTTTCTCAAGAAAACTCACCTTGTGAATGGCGTGACCACCATGGCAGTCGGATTGAGGCTGTGGAGATTGTCTATACGCTCGATACAGAAGAATTGCTATGTAAGACACCAAGAGGTCAGTGGATCTCGGATCAAAGAAAAAGCATCTCTTTTGCTGCTGATCAACTGCATTGGAATGTTGCCGAACACGTGGTTTGGATGCAAAACCACGTCGCGCTGTACGATGGGATCGGGAGGATCGAAGCCGATTCTCTCCGCTTCCAGTATGACGAAAAGGAGGGCAATATCTCGCCTCATACCATCTATCTTTCTGATCACGTTGTTATGAGAAACCAATGCATCGATCTCCAGTCACTTGGAAAACGATGGACACAATATGTGCTCGCTGATGAAGTGGTCTATTTTCCAGAAATAGGAGAGATGACCATTTCGGGAAAGGCGCCTAATCGCGCCCTTTTTTATGACGCAGGGAGTCAAATGGAGATGAGTGCGGATGCTTTGCTGATACGAGATGTGGGTCGGGGAAGGCAACCTCAAGTTCAGGGGATAGGAAATGTCATTTTTTCTTTAAACGAGTCGGAAGTAGCCTCTTTGCTGCACCGCTTTCCTGCAGGATTGCAACGATTGCATAGAAAGGAGAAACGATGAGTAAAAATCAAGAACATGTCCTCGATGTACGCCATCTTGTGAAAACTTATCAAGGTAAGCCCGTTGTTAAAAAACTTTCTTTTTATGTGAATCAAGGAGAGATTGTCGGGCTTCTTGGACCCAATGGTGCAGGGAAGACGACCGCGTTTTATATGACAATTGGATTGATTGCTCCTGATTCCGGTCAGGTGATCTTCCAAGGGCAAGATGTGACCTTCCTTCCCATCCACAAACGCGCACAAATGGGGATGGGATATCTGGCACAAGAGCCTTCCATATTCCGTCATTTAACCGTTGAAGAGAATATTCTTTGCATTCTTGAAACCCTCCCCTTGCGTCGTGCAGAGCGATACCAAAGATTGGCAGAACTTCTTGAAGAACTCCATTTAACCTCCCTGGCCAGTGAAAAAGCCATTCGACTCTCAGGAGGGGAGCGCCGTCGCTTAGAAATCACACGTGCTTTAGTTACCGAGCCGACGTTTCTTCTCCTTGATGAACCTTTTGCCAATATTGACCCTCTCTCCATTGCCGAAGTCCAACAAATGATCCGTCTCCTTGCGCAAAAGGGAATTAGTATCCTCATTACCGATCACAATGCACGCGAAATTTTCTCCGTTGTGGATCGATGCTATCTCGTTCGCGAAGGAGAAGTGTTTTTTGAAGGAACACCAGAAAGCTGTGTAGAAAATGTAGACGTGCGTAGAACCTATCTAGGAAATGAATTTGCATTTACTCTTTCCAAAAAAACATAAAAATGCCAACGTGTTGCTTGGTATGACATCCATTTTGAGAGGAGTTGTCATGATGAGAAACGTTTTTCTTTTTTCCTTTCTACTGATTGGACGTATGTGCATTGGAGCTGGAGAAATCGAGGATTCTTGTCCCAAGCATTGCCAAAGAGCCAATCTTTTTGGCTATCCTTCCCAACACCCTTTCCCTCAAGTCAATCAAGGGATCACCCAATACAAGGTACAACATCCTGGTGCCTACCGAAGCATTCTTCTTATCGATGGAGAAAGAGAAGGGGTTGTTTTCGAGGATCGCAGTTTTTGGGTGCTGGCGCCACAAGATTATGCGTCTGCAAAAAAACAAGATCCCAATGTCTACGTCATCACAACCAATGGAAACCCTCTTTCCTCTGCAAAATATCAAATTGTTCATTTGCAGACAGATACAAGCTGGAAAGCCGATGTAATCGCTCCCCCCTCCTTTAATGACCCTTTTGCTTATTTCATCACACAAATCGACCCCTATGAACAACGTCTTTTCCTTAATGACGGTTCTTCTTGGAAGGTGTCTATGTGGGATATATCCAGTTTGGTTTCTTGGGAAATTTTTGATCCCATCATTATTGGTGTGAATAGTGGAGTAGGAAAATTTTTTAATCCTCATATACTGATCAATCCAGAGAGGGGGAATTATGCTGATGCAAGTTATAACGAATCTCCATAACAAAAAGGACTTCATTAACAGAAGCCTGGTGATGTCCATACTTTGCTGCTTGGGAGGGATACTCTTTCTCAACCCAGTCGCAGCACAAAACCATCAAGAAAAAACAGACAACGTTGCTTTTACCGATTTTGTCCTCTCTGAGGATGGCGGTCAAGGCTTTTCAGGAATATGGACAACACCCATTCTGCTCTCTTCACAAGAACAGCAAGCGATATCACCTGCCATTGCCACCAATGCTGCAGGGAATGGAGTTGTCATATGGCAAAATTGTGGTGCAGAAAATCGCATTGTAGGTAGGCGCGTTAAAGAAGGGGTCTTTTCACAACCTTTTTACGTCTCACGTGCAGGGTTTTATGCCTACTCTCCACATATTGCGACGGATGAAAAGGGAAATTCTGTCGCCGTTTGGAATGAATGTGTCGGCAACCACCACCTTCTATTGGCCCGTTCTACGCACCAGACAGGGAAATGGTCCCGACCCCGACTCCTATCTCAAGAAGAGGGCCAAAATACCGATTTCCAATGGGCCATCCAAGGGAATGGTAAAGGGGGTATTGCCGTTTGGACCCACCAAACAAAAGGGAGCCGCTCAGTCGAAGCCGCTTTGATGAATGAACGAGGAGAATGGTCTCCTCCAGCACCGTTATCAACTGCTGATATAACGACTTATGAACCGCAAATTGCTTGCAATCCAAAAGGAGAAGCTGTGGCGATTTGGCGATGTCGCAAGCAAGATCGCGCCCCTTCGTCCATACAAGTCACAACCCTTTCTTCCAAATCGTTAGCAGGTTCCGTTTCTACATTATCTACAGAGGGAGAGGATACCTCCTTCCCACGTATTGTCATCGACAATCAAGGGAATGCATGTGCCGTCTGGTGCCAGCTAGATGGAGGCAACTACCTCATATACGGATCTCATCGCAATAAAGAAGGAGAGTGGTCCAATCCAGAATGTCTAACACCCAATATGGAGAATTGTTATGAGCCAAATTTCTCCTTCAATGAAAAAGGCAATCTCTTTCTCGTCTGGCGCGAGGGTTTTCGTATTTGGTCAAGAAAAAGAACTTCTTTGGGTGTCTGGGGACCGATTACCCTCCTATCTCAAGGGCGTTATACCTTTTCTGATGTGCAAGCCATCGAACCAACCATCTTCAACAGAAGAAATACTTCCCCTTTTGTTATCTGGACGGGGTGGAACCACACAACCCAAAGCTATTCCCCTTATGGAACCCTCCTCTCCTGAAGGAAAAGGGTCTCCGACACGGATCCATTTTTCACAAGAGGGTGTATTTCATCCTGTGATCGCTCAAGCCCACGCAGGAAAAACCATCGTTGTTTGGGAAGAGGGGCTAGAAGGAAAAAGAGCCATCCAATGCTCTTACTATGAATAATACCAATGGAAAGCAATAATGAAAAAATACTGGTTTTTGTCTCCTCATTGCATTTTGGCCTTCACCGTTCTTTTCTCCTCGCTTCCTATCGAGGCGTACCAAAGAATGGATCCTTGTAGCAAATACCGTCCTACCAATGGTTCGCGCGCAACGATTTTAGGAGGCGTTGGAGGTGTTGGTGCGATTGCTGCTGGTGGTATCGCAGGATACCTCGCAGGAAGGACGCGCAAAGGCAGTCGAGGCTCCGAAGGAGAGTCTGGACCAACAGGTCCTGTTGGATCCGAAGGAAAGATAGGACAGCCTGGGGTCCCTGGTCAACAAGGACCTCAAGGTCCGCAAGGGGTTCCCGGACGTGATTTTGAGCCTCCTCTTAGCGATCGCTTTATGGAGATCTCCCTTGTATCCCCTTCAGCCGGTGAAACGGAAGTTACGGTAGAACTGTATGATCCAATGGATAAACTCCTTGCCCGTACCACAATGACAAGCCACCAACCGCCTCTTAACCATTTCTATACATTGGGAAATGGAACGCCTTCATTAATGGGCGTTTATAAGCTTATTTTCCAGGTCGAAACCGTTGGAAACCAACCTTCCGATATTGGTTCTGTGACATTGTACTATGGAACAGGGGAGTTTACCCACATGTATACCCCTATCCTCTATGGAAGAAAAGTGCAACACACCCTTTTCTTTTACTACCCAACAGGACAAGAACTCCGTTATTGATGGATCTCATCCGACTGAAAGAAAAAGGAAATCTCTGTCTCTGCCGTTTCAGGGGCATCAGAGCCATGGACGGCATTCTCTTGGATGGATGCAGCATAGTCGGCACGAATGGTGCCAGGTAAAGCCTCTTTTGGATTCGTTGCTCCCATCACATCTCTGTTGACTCGAATGGCGTTGGCACCCTCGAGAACCATGATCAATACAGGCCCACTCGTCATGAATTCGACAAGGTCGTTATAAAAAGGGCGCTCTTTGTGGACTGCATAAAAACCTTTTGCTTCGTCCGGTGTTAAGTGCTTCATCTTTGCTGCTGCGATAGAAAGACCCGCTTTTTGAAGTCGTGCAATGATTTCTCCTGCAACATTTTTGCTCATGGCATCGGGTTTGATAATGGATAAAGTTTGTTCTGTGGGCATGACATTCTCCTTGAAGGCTTCGTTTATAAAAAAAGAAATATTCTAGCAAAACTAGGGTAAATATGCTAGATTGTATGTTTTTGAAAACCGCATAGTGAGAAAAAATGAAGTTCCCCCTCTCCTGGCTCCAACAATTTATTGCTGTGGATCAACCCCTCACTACTTTTGCCGAATCGCTCACCCTTCTCGGGATTGAAGTCGATCATATCGAAACAACATCCCCCCCTTTTTCCGGTGTCATTGTCGTCGAAGTCCTAGCAACAAAACCACACCCTCAAGCCGATCGACTCTGCCTTGCTACCATCTCCGATGGTAAGCAAACCGTGGATGTCGTTTGCGGAGCCCCTAATTGTCGAAAAGGCCTTCGTACCGCCTTTGCCCCAGTCGGCGCTCTTCTTACCGACGGAGAACGGAACATCAAAGTAAAAAAAAGCAAAATCCGAGGCATCGAATCCGCAGGTATGCTCTGTTCCAAAGCAGAACTCGGTATGGGAGACGATCATACAGGAATTATCGAACTCGATGAAAACCTTCCTTTGGGCTTTGCACTCGCTGATAATGAAACCGATACCCTATTTGAAGTCTCCCTAACACCGAACCTTGCTCATGCCCTCAGCCTTCTCGGTATCGCAAGAGAATGGAGTGCATGCAGCCACAATCCTCTCCAGATCCCTTCATCTTCAACGGTTGAAGGTGCCCTACCCATCGAAAAACATGTTACAGTCTCTTTAAAAGATCCTGTCGGATGTCCAAGATATGCCTGTCGGTGGATCCGTGATGTTACGGTTCAACCCTCACCAGAATGGCTCCAAAAAGCATTGATAGGGTGCGGAATACGTCCCGTGAATAATGTCGTCGATGTGACCAATTACGTGCTCATGGAAAGAGGTCATCCACTCCATGCATTCGATTACGATCAAATTGCCGGACACGAGATCTACGTTCGGTCTGCCTATGAGGGAGAGACATTCACAACACTCGATGACCAAGAGCATACCCTATCCCAAGACATCGTTGTCATTGCCGATGCAGAAAAAGCCGTCGCTATTGGGGGCGTCATGGGAGGGAAAAATTCCGAAGTGAGAAACGAGACAAAAAATATTTTGCTCGAAGCGGCCTATTTCCATCCCCATTCGATCCGCATGGCTAGCAAACATCTTGGCATTCAAAGCGAATCGTCTCGACGATTCGAAAGAGGCGTCGATCCAAATGGCGTTCTTCCAGCTCTCGACCGCGCCGCTGAACTCATTCGCCAAATAGCGGGAGGAGAGGTGGCTCAAGGCGTTGTCGATGAAGGAAAACGGGATTTTCCCCCAGAAAAAATCCCTTTGCGCCTCTCTCATGTCGAACGAATCCTTGGAAGAGCTTTCTCCTTAGAAGAAGTAACCGATATTTTTACCCGACTGGGCTGCACCGTGTCACAAGAAGATCCCCTTATTGTAACCGTGCCTACCTATCGCGTGGATGTCACAACGGAAATCGACCTCATCGAAGAAATCGCCCGCCTCTATGGCTATTCCCACTTCTCGCGTCAAATCGAACGCTTCTCCGCCAATACCATCCCTCACGACCCTCTCTACCTCCTTGAAAAAGAGATTCGCTCAACATGCGTCTCTATGGGATTACAAGAATGGATTACGTGTGATCTGATAGGTCCTTCCGCGATCCATGTTGTTGGTGATACTACTACCGATCACATGGAGACCATTACCGTACTGAATCCTACATCGATCGATCAGTCGATCCTGCGAACATCCCTTCTTCCCGGAATGCTCCAGTGCATGAAACGGAATCAAGATCGACAAATCGAGGATACCAACGCCTTTGAAATAGGAAGAACGCATAGGCAAAAAGGTGATACCATCGAAGAGCCTTCTACCCTCGGTATCCTTCTTTGTGGAAAAGAAGAACCCCATTTCTGGGGAAGAAAATCCCGACCGATCGATTTTTTTACTCTTAAAGGAAAAATAGAAAGTATCTTACTGCCATTAAGGGTCGCACGTGTTGAATACGTCTCGACAGAACTCCCTTTCCTCCATCCAGGACGACAAGCCTCCCTTTTTATCGATTCGATCGAAATGGGGTTTTTGGGAGAAATCCACCCCGCTATCCTGCGTCGTCTTGACACCCCTCAGAAAGCTTTTTTTGCCGAGTTAAACCTCCAAAAACTCATGAAGCATCGTTCTTGTCAGAAAACGATGCAACCCTTGCCCGTATATCCTTGCTCCAAAAGAGATTGGACGGTCACTTTACCGAAAACCCTTCCCGTTGCTGACGTTTTCCACTTGTTTCAAGAGGCCCCATCACGACTTCTTGAGAAAATTTCCCTTGCCGACATCTATGAGAGTGAAAAAATTGGAGAAGATCGGCATAATCTCACCTTTCATATGGTGTATCGAGATTCCAAGAAAACCGTTTCTCAAGAGGTTGTTGAAAAAGAACATCAACGCCTATTAACCTATGTACAACAACAACTCAAAAACAATGACTTACTGTAGAGGAAGGTATGAATAAAACACTTTTTTTTCTTTTAGGTTCCTTCGTCATCACATTGGCTGGATGCTCTCCCTCCCGTTTTTCACCCCGTCACGATGTCGTCTGCCAAAATTATTACCACACATACGGTGTCGAAGTATCCGAAGACGAATGGAGAGAACGGGGATCCAATGGAGAAATCACCCGTACTCTCGATAATGGAATTACCGAAAGAAGAAGTTTTAAAAAGGGGGTTCCCCACGGTCTTACCACATACACCTTCCCCCACTCCTCTCTCCTTGAACGAGAAGAGGTGTATCACGAAGGGACGCTCACAAAAAGAGTCATTCATTACCCTTCAGGTACCCCTTACCAATGTGAAGAATGGCCGAATCAAGAAGAGTACGCTTTCACCACATGGTATGAAGACGGTACACCCCTTTTTGCTGAGTACTATAACGAAAATCTTCTCGTTTCTGGAGAATACTTCCCCCTCCACCACGATGAACCCGATACCATCATCACCAACGGAGATGGTATACGTACCCTACGCGATCACTACGGTCTCCTTCTCGCAAAAGAAGAGTTCCATGCAGGAGAGAGAACCCTCACTACCGAATACTACCCAACAGGTACCCCAAAACGAGTCACTCCCTATGCCCAACGAAAAATCGAAGGGGAAAGAAAACTCTTTCTCCCAGGCGGTGAACCCCATACCATTGAAAAATGGACTAACGGCATCCAAGAAGGAACCACCCTCGTCTTTGAAAATGGGGCTCTCCAAGCGCGGATTCCCTACAAAAAGGGAAAAAAACACGGTGTTGAAAAACATTATGACCTCAACAATAACGTCGTTGAAGAAATCACCTGGGAAGGAGGAAAGCGACAAGGACCGACCCATATCGTTGTTCGGGATCATGTAAAAACAGAATGGTACTACGACGATCAGCTCGTTTCCAAGGCGAGCTACGAAGCCCAAATCCATCCCTTCGTGTACTAAAATGCACATGGGGGACCAGTTGGGGGGACCAGTTGGGGGGACCAGTCCCCCCATATACCCCCCGCGGGTGCTTCGCACCCTTCCTTTTGTCGTAGAATATGGCGTTGTTGTCGTTATAGTCAGTGAATGGTTCCAGGAAAAGGCAAGTTTTTAGTTGTTTTTTTTATAAAAATTTATTACAATGACAAATCCAGTTTATATGTTTATTTATCCTTTTTGGTATAACTTATTTTCTTTAAAAGGAGGAAACCATGGACGGTGTAGCGCCATCAAATGATCAATACGGTCAAATTGAATTGCCACAAGCAGCCGCAGAGAAAAAAGACAAATTTGAAGCTGAAAGTCAGAGAATTAAACAAGCAACAGAAAAACTAAAGCGTAAGGGGGAGGAAATTTTTGGAAAAAAATGATACCAAATATATTAGGTCATGTCATCAATCGTCTAAGAACCTGTTTAAAATCTTTTTAAAAGAAGAACTACAAATGCTAAGACTACCATAGTTAAGCTAGTATTTAGCTTTCTTTCACAGTTTTTCCATCAAAGTTTTGAAAGCAATTTTTATACAGGATTAGAAAGATTTTAAACAGATTCTTAAGAAACTTGGTTGACATATCTCAGCAATAAAAACTACCACAGAGCCCACAGAGAGCACAGAGAGAGGGTTATATTTTCATTCGACGAATGCCTTCTACCAATCGTTTCACATTAAAATTGATCAGCAATCCTCGAGCACAAGTTCCATAGAGCTTTAAATAAGATAGTCGTTGTGCTTCGTGTATTAGAGCTATTCCATTCACAGATTTAATTTCTATAATTACCTGATCCTCTACAACTTCTTCAGACATTTCTGGATGCACTAAACAATCTATATGTCCTCCCTCTGTGTTCTCTGTGGGCTCTGTGGTAGTTTGTTTTCTAAAAACTCGTTCAAAACTGTTTTACGAATAAAACGACAAAAGCAAGGATGACCATATGTAAACTGGTTTTTCAAACATATGAAATGCCACAAATTACATCATATAAGTCGACCGCTCTAGGACGTGTTTTTTTCTTGCAGATTCCAGAAGAGGTTTAATTTTGTTAAACTGTTCACGATCCATATCGCTAGGATAGCAATGGGGCATAAAATACCTACAATTGTCTTGGAAAATAATTGTTTATACAGGATTAGAAAGATTTTAAACAGGTTCTAAAAGTGCATCTCACGGTATCTGATTTGACGATAAATCGTGTTCAGCCTCGCTAACGGATTACAGTTTGCTTCGGCTTCCACACGATCCATCGTCAAATCATCTACCATGATCTATAAATTCATCCAATTGATGACACGCCCTAGAAATTTTTCTAAAACTCCTTTATCATGGATGATAGAAAAGTTTTTATTTTTTTGATGCACTATTTTCTTTCTGTGGTTCTGAAAGGAGCGAGAAACGCAAGAATTCGAAGCGGTCGTTGTTGGATTTCATAGCGTTCTTTTAACTTGTTAAGTAGGGCATATTCTTCTTTCATGGTCGTTTTTTGCAATGTCGTACGTGTTTCTTCTAATATTTGTTTACAGGGTTCGGTGTACTCCTTTTCGATTTGTAGGGGAAGTTTTGCCATCGATGTATAGGTCTTCTTCGCAATATGAGGCTGAAGAATCGATTGAGTGGCCTCGAAGATACTGTTTTCAACCCATTCGTTAACAGCTGGAGGTAGAGGGATAACGGAGTTGATTCCAAGCATTGTGAGCTTCATCGCCAATCTTTCGGCAATAAGTGCTTTCGTATGTTCTTCAATGGAAATTTCTTCGTGCTCTTTTGGTGTTTCCATTCCTTTTTCCGATCGAAATGCTCGGGCTCGATTAGCGACTCCTTGATCGGAGAAACGAAGACCTGCAGGAATGCCTTCATGTATTCCTCTTATACCCGCTGTAGTGGTCTCCTTGCGGATCGTTTGAAATAGAGTGTTTTCAGCAATTTTTTGAGCCACTAAGAGGGGACGACCCACTAAACCGAGTCGCTGAAAGGAAGGAAGAAAATGGAGACACTGGTTGGCAATATGTCCTGTTGTTGCAAGAGTCGTTTGCACACCTAAATTCGTTGCATGGTGTTTTCTTACATCAGATTTTGTCTTTTCTTCATAAGAGAGAGGAATGGGAGTTGCCATTTTCTCAAGGGCATCATTGATATCTTTTCGACATTCTTGAATGGCTTCATACGCTTTTTTTTCCAAATTAACAAGCTCAAGTCCCTCTTCATCTGTAGGAAGAGAAGCAATTTTTGCTTTGATTTGCTGCCATTCTGCATCAAAAATTTCTTGATGGGATCTCCATTCTTCTTGAATTTCCTTTGCAATGACTTGTATTTGTTGATCAGCTTTGAGAAGAGCGTGATCGATATCTTTTTGAGTAGGTACGTTTTTCCCATCAATATAGGTTTGGGCAAGAATGGATCCTGTAATTCCACCAACAGAGGGGAGATTGATATGGTATTTATTCATCGTTCCTGTAATTTTTTTACCGCTTTTGAGACCATTTCTTATAATAGAATGATTGGCCATTTGTCGGATTATCGGATCTTGTGCGATTTTTCGGCCGATTTTTACCGAATGAGGTCTCATTAAGCGAGTTGTGACAGGAACGACTCGTCTTCCGATGAGCGAAACACCGATTCCAACGGCAACAGGAGCTGCTGCCAAAGCGAGTTTTTGCACTATTTCCGTGTCTTTGTCACTCCATGTACATTCATTCCCTTCTGTACGGGAGATGTCACCAGAAAATAGAGCCCCACCCATATCATTAAAATCAGTACAATCCATAGAACAACCCTTGGGAAAAAAACATATAACAATTATAAAATAAAATATATTTTATATGCAATTAATTAATTTAATTCTGTAAGGGCAAGGTAGAGATTGTGTAACTATTCAGGACCCTAACTTACTGCACGAATAAAACGATCCGAAAAATGGATTGAAATTCTGCTTTTTTCGAAACGGGCATTTTGAAGTTTTAAAAGAGGTCTATTAACCGAAGGGATAACCGAAAACGACTTGTTGTTGTTCACCGATGATGGGGGTGTCGACAACGAGGGTGCGCAGAACGGTTCCATTGACGGATATGCCGCCAAAATCGGAAGCGAGAGTGCCTGGATCTGTGACGCGGAAGGAGACGGTCCATTTGCCAACTTCTGTTGGATTGCCCTCTCCCCCCAAATCGGGAACATCGGGGAGGACGCCCCTCCCCATTGTCGTGGAAAAGAAGAGTTGTTGGCACGGATCAAAAATCATGACCAAAATTTCGGGTCCATCCATGGTATCTTCGGATGGAGCAGCAAGGCTTAAGGTGACAGAGACTTCTGAGGTGTCCCGTTTCTTTTCTCCATCACAGTGACGGTTACATGTCGTATGTCCTGTGGCATACCCGGCACCGGCGCCGGCTACTGCACCGAGGATGACGGAGCTTGCAATGACGTACTTTGGGGTGCGAGAGCAGTAGGTATAGGGGCAGCAACTGTCAGAAAAAAGCGAAGACGAGAGCAAAGAGAGAAAAAAGGAGGCATAGAAGAAGCAATCTCATAAAAATACCAAAATGTTTCCTCTAATCTAGCGCTCTTGTGGAGTATATGCAAGAGAAAAAACAAAGCTGGACGAAGCTGACGCTATCCGTAAACAACAAACACAAGGCCGCGGTAGCGGCCGCAGGGGGTTTGGGGGAACTTGTTCCACCAAAAAAAAAATGATTTCTGTCGAATGAAATGGATGGAAGAAATCGGTTTTCAAGTCCGATTTCTGTCAGGTATTCCCAGAAATTGACTAGGGAATTGGTGTGAAAATTTTGTAGACTAAAGCAAAAATCAGGACAATCTTTTAAGAACCTGTTTAAAATCTTTCTAATCCTGTATAAACAATTATTTTCCAAGACAATTGTAGGTATTTTATGCCCCATTGCTATCCTAGCGATATGGATCGTGAACAGTTTAACAAAATTAAACCTCTTCTGGAATTCGCAAGAAAAAAAACACGTCCTAGAGCGGTCGACTTATATGATGTAATTTGTGGCATTTCATATGTTTGAAAATCCAGTTTACATATGGTCATCCTTGCTTTTGTCGTTTTATTCGTAAAACAGTTTTGAACGAGTTTTTAGAAAATAAACTACCACAGAGCCCACAGAGAACACAGAGGGAGGACATATAGATTGTTTAGTGCATCCAGAAATGTCTGAAGAAGTTGTAGAGGATCAGGTAATTATAGAAATTAAATCTGTGAATGGAATAGCTCTAATACACGAAGCACAACGACTATCTTATTTAAAGCTCTATGGAACTTGTGCTCGAGGATTGCTGATCAATTTTAATGTGAAACGATTGGTAGAAGGCATTCGTCGAATGAAAATATAACCCTCTCTCTGTGCTCTCTGTGGGCTCTGTGGTAGTTTTTATTGCTGAGAATGGTTGGAGAGGTCCGACAAAACAATGGTCGGAAAGAGAAAACCAGTTTTATAATAATTGATGCGCAAAGCGTTAAAAATACCGATACAGCTGAGAGTAAAGGGTATGATGCAGGAAAAAAAATTTCAGGGATAAAACGACACATCGCTGTAGACACCCAAGGATTACCTCATGCAATTCATATAACTACAGCAAATATTACAGATAGGAAAGGAGCGCTAGAAGCATGTTCATTGAAGAAGAGTTTTTTATCTGAAGTAAAAAACGTTTTAGCTGATGGAGGATACTCTGGAGAACCATTTTCAGATGGTATTCAAGAGATATTGGGTTGTCCAGTAGAAATAGCCAAGAGAAATGAATTGCATACTTTTAAAGTGATTCCCAAAAGATGGGTTGTGGAACGTTCTTTTAGCTGGCTTGAAAAGTGTAGAAGATTATGGAAAAACTGTGAAAGAAAGCTAAATACTAGCTTAACTATGGTAGTCTTAGCATTTGTAGTTTTTCTTTTAAAAAGATTTTAAACAGGTTCTAAATGAATAAACTTATATAAATTTTCGTGGCAAAAAATATTTTTAATGATTTTTATTCTAATTTTTGATACAATGAGTTCAATACAGATATTATGGGTTGAAAAGTGTCAATAAATTTATATTTAGGAGATGCTTTTGGTTGGGAGAATGAGTCGACAGCCAAGGTCGCAATTTCAAGATTAAGGCAACAGTCTATTATTTCTACTAAAAAGTGCCCAAAAGCACAATTAATCAAAAACGAATCACTTCGTTGGCAGCCAAATGTTTTAAAAATTTTTGGATATATACCTGGCATCAATGTTATTGCTGGAATCGTGGCAATTTGTTCTGCTAAAAATGGAATAGAGTTGCGGCCTCACAATAAACAGTTTTGGATGTGTAGAGGTGTTGCAATGATATTCACGGGACCGCTTCTTGCTGTTGTGGATTTGGCTAAATTCATCTTTGATTGCATCATCGTGGCAAAATATAAAAAGGAAAACAGTGAACTGATGGAGAAGTACAACACCTCTCACGAACACACTCCTGCGTATGGGCCAGGTCACCCAGTATTTTGTTGTACAGGAGAAGATGGAAAACCGAATTATTCTTCATAGAGAAAAAACAGAGACTAATTTTTCTTGAAAATATATTTGTAACGTCCTGTTTTCCTTCCTTCTCTTAGAACCTGTTTAAAATCTTTTTAAAAGAAGAACTACAAATGCTAAGACTACCATAGTTAAGCTAGTATTTAGCTTTCTTTCACAGTTTTTCCATAATCTTCTACACTTTTCAAGCCAGCTAAAAGAACGTTCCACAACCCATCTTTTGGGAATCACTTTAAAAGTATGCAATTCATTTCTCTTGGCTATTTCTACTGGACAACCCAATATCTCTTGAATACCATCTGAAAATGGTTCTCCAGAGTATCCTCCATCAGCTAAAACGTTTTTTACTTCAGATAAAAAACTCTTCTTCAATGAACATGCTTCTAGCGCTCCTTTCCTATCTGTAATATTTGCTGTAGTTATATGAATTGCATGAGGTAATCCTTGGGTGTCTACAGCGATGTGTCGTTTTATCCCTGAAATTTTTTTTCCTGCATCATACCCTTTACTCTCAGCTGTATCGGTATTTTTAACGCTTTGCGCATCAATCCGTCATTTGTCACCCGGAATTTTTAATTTTGATTTTCTAAGAAAATTTGCTAAATTCTTTGCTTATGGAATTAGCAACAACAAATATTGATCATTTAGGTCTTATCGCAGGAATGTGTGATGAAATTGGTCTCGTTGAACAGATTGACAGAGCTTGTGGAGACCAAGATCCAAATAAAAACCTATCCTTCGGGCAGTGTGTCAAATGCATGATTATGAATGGATTAGGTTTTGTTGGAAGAACATTATATCTATATTCAGAATATTTTGAAGATAAACCGCTAGAGCATCTTATCGGAGCAGATGTTTCCCCAGAACAAGTCGATAATAATGTGCTTGGAAGAACGCTCGACAAGCTGTTTTCTTTGGGTGTTACAGATCTTTTTAGTGCAATATCTCTTCAAGCCGTTAATATTCTAGGTATCAAAATCAAAAGCCTTCATCTTGACTCGACAAGTTTTCATGTTGACGGTGAGTATAACAGCGAGCTTGAACAAGATGACCACAGAATTAAAATCACCAGAGGATATAGCAGGGATCATAGACCTGAGCTTAATCAAGTTGTTCTTCAGTTAATTACGTCTAATGAAGGAAACATTCCCTTGTTTATGCAGGCAGCTAGTGGAAATACTGCGGATAAAACAGCGTTTTCTGAAATTGTTGCAAAGCACATATCCAGCTTCCAATCTGCAGTAAAAAACCGTTACATAGTTGGAGACAGTGCTCTTTATACTCCTTCTTCTATTCAAGCCTTAAAGGACTCCGACTCTTTATTTGTAACACGAGTTCCGAGTCAGCTTAGTAGAGAAAAGGAGATTGTACAGCAAGTTACCCCGGACAGAATGGATTGCTTATGCGAAGGCTATAAAGGTTGGGAAATCAATGAAAGCTATGGAGATCTGGAGCAACGGTGGATAGTGATTTTCAGTGAGGCAGCGTATCGCAGAGAGGTTAAGACTTTAAAAAAGAACTTTCGAAAAGGAAGTGAAAAGGAGCTGAAAGAGTTTGAGAAGCTTTGCAGAGAGGTTTTTTCCTGTCCAAAAGATGCTGAAACCAGTTACAAGAAAGCATTAAAAAAATATAAATACTTATCAATCAATGATTTTGTGATTTCAGAAGTACGGAAACATCTAGTTTCTGGACGCCCTAAAAATGGACAGATTCCTCAAGTTGTAGGTTACCAAATTCAAGGGGTACCTTGCACAAGTTTGGCTACCTTGAAGGAGCTAGAGCAACGAAAGGGATTTTTCGTTTTAGCCACAAATGATATGGATAAAAAAGCTTTCCAATGTTGGAGGTTCTTCAAACATATAAATCTCAGCAAAGCGTTGAGCGGGGATTCCGATTTTTAAAGAGTCCTGACTTTCTTGTTTCTTCATTATTTTTGAAAAAACCAGAGCGGATAGAAGCTTTACTTATGGTTATGACGCTTTGCCTTTTAGTCTATGCAGCAGTAGAACACAGGGTTAGAACCCGACTTAAAGAAGAAGAGGAGTTTTTCCCGAATCAACTCAAAAAACCAGCCCAGAACCCAACCTCAAGGTGGATTTTCTTTTGTTTTTTAGGTTTACATGTAGTTTTTATAAATGGGAAAAAGCACTCAGTCACGAACCTTAAGGAACGACATCGGATAATCTTACACTGTCTGGGCCCCCCATATCAGCGATTGTATTATTCTGAAATGTGGTGACAAATGACGGATCAATTATTATAAAACTGGTTTTCTCTTTCCGACCATTGTTTTGTCGGACCTCTCCAACCATTCTCAGCAATAAAAACTACCACAGAGCCCACAGAGAGCACAGAGAGAGGGTTATATTTTCATTCGACGAATGCCTTCTACCAATCGTTTCACATTAAAATTGATCAGCAATCCTCGGGCACAAGTTCCATAGAGCTTTAAATAAGATAGTCGTTGTGCTTCGTGTATTAGAGCTATTCCATTCACAGATTTAATTTCTATAATTACCTGATCCTCTACAACTTCTTCAGACATTTCTGGATGCACTAAACAATCTATATGTCCTCCCTCTGTGTTCTCTGTGGGCTCTGTGGTAGTTTATTTTCTAAAAACTCGTTCAAAACTGTTTTACGAATAAAACGACAAAAAGCAAGGATGACCATATGTAAACTGGTTTTTCAAACATATGAAATGCCACAAATTACATCATATAAGTCGACCGCTCTAGGACGTGTTTTTTTTCTTGCAGATTCCAGAAGAGGTTTAATTTTGTTAAACTGTTCACGATCCATATCGCTAGGATAGCAATGGGGCATAAAATACCTACAATTGTCTTGGAAAATAATTGTTTATACAGGATTAGAAAGATTTTAAACAGGTTCTTAAAAGAGCGAAAACTCTTTTGTAGTCAAACTAATTCAAAAATATATTTATCCCCATCTCATCATCCAATAAGGGTTGTGCCTTTGGCACAAATTGATGACGTTTTTGGGGAGAGACTGGACTCCCCCCAAAACTAAAACCTCATCAACATGCGCAAAATCAAGCGCACGTTTGATGAATTGACGTCCTTTAGATAAAAAGAGGCGGAGATCGGGACATGTCCCATTCTTCACGAATGAGATCGGTAAAGGAGTTGGTTTCGGCATCAAGGAGATACTCTTTCCAGAATACGGGATGGTTTTGTCGGTCAAAAAAGATGACGCCATTCCAAGAATAGCCAAGGTTCTTGTTGTAGATGGCGTGCCAGGCGAGGAAGATGCCGTGAGGGGAGTAGAGTTCGCAACGGTAGGGTTCTTTGTGTTGGTAGAAAACGTTTTCCCGTAATACGAGACGACCATTGGGATCGCGTAGCCACGATTCTTCACGCATAGGGGTGCGAAGGCGATGTTCTCGCTCCCAGGCCCCCTCATCCATGGTGCGGAGGTGGCGGAAATCAAGCAATGCCGAATCATAAACGAGAGAATCAAAAACATGGGAAAAGTATTTTTCGATCAAAATGCGTTTTCGATAAGGGTCTGAGACGATGTGGTACGAGCGGGGAGGGCATTTTCCTTGGAGTGCTAGATTTTTCTTTTTTTCATGAGGTACTCCATTTATCCAAACGTAGTCATCATTCACGAACATCTCCAGTATTGTTTGTAGACGGTATTGAATTGTTTTTTGTCTCCAGAGGTTGCGAATTCAACAAGTGAAGGAGATGAAGGTTCGTGACGAAGAGAACAAAATGAAGCCGTTTGTGCATTAAGGAGATCTGCGGGATTGATGAAAGAAAAAGAGGGGCCAAAGAAGCGATCGAGTTCCGGGAGAATCAGAGGAAAATGGGTACAGGCGAGAATGATGTGATAGCAAGAATGGGCGATGAGGCGTTCTTTTTCCTGCTGTAGATGGGAAAGGCCGTATTCGGTATTTCTTCCTTTTTCAATCCACGCGACAAGGGGAGAAAGAGGGGTTTCAAGGTGTCGAAGGGGAAAAGTACTATGGGACAATTTTTTTTGATATTCTCCGGAAGCAATGGTGAGATCAGTTCCCCAAAGACAATAAGGCCTATTTTTTTGTCGATGGTGTTGGGCTGTGGCAATGGTGGCATCAACCATATGAATAAGGGGTATAGGGCATTGTTTTTGCCAATGGGAGGAGATAAATAGGGAAGCCGTATGGCAGGCGACGACGATTTGCTTCACGCGACGAGAAAGGAGAAAATGGATCGAATGATCGATGCGATCGAGAAGGTCTTGAGGTTTTTTTGTCCCATAAGGATGAGCTATGGTGTCAGCAAAATAGAGATATTTTTCTCCGGGATATTTGGCGACTAAAGAAGATAAAACGGTGGTACCACCGATTCCTGAATCATAGAGACCGATAGCTCCATCACCTACATCATCAACGACTTGCCAAAGCGGCGTCTTGTGGAATGCGGAGTTTTTTTCCAACAATGATTTTGTCGTTAGAGAGTCCATTCGCCTCCTTGATCGCTCGAACAGAGGTGTGGTAATTGTGGGCGATTTTATCTAAAGTATCTCCTGAAACCACCACATGCACAAGGAGATTTGTCCCTTCTTCCGATTCGTCAAGAGAGCGGAGCAGCACTTGGAGAGATTCTTCGAGATGCCGATTTTTTTTCTCTTCATTGGCACATTTTTTTTCCAATCCCTCGATTTTTTTCTTATAGTTGCTAAGAGCTTTTTCTGTCTCTTTAGCAAAAGCTTCTAAGCGATGACGCTCTTCTCCCGTTTGTTTTTGCAAGTCGGAGATGTGCTCTTCCCATGTTTTCGTATGAGAACCTAGCGACTGTTTTACCTGCTCTTGACTCTCTCGTTGTTTTTGGCGCAATGTTTCGATGATGCATTGCTGGTTGTCGACAAGCCGATGGAGTTGCTCGAGTTGCTGTTCTAAATTCTCGACGAGAATTTCCATCTGCAATAGGCGGTCAGGTAAGTCGGGCCCTACGTTATTGCGCCATTGCGCAGGGGCACAAACTCCCCCCACAGGAAGAGCAAGAAGCAAGAGTATAAAAAGAGCGTTCTTCATCCGGTTGGGTTTTGGATTTTGAATTCTCCTCGTCGATTTTCTGCCCAAGCATCTTCGGTATGAGAGAGGTTGATGGGACGTTCTTTCCCGTGAGAGACGGTGTAGAGCTGGTCGGGATTGACACCTTCTTTAACAAGAAGATTTCGAATGGCATTGCTTCTTCTCGATCCTAAGGCGAGGTTATAGGCTTCTGGGCCTCGTTCGTCGCAATGTCCTTCAATAAAGATGTGCACATTGGGATGTGCTGCAAGATATTCTGAGATACGTCGTATGGCAACGAGGTTTTCTCTTCCTTTAATGAGGCTGCTGTTATAAGGAAAGTGGATCGTTTGGAAAATATGGGCTTTTTCTTGGCCGGAGATGTTAGCAATTTCTCGATTCCCTTCGGTAGAAGAGCGTCGAGCCATCGATGATTCTCTTTCATGAATTAGCGGTTGTGAGGGAGAGGGTGCATCATAGAGAGGGCTGTAGGGTTCATCGTAGTCTGTTTGGCAAATGAATTCACTTCGATTGCGTACTTGTCGCGAATCGCCCTGTTTCCCTCCAATGGATCGCACACCTCTTGACATATACCGGCTAGCGGTCTTTGTATCCTCCCACATGTGATGGGAAGAACGGCGGCATCCTGTTAAAGAAAGAAAGGGGATCAACAAAAAGAAAATGAGAATCTGTTTCATAACAACTCCAAAGACGATTTAACGGATGCGAGTTTCGTTGCAAAACTCGCATCAGAGAGAGAATATAACACAATACGAATCAACCGAGCAAGTAATGAAAGAACGAGAAGAAAAAGACTAGGGTTACAGGTAGTTTAACCTGTTCATAGCCATAAAATTTGTGCAACAAATTCATCAGCGATAATACAATTAGAGCTGGATAACAAATTTGCAATATAGGGAGAAGAATGCGGGAGATCCCATCGAAATGCAGGGTGGAAACAAAAAAAGTGACAAGCAAGACAATAATCAAGGAAATAGGATAGGAAAGCCGGTCGAAAGTAAGCTCTTTTTGTAAAAATTCAGCTGATACGGTTGTTAGCGCAATGGCTGTGGTCAAGCAAGCAAAAGAGATCGCTACCGACGCTAAAGTGCCTCCAATAGAGCCCAGCATATGTAGAGCAACGGTGCCAAGCAGACCATCTTTTGCGACATCTGCTAGCAGCTCACTATGGACAGCGGCGAGGTAGCTAAAGCCGAAATAGGTCAACCCTAGAAGTGTGGCTCCGATAAGGCTCGACCGGATAGCAAGAGGGAGAAAAGAGAAGTCCTTCCCTTCTTGTTGGGTCTTGGGTACTTGTGTCCCCTGCAAACAGGCGATGATAACAGAAGAGAAGAAGAAGGCTCCCATCAGATCCATGGTTTGGTATCCTTCTTGCAGTCCGTGAAAAAAAGCACTCCCCTTGGAGATGGTGGAAGGGGGGATGGTTCCACCCGTAACAAGTCCTTTGCAGATGATGATAGCAATGGTCCCAAGAAGAATGGGCGTTAAATAGTAGCCCAGCACGTCCATTAATTTGTTTTTCCGGAAAGTTAAGAGGAAAATGATTCCACATGCAAGGGCGCTAAATACGGGAAGGTGGATGCTGGGAAGATAGTTTTGTAGTGTTGCGTAAGAGAGTGTGATGCAACGGGGGGTGGCTCCAAAGGGGCCGATCAAAGCAAGAATGGCGGAAGCGACGAGAAAACCGGGGATCTTTCCCGTCCTTTGGAAAAATGTGTGGTAATTCCCTTGGAAGAGCATCATCACAAAAAGGCCGAGAAAGGGGACGCAAATTCCTGTAATAAACAGGCCGATGAAGGCATAACCGTAATAGCTTTGCGTTATTTGTCCAATGGCCAGGGGAAAGACCGAATTTCCTGCTCCAAAGAACATGGAAAACATGGCAAATCCTACAATGATGGCATTGGGGGATGATTTTGATGAAACGGCAACGGTACTCATAATTCCTCTTTTTAGGGTGTGTATCACTGTAGATCGTCCTGCTTGTGTGCCCAGCAGGTGCCGATCTACGTCACGCCTACTGGGCAAACAAGGGAATGAGGACGACGACGTTAAGAAGGGGTAAAAAAGAACAAGAAGAGACATGCTTGTGGAGGTGAGAGGGAAAGAAGTGATGGGGAGAAAGCATGTACATAGTTTGTGTAAAAAAAAAGTTAAAGATAGATTGTATACAAAGGGGTCATCTTTGTCAACAAATTTTATGCTGGTAAGATGCGATCCCGCATCGTTTGAACGATCTCTTTTATTTTGTCGTAATAACCAGGCAAAGTGAGGTTGTCCCACGAAAATTCTTCGGGATATTGTGTTTCAATGAATGTGTATAAAAAATTATAAAGACTATGGTTAAGCCAAGCGGTGGAGCCAATCGCTTTGTGTTCCATTTCTGTCAGGAAAAGAGGGAGGCGTAGGCAGGCGGGACCTCCTCCGTTTTTTACACTCTCTTCCAATGGAAGATAGGTGATTTCAATAGAGAGAGGGGTGAGGTATTTGTGGATCCACTGTTGGACAGAAGGGATGGTTTTGCAAGCGAGGGGGAGTAGGAGCCATTGACCTCCTTCTGGAAGCGAGAGGAGTTGTCCATTGCAAAAGTAAGAGCGGAGAAGATCCTCTAATGAAAGTTCTTCTTCCTTGATAACAAGGATTGTAGGGGTGAAATTTGCCGCTTTTTTGGCTTTTGTTGTGATCTCAGCAATGATAGAAAGGGTGTTGACAAACGCCTTCTCATGACAGATCAATAGAGTGCGATTTCCCATGGCAATCAGGTCATTATGGAAGAATCCCGCATCGATTGCTTCGGGACTTTGTTGGGCAAGGATCGTTAGTCTCTCAGGGATTTGGTGAAGACGTTGCAGTGCCTCCACCGATTCTTTTGCTTCGCGTGCGGGAAATTGTTGGGGTTTTAGGTTGGTGGTCCTCAAACCACATTTCCCATAGACAAAAAGATGAATCCCCGGACGATCCGATTTGTCATAGAGGCGAATATGGTTGGCTGCTCCTTCGTTCGGGAAAGAGAGAGGGGCGTGGTGGATGAAAGGGGGGGACGGGAGAAGCGTTTGCAAATGGGCTTGGTTGTCGGGGACTTCCAGTGTGCGGTGGAATTGAGTCAGGAGGCTTGCTGGCGTGATATGGCTTCTTCTATCTTCGGTGTCATGCGAAGGAGTAAAGGTGGCGATGTTTGCCGTCCACATCGATGAAGAGGAGCAGCAGGCACGAAAAAGATCTGGGTTTTCTTGGCTTGCCTGAACGATCACTTCTTCATCGGATCCTTTCCAACCCCACGCACGTAGAAAATCTATTGTGGGTCGCACTTGAGGAGGAAGAATGAGTTGCGAAATTCCTCTTTGAGCGATGCGCCACATTTTTTCTAAACCTTCAAGAGCCGCTTTTCTTGGTTTACCTCTACCTCCTTGATGTTGTTTCGAAGCGATGTTGCCTTGCGAGAGGCCTCCAAAATGGTACGTAGGACCTACTAGGGTATCGACAAAAACCTCTCTCCCTTCATCCATCGATAGAGACTCCAGGGAGTAGGGTCGAGGGGAGAGAGAGTTTTTTTGCCTCCATAGAAGCAACCGGATAGCTACAATAGTCGGCTGCATAGAACGCACTGGGACGGTAATTGCCGCTTTTTCCTACTCCTCCAAAGGGAGCGGCACTACTTGCTCCTGTTAACGGAGCATTCCAATTGAGAATACCTGAACGAGTGTGTTGGTAGAAATATTCGTATTCTTTGGGGTTGCTTGACAGAATACCAGCGGCCAGTCCAAATGCCGTTCGATTGGCCTCTTCAACGCCCTCTTCAAAGGAGGAGACGCGGATAATTTGTAGAAGGGGGCCAAAAATTTCTTCGTCAGAACGATGGGTTATTGAGGTCACATCGAGTAAAGAGGGAGAGACGAAAGCAGGGCTTATGGGGAGACGTTGCATGAGAAGAAGGGGAATGGCTCCCTGAGCTAATAGGTTGTTTTGTTTGCGTAATATTTGTTCCGCCGTTTCTTCATCAATCAAAGGACCCATAAAAGGTTCGGGTGTTTCCCACCAAGGAGCGATCCGAAGGCGTTGTGTTGCATTGACGAGATGATGAAGAAAGAGATCCCCTTCTTCTCCTTGTTGAATGATCAGCCGTCGCGCGCAGGTGCAGCGTTGTCCCGTAGTGAGGAACGCCGATTGTAGAGTGGCGTAGACGGCAGCGGGGATATTGTCGAGTTTTCCAATCAAAAGAGGGTTGTTCCCTCCCATTTCAAGAGCGAGAATTTTCTCTGGAGATTGGAGGGTGCGTTTCTGGATTTCGTATCCAATGCGCTCGCTGCCTGTAAAGAAGATCCCTCGCACCTCTTTGGCATCGATCAACGATTTTCCCGTTTCTGCTCCCCCTTGAACGAGTTGAATCACTCCGGGAGGAACACCTGCATTTTCCCAACATTCAAGCATCCGTATTCCCGTGAGAGGGGTTTTTTCACTTGGCTTGAATATAACGGTGTTGCCCGCCAAAAGAGCCGGTACGATATGTCCATTCGGTAGATGTCCAGGAAAGTTGAAAGGCCCGAGTACGACAACAGGGCCGTGAGGGTGAGGGCGTGTGAACGATTGATATTGAGGAAAATCGTGTTGGCTCTCTTCGCATCGGACATGATAGGCATCGATGGAGAGGGGAATTTTTTTTCCCATAGAGGAGACTTCATTTTTTGCCTCCCAAAGGGGTTTTCCCGTTTCGTTGGCGATGGTTTCTGCAAGAGGAATCTCTTGTTTTTGGAGTTCTTGTCGAAAGGAGGCGATGATTGCGACTCTTTTTTCAAAAGGTTGATGAGCCCAATCGAAAAAAGTCTCTTTAGCAGCGACAAGGGCGTGGTGGATGTCGTCTGCACTGCTTTGGTTCCCTTCCCAGATCACTTGATCATTGGCAGGGTTTTTTGAAATAAGTAAGGGGCCCTGTCCTTCTGTCCATGCACCTCGAATATACTGTCCAGTCATTTTACTCCTTTACCGTTTGCACATAGCACACCCGGTCGCCTTTCTGCAATAGGAGTGCTTCAGCAACATCCGGAGGAAGAATCATTTCTCCATTGGCATCAATCTGTCCTGGTGTGTGGCATGAACGGAAGTGAAGAGAGGTATTGCTAACGAGAAAAGCCTCGTCGCTTTCCTGTACGGTAGTAAGTGTTTTTATTTTTGTTTCACGGATTTTTCTCAAAAAAGGGATGTTTTCCCGGTCTGCCTGCATACGGGGGCCTGCATCAAAAACATCGATCTTCTCTGAAAAAACGAAGCCTTGTTGCGTTAAAATCGTGTAAGCGGGTTGTGTGTTTTGATTGGTTTGTCCGATAGCTTTTTGTGCTTCGGGATGGAGCAAGGAGACATACAGAGGATGTTTTGGTAGAAATTGTGGAATGCATTCGGGGGTTTCTATCCGCAATTGGAGGGCTTTTTCTAAGTCGATGGGACAGAAATGGTATCCTACGTGGTTCCAAAAAGGAGATTTTCCATTGACAATAACGCCGCGAAGTTCGGTGAATAGAGGATCCATAAAACGGTTGGGGAAGCAGTGCATAAAGAAAAAACGAGAGAGAGAGAGGCCCTTTCCCATTCCCCTATAACGGTAGTTTTTCTGGAGAAAAAGACCTCCAATCTCTGTTGAATCGGTTTTGTACTCAATAGGATATAAAAGAGAGAGCCTATGTTGCTTTTTTTGCCCAAAAAAAAGTCGCGGTTCTTTTCCGATTTGGAAGTAGTACCTTGATTGTTGATGTGAGGCGGTGATTGCGGCAGTTCCTACAATTTTTTTTTGTTGCATCTCTTCGGCAACAAAGAGGTAGAGTCCCTGTTGCCATTGATGATCCTTATGAGCAAATGCGTATTGTGAAAGAGCAATCCGTTTTTCAAGAGCATCGCGTTGTTTTGGAAGGCTTGTTAAACCGAGCGATGCCTCTTCCGCAAGGTCGATGTACTCTTCGATGTCTCTTGGTTCGATGGGTCGGATGATTAGCATGGAGCTCCTTCTTCCAGTGTCTCTCGAATGATTAGAGCCACTTGATCGATATCTTCCGTCGTTAGGGCACCAGCAGGGAGAAGAAAACGCATACGCGTGGGATTCGTTCCTGCGATGAATCCGATGACACCTGCAGAGAAGAGATTTTTTGCAAAACGTACGACCCTTTCATGTTCTCCTTGATAGGGAGTGAAGGCGAGCATGCACCCGATGCCATAGGGTCCTGAGAGAAGGTTTTTGTCGGTTTGTAACCGTTGAAGGTGTTGGACGAAGTGTTGGTGTAGATGCAAGATCTTCCCATTGGCTCCAAAATCCCCCCCTTCGATCATCGATGCAATCATGATGCGAGCCGCTCGAATGGCAAATGTGCTTGAAGTAACGGTTTGGCTGATCAAACCGGGCTTTGGAGAGATTTCTTTTCGATAGAGGGTAGCGCAGACCTGTGCGAGCTTCCCGATTGAGACGATATCGATGTATTCCTCGAGACCAAAATGTTGGTAGGCATAGAGTTGGGAAGTCCTTCCAAATGTTTGGACTTCATCGACAAAGACGAGGATCCCCTCTTTTTTGCACTCTTCCATAAGAGGCAGAAAGAAGTCATGAGATCCCGGATAGCATCCTCCTTCTCCTTGTACCATTTCGAAAATCATGGCTGCATGCTGTCCAGGGTAACGGCGGGTATGCGTGCGAAGAGTGGCAAGACTGTGGGCAAGGCTCTCTTCTGGAGAGGTGTGATCGTAAAAAGGGATGTAATCGACCGTAGCCGTCGTGGGTAGCCCTTTTCGCAAAGCTGGCTTATCCGAAACTTGGGAAAAAAATAGGGTTCTTCCCGAAAAATTATTAGAAAATGCCAATACTCTTGAAGCAGGCCACCGTTTTTGGAAGGCGATCTTGATCCCATTTTCATTGGCCATCACTCCCGATGAGGTGAGAAAACAGTGGTCGAGCCCTGATGTTGCTGTGAGTAATTCCATGAGGTAGAGGCTATCTTGATTTTGTTGCAAATTCCCTTGAAGGATCGTATCGCTCAATGCAGCGTCGAGGTTGGATTCGATGAGTTGGTGGTGGCTATGACCCCAGTAATGGACGCCGATGCCTCCGATCAGATCGTATTTGATGCTTCCATCGAGGAGTTCGACAAAAGCACCATTCCCGATACCGCTGCCTATATAAGGGTAGTAAAGGGAGCCGCCACGGCATCGTTCGAATCGTTGCAGCAGGTCAGCATACGATGCGATATGATCCTGTTGAGGTGGGCGGATTGTGGTGATGGTTTCTGTGTGGTCGGCGATGGCATCGAGAAAAAGACGTTTTGCTTCTGCGATACGAGGATCGGTGGCGAGTAGATCGGCTTTTAGTGGTTTTTTTTGATGGGCCAAGAGATCACTCCTTGTGCAAGTTGAAAGAGGAGGTGGGTAAAGATTTGTGTTCGCAAAACCAAACTTTGTAGTTCCATGGTTTCCCCCTCTTGATGAATATGACTTCCTACAACACCGAGGGTATCAAGCGTTGGAACGCCCATGGCTGCGATGGTATTTCCATCACAGACGCCTCCACTTGGGCGCCAGTCGATAGCAACTCCCCACTCTTTTGCAGAGAGAGAATATTGTTGTAGCAGTTCCTCTGTAGAAGAGGTGAGGGGTTTTGGAGGGCGATAGGTTTCTCTATACAAGAAAAGGCCCTCTTGTTCTACCCATTTTTTGATGGCTCGTTCGATTTCCATGTGGATGGTAGTTTGAGAAAAGCGGATATTGATCCGGCACGTTGCGCGATGAGGGACGACATTGGGTGTGGTTCCTCCATGGATAGTCCCGATATTGATTGTGGTGTATTGTCGATCGATTGGGAGGGAATCGATGTGGTGAATGGCTCTGGCTAAAGGGACGATGGCATTTTTTCCTTGATCGATATCTCTCCCGGCATGTGCTGCTTTTCCTTCAGAAATCAGGATATAGTTAAGCAGACCCCTTTCTTTCAGAAACAAGAGCGCCATCGGGAAGTGCCGGTTCGAATACAAAAGCAAGCGAGGCTGTTTGACTCAATTCTTGTATAAGCGGCGTTGATTGGGGCGAGCCGATCTCCTCGTCAGGGGTGATGAGAAGATCCCATCCGATATTTTTTGCAAACGGCATCGATTCAAATAGGGCAAGAGCCTCGGAAAGAATCACTAAGCCGCCTTTCATATCGGTCACTCCAGGTCCAATGAGGTGGGAGTTACCTATTTGCTTTACCGATTGGAAAGAGTGATCGGGAGCAAAAACGGTATCCATATGACCGGTAAGAAGGATTCTCCGATGGAGCGATTTCCGTTGCCGAATAAGTAGGGCCTCTCCCATTTCTTGTTCCACGGTGTTCCCTGTTTCCGACCACGTTTTCCATGGAGGAAGAACGATGCGTTCGGTTGTTTCTCCAAGAGGAGAAAATATTTGTATCAATTTTTCGCATAGTAAAGAGAGTCCTTGCTTATGGAAAGAATAGAGTTGATCGACGACCATTCGATCAGACGAGCGACCATTGCTTGCTTTTTTTCCTCCAGCTGTACGAGGAGAGAGCGGTTCCATGAATGCATAAATCGATCTATAACAAAGTCTATGTTTTTGATTGCGAGAAAAAACATCCTTCGCTAATGTGCGGCTTATGCCCAATGGAAAAAAGAAGAGGCTTCGAGGAGGAGATTGGATGAAAAGGGGAATGAAAAAAGAGAATGAAGAAACCATGAGCGATAAGTATGCTTGCTATATCGTAATAACGTGTCGCGAGCCTCAAACAGACGGGAATATGATTGTCGAAATGGATTGGCGGGGTGATCCCGATTTGGCACAAATGCTTCTTCAAGATGCGTATGATCGGATCGATATGCAGATGGAGGAAGAAGAAGATCTACCAGCAGAATATCTCGCTTTTGATGAGGAACAGGTCAACGGAGAAGGGAAGGAACTCCCTCGCGCTGGTGGAGATCTTTGGTAGCGAAACTATCGGATCCAATCGGTTAAAATTTCATATCCTTGATCAGTAATAAGAATGGTGTGTTCCCATTGTGCACTTGGTTTCCCGTCGGCTGTTCGGGCTTCCCACTGATTAGAAGGATCAATAACCGCTTCGGGAACACCCGTATTGATCATAGGTTCAATGGTAAACGTCATTCCGGGAGCAAGACGAAGAGGGTGAGGGACATAGTTGTGGTGGACTTGCGGGGGCTCATGAAAATCATTCCCTACCCCGTGCCCAACAAATTGATGAACGACAGAACAGTGGTTTTGATGGGCAATGCGCTCAATGGTTTTGCCCACTTCGGAAAGGGGAATTCCCGGTTCTAAGATTGCGATCGATTCCATGAGACAAGTGTAAGCCGTATCGACGACGCGTTGCTTTTCAGGTGTTGTTTTTCCGATGACGACCATTTTACTACAATCTCCGTAATATCCATTCAAGATCGAGGCAACGTCGATATTGAGAATATCTCCTTTCTTTAACGGGGTGTTGTTGGCAAACCCGTGGCAAATCATTTCGTTTAATGAAGTGCAGATGGAAAAGGGGTAGGGAGGATCTCCGTAGTGAAGGGCGGCAGGTATCGCACCCCATTCTGTATGAAGAGCCCTAGAGAGAGCATCGAGTTCGGCTGTTGTCACACCCTCTTTTGCAGCGTTGCAAAGTTGTTCTAAGATGCGGCTACTGCAATGGCATGCTTTCCGAATTTTCTCGATTTCTTCAGGAGTTTTAAGTCGAATTTTGTATTTGCGGAAATATTCGGCAGTCACGTTGTCTGAGGATGTTTTTGGAAAACCTGTTTTGGGGAAGTGGCACTTTTTCCATTTTTTTCCACTTCCGCACCAGCAAGGATCATTTCTTCCCATCATGACTCACTCCGAAAGTGTACTCTACACGAAAATGGATTTGGTGTAAATGGTTTATTTTTAGCGTCTAAGTGTTTGCGATATCTTTCTGGAAAGAACAGAGTCTGTTTTTTTTACGATGAACGAATTGACTTCGAAATATCTTTGTGCCATATTGACAGCATAAACAACCCTAAACACAAAACAAATAGAGGAACCACCTATGAGTTTAGAGGCACTTTCTAAAGCATGGACCCAAGGACAAGGCGTTGTTCTCGATGGGGAAGGCTATAAATCTACGGATGCAAAAGACAAAAAGACGAATACCGAGACGGCTGTTAAAGCTCTTCTTACCAAATTATCGGAAGCAGATCCAAAGCAATTGCCAAAGACCGACTGGAATGCGGTAATGGCTGGATCCATGATTATCGGTCAGCAAGCAAAAACGGCTTGTGGCAACAACAGCGATAAAAATGTCATGGTTCGTATTGCCTTAGCAATCAAGTCTTTTTTCCTTCGTGTATTCAATATCCGTCCCGAGCTTTGCAAGCAAGCAGAAAAGGTGCAAACGTTCTTTAAAGCGGCGTTGGCCAACACGTTTATGGGAGAAATGACCATTGGCAGCAATCCCCCTTCTCTTAGCGACGACGAGAAGAAAAAAGTAGAAGGCGAGAAAGCAGCAGCACAAGGGTTGTTGTCTACTCTCAACGGGAATACAAAGGGATTGAAAGATACATGTGATGCATCAAAAACTGCTAAAGAAGCTGCACAAAAAGCTTTTGATGAGAGAACAGATGATACACAGAAAGATGCTTTAGAGAAGGGTTTAACAGATGCAACGACTAAGGTTACAGGTGACGAAAAAGCTTATAGCGATCATCTGGAAGAAATAAAAAAACAAGAAGACATCGTTGCTGATGCGGATAAAAAATTGGGCATAACGCCAACCACAACTTCACTGTTGAAGTATGTTGAAGATCTAAAAGATATCAATCAAGAGTCTTTGAATGGTGTTGCTCAAACTTTCACTGACAAGATGGATGTTGTTCGACAAAGCTCTTGGGCGTTGGCGGCAAAAATTTCTTCTTCTGTACAGCCTTATTTTGAGCAAATCGGTAAGGCCGCAAAAGAAAAGAACCTAGATCTTAATGCAACATCCCTGCAATTCCGTGTTGTAGCTTTTGGTTCTGAGGCTCTGAAAGAAATTTCTGACGAAGACCAGAAGAAAGAGATGGAGACATTCCTTGCTCAGATGAATATTTTTGCAGGAAAGTCTTCAATGAAAGAGTGCTAAAACTGCTGAGAGAAAAAAAGAGGAGATATCTACCAGCTGGTGGTAATTTTTCTTATGATTTCAGGTTACAGAAAGGAAGGTTGATGTTTCCCGCTTTTTTTTGCTAGGATTTTTGAAAGTAAAAGAATGGTATAACATTGATTGAATTTTTTTGTTGAGATAGCATCCTTTCCCCTTGTATGAGGCCGAAAGATCTTTCATCACCCTTTTCGTGGAAAGAACTATGTATAAAATTGCACATCACGTTCTTTTTTGTCCCTCTTATTATGCTCATTGTATGCGTTTGTACTTCCTTGAGAGGAAATTTTTGGGCATACTCCATTCCGTTTCTGTCGATTATTGTAGTGGAAATGGTGACTGGATTGTTGAGCAAGCACAACGATATCCCCAGATAAATTGGGTTGCTATTGAAAAAAAATTCCCGCGCATTCGCAAGATTTGGTCGAAGAGGGAAAATCTTTCCCTTGCGAATCTCTTTCTCATTTGTGGAGAGGGGGAGACAGCAACAAAATATTATTTCCCAACAGATTCGGTAGCAGGTATCTACATCAATTTTCCCGATCCTTGGCCAAAGCTAAGGCATGCCAAGCATCGTTTGATCCAATCACCTTTTGTTCAGGAGTTAGGACGCATATTAGAAAAGGGGCAATCGCTATTTTTTGTGACCGATGATAGCGCCTATTCAGAACAATTTCGGAAAGAAATGAGCCATAGCACGATGTTCTCTCCCCTTAATCCCGCTCCCCACTATCGTACAGAATATCCGGAATATGGAACCTCGTATTTTGAAGATCTATGGAGAGAAAAAGGAAAAGAGATCCGTTATCATATTTATACAAGAACACTATGTTAGAAGAGAAAATATCCCTCTATCGAGGAAGCGGAGATTTTTCCTCGCTCTTTACTTGGAATGATGTGCTTGTCTCACAATGGCAAGTTTGGTTGGAAGCAGCATTCGGTTCTGTTGAAGCATTTCAACGAGAAACGGGACTTTCCCTCTCGACATGGGCATCGATTACGGTAGAGCAGTGTCGTTCAAGCAAGATGGGAGAGTTTCTTCTTCATCTGTTCTATACACAACGAACTATAGAAGATCTCTTAGCTTTGCACAAAAGAATACCTATAGCAGCTTCGACAGTTGTAGAAATCGAAATGACAGAGGCGATCGATTCCATCATTCAATCATATCTCCACGCTTCTTTGCATGAAAAAGACATTGTAGTTCATTTGTGGGGAGATCATGCACTTCCTATTACATGGGATGCCGAAGGAGCCGTCCTTTTACCACTTAGAGGCAAAATGGCGTTGTATCACTCGTTGTCTTCTTTGCGCCAACAACTTCACCAGTTACAAGCAGAGGCCATTCCATTCCGCGTCATCTTTGAAGAAGAATTTCACTTGCGATGGGATCAATTAGAATGGGTTGTCTATAATCCCTCGACTCTTTCATCGGAAGGGAAACGAAAGCTTGCAGGATTCGAAGCGGCCGGAGGAACAATCCGCCATTTTTGATAATCTGAAGAAATCGATAACCGTGAAGCGGATCCTTTAACGAGTAATATTTACGATGTGTATAGCGAAAAAGTCGATGGCTCTCAATACGAGAAACCACCACACTCTCAAACGGGTTCTTCGTGCTGGGCTCCGCAGCACTTTTTATATTTTTTACCACTTCCACAGGGGCATGGATCGTTGCGGCCTACCCTCTCGACGGTTTCAATATAGGGGCGTCGTTTTTTCTGGTTTATAGGAGTACCATTGTGTAGATTTTTGTTCTGTTTCTACCTCATCGGCTAAAGAACGATTTCTTTCTAGGGTAACGGTGGTGGGAATGGTCGGTCGTTGTTGCACTTCTTGCAGAGTCAGAAGACGGAAGCGAAACAAATCATGGGCCATCTCGAGACGCATGGTGCGCGACATCTCGTCAAAGAGGCGGAACGCTTCTTGTTTGAATTCCAATAGGGGATCGCGTTGACCGACAGTGCGGAGGCTCACATCAGCCTGGAGGCAGAGGTCCTTTAATAGAATATTGGAAGGTGATTCGCTAAGGGAGTGCATGAGGTGATCGTGAATCTTTGTGATCTTGTCAAGTTCCGCCGATTCGGTTACATAGAGATGGTCACCTTGCATTTTCTCAATCTGACTGTAGATATACTCCACAGAAATCTTGTGAATGTCCACTGCCGGCACATAGGAGCGATCCTTGGGATGAACTGCAGCCAGCTCGACCAAAATTCCCGCACTCACCAGTTCATAAACCAGTTCATTGAGTGCGGCCTGAGTGGAATGCCAAGTTCATGACTATGATATTCGGTGTTCCGTGGTTCGCCCCCTTCCTCAAAATTCCTTATAATCTGGTGGGAAATAAGAATGGTCAGGATTCGCTTGTTATCATGGCTCAGCTTTAAGGCAGCTTCCTCAAATTCGTAATGCTCGATATTCTGGTAGGCGAAGGAAAGCTCGGCTCCCATAAGAACGATCAGCCAGGTAATCTGAAGCCACAAAAGGAGAAGAGGAATCATGGCAATACTTCCATAAAGGGTATTGAAGCGCCAAACACCGATTTGCAGGTTTTGATAGAGAGACTGGAAAAGCACGGCTGCTGTTCCGGCAATAAGACCGGCAATCAATGCATTCTTAAATTTCACCTTGGTATTGGGCATTACCATATAGACAATCGTAAATAGAATCCAGATGGAAAAGTAAGGCACCGATTTGATTAACAATACTATAAGCGGTCTGAAAAATTCAAACTGGTCGGCCATGGTTTCAACCTTCACCCTCATACTACCCGAAAGACCAATGGCAAAGGGACTGATGATGATCATAGAAAGGTAGTCGGAAAATTTTCGCGCCGGACTCCTGGCTTTTTTGATCTGCCAGATGTCGTTGAATGAGGCCTCAATATTGTTAAGGACCTGAACCACAGACCAGAATAAGACAAGACCACCAATACCGGCTACCAGACCTCCCTTCACGTTCAGAAGCAAACTATCCACCAAATCGGTCAACCATGTAATGATCTCCTCCTGTCCGGTGTTGTTATTATTATTGATTATTTCATCCAGGCGTCCTTCAAAGCCAAAATTCCGGGCGATAAAAAAAACAATCGCAAAAATCGGGACGATGGAGAGCATGGTAAAGTAGGTCTGGGCAGCGGCCTTTACGGTG
>CALOCV010000025.1:0-40373 GCA_942491955.1 Parachlamydiales bacterium
GTCGACCGGGGACTCCTTGATTGGAACGAATCTCCGTCAATGCTTCAATCATGTTATCCAGCCTTTCCTTGAATCGCTGAAAGCCAGTGGGCCGGCGCCAGGGCCCTGGAACCGGGGGCACTCAGGTACGGAGGGTACTAAAGGATGGGAACTTGGGCAAGGGAGGCCAAGTTCCCTTTGACGACAGGTCTGTCCAAAATGGGATTTTCCAGAAATGGGTTATGCACAACCAGGAAGAAATCAATTTGGAATGCGGAAGGAATGGACTCTTTGTCGGCACTAGGAAAATGTCTTACCGGTGATGCAAAATGAAATCAATGCACAGGCCCATGGCAGTCATCGCCAGGGTCCGGTGTCTTCACCTGTGACGCTGGGGAGAAAAAACATATCATGATGGAACCAGATTCATCCCACGGAAAGGGTTGACACACTCATTGTTGGAGCCGGCCTCAGCGGCATTTACGCTGCCCGCCTTCTGTCCCGTCAAAAAGAAGTCTTTTGTCGTTCCTCGAAGGCCGCCCAAAAGCGGATTGGCGGCAGAATTTTGATGCCGCAGAACATCAAGGGCTTTTTCTCCGATCTCGGGCCCTCCTGGTACTGCAGCGGGATTCATCCGGAAATGGCGCCACCTCATTCAAGCCTTGGGCCTCGAGGGGGTATCGTCAGTTCGAGGAGGGGAATGGTTGTCTCAATTTCGTTCCGATGGTACGTTGTTCGAATGGGGTTCGGTTGCCTATGCCACGGACCCCCTCTCTTGGCGGCTTTCCGGCAGCATGACTGGCACTGGTCGACGAGCTCTGCTGAGGCATGTTCCCGAAAACGCCATCCGGCCTCCTAGCCATCCTGTCTGTGCACGATCGAACAAGGAGCCCACCGGTGCAAGAGTCACCGTCGGCGAACTGGAAAAAGAGCCCTGGGCCGGATTCTTACACGGAAGAGAGTCATCCTTGCGCTACCGCCCCAGTCTTGCTGCGGCCACCATTCTCTTTCACTCCTGATCTGTCTCATGACTTGACCCAGGCGATGCTGAGAATCGGCACGTGGATGGCGGGCCAGGCGAAATTCTGTGCTCTCTATGAAGAACCGTTCTGGCGGGAATCGGGCCTCTCAGGCCAGGCATTCAGCGAATGCGGACCGCTGTGTGAGATTCATGACGGATCAAGCGACGGCCATGGACCCTACGGACTGAGCGGCTTCGTAGGAATTCCGGCGGCACAACACGCAACGATCGACAACTCCTCACCGGGCGATTGCTTCCCAACTCGCAGATATTTACGGCAGGCCGGCAGTGCGGCCGACGGCATCCTTCTATCTGGATTGGGCCCGCGAACGGTTCACCTCCACCCAGTTCGACCTCGACGTGCCGCCGTGACCGTCGCTGACGGCGTAGGTGAACGTGGTCGTGTCCGTCTCGCCGGCGCCAAGCCCGTCGAACAAGCCGTTCGGGTTGTAAACTACGTCGGTGCCGCTGTTGGTGATCGAGCCCTTCGTGACGCCGCCGATGCCGGTGACGAAGGCAACGCTCAGGCTCTTGGTCGTGTCCAGATCCGTGTCGTTGGCCAGCACGTCGATCACGATGGCCGTATCTTGGTCCGTCGTTTCGCTGTCGGCCACCGCCTCCGGCGCGTCGTTGACGCCCAAGACGGTGATCACGACGCTCGCCGTATCGGTCTCGCCGTTCCCGTCGGACACCGTGTAGGTGAACGTGTCCGTCGCGAACTCGCCCGAGGCCAGGTTCTCGAACTGACCGTTGGCGTCGTAGTCGATCGCCGTGCCATTGATCACGGCCGTGCCGCCCTCGGCCGGGTCGGAGACGTCGACGATGGTCAGCACATCGGACGTCGCCGTCCGGGTCGCTGTCGTTGGCCAGCAACGTCGATGGTCACCGCCAAAATATTGAAGGGATCTTCGTCCTCGCTGACGCCGCGGCCGTGTCGACGGCGTCCGGCGCGTCGTTGTTGCCGTTGATCGTGACCGTCACGGTCGTCGTGGACGTGTCACCGTTACCGTCACTGACGGTGTAAGTGAACGTGTTCGTGTCCGTCTCGCCCACGCCCAGCCCGTCAAACAAGCCGTTCGGGCTGTAAACTACGTCGGTGCCGTTGTTGGTGATCGAGCCCTTCGGTGACGCCACCGATGCCGGTGACGAAGGCAACGCTCAGGCTATCGGTCGTGTCCAGATCGGTGTCGTTGGCCAGCACGTCGATCACGATGGCCGTTTCTTGGTCCGTCGTTTCGCTGTCGGCCGTCCGCCACCGGGGCGTCGTTGACGCCCATGACCAAGATCCGATCGGTAAGTGTCGTCGTCGCGCCGTGGCATCCGTGGCCGTGTAGGTGACGTATCACGTTTCTCTCTTCACCCTCGCCCAGATCCTGGAAGTCGGCGCCGGGGTCGAAGGTAAAGCTGCTGTCCCCGTTATCGACGGCGCCACCCTCGGCCGGCTGCCCGACGATCTCGTAGGCGAGCGTCGTGCGGCTGTCGTCGGAGTCGACGTCCGTCACCTGGTACTGGATCGAGACCGGGTCCCCATCTTCGAGGGCGATGCTGATAGAGCTAAAATTGGGTCGGCTCGGCGCATCGTTGACGCCGGTCACGGTCACGGTCTGGCTGAACGCCGCGCTTGCGCCATGGCTGTCGGTCGCCGTGAAGGCGAAGGAGACATCGCGCGTCTCACCCTCGGCCAGGTCCTGGAAGTCGACAGAGGGATTAGGTGAAGCTGCCGTCGCCATTGCTGATGGCGGCCCCTTCACCCCTGAAGGGTTGGCGTCAAACTGATAGGTCAGGCTCGCCGTATCGTCGTCGGAGTCCGGATCGTCGACGGCGAACGCGCCGACCACCGTGCCGCCGCCTTCGGTCGCCTGGACGACGGTAGGTGCAGCGGCGGCCACAGGGCCGTCGTTGACGCCGTTGACCGTGACCGTCACCGTCGCCGTGTCGGTCGCGTCGTGGTCGTCGAAGAGCGTGTAGGTGAAGCTCGTGGTCGCGCTCTCGCCCTCGGCGAGGTACTCGAACTGCCCGGCTGGATCGTACTGGACACCGGTGAGTCCTTCGGTAGCATTGGCGTCGGTGATGGTGGTGAACTGATCAGGCCAGGGGCATCGATGCTGATAATTTTCAGCGGATCGCCGTCGATGTCGCTGTCGTTGAGGCGCAGCTCTGCGCCTGTGATGTCGACGGCCGAGTCTTCGTCGGTGACGACGCCGTCATCGACCGCCACCGGCGCATCGTTGAGACCTAGCACGGATATTTCTTCAATGAACGCGGTCGTCGCGCCGTGACTGTCGGTCGCCGTGAAACCGAAGCTGACCGTGCGGGGCTCACCTTCGGCCAGATCCTGGAAGTCGTCGCCGAAGTCGAAGGTGAAGGTGCCGTCCCCGTTGTCGACCACGCTGCCAAACGCCGGCTGGTCCGTGATCTCGTAGGTCAATGTCGCCTGCGAGTCGTCGGAATCGACATCGGTGACCCGGTAGGCCCGCGTGAGTGGGGCATCGTCCTCGAAGAGGGACCAGCGGCCCCGCCCGCGGCTCTCGGCGCGCGTCGTTGACGCGCCGGGGTCACGTTCTGGCTGAATTCGAGGCACGCGCCATGGCTGTCGACCGCCGTGAAGCTGAACGAGACGATTTGCTCCTGTCCCTCGGCGAGCCCCTGAAAGTCCGATCGGGGATCGTAGGTGAGGTGCCGTCGCCGTTGCTGACCATGAAGCCCTTTGCCTCGATGGAAATCGGCCCGGGCAGATAGGTCAGGGTCAGTGTCGTCGTCGGGGTCGGGATCGTCGACGGCGGCAGGTTCCGATCACGGTCACGCCGTCTTCCGTCGCGTTCACGACGAGCCGGATCGGCGACAGGCTGCGGCGGCGAATTGGTGCCGGTCACGGTGATGGTCACGGTCTCGGTGTCGACGCCGCCGTGGGCGTCCGGACGCCGTATAGCTGAAGCTGTCGGTCGCCGTCTCGCCGTTCGCAAGGCTCGGGAACGCGTTGCCCGCATCGTAGTCGTAGCTGCCGTCGGCATTGAGGGTGAGCAATGCGCCCGAGCGAGCGTGATCTGGCTGCCGACCGAAGAGGCGTCGCCGTTGGCGCCGACGGCGTCCAGGCTGTCGCCTTCGAAGTCCTGGTCGTTGGCGAGCACGCCGTCCGCGGCGGCGACGGCAAGCACCTCGTTATCCAGGGTGCTGGCGCTGTCGGCATAGGCGAAGGGGCCGTTGTTGCGGCCGTCGAGATAGACCGTGCCGTCGTCGAACTCGATCGCCTCGGTCGAGAGCAGCGTATCGAGTCCATCGGGTCCGTCGACCAAGACGATTCCGAACCAGCCGAAGGATATCGACAGATCGCGGAAGGCGCCCGACATGACCGCGGTGTCGAAACCGGACCCGCCAATCAACAGGTCATTGCCCAAGCCGCCGATCATCGTATCGTTGCCGTGGCCGCCGGTCAGCGCGTCATTGCCGGCCTTACCATCCAGGATGTCATCACCGTTCAGGCCGAACAACGCATCGTTGCGGTTTGTCCCCGTCGGCGTGTCGTGGCGTCTTGAACCTATTCTGATGGCCATCGCGTTTCTCCCTGGTGCTCAACACGGTTTGGGACCGCCAGCGGTTGCCCTACGTGTTCCATGCCTCGTTCATCATCGTGGTTGTGGGGTTCATGCGTAACTAGGCGGATTACTAGGATTTTCTGTCGCTACGTGCCTTCTCCTAGGCTCAGGACCCATAAACGGGATTCCTATGGAGGCCGGAATGGCGTTCAAACTCCCAACTGCTGGGAGTTTGCGATGTCAGACCACCATTTCTGGCTCAGCGCGCGCAGTTCGCGTCTCCGGCCGCTCTTGCCCGAACAAGCCGCGCGGCATGCGCGTGTGGATGATCGCAGGGTGATCAGCGGCATCATCCACGTCATCCGCAACGGCCTGATGTGGCGGGATGCGCCGGCCGTCTACGGACCGCCCAAGACGCTTTACAACCGCTTCATTCGCTGGGCGGGGGATCGGCGTGTTCAATGGGATCTTTGCGGCCCTGGCCGCCGACGCTTGCTGCCATCGACACGGTGATGATCGACGCGACGCATCTGAAAGCGCACCGCACCGCTGCCAGCCTGCTCAAGGGGCTGTTCCCCGTCGCATCGGACGCACAAGGCGGCTGAACTCAGAGCTGCACGCCGTCTGCGACCGCGAGGGCAAGTCATTGATCCTGCTGCTTACCGATCCAGGGTGTGGTCACCGTTCATCGCCGAACCATGCATGGTGCCGGTTTGTCCCGTCATCCTGATCGTCGATGGCGTCTTGACACCTACGGGTTCCGCGAGCCCTCGCGTATCTCGGCCTGGTGCTCATCCCGGTTTGCGGACCGCCGAGCTGATTCCCTACGGTCGTCGCTTCAAGCAACGAAACCTCGTCGAGCTCATCGTTCGGCTGGCTCAAGGACTGGCGCGCGTCGCCATGCGCTATGACCGATGCGCACACATTTTCCCAGGTGTCATCTGCGTCGCCACCTCTCTTCTGGTTATGAGTGCAAATCAAATAGCGGGGTACCCTGGTCAAATGGCTAGGTTGGTTCGGCGGTACGGCACCACCGAGACCGGATCGCCGCCAACGGACGTGCGCGCGCAGAACTTGTCGATCGGCCCCAGCCACCGCCTATCCTTCACGGGCCATGACCAGACGGCCGATAGGCGTCCAGGCCGAGAGGTTCCTTTATGTTCCGCAGCGACGACGCCGATCACCGCGACCTGCGCCAAGCGGTGCGCGACCTGTACCGGACATTTCCGCCGGACTATCACCGCGCCCATGACCAGAACGCGACCTATCCTGAGGAGTTCGTCGATGCGCTGAGCGAGGCGGGCTGGCTTGCCGCCTTGATCCCCGAGGCTTATGGCGGCTCCGGCCTGGGGTTGACCGAGGCGTCGGTCATCATGGAGGAGATCAACCGCTCGGGCGCCAACGCCGGCCATTGCCACGGCCAGATGTACAACATGGGCACGCTGCTCAGGCATGGCTCGGCCGCGCAAAAGGAGCGCTACCTGCCGCAGATCGCCGCGGGGAAATTGCGCCTGCAGTCCATGGGCGTTACCGAACCGACCACCGGCACCGACACCACCAAACTCAAGACCACGGCCGTCAGAAGGGGCGACCGTTACGTGGTCAACGGCCAGAAGGTCTGGATCTCGCGCGTCCAGCATTCCGATCTGATGATCCTGTTGGCCCGCACCACGCCATTGGCCGAGGTGAAGAAAAAATCCGACGGGCTTTCGATCTTCCTGGTCGACCTGAAGCAGGCGATCGGCAACGGGTTGTCCATCAATCCGATCCGCAACATGGTGAACCACGAGACCAACGAGCTATTTTTCGAGGACCTGGACCTGCCGGCCGACAGCCTGATCGGCGAGGAGGGCAAGGGGTTTCGTTACATCCTGGATGGGCTCAATGCGGAACGCGCCCTGATCGCGGCCGAGTGTATCGGCGACGGCTATTGGTTTATCGACAAGGTGCCGGCCTACGCCAAGGAACGCGTGGTCTTCGACCGGCCGATCGGCCAGAACCAGGGCGTGCAGTTCCCGATCGCGCGCGCCTATGCCCAGATGCGGGCGGCCGAGCTGATGGTGCACGACGCGGCCCGGCGCTTCGAGGAAGGGGAGAACTGCGGCGAGCAGGCGAACATGGCGAAGCTGCTGGCCGCGGACGCCTCGTGGGAGGCCGCCAACGCCTGCCTGCAGTTTCACGGTGGGTTCGGTTTCGCCGCGGACTACGACATCGAACGCATGAGTTTCGCGAAACGCGGCTCTACCAGGTGGCGCCGATCTCGACCAATCTCATTCTGTCCTACGTCGGCGAACACATCCTGGGCCTGCCCCGTTCGTTCTAGGGTCGGGACTCAATTAAGCCACCAGATGAGAGCGGCAGCGGTGAGGACGGCAGAACGCGAGCAAGAAAAAAGGAAAACCAAAGAGAGGAATGCTGTCGGTCCCTCTTCAGGTAGAGCGCTATTGAGATAAAGGGAAAGATAGGAATCGTTCATGCAATCACGATCGCGTAAGGCTCCAAATAGGAAAGTTATTAAAAATATTGCTCGCAAAAGAGATGATCTGTGCTCCCAACCACCCTCCTAGAAGCATCAATACCAAAATGACAGCGACGAGCTTAATCGTAAAGGAGAGGGTCTGTTCCTGAATCTGTGTCGCTGCTTGGAAAATAGCTACTAAAATACCGAAAAACATGCTGATCAAGATGGGGGGAGCCGAGAGGATAAGAATGAGTAAAAGACCTTGATAAGCGAGTTGAACGACATGGCTTTGGAACATAACTCTAACCTGGTTGTAAAAATGTTTTTACGAGTCCTTCAATCAAAATCGTCCATCCGTCGAGCATGACGAGTAAAAAGAGCTTCAATGGCATCGATATCGTAACAGGAGAGAGCATCATCATCCCCATAGCTAACAAAATATTAGACGTGACGAGGTCGATGACGAAAAATGGGATGTAGATCAATACACCAATTTCAAATGCCTCTTTCAATTGGCTCGTGATGTAGGCGGGAACAAGGACCATGAAGTCATCCGGTTTCAATGTCTCTCGATACTGATCAGGTAACCCGCGAAAGATGAGCCGATAAAACAGCGCTTGGTGTTTGGGGATGCTATTTTTCTTTAAAAATTCACGAAAAGGTTCTTTCGCTTCATCGACAATCTTCAATACATAGACCGATGCTCCGGGAGAAAGAAATGAATCGGGCGCACGTGTCTCTAGAATCACGTTTTGTGCGGCATCATACATCTTTAAGGCTGTCGGATACATGATGAAAAGACTCAATAAGAATGCGACGCCATTAATGATCTGGTTGGGTGGTGCTTGTTGGACGCCAAGGGCCGTTCGGAGCAGAGAGAGGACGATCACAATTTTGAGAAAAGAGGTCAAAATCATGATGATGAAAGGCAAGAGAGACAAAAATGAAAGGAGGGCCCCTTGTGTCAATAAAGAGGGGCGACGGAGATTGTCGTACTGCATTTCCATCAAGGATTGCTTCTCAGCCTCATCAAGATCGGCTTGGTTGACAGGGACAGCGTTTTTTTGTTCAGCGGAGGATGGCTTTGGGAGGCTTTGCGTTGGACGTGAATCGATTTGAGAAAAAATACGGTGAGAGGGGCAGAATGTCAAAATCAGCGCAAGAAGGAAGAGGATTCCATTTTTTTGGTAAATTTTTTTTTGCATAATCTACTTCTCTTCTCGTAGGATTTGTTCGAAAGCACTCTCTAAAAGAGCCCAAAGATTGGGAAGTTCGGCATTGATGATACCCCCTTCCGTTTCAATGATGCATCCTCCTGGCTCAATATCGTCTCTCGGCACCACGGTAAAAGAGTCGAGATTTTCAAACAACGCTTTTAAGCGATCTCTTTGTTCATCGACGATGCGAAAATCGCTTTTTGCAACATGGATAGTGATTTTTGTGTGTTGGGTGATGGCGCGGAGATTATTCGCCACAATATCAACAATGGATTCTCGAGAGGTTGTGAGCTCTCTTCCTAAGATTTTTTGTGCGCCTTTAAGAGCCGCTGGAACGATGAGTTGTTCCATCTCTTTTCGAACATTCTCTTTCTCTTGTTCCATAGCAGCAATCTGCTGGGCCCATTGGGAAAACCCTTCTTCATAACCATCTCGGTATGCATTTTCTTTAGTTGTTTCACACTCTTTGGCGACGTGTTGGCGATATTTTTCGGCATCGACCCGAATCGCTTCCAAAACCTTTTTTCCATCGATTAGGCGAGAGAATTCTTTGGCTGGGATGTGTTTTACTTCTGGAGCGATATGGATGTTATCACCAAAAATCAGGGAAAAAAATTTCTTCTTCACAAAAGATCTCCTTCAAGCGATTTGTAAAAATTGCATAACGGCGAGCAACTCTTTGCGGAGGATGTCTCGAACCTTGTCATTTCCCTTCTCTTGGCAATACTGTTCTATGATCTTGGCTCTTCCTCGATCAAGCCTATGCAAGAGATACCAAAGGAATGAGGGAGATTCTTCTTGCAAAGCCTTTCCAAATCGGAAGAGACCCCGCCGGTGGATTGCTGCATCAAGCCTTTTTTTCTCTCCCGACCAATGCTCTAGGCCCAATCGAGAAAGAGAGACTCTCTCTTTATGCTGTAGACAGCGTTTTAAAAAAGCCCGTTTCTTCGGAGAAAGGCACGAATAGAGGGCGGCTAAGTTGTTTTTATCGACGATCTGCAAGATCTCTTCAGCAATGTCGTACAAACCCAATAGGTCAAATACTTCGAGAAGAGAGTCTTTCGATTGACGACCTAATGGAAGAAAGGGAGAAGAAGGGAGTGCAGAGAAAGGAGGAAGCCCTGGTTGATACAAACGCGCAAAAAGGAGCTGTTGATAATACCGTTTTGCGAAAGGGGATAGAGGATGAACATCGGCTTGACATCCCATCATCTGTTCCATGCGTTCCCTTTCTTTGCCTTCTAAAAGGGCGATCAAAAACGGGTGTAGGCGAGGGGGGCACGATTGCACGGCATCGCTCCACCAAGAATAGTGGATTTGGGCCAAAAAGGCCTCTCGATCGATGATGAAAGCGTGTGCTGTTGCTGTATTTGCGAGAGATACTGATTGGATTTTTTCCTCATTTTCCGTATGCAAATAGCGTGTGAGTGTCTGAATATCTTCCCCATTGTGGTATTGCTTATGCAGCAAAGAGAGTAGATGAATTTGTAACATGATTTCTTACGATTGGTATTAAGTCTTAGTGCTCCGTCAACCCTTAATATTAAGGGTTGACGGAACACTAGTCTTCTTCGGATTCATTCTCTTCCTCTGAAGAGGGTTTTTGTTCCGATTCATCGGACTCGGGCGGAGGGGCTTTTTCTTTTTCTTTACTTCCTACTTGCTTGGTTTCCTCTTTTTGTCGAAATTTTTGTTCCGAGGTAGAGAGTGGGTGTGGAGTGAAAAGTTGTTTCCATCCTCCTGGGGAGCGGAGGAAAGGTAATATTTTCCAAAGGAGCCATCCCCCTAAAATCAGGAGAAGCAGAATAATTACGATAAAAGAGAAGAAAAGCAGTCGGAATTGGGTGATCGATTCTTTTGCTAATGTCACCGACCAGAGGCGGACAAATTCTTTCTCTCCTTCGTTTCTCCCGGAAGGAAGCACATCCAAACCGAGTTCTGAATAACGAGCGCGGTCACCAATAACTGTGACGTTGTCATATTCTAAGCCGTTGATACTTCCTGAAACAAGGCGTTTGATTCGCGTCACCAGGTGGGCATTCGGGTCATCTAGGACGCCCCCATGCTTCACATAGACTGAGGCTGAAATGTTACCACGGACGGTTCCTGGATTCAGAGGGTCTTCTTCGGGAAAAGAGAGCTGCACATCGGCATCGAGGATCCCATCGATTTTCCTTATGGTACTTGCAATTTGTTCGGCAAGGCCTTGTTGGAAGCGGATTTTATCCTGCATCTCTGATGGCACGAGGCCGACATTGCGAAAGATATCGAGAAGGCTTTCTCCGCGTCGTCGTGGCAAACCACTTTGGTTGAGTAGTGCCATTGCGCGCGTGGCTTCTTCATTGGAGACACTAATATTGAAACGGGGAATTTGGTCACCCCCTCCGGCGCCGACAACTTCAGCGCGTACCTTGTAGGCATCGATGCCGCGGTTGGCTAGGAAGACAATGATCTCATTCGCTTCTTTTTCGTCTAGTCCATTGACGATCACTCGGCGCGATTGGCACCCTGTACAAAGAGAAAAAAGGAGGGCAAAGACAAAAAGAATGGAAGTAATGCGATAAAATGGTGAAGGACGGGATGGTAAGAATCGGTTCATAGCAGCCTTTAAGAAGAGTTACCTTTCTCTTTAATAAGAAATCGGGATAATATTAGCAAATCACATCTTTTTTTGCTTACGGTATGAATATACGTCCTATCATTCGGCGATTGTGCAACCATTTTTCTTTTTTGCGAAAAAGGCCTTCTCGCATCATTTGCCCTCTTTGTGGGTATACGTCTTCATCATTTATCCCTCTTCCTGATTGTTACACGGCGCAGATGGAGGCGCATCAGTTTCATTACGTGCTCTATCGTTTTGAAACATTAGAGTGGCAAAATTATTCCTGACCGCGGTGTCATGCTATGGATAGGGATCGTTTATATGCTCTTTATTTAGAAAAAGCTCTTGCAGACATTGCTCAACCCCTTTCTTTTCTTGATATTGCCCCTTCGCCGCCACTTGCTCAATGGCTTCGGCGGCAAAAAAACGTGGAGTACCGTTCTTGTGATCTTTATATAGATGGTGTTGATGATCAAGTCGACATCATGGAGATGCCTTATGAGTCGGGGTCGTTTGATGTTGTGCTTTGTTCCCATGTCTTAGAGCATGTTGATGACGACAAGAAGGCGGTAAAGGAGCTTTTCCGCGTCCTTCGGAAAGGGGGATGGGGTATTGTGATGGTTCCGATTTGTCTCTCTTTGGTGCGAACGGATGCAGATCCCCGTTTGGAAGCTGTCGAAGAGCGTTGGCGCCGGTTTGGGCAAGACGATCACGTTCGGTTGTATGCGCGGGGGGATTTTATGGCTCTTTTGGAAGGAGCTGGTTTTTCTGTCGAGCAGCACAACATTGCTTCTTTCCCCAACTACACATTCCACAAACACGCAATCGATCCGAAAAGTGTTCTTTATACGGTTCATAAACAGTATACCCTGACAACTTCAAACCCGAGTAGCGACCTACATCACGCGTATTAGATGTGGAATGTGGGTTCTAATAATGCATCGCTTTTTGGATTGTATTGATAGAGCTGAGCAGGACGGTGTTGTGCCCCACTCGTTTTGTTTCCACTTGCTTTGATAATATTTTTTTTTAATACTTTTTTGCGAAAATTTCTTTTATCCAATTTGATATCAAAGGCTTGCTCATACAAATCCTGCAATTGGAAAAGAGTAAATTGCTTGGGCAAAAGCTCAAAAGCTAGAGGGCGTGTCTGTAAGGCGATTCGTAAAGATTGCAAAGACTTAGCGTAAATTTCATTGTGATCGAAAGCAAGAGGGGGTGGTTGATATGCTGGCCACCATTTTGCCTTTGAAACATCTTCGGATGCCACCAAATGGCATCGACTCGAATCGATCAAAGCAAAAAGAGCAATTGTTATGGTCGGTCCCCTTGGATCGCGCCCTGGCTTGTTAAAAACATGGAATTGCTCCAAATAGACATTTTCAATCCCGGTTTCTTCCTTTAGCTCGCGAAGAGCTGTTTCTTCCACAGTTTCATTTCCCTCCATAAATCCTCCAGGTATGGCCCACATTCCCACAAAAGGGGGGGTCTTTCTCTTGACTAAAGCTACCTTTAATTCCCCTTCAGTATAGCCGAAAATCACACTATCGACAGAAATCGGATAGTGTGTCCTATCTTTCAATGCATACATGGTATTCTCCATTTTGAGATTGTTCAGGTTCTAAAAGTACTTTTTGCGCTTTTTGATCTGTTTTTGCGCCTTTTTCTGTAGTAATCTCCTCCATCTGAGATCTATTTTATATTTTATAGGTTGCAAAGAATATCAAAGTATTTTACAATAGTGTTAAATTTACACTAACATTAAAAGGGAGTTGTTTTGTCCAGATATTTTTTTGCATTAGTTGTGGTCACCGCTGCGTTTTTGAGTCCTGTAAGGAGTTTTGCTACTCAAGAAGTTATTGTATGTGAAACGGTTATCGATTTATTACCCCTAATTGATGAAAAAACCTGGTTTTTAGTCGATTTAGACAATACTGTATTTCAAGCAACACAGGCCCTTGGTCATGTCAATTGGCTTCAACACGAGGTGCAAAAACAGATGAATGAGGGAAAATCCCGAGAAGAGGCTTTTTATTCCCTATATCCACTATGGAAAAAAACACAAATGATGACCGATGTGACACCTATAGAAGTCAATTTTTTGAAAATAATTCAACAGCTTCAAAATAATAATATAGTTGTAATGGGGTTAACGCAGCGACAACTCTTTGTTATTCCCGAAACTCTTCGTCAACTGGATTCTCTTGGGGTTACTTTTCAAAAGACAGCTCCTTTAAAAGAAACAATAAATTTTTTTGGAAAAGAACCCGCTCTCTACACCCAAGGAATTCTCTTTATTGGCGATTTTAACACAAAAGGAGATATTTTTCGCACTTTTCTAAAACAACTTGAACAAAAACCTAAAAAAATTGTTTTCATCGATGATAAAAGAGAAAATGTTGAGGAGTTAGCTAAAGTGGCAATGCTAGAAGAAATTGAGTACATTGGAGCGCATTATACGGCTATTGAACGAGGACAACAAATTTATTTCCCCGAATTAGCAGAATATCAATTAAATTTTTTTGATAATATCATGAGCAATGAAGAAGCTCTTCTGTTTTTATCGCAAGCAAACGAAAACCAGGAAGTTTCCATGAAACAACATCACACATGTCCCGAATATCTTTATAAAGTCATTTCTAAGAAACAGTGGCAAGCAAGTTTACTGAAAAATGAGGTGGTGCTTTCATCTATTGATAACGATTTCATCCATCTTGCCAAAGAAGCCCAAGTGGATCATGTCATTCAAAAATATTGGAACGGCATGGATTGCATTGTTCTCAAGTTAACCTCAAAAAAACTCATAGGTCGTTTGATTGATGAAAAGAATCCTGGAGGAACGAGTCTCTATTATCACCTCTACGAAGGAAAAATTCCTTTTGAAGCCGTACAGGGAGTCACAATCATCGATATACCCCGAAACCAACATAGGGAGTCACTCTAGCCAATGAACATAAAATATTTTAAAGTCTTTTTTGCTGTATTTATATGGGGATTCTCAGTGTCTGTACTTCCTTTAGTTGCACAAGACGTGAAATCTTCGCAACCTGCATTGCGAGCTGCGATTGACTTCGGTTCGGGCGCTGTAAAAATTCAAATGGCTATTGTAGATACGGAAACAAATCGCATGGTTGGAAAACCTTTGCTGGCAAAATACGTTCCTCTTGACCTCAGTGAAGATGTAGCGGCACATGATGGTTATATTAGCGAAGAGATGTCAACAAAAGCTTTAAGCATCCTCAACGAATTGAAAGAAGAAGCGCTCGTGGTAGCCCATCGTGAAGGCCACACTTCCATGCAATTTACAGGCGTTGCTACTGCTGTTTTTCGCAAAGCACATAATGGAAGTCTTCTTCTTTTAAGGTTTAATGAACAACTCGGGATTCGATTTCAAGTACTACCTCAAGACAAGGAGGGCGAGCTTGGATTTCTAACGGCAAAAATCCTCTACCCTTGCGTTCCGGAGAGATCGTTATTGGCTTGGGATAGTGGTAATGGTAGCTTTCAAATGACTAGCAAAGGGGGAGAAAACTACCGAATCTACCAAGGCCCCTTGGGTCATGGTACTGTAAGAGTCATTCTTTCCGAAGAAATCAGAAAAGGTCCCATATTAAAACCCTATGAATCTGGCAATCCTATTTTACAGGAAGAAGCCGAAGAGCTCATGGAAAAGATCCAGGGCCTTTTACCATCGATTCCTGAGTGGTTACATGAACAATTGCATTCCAATCAAACGGTCATTGTTACCTTTGGAGATGGTGAATCGATATTTGCATTAACAGCGCAAGCGATTGCTCATTTGAATGGAACCGAGGAATTGGTTCTACAAGACTCAATATCTTTTTCCGATGTACAAAGAGTTATCAACACCTATCTGGGACAAGAAGATGAAACATTCAATGCAATTGGATTACATAGAAAAACAGTAACAAGTGCTTTGCATCTTTCGGCTTTAATGCAACATTTTGGTATCGAACGGATCCATTACAAACGCTCGATAGGCAACACTCCTGGAATGCTAATAGAGCCAAGACTATACCAAACGCAATAAATCAGGACACAAATGGATCTTCATTTTTTTTTCTTTTGCGTTCGGTATCATACCATTTATCATTCCTATGGAATGGGCGGCAGAAAGGGCATCTATCCGTGTTTGGTATTATTTATACCCAAACAACTTAAAAAATGAGGGATTTATGAGGGAAAAATTATCTTTTAATGCATTAGAAAATATTTGCCATGTTCTTGGAAAATTTGCCGAAATGCGTTCAAAAGAACCTAAAAACAAAAATATTATTTTAACTATTAAAAAAATTAATGGTCGTGAAATTTTACAGATAGCGGAGCTTAGTAAACTGAGTTGGTTGGCGCGTCTTATTCGTTGGTTTGGTTTCGGCGGTTCAACGCTCAAATCTGTTGCGAGTTTTCTTCAAAATCACGAGCCTTATATACCCAAGTTTTCACACTTAAAGAACAAAGAGCTTCTTTCTCTCCACTACACAGAGGAAGCGGTCGATCAATTTTCGAATATCAAGAAGGAAAAGTGGATCCAACTAAAAGAAGAAAAAGTAAGGGGATGTGAGATCTTTAAGCGTTGCCTTTTAAGGCACAATGAAACAAGCCGCTTTAAAAAAATTTATATTTCTTTTAAAGAGGAAGAAAAATCTTCTGTAGATGGTAGAACGGAGTTTGGAATAGGCAGCTTAATTGCCCATTCTAATCCTAACCCCATGACTCCTGTCGACGATAATGAAACAAAACATATTCACGAACGTTATCGCACACCTATAAGTTTTTCTAATCTAACTTATAAATCTTTAGGGTTTTGCTATGAACATGGTCTCGGGATAGAAGCGAATAAAGAGAAGGCGATCGAGAACTACCATAAAGCTATTAAAGAAGAAGAATACTCGGCTTGTTACAATCTTGGTCGTCTATATTTAGAAGACAATACGGAACGGTCTATTGTTTTGTTAAAGCAAGCCGAGAAGATTCTTTTAAAAAAAATCAAAAATGCCGAAGAATTGATTAATCGCATGACGACACGTCACCTGCAGGCCGAAGAACAGCTACTAAACAATTCAGTTGATAGAGAACTAATTAACAATACCATGAAAACATGCACAGAAAAGACGACGGAGGCTAATTTGCTCATCGTGCATTGGAATAAAGCGTTAAAAAAAGTCTATCTTGTTCTGGTAAGAGCTTGCGATAAACACAAAGATCTCTCATCAAAAGAGGAATATGAAAAGAAAATAGGAGAAATTAGGGAGTTGCCCTAAAGCTTCAACCGCTCGACCGAAGGGAGAGGCTTATCGCGCGAACGGCACGTTCGTGCGATGGCGTTCTTTTGAGAAAGCGATAGCTTTCTCAAAAAAAACAAAGAAGCCTTAACGAAACAAACGTCATAAGCAAGCGACAAACTTGAAGGCTGCAAAGCAGCCGCAGGGGTCTTGGGGAGCCACGCTCCCCAAGCGGGGTTTGGGGCAGAGCCCCAAAAAAAAACAAGATTATTTTTTGAGTCAATGACATGTCTCCTCACCAATACCAGAGAGACGTCTTGTCGTTTTGGAGAGGCATTTTTGTATGGTCTCCTTGGAGGAGCAGATTGTGAGGGTTTTGCGGGCTCGTGTGACGGCTGTGTAGAGAATTTCTCGACCGAAGATTTCGCTACCTAGGGGGAGGAGGCAGAAGACATTATCGAATTCACTCCCTTGACTTTTGTGGATGGAGAGAGCGTAGGCGTACTCGTAAGGGGGTAGGAGGGATGGTGAGAAACGACGTAGGTTCGATTCCCCTCGCCTTGGGGGGAAGAGAGCGTAATTTTTTTGAGAAGGTGGATGGATGAGGACTCCTCCATCTCCGTTGTAGAGTTCATGGCGTTCGTTGGTTTGTGTGATGATGATGGGGGAGACGAGGGGGTGTTCTATTGCATGATTGTGTGAGATGGCATGCAAGAGGGTTTTGTTAAGAGCCTCTACGCCGAATTTCCCTTTTCTAAGAGGGGTAAGGAGACGGAATTGTTGGAAGAAAGAGAGGTAGGTCTCTTCTTGCAGAGGTATTTCGGGGGATAAATAGGGGAGGATGTGTTGGAGGAGAGTTTGGTATTGTTGTCGAAGAGGGGTATCATCTTTGGGAAGGGGGAGGAAAGAGAAGTCGTGGGGAAGAGTTCCTTTTCGGATCGATTGTTCCATTGTAAGGAGGTGGGTGTTTTCTGCACGGAGGCTTTTTTCCAAAACTGTGACATGGGAGGGGAGTTTATGAATCCAATCGCGAAATACCGATCCCGATTCGATGGAGGGGAGTTGTTCGCTATCTCCAAGTAGGACGATGCGCGCCCCTTTTTTTACTCGTTGCAGTAGATGGGCCATCATAGGCAGGTCGATCATCGAACTCTCGTCGATGAGAATCAAGTCGTAAGAGAGTTCGATGGGATGATCTTCCCACCGGAGCGAGCGTCCTATGCCAAGCAGGCGGTGGAGGGTTTGTGCTTGAATCGGGGGTGATTCCTTTTCGTTGGCAAAGGCACGGTGTAGGCTCTCTTCGAGTTGTGATGCGGCTTTTCCCGTTGGGGCGGCAAGGGCAATGGAGTATGGGGTGCGGTGTTCCGTAGAGAGGTTTTTCCAGAATGAGAGAAGGATTTTTCCAGCGGTGTAGGTTTTTCCGGTTCCGGGGCCTCCTGTCAGCAGGGTGAAGGGGGAGGAGAGGGCGTGTTTTACGGCCTGTTGTTGTCGTGGGAGGAGGTCGGCGAGGAGTTGTGGATCGACAGCAACGGGGGAAGATGGAGGAGATTGGAGGATGCGATTGAGGTGTTGTAACAGGATCGTTTCGTAAAAAAAATTGCGATGGATATAGAAACGGTTTTTTTGTTGGACAACAGGCGTTTTTAGCCGATGTATTCCCTGGGAACAAAGAGGGGGGGGGAGTTGGCGGCTTCCTTCGAGGATCATTCGAACAAGGGCTTTCTCCTCTTCGGCAGATGGAGGGAGAATAGGGGTTTCTCCGCGTCGCATTTGTGCAAAGAGTCCCATTTCCTTGGGCGGAGGATCGAGGGTGTTGTCATCGACAAAGACGCAGATATGGCCTTGGCGTGTTGCAGAGAAGAGGTAGCAAAGGAAAAGGGAGAGGATAGGATCCTCCGTCCATCGCTTTGCGAAAGCGCGATCGATCGGATCGATCCACTGGAGATCATGTAGGGAGGGGGGTGATGGCGTCATGGGGAATAAAGAATACTCCTCTCTCTCCTTTGGGTTCAATACCGCGGAGAAAAAGATAGAGAACCCCACCAAAGGGAATGGTGGAGGAAGAGTAGCGTTTCCACGCTTCGGCGTAGAGGGAGGCCTGTAGAGTGTATTGATTCTGTTCCATTGCTTGAGTAAGGGCCTGTTTCTCGTAGTGCGAAGGAGTTGGCCCGAGCCAATTGGTCTTCCAGTCGAGCAGGTACGTTTTCCCCTGCCATTCGAACGCCATGTCGATCACTCCGTTCCAATAGACCTCGGTTGATGAACAAAAGAGAAACTCGAGTTCCCGAAAGATCGCATTGGGGGAGATTGCAGCAAGAGAACATGTCTTATCATCCAATGTGATTTCTTTCTGGAGAAGCGTATGGAGATGTTCGGCAATCACCTCTTCCCAGCCAGAGAAAGATGGGGGTAGGGGTTGCGATTGGATAAAAGGGAGCAGGGCGGATTTACTTTCTGTGTAGCGGTAGGAATGGAATGGGATGTGTTCCAAAAGGGCGTGGAGGTAGAGTCCCGTATCGGCTCCGGTGGGAAGGGTGTGGATGGTCTTTTTTTCTATGGAGAAATTTTTTGGAGGATCTATGGGGATGGTTTCGGTTTTCTGTTCGTGTTCGCGGGCAAATCGAGAAAAGGATCGTTTCTCAATGGGAGAGAAACAAAGAGAGGGAGAAGGAGGTTGGTGTAATGGGGGTAAGGGTGTTGGATCTTTTTGTTTTTTGCTGACAACAATGGGCATGTTCCCTATTTCTTCGTGCGAGATTCCCTGATGGCGTCCCGTATTTTCGAGCCATGCGAGAGTAGCCGTTGGGTTCCATTCGGTCATGCGTTGGTAAAGGGTTTCCAATGCAGTGACAGGAGGGAGCAAAAAACGGCTTAGAAAGAGTTCTGTGGGAGAGGGGGTTCCTGCTTTAGGAGGGGTGGAATAGGAGGTCCAAACAAGGGGAAGATAGAGGCGTTTTTTTGCTCGTGTGAGGGTGACATACCATTGTCGCATCTTTTCGGCATCGACTTCATGGCAATGGGTTTGAAAAATGGACGAAGTGGGATCGGTGCAGGGGATGAGTTGTGTCTTCTCGTCTTCTTTTACGGGGAATATCTCTTCTTTTTGGGGCGAGGGAGAGATGACGCCTAATGCAAAAACGACTTCATATTCGAGTCCTTTGCTGCCGTGCATGGTTTGAATAATAACGCCTTCTTTTGAAGGATCGGGAAGAGAAGATAGGGTATGAGCCTCCTCGACGATGCCACGAGCAAAGTCATTGAGGTAATTGAGTATCTCTTCCAAAGAGGCTTGATGTTTTGTGGCAAACGATGAGAGATGATCGATGAGAAGGGAGAGATCGGTGGCTAGCTCTTCGTCATGTCGCCATAGATGGGTGGCGATTTTTTTCCCTTTCCATTCTGTATGAAGGAGGTGATGGAAGAGGGCGACGACTCCTTTTTGGAGGAAGGTTTTCTGTAGGGAGAAGAGGAGCTCGACCTTTTTTTCGGCCTCTACTGCGGCATAGAGGTCGATGAGATCGTGGATTGAGACGCAAAAAAATGGGCCGAGCCACGCTCTTTGCCTTTTCCGTTCGTCGCGTGGAGAGGCGACGGCTTCGAGGATCTCTTTTACAGCATCAACGACAGCGTGTTCAAAAAGCTTCTCTCTTCGTTGACTAAGACAAGGTATTTCATATTTTTCAAGAAAATCGATGGCGCGCAATGCTTGGTAGCGGTCACGAACGATGAGACAAAAGCTGTGGAAAGGGAGATTTTCTTTTTGATGTAGGGAGAGGATCTCTTGAGCGATGGCAGGGAGAAGATATGCTTCTTCAATAGCGATAAGGGGGAATCGTCCCATGCGGTTGGGTTGGGTTTCGATGACCCAGCAGTGAATACCTTTTTTCCCATCGTCAAAGGCTTGTTGCGCTGCTTCTGGAGAGGGGAGAACAGGAGGGTAGGGTAGAGTGGCGCCTATCTTGGGAAGGGGGATCCATCCGGGAGCGACATCTTCAGAAAAAAGGGCGTTGAGAGCGTGGACGAGTTCGGCAGAGGAGCGGTAGTTGGTAGAAAGGGAATAGATATTTTCTTTAGGAAAGCGTTGGGCAGCAATAAGATAGGTGTATATATCGGCTCGTCGAAAGGCGTAGATCGACTGTTTTGGATCGCCAACGAGATAGAGGAGGGTTGGTTTTTCTGTAAAGAGGCGATCGAAGATCTCCCACTGGCGTGGATCGGTGTCTTGGAATTCATCGATGATCACAGCGCGGTAGGTGTCGCGCAAAGAGTTGACAAAAGAGGGGATGTCTAAAGCTTCTTGCATTTTAATGAGAAGATCATCGAATTCGATCCTCTCCTCTTTTTCCCGATAGAGAAGGAGATGTTTCTGAGCTGCTGAGGCGATATGGGCCATCATAGAAGGAGGAGAGGCAATCCGTTGCCAGAAAGGGAGCCAGACGTGTTGCAACTGCTTTTCCCATTCGGGAAACTGGGGCAGGGGGGGTGTTTTCCCCTTCTTGCAGAGAGTGGGTGCGAAGACGTCGAGCCAGGGGATGCCTGTTCGAAGGAATTGGGTGAAGCTTGGTTCATTGGCGGGTTCACTGAGATAGGAGAAGAAGTGTTCCATCTCTTGTTCGATCTCTTGCTTGGTTCGTGTTCCAGGAGGTTTTTTATAAGACGGAATGCGGAGTTGGTACTCTTCGCGAAGTAGGGCAACGGGGGGAGAGGTTTTTTTGATCTCTTTCCATTCAGCAAGGGCGTTGGCATAAGAGAGACCGGGCTGTAGAGGGATGTTTTTATCGAGCAGACGAAGTAATTCTTCTTCGAATTTTTCCAATCCTTTTTTTGTTTGGAGGAGCAGGTCAATTTGTGTCTGGGAGATGAAAGGGGGACGCAACTCCGTACGGAAAAAATCGCGTAGCAATCGTCGTTTTTCTCGATTGGATAGAGGAGTTTCTAGAGAAAACAGTCTTCCCTCTTGTTGCAAAGCATGGGCGCAAAAAGCGTGAATGGTAAAAATTTGTGCATTTGAGAAAAGAGCGATCGCTCGTTCGATGCGTTGTTTTACTTCGAGAATGGCTTGTTCGCCCTGTTCACAGAAGGGGAGGAAATAGTCTGGGAAGGGGGGATGGGAGGCGTGACATAGGGATTTTTGGCAAAGGTCGTGCAGCGATAGGAGCTTGGCATGGATCCTTTGTGAGAGATCGGCTGCCGCTTCTTTTGTGAATGTGACGACGAGAATTTGTTCTAGTTGGAGAGGTGAGTTATGCGCATCAAAACAAAGGAGGCGGGAGACGATGTTTTCAATGGAGAACGTTTTTCCCGTTCCTGCAGAGGCTTCGAGAAGAAGAGAGCGGTGGATGTCCGTTTTGTGGGAGAGAACATCAAAGCTTTGCATGAGGAATCAACATACCGTTTAGAGAAGTGTTTTTTATAAATATCCGTCTGGTTCTGGAGGTGAGAACTGTTCAATCCATGTTGCAGTTTTTTCCATTACTTCTTGATTACATGCAATATCCAGGTGTTTAACCCCTTTAATGATTTGGATGACATCTTCATTATTAGGTTGCATAACATTTTGAAATTGATAAGGGTCGTTAGCTTCATCATTTGCACCTACAAACATAATAAATCTGTTTTTAAGTGCCTTAATATCATTTTGGTATACTCGACGTGGATGATAGGAACTATTAAGATTAAAGGAATAAGAAAGAGTTTCCTTTCCATTACGATATTTTTTTGGCATGTTAAAGCAGATCACACGTGTATGATTCAAACATTTTATTTCAAAAAAATTCAGAATAGAGAGCGCTATTATCTTTACAATAGAAACTATTGCCCATCCGCCTGCAGTTCCCTTGCGCATCGTAGGAGCTGTAGGAATCGCAGGAGATAAAAGAACGTATCCCGTAGCTAAATTCCCATGCGGACCTCCTGCAAAGCGAATTGCTAACCCTCCACCACTTGAATGTCCGATTAAATAAATTTTTTTATTCTGTAGTTGCAGATGATAGATCAAATCATAAAGATCGTCTTCAAGTTGACCTATGTAACTACAATCACCACGAGCAGTTCCTGAGGCATAATGACCTCGTAGATTAGGGATGATAACTTGACCTACTTCCTTTTTTAAGGATAAATACTTAGCAAAAGCATGAAGATACTCCCCGTGAGCACTTGAACCGTGAAGGAGGATCATGGCTTTTCCTGTTTCATGATAATCATAAAAACGAAAACTCAAAGAAGCTCCATCTCTAGCTTTGAAATGGTTAAGAAGAGGAGTTTCTTTTTCGAAGCTAGGTAACGAATCAAAATCAAATACACTCATGCCGCTAGAGCCCTCTACATTTTTCATGCAATTTCCGTGATTTAAAGGATTAAGTCATAACACAATGCTGCTTAGAATTCACTCAAAACCTGCCTGAGTCAGTCATTTCTGTGGTAATTATGCTGCGCCTTAAGATGAGGAATGCCGCGAAAAGGGTGGAATCCTGACAAAAGTTCTGACATAACACTCTTTGTTGTTGTGAGAAGAGCATTATATCAGAATGAAACAACTGACTTTAAGTCAGTTAAGTAATTGGACAACCTGGATTTGAACCAGCGACCGACGGGTGATGGGGGCGGGAGAATACCAACTGAACCAACACCATCCAACCGCTATGAATGATAGGGTAAATCATTTGAAAGTAAAATGCTACTGGTTTTTGTTCGTTAATGATGGATAAATAGATCCATCGTTGCACTGTCGGTGTACCGTGAAAATTTTTTCTTGACAAACCCTTTAATTTTGGATAATAATGTAGGTAAATATAAGAATTTACCGACGTATCTATCCCATGAAAGCTAAAATAAAACAGGCTATTGAGATATTTGAGAAGAACCAAGGAATTCTCAGAACCCATGAGTGCATTAAATTGGGTATACACCCACGTGTCTTGTATAAAATGAGAGATCAGGGGATTTTGGAGCAACTAGCAAGAGGTGTTTATCGTCTGACGACAATCCCTGACTTTTCTGAGCCCGACCTCGTCCTCGTCTCAAAAAAGATACCTCATGGCGTCGTCTGTTTAATTTCAGCTCTAGCCTATTATGGGATAACTACACAAGTCCCTCACTTTGTTTATATTGCAATCCCTGTCAAATCCAGAAAACCAAAGCTTGACTATCCTCCAATACGATACTTCTGGTACTCTGACAAAGTTTATCAAACGGGGATCGAAACGATAGATATGGGTGGTTATCCTGTCAAAATATTTAATATAGAAAAGACTCTTGCAGATTGCATCAAGTTCCGAAACAAAATCGGTATGGATGTTGTCATTGAAGCTTTGAAAATATATTGGCACGAGAAGAAAACAAATATGGACAAACTTTACGAATATGCCAAAGTCAATCGTGTTGAAAAAATCCTTCAACCGATTATGGAAACAATTGTGAGTCAATGAAATGGAACAGTCAAAGAGAAATCTATCAGAATCCGTTTATAATCGTTTAAAAAACATAGCACGGCAAAAAAAGAGACCTGTTCAAGAGATTTTTAAGTACTATGTAATGGAAAGATTTCTATACCGGTTAAGTGTCTCACCTCACCAAAATGCTTTCTTTCTCAAAGGCGGCTTGATGCTAATGGTTTGGGATCCCCATAGCCATCGAGCAACGGTTGACATTGATCTCCTTGCAAAAACATCAAATACAATTGAGAATCTCGAAAATATCATCACTGATATTTGTACCTTTGAAGTTAACCCGGATGGTATTCAATTTTCGACTCATCCTCTGAAAATTAGAGAAGCACAAGTAGAATCAGAATATCATGGACTAAGCGCATCATTTACAGCACAACTTTTTTCAGCAAAACTACCCATGCGTATCGACTTCGGATTTAGTGATGCTATCTTCCCAAAACCATCTATTGTGAAGTATCCTGTGCTGTTAGATTTTCCTCAGCCAAAGTTAAAAGGATATACTCCACAAACCTTAATTGCTGAAAAATTTGAATCCATCGTCCGGCTCGGGCTTGCCAATACAAGGATGAAGGATTTTTACGATATTTGGTTGATATCACAGCAATTCCCTTTGGACCAAACGGAACTTTTTACCATTGTTGAAAAGGTGTTAAAGCGACGTGATACCGATATTGAAGATATTCCAAAGGCATTTACTGAGGCCTTTTACGATAACTCTAGCAAAATTGAGAAATGGAAAAGTTTCCTAAAGGACATATCTCGCGAATATATCCCCCTCGAAAAAGTCATCTTTGACTTGAAAAAACAATTTGAAGGCCTCTTATCCAAAAATAATGGTAAAAGGCATTCGACATAATTAGAGTCAACTAGGGCGTGTCATCAATTGGATGAATTTGTAGATCGTGGTAGATGATTTGACGATGGATCGTGTGGAAGCCGAAGCAAACTGTAATCGTTAGCGAGGCTGAACACGATTTATCGTCAAATTAGATACCGTAAGATGCACTTTTAGACGATTGATGACACGCCCTAATGTCTAAGAACCTGTTTAAAATCTTTTTAAAAAAGAACTACAAATGCTAAGACTACCATAGTTAAGCTAGTATTTAGCTTTCTTTCACAGTTTTTCCATAATCTTCTACACTTTTCAAGCCAGCTAAAAGAACGTTCCACAACCCATCTTTTGGGAATCACTTTAAAAGTATGCAATTCATTTCTCTTGGCTATTTCTACTGGACAACCCAATATCTCTTGAATACCATCTGAAAATGGTTCTCCAGAGTATCCTCCATCAGCTAAAACGTTTTTTACTTCAGATAAAAAACTCTTCTTCAATGAACATGCTTCTAGCGCTCCTTTCCTATCTGTAATATTTGCTGTAGTTATATGAATTGCATGAGGTAATCCTTGGGTGTCTACAGCGATGTGTCGTTTTATCCCTGAAATTTTTTTTCCTGCATCATACCCTTTACTCTCAGCTGTATCGGTATTTTTAACGCTTTGCGCATCAATTATTATAAAACTGGTTTTCTCTTTCCGACCATTGTTTTGTCGGACCTCTCCAACCATTCTCAGCAATAAAAACTACCACAGAGCCCACAGAGAGCACAGAGAGAGGGTTATATTTTCATTCGACGAATGCCTTCTACCAATCGTTTCACATTAAAATTGATCAGCAATCCTCGAGCACAAGTTCCATAGAGCTTTAAATAAGATAGTCGTTGTGCTTCGTGTATTAGAGCTATTCCATTCACAGATTTAATTTCTATAATTACCTGATCCTCTACAACTTCTTCAGACATTTCTGGATGCACTAAACAATCTATATGTCCTCCCTCTGTGTTCTCTGTGGGCTCTGTGGTAGTTTATTTTCTAAAAACTCGTTCAAAACTGTTTTACGAATAAAACGACAAAAGCAAGGATGACCATATGTAAACTGGTTTTTCAAACATATGAAATGCCACAAATTACATCATATAAGTCGACCGCTCTAGGACGTGTTTTTTTTCTTGCAGATTCCAGAAGAGGTTTAATTTTGTTAAACTGTTCACGATCCATATCGCTAGGATAGCAATGGGGCATAAAATACCTACAATTGTCTTGGAAAATAATTGTTTATACAGGATTAGAAAGATTTTAAACAGGTTCTAAGACTTTCCTTAACAAATGCAGGTGTTAGACTTAAAGAACGTTTTTCCCGTTCCTGCAGAGGCTTCGAGAAGAAGAGAACGGCGGATGTCCGTTTTGTGGGAGAGAACATCAAAGCTTTGCATGAGGAATCAACATACCGTTTAGAGAAGTGTTTTTTATAAGATTTTGATAAAATTCCCCGATGCTTTTTATGGCTTGATCTAACGATTCATTCATTCCGCATTCTTTTGCTAGCAAATCAAATTTTACCTTCCAGTTATCCGGTGGTAAAGGAAGTGTACCTGGAAGACTATGAGTGTTTCTTCTTTGAAACACTTTATGCAAATTATCTCTCACCAAAGCTTCTTCCATAAATCCTTCATGCATCAACAGCAACATGTCCACCAAATCCTTAACACGGGTATTCAATCGATCTATGCGTGGTAAAGTATATGCGTGTAGCTTTTCTGCAAATTGCTGTTCCTTGGAAATAGCATAAATGATGGCCGGAGCAATGCCAGCAAATTCAAGCCAATCTTCCCCAAGAATTTTCTCAACAGGCTCAATCAAAACATCTCCAATACCGATATCCATATGAAATTTTACAAATAGCCTACCGTCTATGACTGCTTCAACGGGGAACCGAAAACCACCCTCTGGGGGCCCCTCAAGTTCTTGCATTGCTGGACGAAAAACAAACGTAAAATAATCGCCAAGCTCGACATTTGACGCCTTTTGCAAGATTGCCATAATTTGTTCTTTTTCAAATGTTTTATAAAATTGCATGGGAATCGTTAAGTCTATATCTTTTGTTGCACGAGCGTATGCAAATCTTATTTCTAAAGCATATCCTCCCTTCAAAATCCATGTAGGGCTGTTATTAATAAAGAAACGAGCTAGCAAACGATCGAAAGCAACCTTTCTTCTTAGACGCTGAAGATCGATGTTGGTTGTTTGAGAGATGTTCATTATTCGGCTCTCCAGACTTTTCCGAAAGGCCGTTGCTGTTTTGAATGTTTTACTCATGTGGCTTTTTCCACCATTTTCAAGAGCCTGTCTAAAGCTTGAGAGGGATATCTCGGATCTATCTCAACTGCATGTTTTGTGATTAAACCCTTTTCCTTTGCATTATTGACAGCTTGTACTAATAGATCCTCAGCTAGCACGCCCTCCTCTATCACATCGATCAAGGTTCTTAGAGGCGTTGTAACTTTATAGCCCTGTTTCATCACAATCTCATCATCATGCAGGTCTTCTCTATGGAGAATTAGAATTGCTGGGTTTTTTGCCGTTCTTCTAAACTTTTTAGGTACAGTCATATGCAATTTCGATGGCATGTAATCGGAGAGTTCATAAATGTCTAGAGCTGTGTAATAGGCATATACGCCTTGGGGAATGTCTAAGCGATTTCTAGACCACAAATACCAAAGAACCAACTCTTCTCTTTCTCCTACTGGATATTTAGCAAGCCGATAGATGCCTCTAAAAACCTTAACCCAATCACCAGATTTGACATGGTAAGTGTGGTTTTTATCACTAAATCCAGCGATAACAGCCTGTTGGAAGGTAAAATATCCTTGCTGGCTTTCCGCGATTTCAAAAAGCTCTAATTCTGGATTTTTCATAAACCCCCTAATATTTAGGGGTTTTATACAAAAAAAACCTCATAATGTCAAGTCCTTTGCCTTAAAGAACGTTTTTCCCGTTCCTGCAGAGGCTTCGAGAAGAAGAGAACGGCGGATGTCCGTTTTGTGGGAGAGAACATCAAAGCTTTGCATAAGGATTTCCTTTTTTAGCGTACCATTCTTGGTGGAGGGAAGAGAAGAGATGACGAGCCACCCCGGCCCATGCATCGAGGTGCTCTAAAGAGGGTGAAGAGGCAAGGATCCGCTCTGCGTAAGGATTCGAAACGGAAGTGAAGAGATTGGTTTGCCGAAGAGTGATGGCTTGTCGTAGATCTTCTCCTTGATGTGTCAGGAAAGGGGGAATCCATTCTGGGAATAGAGGAGAGAGGGTCGATTGCGCTTGTTCGCGGTAGTCCAACCAGTGCTGGAGGAGAGTTGAAGGAGTTTTTGTAAGAATCAGGGGACGTTTTTTTTGTTTACGAGGAAAAAGGAGAGTGGGAGAAGCGATGTGGGGGGCAAGATGAAGGGCATGGGCGAAGAGAAGGATTTTGGGCCAGAGCGAAACCGTTGTTTGAAGGGTATCGTCTCGCCAAATGACGAGGCCTTCGGAGAAAATATCGCGAAGGGTCCCGCGGATCCAGGATTTTTTTCCAGATGTGTGGGTGACACTCATGGATGGAATCAACCACTCTCCCTCCGCTTTTTGTTCGGCTGCACAGACATGAGGAACGAAATGCAGAGTGATCGATTGAGAAAATGGAGTGAAATTGTGAAACGATGCGATTTCTCGATCGAGTCGGTTCGTTGCAATATCTCCCCATATGCCGTAGGGAAAGCGCTTTTTGTCTCGAAACTGAGAGAGGGTCTCTTCCAACGGTTGTTGAAGGGCTTGATGATGGATGAGGTACCTTTCTAAAGGAGAAAGAAGCCCTTCGTTTTGTTCATCATCGATATTTTTCTCTTCTGCATCCAACCGGGCGCTTAGATGAGAAGAGAAGAAGTATTTAACGGGGTTTTTTGCAAGAAGGAGAAGATCGTTGAGGGGGATCTCTTCATCTTCCTTTTGGGAAGGGGAGGGATTCTGAAGTGAGGGGGTGTTAAGTGGGAGGGAGAACGAAGGCTCTTCTTCTTTCTGGAGTTGTTGAGCAATGGAAAAATGGGAAGGAGAAAATTGATAGAGGTGTTGTGGAGAAGAGAAATACATCGGGTCATGGGCTCGAAAGGGATGGGAGAAAGAGAGCGTCTCGACAACCGATTCTCCTTCAAAGGAGTATCCCTTCTCGACTTCATGGAGAAGTTCTTGTATGAGAAGAGAGGGAGATTGTCTCTTCCCATCCGAAGAACGATACCCTTGGTAACTCATAAGAAAATACGTACGACAACTGATTAATGCTTCTAAAAAGAGGTAGCGGTCCATATCCGTAGAGGAGGGAAAGTAAGTTTCGGAGAGTTTTTGTTGTTGGTGGAACATTTGAGGGTTTGTTTTTCGTGGGAAGTGGTCTTCTTCCATCCCTAAAAGGGCTATGATGCCTCCAGGGATCGTTCTCATGGGAAGAAAGGAACAGAAGCGAACGACTTGCATGGAGTGGTTACGGAAATGGAGAGAGGGGGTTTGGAGAGATTCTTCGATATCCGACACAAGAGAAGAGAAAGGAAAAACGCATTTTTTTTGTGAAGAAGTGATGAGGGGGGAGAGAAGGGAAGAGAGTTCTAAAAAGGAATCGCGAACTTCCCGATCGGCATCCTCAGGAAGGAAGCAGGTTTTTGCTAAATCCAGTAGTGTCGTTCCCCACTCTTCAATGGAGTGTGTTGTCCCATTAACGAGGGGTTCGAGTTGAAAAAAGAGTTCCTTTAGCGTTGTATCGAACTCTCCCAACCATTCTGCATCGGTAAGGGAGATGCCTTCGACACCGAAAGGGTCATTGGCAAAAGTCACACCATCGATGAGGGAAGCGATGCATGATTGCCATGTCCCGCGATCCTCTTCCTGCACATTTTCTCTCTTGCAATGGCTGCGGATCAAAATATCATTCCGATGGGTGCCATTCATTCCCCATCGCACGCCGGTCTGCACGATCCATTGCCAACATCGATCGACTTGTTCCCGTTTCCATCCTTTTGTTAGCAGGAATACCGGATTGGTAAGGAGGGAGAAGAGTGCTTGTGGATCCCAACGGCTTTGAGAAAGGCGAATGAGGTGACAAAACCCTTTTACTGAGGTGTTTTCAAGAGGGGAGGTGATATCGATAATTTGGTAGGGTAAGAGGCTCTCTTCGCCACCAAAGACGGCATCGATATAGGGTTGGTAGACGAGGATATCAGGAGCGATGACGATGCAATCTTTCGGAGCCAGGGCACTGTGTTCATTGTCCAGAATGGCAAGAAGATTATTGTAGAGGATTTCGACTTCTCGAAGCAGTGAAGGAGCTGCATGGAGTTGGATTGAGGGAAGGGGTTCTTTAGAAAGGGATTGGGGATCTTTCCAGGCGGGACGCAGGAGAAGAATATCGGTTTGGATGCGATGGAGGAGTGAGTCCCCATCGTTATTGAGACTGATTGCTGAGGGATCGATGAAAGGGAGGTATTCGGGACGTTCGGAGAAGATGGAGGGTAGGGAGTAGGCGCTTTCTGCTCCAGTGGGGTTATCTGTAATTAGAGAGGTCGTTTCTCGGCCAAGTCTTCCGAAGTTGGCGAGGAGTGTATTCCTGTCGCAGAGGAAACGGTCGAGGGCGTCGATATTTTGGGAATTTTTTTCTTGTTCACGGAGAAAGAAGCGCTCTCGATCAGAAGCAATATCGCCCCAGAAAAGGGCGCAGGGGGAGAGAAGATACCAATGGACGGGGATGAAGGAATGGAGTTTTTGTAAGAAAGAAAACTCCGTACGCGTGATGAAACTGATGGAAAAAAGGTGAATTTCACAAGGGCGTTCGGGAGCTTGTGGAATGAGGTCTTCCATCGCTTCATAAAGAGAGCATGGGATAGGGAGTTGTTGACGTACAAAGTTCCAAAGTTTTTTTTCAAACGACGATTTGGTATCGATGTTTTTCCAATCTTTGCCACCGAAACGGTCGCAGGTAAAAAACACTTTTCCAAGAGAGCGGGCAAAATGGGTCCACGTTTTTTCTTGGTCAACATGAGGAAAAAGGGAGCGGTGGAGGTCATCCCAGAGGGGGTGGGAGGGATCCTTTGTCGACAAGACATCGCGAATAATCCCTTCGATCGCCCAACCCCATTCCAGGGCGGATAAGTGGAGGAAAGAAGCTTGGGAAAAATCTTGGATAAGGCGAGGGAATAGAGAAGAAAATGAGTAGAATTCGAAGCCTGTAGCGACCCGACGGGAAGATAGTTCCGCAAGAGTTGCGCTGAGCCACTCTTTCATGGCGGGCCCTTGGGTGGCGACGATTCTTCGGGAAAAGAGGCCTCCTTGTTGGCATTTTTCTGAAAACGAGAGGGCAAGGTTTTCAATATGGTTGGCGGTAACGATGTGCATGTGAAAAAAAAGCTGGTTTTGGAGTAAAATGGATTTTACACGAATTTCGGCTGATGTTCCAATCTATTATCCAACGCTTTTCTTCTTTTACGTTTCTCAATCTCACGCAGTTTACGGGGGCTTTGAATGATAATATTTATAAGTTACTCGTTGTCTACTGGCTGATTGGCCTTGAAGGAGAAACTGAGAGTTCCCGCATTCTGGCAGCGACGGGTGCTATTTTTGTCTTACCCTTCCTTCTCATCTCTGCTGCTTCGGGAACTCTCGCTGATAGGATGAGCAAGAGAGATATCATCGTTGCGATGAAGATTTTTGAGCTCATCATCATGGGGCTTGCCGTTGCTGCTTTTGCCTTTGGGAGTAAATGGGGAAGCTATTCCCTCTTATTTCTTCTGGCGGCACAAAGTGCTATATTCGGTCCTTCGAAGTATGGGATTATTCCTGAGATTGTGAAGACAGAGCGTCTTTCGCAAGCGAATGGGTTGCTCACGTCGTTTACGTTTTTGGCCATTATTCTAGGGACATTTTTCGCCTCGTTCATAGTAGAAATCACAGGGCGCAATTTCATCGTCGCTTCAATTTTTTGCACGTTTGTGGCTTTAGTGGGATTGGTAGCCAGTTTTTGCATTGAATACACTCCTCCTGCGGGATCGATGAAGAAGATGAACTTTTTTTTCATCAGAGAAATTTTTGGTACACTGCGCAACTCCGTACAAATCACCTCTCTGCTTCCTGCAATCATCGGATCGGCTTTTTTTCTCTTTTTGGGTGCTTTTGTCCAGCTTAATATCATTCCTTTTGCGGTTCATAACCTTCATTTGACCGACGTGCAGGGAGGGTACCTTTTCTTGTTGACTGCTGTGGGTATAGGAACGGGATCGATGATAGCGGGACGGATCTCTGGAACAACGGTTGAACTCGGTTTGGTTCCTTTTGGGGGTATCGGTGTTGTGTTCAGTTGTTATATGCTCGATTTTTTTTCCAGCTCTCTTTTGTTGGTCATTCCCTTTGTTATATCGTGTGGTTTATTTGGAGGTTTGTATCAAGTGCCTCTCGACTCCTACATCCAGCTTGTCAGCCCTCCTCAGGAGAGGGGGCAAGTCATTGCAGCGACGAATTTTCTCAGTTTTTTTGGCGTTTTATTAGCTTCAGGATTTTTATATCTCATCTCGGTTGTTCTGGGATTAGGACCTGATACAGGATTTTTTCTTATGGGGACCATCACGTTATTTGTTACCCTGGGATTTGCTTATCAATTTTTTGATTACGCCACTCGTTTTGTTGGTATGATTCTCTCTTGGATGCACTTTTCAACGACGATCAAGGGAAAGGAGAATATTCCCGATGAATCGGCTATCTACGTCTGTCACTATACAGCGCTTCATGTTACCCTTCTTCTCCTTGGAGCGCAGAGAAGGCGCATGCGATTTTTTCTAAAAGAAGAAGGGTCTGAGCATGCTTCTAAGGCAATTCAGCGTCTTTATGGCCTTCTTCGTTTTGTTTTCATTCCAAGTATTGTTCCTTTTACAAAGAATGAACAAGTACTGTCTACGATCTCTCATGCCATACAAAAAGGGATGTCAGTGTGCATTTTTATCGATCAAAAGGATGTGCATGCTGCCATTGTAAAGATGCAAGCGTCCCCTCTCTTTTCGAGTTGGTTGAAGGAGAGTGGTGTGCCTATGGTTCCCGTCGTCATTGAAAAAGGAGAAAAGAGGGGGAATCCCCGAGTTCTCACGAAGTTGCGTCAACGGCTACGCGTACCGGCCCTCATTACATTTGATGTTGAGGAAGGGACCAACTGATACCATTTATCGCGTTTGGTATTAGGGCGTGTCATCGATCGTCTAAAAGTGCATCTCACGGTATCTAATTTGACGATAAATCGTGTTCAGCCTCGCTAACGGATTACAGTTTGCTTCGGCTTCCACACGATCCATCGTCAAATCATCTACTACGATCTACAAATTCATCCAACTGATGACACGCCCTATTGTTCTTCCCATTATTGTTATACCAATTTCGGTAAGAAAATGCATAAAGTGGATTCAGGATTTTTTTGCGAAATTTGTTTTGGAGATCGCATTGTGCACTTTCTTACCGGAATTGGTATTAAAGAATAACGGTGACAAAAAAAAAAGGAAGGGACACGTCGCGTGATCCCTTCCTCGAAAAATGAGGCATTCTTGTGTGAATCTGGCGTTATTTTTTTTATTTATCTCATCGGACTCCTCGGGAGTGATTTTGACAAATACTTTTTAACGGCTCATTCGAGAGCGGTTGAAAAGAAGAGAATTTAGCTCGCCTTACGTTTATTTCTCTTACGGAACAGATGCTTCTCTTTATATTCTTTCACATTATCAAGGTGGATGACCCAAGCAGCCCCCTTGCGGTGCGCTTTCAACATTCCAATACGTGTCGCATAATAAATTTTTTGTACGGGAACGTTGAGAATGCGTGCAATTTGGCTAACGGAATAAAAGCCTTGCGTATTATTGAACAAGAGCTCTCCGTTAAACAGCGATTTGGCGCGAGAATATTTTTGCTTTCGGTAGGCAATCAGATTTTCTCGATGGATGACCCATCGGTTATTTTCTTTATGCGCTTTGAGTTTACCGAGCTTAATGGCCACATAAATGGCTTGTCTCGACACCTTGTTCAACTTGGCAGCCTCGGTGATAGAGAGAATTTTTTTAGGTTCTCTCTTATCATTTTTCGAATCCTGCTTCGTATCCAGTTCGTTTGACATTATTTGTTCCTCCCCAGTCAAATTTAGGTTATTAATAAAACTATTAATGTTTTGTGATTAGTAAAAATTTTTATCGAATTGCTATTTTGGCATAATATTGCATTGAAATCAATCGCTTTTTTTAAAAAAAAGCGAGTTTTTGCATTTATTTGAATTGAAAAAGACTTTTTAGACTGATTTTAAAGGATTTAGAAATAAATAGTCAGAAAATATTTTCTAGGATAATGTGCAGAATATCAAGGAGTTTCTTGCTCATGTGGTTTACTATGCGTTTCCTAGGTGTTTTGTTTGCAATAATTTTATTTATTTGTGCGAAATTGCCAGAATTGGACAATTTGCAAGCAAAAGACAAGATTGAGGAGATTCTTCAGTCGCATGTTGAACACAAAAAAATCTCCGAAAAGGTGCTTTTGCGAGCATTTCACAATTTTCTTGAAGAGCTTGACCCACAAAAAAATTATTTTACAAAACAAGACATCGCTTTGTGGTTAGATCCCAATGAAGCGGAGATGGCGCATTATTTAATCGCTTATGAGCAAACCGATTTTTCTCCATTTGCTTTGATGCATGAGAAAATGATGGAAGCTGTGAAAAGGAGAAAAGAGTGGGAGAAAATCGATTTATTTGTTGAAGATCCCTCATTTGAAGAGGAGAAGAGTAAAAAAGAGGAGGAGTGGGCAGAAAACGGATCGCAACTCGTAGAAAGATGGAAAAAAAGGCGACAAGCCGAATGGCATGCTCTTCAGAAACTGGAGCCTGCGTTTCAGGAGAAGGCATTGTATCGTTTAGGGAAGCAAAGAGAGAAGTTCCATCGGGAGATATTGGAAGAAAATAGTGCAACGCGAGAGAAGTGGCGTTTGGCGAAAATTGTAAAAGCGTTTGCAGGCGCTTTGGATGGACACACCTCTTATTTTACCCCTGGGGAAGCGGCGCAATTTCTCATTAGCGTTCAGCAGCGACTGTTTGGTATTGGTGCGCAGTTGCGAGACGATATGGATGGTTTTACTGTGGTGAAAGTGGTTGAGGGGGGGCCGGCTTCTGTTGAAGGGAGGCTTCGCAAGAATGATAAACTCGTAGCTGTCAATGGGGAACCGATTATTGGAATGGAGATTTCTGATGCGATTGAGTTGATTCGAGGGGAGGAAGGGTCTGCTGTCATCTTGACAGTGGTTCGGAAGAGTCGGGGTGAGGAGGGGGTACAGGAGCAGCTCATCGATGTGTCGGTACCTCGTGGGGAAGTTATTTTGAAGGAGACTCGATATGAGAGTTGTGTCTATCCTTGTGGGGATGGGGTTGTAGCGCATCTTCGGCTTCATTCCTTTTATCAAGACCCTCAAAGTTCTTCGTCGGACGATTTAGCAAAGGCGTTAAAGCAGATTCAGCGCGAGTACAAAGTGAGGGGGGTGATCCTCGATTTACGATACAATTCGGGAGGAATGTTGACACAAGCGATTGCGGTGACTGGGTTATTTATTAAAAAGGGAATCGTTGCTTCTATTAAGGATGACCAGGGACGTGTGCAGCATTTGCGCGATTTAGATAGTCACATGTTATGGGGAGGGCCGTTGATTGTGTTGGTCAATCGAGCGAGTGCCTCTGCGTCAGAGATTGTTGCGCAAGCCTTGCAAGACTATGGAAGAGCGGTTTTAGTGGGTGATGATCGGACGTTTGGAAAGGGGTCATTTCAGACCTTTTCTCTTCACACGGGATTGGGAAAAAAAGTGAATCCTCAAGGAGAGTATAAAGTCACTAGGGGGAAGTATTACACGGTTTCTGGAAGGACGCCGCAGCTTGAGGGGGTGATTTCGGATGTGGCGATTCCTGGGGTATTAACGGGGATGGATGTTGGCGAGAAATTTGGGAAGTATCCTTTGGAGAGCGATCGACTGAAGGAAAATTTTCACGATGACCTTGCTGATGTTCCCTATTTACAAAGAGATCGAGTAAAGACGCTTTATAAATTTGATTTACAGCCTCGTTTAACCCGTTACACAGATCATATTCAGACTTTAAAGAACAATGCTCAAGAGAGGATTGCTGCGAGCAGAAATTATCAATCCTTTCTTCAAGAGGTGCAAGAGAAAGAGGGTAAGGGGGGGAAGAGACGTCGTTTTGGTCAGAACGATCTCCAATTGGAAGAGACGATGAATGTCATGAAAGAGCTCATTTTATTAGTAGAATAGACCACACCATGATTATTTTTTAACGCGAAGGGAGCATTGACAACACGGTCATATGCAGTCACTTGATATAGCGGGAAATAATTTCGAATTTAGCCATTTGAAGTGTGAAGACAGGTTCTTAGTTTTGGTAGGAAGGGGAGAGTTGTTTTTCGATTTTTTGAATTTGCCGTTCAGAAAGCCCTGTTATAGAGACAATGTCCTCTATAGAATTTCCCAATTGTAGCATTTTTTTTGCTATTTCTTGGGTCGTCTCTTCACGCCCCTCTTCGCGTCCTTTGGTTAGACCCGTGACTAATCCTTCTTCACGTCCTTCTTCACGTCCCTCTTCGCGTCCTTTGGTTCACGTCCTTCTTCACGTCCTTCTTCACGTCCCTCTTCGCGTCCTTTGGTTAGACCCGTGACTAATCCTTCTGTTAGCCCTTGATTGTAGCCAGCTTCTATACGTGCACAATCATCCATGATGGACATTTTTCGACGGTCATAGATGAAGAGCTCCTCTTTTGACCAATTGCACTCATTCACAATAGAAAAGGCCTCTTTGATCGCCTCTTCTTGAATAACGTGAGGAATGGCTTCGATGTCTCGCGCATTTTTTAAGAAATAGATCCACTTATCCCCAATGGTGTGGAGATCTTCTTCTCTCTTTGTAAATTTGGGCAATTCGACAAAGGTAAAGGCAAAATCGGTCAGGAGATGTTCACTCGATTCGACTTCAAGAATGCGGTGATTGGTGATGGGCGATGCACCCGGGTGGAAAGCAAAATTCAAAATACCTAAGAAAATAATAGGTCTTAGTCGATCGTAGGATTCTCCTGCATTGAGTTGGCTCGAATAGGCTTTTGAAGCGTAGTAGAGAACGCGACGATCAAAATGCTCCTGTCTGAGGACCTGCATTTCCACAATGTACTCCGATCCGCATTGATCGCGGCAACGGACATCGAGAATGGTTTCTTTGGCTCCTTTGATATGAGGGGCTTGATGGGGATCGAGTAAAATGACATCGGTAATTTGTTCATCCCCTGTTCGGTTGAGGACGCTGTTGAGAAAACTGATGAGCAATGCTTTTTTACTATCATCACCAAAAATTTTCTTAAAAACATAATCGTTTGTTGGATCGAGAAAATGCATGAATAACCCTATGGTAAGTGAGTGGCTATGATAGAGGAAAAATTTTTAGTCGAAAAGAATTTTTGGTTGAATTTTTCTATACCCAAACCACTTCAAGAATGGGTGTGAATTGTTGCGGCAAATCGGTCTTGTTGTTATGGTGATTCTTTTTCTTAACGGGAACCAAGGAAGAAATTATGGAGTCTTTAATTAAATATCTGAAGATGTATTTATTTGGGGTTGTTGTATTGGCAACGACTTTTTTGGAAGGGGCAAGTCATCAAGACCATTCTGATGATATTGAAAAGGTGAGTTATGTTTTCAATTTCCCAGGAAAGGAAATTTCTGGTGATGTTATATCCTCCTTGGATTCTATGCATTTTTTGTATGCCTTTGAAGGCGATTGGACACCATTGGAGATGTTATCGGGTTTGACTCGTGATGAGCAGCTTTTTTCTATGAAAGATGCAATAGAAAGTGAAGATAATAAAGCACTCACGGTTCAGTATTGGAGCCAAATATACGGTCTTTGTTTTGAAGGGAGAGTTCTTTATAGTTCGTTAGGGGAAAAATTAGAGGAAGAGGTATTCTACAGCAACCAAGCCTCGTTTTTTGATGGTGAGGGAAGTGCTCTTACAATTCCTAGTGAAGAGATTACCTATCCCATGACCATTACTTTTCTTTTTGATGGTGGAAAAATGGTTGAAATGGATGTGCAGCAGGTGATGGAACTCGGTGAAGATCCCGCCTCATTGTTTCAAGACATTTTAATATCTAATCATTTTTCTTTCACTCTCTCCGATCCACAACTTTTTAAAGAGATGAACAGACAAGAATATCAAAGTTTCCTACGCGATAGGAAATGTGGATTTTGGGGGGATGTCTTTTCCGATATTTATGAAGGGACCTGTGCTTTTGGGAGAAAAGCTTGGGAGTGGATTAAAGAAAATAAGGAGGAGGTTGTTAAATGGTGTATAGAAGTTTTGGAAGGAGAAGATCCTAAAGATAAGAAGAAAAAATAGATAAAATTTTGTTGAGATTTATTTATTGCTTTTTTCTTCTAACGATTGTGCTTTTTGGATCATGGGCCGAAGCCAATCATTCGCTCATGGCCAATTTTAAAAGTCGCTATGGGCATTATACGAATAAACATGCGGGACAAGCTGAAGATTATTGCGCTGTTTCCCGACTCTATTGGAAAGATGTACAAATCCAATCTCTTGCTTGGGATTGGATGGCACATTGGTTAGGACAAGGATACTTCCATTCTCAAATTGAGTTGGGGGGAGTTACTCATGCTTTTTTCCGTGATGTCGATTACCATTACAGGGATGGCTCTCTAGAGGAATTAATTCCTCTTTGTGAGTCGCACCATTCTGCAGGAGATGGTGAGTTCATTTCGGCGTTTGCTAGCATAGGTTATTCGTTTCGTTTCCCTCGTATCGCCTTTGCTATCTCTCCTAATTTGGGGTTTTCGTATCGGCAACTCCGTTTTGTCATGACAGGAGGAAATTTAATCTCTTTATTTGGGGAAGATCCTCCCGATTTGGGGCGAAGAAAGCGCTACATTGGACTTGATTCTTTTGCATGTAATCGTTGGTACAGCCCATTTTTAGGGTTGGATTTGGTTTGGGATCCATGGTCTAAGCTCCATATGATGGGGAGGATTGATTTCCATATTCTTCTCTTAAAGGAGACGGACTATTGGAATTTGCGTCCTTTTCGTTATACGTATTATTCACTTGGATTGGCTATTGTCATTGAATTGAACATCTTATTTCCCATCAATGAGCGCTGTTCCGTTGGTTTGCAGATCGGTCATGAGAGATGGGATGCAATGGAGCCGAGGATTAACTATACTTTTGTCGAAGATGATGGATCCATTACAGAAGTAAAGGGGCCTCACTATACAAGATGTTCGTTTGAGAATGCCTATATAGGGCTTGTTTACTCTAAAGTTTTTTAGGGTGTATTATCAACCGGATAAACTTGGTTTTATTTTTTTAGACATTAATCCGTAAAGAGATCGTCAATTGTGACCAGTTGATCGACTATGGCAAGAAAGTGGAGATTGCGTTCGGCTCCATTGGCCGCAATGAGAGTTGTGAAGAGCGTTTTCTTGGTTTTTGTCTTTTGTTGAAAAAGATGCTTTTTATTTTGCCACCGTTGTGCATCGTCTTTTGTTAATGTGTAGGCGTTGTCAGAAAATTTGATTTCACACAAGTTAATGCTGCGGTCGGCACGTTCGAGAATCAGATCGATTTGTGCTCCTTGTTCTGGTTCTCCTGGTTTAGGAATGAATCTCCAGCTCGAGTAAGCGGTGATGACGACTCCCAATTGGAGTGATCGGATGATTTTATCGATATGTTTTAGACATAGTGATTCGAACGAATAGCCAGCCCAGGAGCGGTAAGAGGGGGATTGATGTTGGCGGAGCCAGTATTCGGGACTAATGGTACGTAGTCCTGGGCCTATGATGGGTTCGACCCATGTGAGGAAAAACAGAGAGTATTCGTCAATAAGAAGGTAGCGTCCTTCCTTCTTTTTTTTACCAAATTGGGGAATCATGGCGATAAAACCAGCCTCTTCGAGTTCAGTCAAGAGATCGGTAAAGCCACCTCCAGAGTGCAGTTCGGGCAGATAGTTAAGAATTTCATTTTTTGTTAGACCAGAGCGGTGTTGAGCGAGAAGTTGGACGAGTGTGACGTGTTTTTTTGCTCCATCAAATAGAGACTCGTAGAGGTGGCGGAATTCTCCTGACAAGTAGCTGTGAGGATTGAAAAACAATTGTTGAATAATCTCGGCTGAAGATTTTCCTCGAGGGATCTGGCTTAAATGTTTAGGGACGCCACCCATCGCCATGTAGAGTTCTGTGATTTGCTTTCTATCGAGATATATATGACGAGATTTTAGGTATTTTTCTGTTTCCGCTAGGGAGTAGGGGAGCAGGCGTATTTGGCGTGTTAGTCTTCCGTAAAGTCCAGTGCGGTTATGAATGATTTTTTTTATCATCCAAGAGGCAGCTGAGCCACAGACGATGAGGATGACACGTGGATCTCGAGAGAGATAGCGATTCCATATATGGTCGAGAGCTGTCAGAAATCCCGAACGGGGGGAAGCAAGCCAAGGTAGTTCATCAAAAAAGAGAATGATGTGTTGTTCTTCGGATTTTTTGATTTCTTGATAGAGAATGGAAAAGGCATCGACCCAATTGTTGGGTTTTGATTTTTGTGGTTGTTTGCCAAAACAGTGTTCAAATTCAGTGGCAAAATTTTTCAATTGGAGTTGTTTATCTGCTTCTTTGATTCCAGTGATTTCGAAGTATAAGCCTTTATTGCGAAAAAATTGATTAATTAGGAAGGTTTTCCCCACCCGTCTTCTTCCATAAAGGGCTATGAATTCGGGTTCCGAGCTTGCTAGAATATCATGCAAAATTTTTTTTTCTTTTTCTCTGCCTATGATGGAAGCTTCTGACATTGGGATAACCGTTGACTTTTCGCGAAATATAGGCTTAATTTTGCGAAAAGTCAATAAAAAATGTAGATTTAGCGAAATATAGGCTTAATTTCGCGAAATTTGACTTTT
>CALOCV010000026.1:0-12403 GCA_942491955.1 Parachlamydiales bacterium
GAGGAAAAAATTTAAATACATCGGTGTTGATCCCGACGTCAAAACCTACCCGATTAAACAAGCTCTTCATCTTCTAAATAAAGCAGGCATTACATATCAATGCTTCCATACCGCCGCACAATCGTATCCTCTAGGAGCTGAAGTTGATGAGAAAAAATTTAAAGTATTTTTCTTTGATATCGGAATTGCCCACAGAATTCTTGGGCTCGACTTGGCTGAATGGGTGACCCATCCATTGGAAGTTGAATTATTTGGATTCAGTGCAGAACAATTGGTAGCACAAGAGTTGATTTCCTATTCCGACCCCTCTCAAAAAGGAGAACTTTACTATTGGCACAACGAAGCGCCCACAAGTAATGCTGAAGTAGACTTTATCACTATCCATAATAAAACGATCATCCCTGTTGAAGTAAAATCCAAAATTAAAGGGGGAATGAAAAGTTTAAATGTATTCCTAAGCAAGCATCCAAAAAGCCCTTATGGAATAAAAATTTCAGAAGGTATGTTTGGCAAACACGACCATCTTCGCGAAATTCCGCTTTACGGGGTATCGACGCTGAAATTGTAGTTAGATAAAATGACAAAATTTTGGTCATTTCTGTCTTTTTGGTCCCTTCTTTTTGCTTCATCTTTTTTCTTGGGAAATGCACACGACTATGCTATACCAAACATAATACCAATTCCAGGTAAGAAAATGCATAAAGTGGATTCGGGATTTTTTTTGCGAAATTTGTTTTGGAGATCACGGCAAACTCTTGTGAGTTTGCAAGATAAAAAAACAGATTGCGCACATAAAGAAAGATGAAGATCCATTTGTGCACTTTCTTGCGGAATTGGTATAATACCAATGGAAACAAAGAAGGAGAACCTATGGAGCAACCCATCATGAGCAAAAGAGTACGGGAAATGCCCTTTCTAGTGGAGTCTTCCTCATTGGGCTTGCCATCCTCTACTACATCAATTGGTGGTGGCCGAGCATCTTGCTCGTCATTTGGGCAACGGTGGCTCTTCGGCAGTGGTTAGCGGGCCATCTATTTGACACGGCCATTACGACCATCATCCTCATCGGCCTTTTCATCGTGAGTTGGCTTAAGATTGAGTGGAATATTTTGATGCCAATCCTGCTCGTCGTTGGAGGGATTTATATCATCGCTCGCGAGTATTTTGCCGAAAATGACGATGAGCAACCCTAAAGAGAATCGGATTGTCCACGTTGGGCATATAGAAAACCGCCACTCCCTCCTGTTCTTACGAGAAATCCATTCTCGCCACTATCATTGGTTTTTGATCGACCCTCTCTCGTTCGACGAAGAAGAGACGGATATTCATGCAGAGACCATTGCGGAGGCGCTTGTTCTTGCACGAAAAGAGTGGAAACGTCAATACTTTTGTACCTTGCATTGTGGCTTTCGTTATACTCTTCCTGAACGAGATGAACATGGAGAAAATGCCCTCTTTTACCAAATGGTTGCATCCTATGCTACTCCTTCTGGAGTCTATTTTGATGAACAAGTGGGACACAACTGTTTTGTCGATTTTGCTTCGCAAGAGGCTTTAACCCTATGGCAACATATTTCTGCTCCCACTGCGCCGTCGAGATCACCCTCCCTTTAGAAGGGAATATCCCCCACTACTGTCCCTATTGCGGACAAGAGGTCCACACGCCGTCAGAAGAGTCTACTTCCTCTTCTTTACAAGGGATGACATCGCATCACGCCTCGATTGTTCCTGGTGCTGCTCCTGAGGAGGAACCCGTTGCTTTTTCTTTGGGCCCTTATCAAGTCTTGCGAAAAATTGGCCAAGGAGGGATGGGAGAGGTTTTTCTTGCCTATGACACGGTCTGTGGTCGCCGTATTGCCTTGAAACGGATCCGAAGCGACTTAACAACCCATCCCTACCTCTATAGTCGCTTCCTCAAAGAGGCACGTATTACAGGCCAGCTGACGCATCCTTCGATCATTCCCATTTACGCCATCCATCAAGAGAAAGAACACATCTACTACACCATGCCCTACGTTGAAGGGGAGACGGTGAAACAAATGCTTCGCGATACCAAACAGAGGGAACGAAGAGGAGACTCCCCTCATCCCATTGGAGATTCAATACCTGCCCTTATGCGGATCTTATTGAGCATTTGTCACGCCGTTTCGTATGCCCATTCCCATGGGGTATTGCATCGCGATATCAAACCAGAAAATATTATTATCGGGAAATTTGGTGAGGTATTCATTCTGGACTGGGGTTTGGCTAAGGTGATGGAAGGAGAGAATGAGCCCTCTTTTCCCGAAGAAAAAACTCCATTGCATCGGGATGAATCCTACGGAGGAAAAATCGTAGGAACGGTTTCCTATATGGCTCCGGAACGCGCTTTGGGTTTCCCTGCTACAATCCAAACAGACATTTATTCCTTGGGTATCATCCTCTACACATTCCTCGCCCTTCGCCTCCCCTTCCGGCGAAAAAGCATTAAAGAATTCAAAAAGAAAATGCATCAAGAACAATTTGTCGATCCTGCTGAGATCGCCCCTTATCGCGATGTTCCCCAAATGCTATCGCAAGTGGCGGCGCGCTGTCTTGCTCCCGCGATGGAAGAGCGATATACCTCTGTGGAAGAGTTGATTCATGACATTGAATCCTACCTTGAAGGGGGTTCTGAATGGTTTTTTGTTGCTGAACTCGATATTGACAAACCTGAGGATTGGGAATTCCAAGAGAACGTCCTCCTTCCGGGTACTCTAGCCATTACGAGAAATGCAGAAGAGACCGAGTGGGTGAGTTTGATGATTTCAAAGGCTTCCTTTACAGGAAACACGCGACTGGAAGCAACGGTTCAACTGGGAGAACTCTCACAAGGGATTGGTTTTCTTTTAAAAGTTCCTGAAGCGAGCCAGCGGACGCAGCTCACAGATGGATACTGTCTTTGGATGGGTTCTGACACCCATCGAGCGACAAAGCTTCTTCGTTCGTCTGTCGAGGTTGTCCACGCTCCCGAAATCTATCTTCAACGAGGAAAGCGTTATCAAATTCGCATCGAACAGCATGAACAAAATATCGCAATCTATCTCAATGATGTTCTCCAATTCTCCTATTTGGGCCTTATGCCGCTCATAGGGACCCACGTAGGGTTGTTAGCTAGGGATCACGATTTTTCTCTGCATCACTGGAGTGTTTCAGTACGTAGTTTGAGTGTGATGGTCAATTGTCTTGCGATTCCCGACGCTTTCCTTGCCTATAAAGAATATGATAAAGCATTTAGCGAATACCAACGGATCAGTTATTCATTTCCTGGAAGGATGGAGGGGCGTGAAGCTCTCTTCCGAGCCGGTTTTACTCTTATTGCTCAGGCACAGCAAGCGGACAATTCCGTTCTATTACTGGAACGCGCCTTGAATGAATTCGAAGAGTTGCATGGAACACCGGGAGCCCCTTTGGAGTATTTGGGAAAAGCTCTCGTCTATCAGCAACTCGATGACATTGAAGAAGAAATCAAATGCTTTGAATTGGCTCTTCGCCGCTATCCTGCCCATCCCCTTTTACCCATCCTGCAAGAACAAATTTTATTTCGTCTTCATAAAAGCTCTCGCATTGAGAGAAAAGCAACCTACCAATTTGTCTTACTCGCCAAAAGGCAGATTCCTCAGGAAAATTTAGGGGAAAACACCTTAAAGCTTTTTCAAAGCTTACAAAAAAACTGGGAGCTCCTTCATTTTCTCGAGCCAGATACAAGCGATTCGAATGCCATATTTGCGGTTATTTTGGCTTTTTGGCTCCACAAACCCCATGTCCTTCATGAGATCTTACGTGAATGCCAAAAATGTGAAGCGATCGATGCTTCTTTGATGGATAACATCCTCTTCTTTCTTCTCGTTATGGGAGAAAAAAAAGATTTTCAAGAAGAGATGATACATCTTCAGCAAACCAATAACTTCTCTTCTCCCATTTTAGAAGAGTGGTTAGAGGCTTCTTTGCTTCCCATTTCCGAGCAAATCTCTCAGTTTTTCTTAAAACATCCTCAAATGGATTCTTTTGCCACCATCCGCATGTTGGATTATCTTCTCCAACAAGCTTTGGAAGAAGAGGCCTTCTCCTTGGTTGTTGCTTCCATCGAAAAATGTAACGAGATAGCATTGCCCAGTTCTTGGTCGGCACATTTTGATGCGATGTACATCGAAGCTCTATTATGGGAAAATCGATGGGACGAGGCGGGAAGGATCTTCCAACGCTACAACCCCATTCTTCTCAACCAAGAAACGTCTCTTCTTCACACGTTGTATGGATGCTGGCTCGCTGCTACAGAAGGGCCTGAGCTCGCAGAGGTTCATTTTAGAGCGATGGCTCATGTCTCCTATCCTCGTTCTTGGGCACTTCTAGGACACTACCTCACGGACTCGATTAAAGAGGAATCGAGTTGGTTTAGAAATGCTTTTCCGTGGGAAAGAAAACAACTCTATCGACAACTAGCCCTCTACTTTCATGTGCTTCATAACGAAGAAAAAAGCCGACGATTCCGAGAATTCGCTACAGAGTACCCGTGTTTGTGAGGACTTTCCACGATTTTTCAAAATTGTGCGTTTGAATTTTACTAACAACGAGCATTGTTAATCCCAAGAAAACACCCAAAGCAATGAGCGTATTCCCAAAAGGGCCTAAGGGACACACGAGAAGAAGAGCTATTCCCACTGCCATACAAATGTTGGCAACAATGACAAGAGCGTTGAATTGATTTTTATTGCGGTATTGCTTGTCTAAAAGAGCAACCATTCGATTGCCCTTCTTGACAGATGAAATATTAAAAGGATCGGCTTTGACTTCCTCATACACTTTTCCAATATCCGATAAGAGGCGGTTCGACTCTTCTTTTTTGATTTCGAGAACTTTGCGAAAGCGGCGTGCTTGTGTTCCATTGATCTCGATATCTTTATAGAGGGAGAGTTTTTTTGTCAGGCGCGCTACATCGATTCCTCTCTCCTTTTCTTCGGGAGAAGGTAGCGAGCACGCTTTTTGCACCTGACGAATCCTCCAGATGTTTCTGGCATAAACAGCGCTCGACAACAAGGAGAAAACAACACTCACTCCATAAAGAGGAGAAGCCCAAAAAAAGGCCTCTTTTGATGCCCATCCGAGTTCCATCAACCCAATAAGAGGATTTGACAAGCTCTCTCCAGCGGTAGCTACCCAGCTTACAAGCCGCAAACTTCGGTCTGTAAGAGCCTCATTTGTTCCCCCTAGAGCAATTTTTTTACTGGTTTTTAGTGTGTTATACGCAGAAAGAGGAAAATAGACCCCAGAAAAAAGTTTTGTTACAACAAAAAGGCGTTGAATAAACTTGGATTCTTTGATGAACTCTGCAACGGAATCATTAACCGAACGAACAAGGACGAGTAAAGAATCCATCACCCCGACGGCATCGGTTACGGAGCCAATAGAAGGGGATGGCAAGCGTGAGACTTTCGAGGAGATAAAAAAGTCCATCATCACTTGTCTTGTGAAGAGATTAGGTATTAAACCACAAAATTTCTTCCAAATTTTTGTGATTTTGTTTATACCTCTTTCTACAAAAGAGGTTTTTTTTTCGTAAGTATTATCGATCGTTGTGGAATAAAAGACTTTAGAGGAATCAATAGGTAAAAGCGTAGACAAAAACACCTCCAAAAATGAAGACAAAGTATATTCACTATTTTATTTATAATCAAATAAATTGACCCTGAACCACTGAATTTCAGCAAAACAAGAGGTTTTTCTGGGACCTACTCCCTCTTTACCACTTCCTTTCTCTTCATCGATCGTCACCGTGGGTTCATGGGGGCTCTTCACCGCTGTTCATCTCCTTAGTGGCCGCATAGCAAGCAGAATATCCCTGAAAAATGGGGTCATTTTTGCAACAACGGCCTTTCTGATTGGGCGCTATACCCACCGTTTATTCGAAGAGATGGGACAAGAATTTGCTCTTCTTTTTGGAATTAAAGGACGAAGAAGAACCACTTGGTCCTTTTCCCTCTTGCATCGACTCTTCTATTTCAGTACAGCCGCTCTTACTTGTACGATGCTGGGAATTCCCCTTTCACCTAAAATTTATATCGAACTTTTTCTTATCAGCCAAACGTTGTGGTACTTAATCCGAAAAATATATGAATACTCTCTTAAATCCATTGCCTTTTGGTACACACAAAATTTCCGAAGGACTTGATTAGAATGGAGTCTTATCGAGGAACCATTGAAAAAATTCTTTTTTGCAATAAGGAGTCAGGCTACACCGTCGCGCAACTCGTCTGCGAAAAGGAGCAAGACCCGATTACCATTGTAGGATCTTTCTCCCACGTACGCCCTGGGGAATCCATCCGTTGCACGGGAGAATGGAAACACCACCTCATCCATGGACGACAGCTCTCTGTTGCCGAATGCCAAGCGATTCCTCCGACCGACGTCTTTGCCATCGAAAAATATTTGGGGTCGGGGTGGGTGCATGGGATAGGCAAGAAATTTGCAAAAAAAATTGTCGATTTCTTTGGAAAACAAACACTGGAAATCCTTGAAAATGCACCTGGTCGCTTGGAAGAGATTCCTGGTGTTGGAAAAAAACGGGTTGCCCAACTAAAAGAGGCTTGGGAAGAACAAAAAGGGGTGCGCGATGTGATGCTCTTTTTGCAAGGGCACGAGATTACTCCCGCTTTCGCCCAAAAAATTTTCCGCCGTTTTGGGCATGATGCCATCAAACGAGTGACAGAAGACCCATATTGCCTGGCACGCGATGTCAAAGGGATTGGTTTCAAAATGGCCGATGAGCTAGCACAACGCCTCGGTTATGGAAAAGAATCTCCTCAAAGGATTGGTGCAGGCATCCTTTTCTTTTTACAAGAATTTTCCAAAGAAGGACATACCTGTTATCCTCTTGCTCCTTTTATCGAAAAAACCGCTCTCCTCCTAGAAATTTCTCCGGAACAGTTGGAGATGCAGCTAGGAAGTCTTCGAGAAGAGAAGCAAGTTGTGATTCATCCCCTTGTTGTCCATGGGAAAAGAGAATTATTTATTTGGCTTGGAAGCCTTTACGCATCCGAAGTCGGCATTTCCAAAGAGATCCATCGCTTTGTACGAGGGAAAAGTCCCCTTCGGACTATCGACACAAAAAAAGCCATCGTGTGGGTGCAGGAATGCCTCCATCTAAAACTCGCGGCTCAACAAGAGAAGGCCGTTTCTAACGCTTTTGAGCACAAGATGCAGATCATCACGGGAGGTCCTGGAACGGGAAAAAGCACTATTACCCATGCCATCCTAACGATTGCCGAACAGTTGACCAAGACAATCGTTCTTGTTGCTCCGACAGGAAGAGCCGCAAAACGGATGTCGGAAATCACGAAGCGGCCCGCATCGACCATCCATTCTCTCCTTGAAGTCGAATTTGGTACTAACCGTTTTAAGAAAAACCGCGATAACCCTCTCGAGTGTGATTGGATCTTGATCGATGAAGCGAGCATGATGGACACGTTCCTTCTTTATCATCTTCTGCGAGCGATTCCGTCAAAAGCGCGCGTTATTTTCATTGGCGATATTTTCCAGCTTCCGAGTGTCGGACCTGGCAATGTTTTGAAAGACCTCATTCTTTCTCAGAGAATCCCAACGATCTCCTTAACGGAAATTTTTCGGCAAGCTGCCGGATCCCAGATCATCACCAATGCCCACCGGATCAACCAAGGGCAGTATCTCCAGGTCCAAAATCATGCGGAGAGCGATTTTTTCTTCCTTGAAGAAGACGATCCCGAAAAAATCGAACAAACCCTTGTACAACTCGTCACACAACGGCTCCCACAAAGGTATGGGTTGGATCCGATGCGTGAAATCCAGGTTCTTGCACCGATGCGAAAAGGAATCCTTGGCATCTACAACCTGAATGATAAGCTTCAAGAGAGGTTAAATCCCCAAAAACACGCCCTTCACCGACCGGGAATGCGCCTTGCTAAGGGGGATAAGGTGATGCAGATCCGCAATAATTACAACAAAGAGATTTTTAATGGCGATCTCGGTTTTATCAAAGAAATAGATACCGTGGAAGAAAAGGTGTGGATTGCATTTGATGAACAGATGATCGAATATTCGTATGGCGACCTTGACGAGCTCGTTCTTGCCTATGCTGTCTCGGTTCATAAGTACCAGGGAAGTGAAGCACCCTGTATTGTCATGCCGATCCACACATCGCATTTCAAGCTCTCTATCGCAATCTCCTTTATACTGCTGTCACACGGGGGAAGAGGCTTGTCGTATTGGTGGGTTCTTCAAAAGCTGTAAACATTGCCATCCACAATGATCAGATACAGACGCGTTATACAGGACTTCTCTCTGCATTGAGTGGTGGAGAGACACCGTGGTAAAAAGATCCAAAAAGCGAAAAGGAAAAAAGCGGCCGTTAACACTGCAAGAGTGGCTTTTTCGCCTTTTTGTTGCAGCGATTCTTATTTTCCTAACCTGGCTTTTTGAAGAGTGGCCAACCACATCTTTTCCCTCATCAGAAAAGCCCGTTGCGATCTATGCAAAAGAGGATAACGACGATTTACGCCATCTATTCCTTTCGGCAATCCAACAAGCTGAGAAGTCGATGGTTCTTGTCATGTACACCTTACGCGATCCTGCGGTGATTAATGCCATTAGAAAAAAAGCCGAGCAAGGCATCTCGACGTATCTTGTTCTCGACAAGAAAGAGATCGATGACACGAAAGAGAAGCTGGGAAATCGGGTTAATATCCAAGAGCGTTCCAGTCCGGGTATTCTTCACCAAAAGATGCTCGTCATCGATGACAAAGTAGCTTGGATCGGTTCGGCGAATTTCACTTATGGCTCTCTTCGGAAATATGGCAATCTCGTCTTTGGTATTGAGAGCCCTCCTTTAGCTGATTATATTACATTGAAAGCCAAAAGCCTCACTCCAAAGGGAAGAGCTCCTCCTGTAGAAGAGAGAACCTTTCTTTTTGGAGAGCAGAAGGGAGAGATCTATTTTCTTCCTGATGACCGGGCCGCTGTTGACAAAGTGAAAAAATGTCTACGAACAGCAGAAAAAACGATTCGCGTTGCCATGTTCACCTTCACACGAGAAGATCTTGCTGAAGAGCTCGTCGCCGCAAAAAGAAGAGGAGTCGACACACAAGTCGTTGTCGATCGCCATCAAGGGAGCAATACGGGAAAGGAAATTGTCGACTATCTACGACAATGTGGTGTACCGACGGGTTTCAGTCAGGGAAACGATCTCCTTCATCATAAATTTTGTTATATTGATGGCAAGACGCTCATCAATGGATCGGCCAATTGGACCAAAGCGGCCTTCCAGACAAATGACGATTTCTTTATGATTCTATATCCCCTCAACGAAGAACAACGGAACAAAATGGATCGCGTTTGGAGGGTGATTAAGGAGGAGTCGGATCTGTGAGCAAAGGGCGCTCGATTGACAAGATTATCGAATTTCGATAATCTGATAACATAGAGTATATAAGGCAATGATTCGTGGATTTGGCAATCGATGCGGTGAGGATATTTTTCATGGAAATCTTTCAAAGGATGCCCGCAAACTACCTAAACAGCTCCATGAGAATGCCAGAGATAAGCTCGATATGCTCAATGCCGCCAAGGAGTTAAAAGACTTATTGGTTCCACCAGGAAATCGATTAGAAGCTCTTAAAGGAGATTATAAGGGTAAGTACAGTATTCGGATCAATAACCAGTGGCGCATTGTGTTTTATTGGGAAAAGGGCAATGCCGACGAAGTAGAAATCGTCGATTATCATAAATAGTGGCCCTAAAGAAGATAGGGACTTTTTCAAGACCGTCTAAATAGAAGGCAAAAGATGCTGCCAAAAAAAAGATCGCCTGCTCATCCAGGTAAAATTCTCCTAGAACACTTTCTTCTTCCCATGGGAATCTCTCAGGTGAAATTCGTGCACCATCTAGGGGGAGCATGGACGACAGCTAAACTCAACAACATCATCCATGGCAAACGCAACGTAACCCCTGCCATTGCTCTCGATTTAGCCGATGCACTCAATACCACTCCTGAATTCTGGATGACTCTACAGCTCGTCTACGATTTATGGCATACAGCACAATTTCACCAACCCATTGTTCCCTTAGATGAGGCAATCGTTTAGTGATTTAGTTAGAGGCAAACCTATGAAAATAGCTCTTTTTGGATATGGAAAGATGGGGAAAAAAATTGCCTCTTTAGCAAAGGAAAGAGGTGATGATGTCGTTGCCATTTTGGGACAGAGAAGAGAATCGAAAGATTCCATTGCAGAGGCCGATGTCTGCATCGATTTTTCGCATTCCACGCTTGTGGAAAAACATTTACAAATGGCCATTGCTGCACAAAAGCCCTTCATTATCGGTACTACGGGGTGGGACCCTATAGCGCCCGCAGTCGAAAAGAAAGTGAAACAGGGTGGCATCGGTTGTCTTGCCAGTGCCAATTTTTCCATCGGATTTCACTTATTTTCCCAAGTGGTCGAAGAAGCAGCCCGCCTTTTTAACGCCTTTGACGACTACGATGTATCGGGATGGGAGGCACACCACCGTCAAAAGGAAGATAGCCCCTCAGGAACAGCGAAATGCCTTACTGAGATACTGATCGCTAATATGGATCGGAAAAAAAATGCCAACTACGACCGCAGCGAAAGCAAAATCGGTGATGGAGAGCTCCATTTTGCCACTCTTCGTTGTGGCTCAATACCAGGAAGCCACCACATTCTCTTTGATTCTCCAATCGACACGATCACCTTAAGCCACCAAGCGCGCTCGCGCGATGGGTGGGCTCTAGGAGCTTTACAAGCGGCCGATTGGATTCAAGACAAAAACGGTTTCTTCACAATGAAAGATTGGTTGAAAATTGGGGTCAGGCCTGACATTCGGACATTTGGCACATAGTGCCAAATGTCCAATGTCAGGCCTGAATACAATAAAACCCCCCAAAACCAAAAATAGGATACGATGCTTAAAGGAATCTATACAGCCCTTATCACCCCTTTTCAGAACAATGGCTCCCTTGACAAAGAGGGTTTACGCAAGAACCTACACGATCAACTTAAAAGTGGGATTCATGGCCTTACTCTTCTTGGAACGACAGCAGAAACGCCGACGTTAACCCAGCAAGAGCAAGAAGAGATCCTCTCCATTGCTTTAGAAGAATGTCAGGGGAAAATCCCCCTAATGGTGGGCACGGGCTCGAATAGCACGGATAAAACCATTGCTCAAACGAAATGGGCCGAATCGATGGGAGCCGATAGCGCTCTGATCGTCACACCCTATTACAACAAGCCGACGCAAGAGGGGATCTATCGCCACTATGTGGCAATCGCTGAAGCGACTTCTCTCCCCTTTTACCTCTACAATATCCCTGGGAGAACAGGTGTCGCCATTCAGCCAAATACCCTTCAACGCCTGGCACAAATCCCCACCTGCATCGGAATCAAAGAATCGACAGGCAACATCCTCTCCGTGGGAGAGATGCGGCAAGTCGTCGATCGAGAAGATTTTGCCATCTTGAGCGGAGATGATGTCCTTCTTCTCCCCTTTCTCACTCTTGGAGGAGACGGTGGCATCTCTGTAACTTCCAATATTGCTCCAGAACCGATGATCTCTGCAACTTCATTGAAGCATTCGCAGACCGGGCTGTCAGATCACGATTCCTCTTCTTTGCCTGGCGCTTTTCTCGAAGCGAACTTGATCATCGTGGCCATGGAGAACTTGACTCTCTCTCTCCTGCAGGTCCTTGCCGTCTTCCTCTTTGTCCGATGACAGAAATCCATCGCGAACAGCTAGAAAAAGCTCTTTCTCGCGTTTTCGCGCACCATTAAACCTTCAGTTTATCGGCAGATAGAAATCCTCAACGAGTAAAATTGTGCAGGTGGACATGTATTACATTTTCCCTAGAGGGGACTGTGTTGCCTCATTCGTTTAAAAAAATGAATATGAATTTGTGTCTTTATACCAATTCCGGTAAGGAAGTGCACAAATTGATCTTCATCTTTCTTTGCGCAATCTGTTTTTCTATCTTGCAAACTCACAAGAGTTTGCTGCGATCTCCAAAACAAATTTCGCAAAAAAATCCTGAATCCACTTTATGCATTTTCTTACCGGAATTGGTATTATTTGTTTCCATCGATCTTATTTTAACTTATTGACTTTTAAATATTTATGAATAACAATTGTTTTTTTCTTTGTTTAGGAGGATACAATGATGGAAAAAACCACTTCACACGCCCATTTTTCGTTAAATTTTTCGGAATATCCACAAAAACCGTTCCACCAACGTGGATCACACCTTGCTTTTAAATTAAAATTTTTTACTCAATATCACATCAAAACCTGGCATCCTCGCATCATCAGGCGTCTCAATCAGATCGATGCACGCTTGGATCGCATTTTT
>CALOCV010000027.1:0-66269 GCA_942491955.1 Parachlamydiales bacterium
CATATCGACCTCTTCACACAAAGTCGTTATTGGAAAGGGGTGAAAAAGGAAAAGCGCTTTTTTGCAACGCAGATTTTGCCCAATTATGCCTTCTCTTTTTCTTTAACGACATTTTCTGCAGAAGAGTACCAAGCTTATTATTCACCGAAAAAATCGATGGCTCTCACCGATTCTTTCATCCCGAAAACGATCGGCATGGCGATCCGGATTATCGCTCATGTCATGCAAGGCATTTTCTATGACTTATCCAGCTTTATTCATTCGGTCGGCAATAGCACCCCCTGGCTCAATCCAAGCCTCATCGCCCGTGCCAAGCCGATCTATTTGTATGACAAAGAGAAACTCATTTCGTCCCAAGCCAGGGTAGCGTGGTTCAGCGCGGTGAGGGATGGTGAGGCGTTTCTTGGACTCATCTGCTCCCTTTGGAATGGGATGTATGGAACATACCTCTATGAAGATGCTATTTTCCATAAAGAGGCGTATTCTTTGGTCCATGATCTCCATATGCAGCATTTCCATGAGGAATACCGGCTTTCTTAAGAAAGGAAGCCCCCTCTATTAATGACTTCCATAAGCTTTATGGCGCAATTTATTAAAAGCATTTAATTCTACTGTTAGTAGAAAAAGATTGATTTAAAATCAAAATATGTGTAGAATAAAGATATTGTTTTTTTTAAGGAGTTCTAATGCCCCATCTAGACATCGATAAAGTTTCTGCTTTCACATCATTTAATAATTTTTCTTACCCGCAACTAAAGAAAAATCGATCAGGTGCAATCCAGGGTAAAATTTATGTTCGATGCAATAAAGAGGGCAAGTGGTTCTATCATCAATTTTCTAAAATAGGACTTTTTTTTTATAGACTGGGCCTTTGGCAACAAGAATTTAACAGAAGAAAATGGGTGATTTATCTCAACGAAGACGGCTTAAAAAATGCGAAACGCAACCAATTCAGAAACAAAATAGACGGTCTGTTTTGCAGGCTGACCCAACAAAAAACACTTCTCAATCCCAAGCATGACCTCTCTTTTCCAAACACTCCCACTACACCTTCTCCCACTACACCTTCTCCCAAGATACCGCCTTCTAATCCTTCTGCACCTATTAAAAAACCTTTAGAATATCAAACCCATATGGCTCCCGATCCCTCAGATCTAAAAAAATGCCAAGAAGACCTAGAAAAACACAAGCAAGCAGCCCTACAACGTTTACATGAGAAAAAGACGCGTTGCGATACAACCAAATTTTCCCTTTCAAGCGATCAAAAGAGCCTCCTAGAAAAAGCATTAAAAACCAAACTCTCCGTTGGAATCTTACCACCTCCAGGCGTTACAAAAATTCATGGAGGACAAGCCACCGTTTTTTTCCTAAATAGCCTTCCCAACTTAGTGGTTAAATATATTCGTGCACAAGGAAAAGCGGAAGAGTATGTCAAACGCAGTAATGAAGCACGAACCCTCATTCAACAGCGCAATCTCTATTTGTTAAATGTTCCCGAAGCACAAACCGTCACCATCGGTTCCGATACCGTTGTCTTAGAAAGAAGAGCCCGTGTCCTTGGTGGAGATTATACCTACCAAAAAGGTCTTCATCAGGCTTTTCTTGATGATAAAGACCTAAAGATCCAAGAATTTATGAAGACTGGGTATGAGCAAAAAGGAATACTTATTAATGAATTTGAATTTAGTGATGTGAAATTTGATAACCTATTATTATCCCTCGATGGTTGTTTTGAGCTCATCGATCTCGATAAGAATTCAAAAATGCAGGGTTTTATTGGATTGGCCGGCACCAGCGATGGATTGTTTCATTATCTCCCAATAGAATGGATTGACGAATTCAAAGATAAATTCAAAGCCTCATTCATCGGTCAAGATCGAATCGATTTTGTTAAAGAGGTCGAAGACATTAAAGAAAAAAAAGAACAGGCTCAAGCTAAAGAAACAGAATATAACCAATATTTAGATGCAAAAGGTGTGAAAATTTCTTCTCAGCAACTCGACCAATCTGTAGTCGATTCTCTATTTAAGGATCCTATTGAGAAAGAGTGCGCGAAAATCCTTGTGCAAACAATCAATGATTTTCTTAAGGAAAATCTCACTCTGCAGAGGAAAATACAGCGTACAGCAACGATTGAATTAAGAAAGCATGAAGAATTCACGAAGGAATGCCAAGCAATATTCGATAACGATCCGTATTCCTCGTTTAATCTTGATACATTCCGATCTCAATTTATGCCAAAACTAGTCAAAACTCTTTGCGATACGAGTCATGGAAAAAACATCTTTTTTGATGCAACAACAACAAATTTAACTGGAATTCCTCAAGGCTTGATCACCATCCGCTGTTAAGCGTTCTATCTGGATGAGTTGATTAATACACGTCACATTTCCATGAGGAGTATCGACTTTTTTGAACTTGTTTCTGAACTAAAAAAGTATCATTATCTTTTGGGAGGAAAGGACCACCAATGCCTCAATTGAATGTACAAAACGTATCAAATTTTAACTCTTTGGATGATTTTTCTTATCAGGGCGTAAAAAAAAATTCCGAAGGAAACATCCAAGGAAAAGTCTACGTCCGATGGGATATCCTAGATAACCAGTTTCATTTTCACCAGTTTTCTAAAATTGGACTTTTTTTCCATAAACTAGGTCTTTGGAAACGAGAATATAACAAAAAAGACCTACAACTATTTTTCTCTGGTTATAAGATAGGACACCTAAGCCATTCTAACATCGACACATCCCAACCCTTCCGAACTCGAGCTTCAGTTATTTTTAAAGAAATTATTAACGCAAAAAAACACCCTTCTTCACCACAACAGCCAAACCAAACACCATCTCAACAACCAAGCACGCCAACACCTCCTCCTACAAGTGGACCTCCACCTCCTCAAAAAACCATTATAGAACAGTGGGAAGAAAAAAAAGAGTATTGGTTCGATGGTGGATTTATCGAAACAACACCATATGTGCTATCGGTCCAAAATTTCCCTAAAGAGATGCAGGAATCCCTTCCAAAGGCAAATTATTTTTTTGTTGTTGCTTCTGCTGCAGAAGTTGACGTAGACGAAGTTTGCACTGCACTCAAGCCTTGGTTGCAAAAACGTCAACAAGACGAAAAGTATCAAGATTTGCCCGTCATTATTGTCATATCGAGATTAGGAGAACATGCTAACAAGATTCTTTTTAAAATTAATAAAATAGGATGTCCCTTATTCCATGTTTATCATATAGGAAGCCGTCCAAATCGCTACCGTTTTCCACAAGAAAAAATTCAAGAAATGCTAGACGACATTGCAGAAGTGAATCGACAAATCGAGGCAAATCCAACAAGTTATACCCCTGAAAAGGTATTAAAACATTTAAACCCGAGTTGAAACCTACATCACGCGTGAACACAGCCGAGCTTGCCGAGTGGGAGGGATACGTGCCGAAGTCCAAGTCTGGGACTTGGACGAGGTGCGTATCATTCCAATCGACAAGTGCAGGCCTGTTGATGTGTGATGTAGGGCACAACTCGGGTTTTATACCAATTCCGGTAAGAAAGTGCACAAATTGATCTTCATCTTTCTTTGCGCAATCTGTTTTTCTATCTTGCAAACTCACAAGAGTTTGCTGCGATCTCCAAAACAAATTTCGCAAAAAAATCCTGAATCCACTTTATGCATTTTCTTACCGGAATTGGTTTTAAATACTTCTTCATGATTCATCCACTCGGAATTGGTATTATTCTAAATAAATTGCTAAAATGTTCTTTTTAGTTTTTTATCCTCCTTCTCATGAAAAAACAGATTGTTCTCAAGAATGTGCGGGTGCACAACCTAAAAGGCGTTTCGCTTACGCTTGAGAAGAATCAACTCATCGTCTTCACCGGTGTCTCCGGTTCGGGAAAATCATCGCTCGCCTTTGATACTCTCTACATGGAAGGGCAGTGCCGCTATGTCGAGTCGCTCTCTCCCTATGCAAGAAGGCAGATGGGCGAGATTGCCAAACCCGACGTCGAACACACCGATGGCATCACCCCCACCATCTCCATCGAACAAAAGACCGCCGGACGCAATCCCCGCTCCACCGTCGGGACGATGACCGAGATCTACGACTACCTTCGCGTCCTCTTTGCTCGCATCGGCACACCCCACTGTCCCATTAGTGGAGAACCCGTCCGTCCCCAAAGCCGAGAACGCATTACCAAAATGATCCAGGCACTGCCCGAAGAAACCAAGATCATCATCCTCTCCCCTTATGCAAAAAATAAGAAGGGAGAGTTTAAAGAAGATTTTGCCGATCTTCTCAAAAGAGGGTACATGCGTATCCGCCTCGATGGACAAATCGTCGACCTCAACGAACCCATCACCCTCGACCGCAACCTCGCTCACGACGTCGACCTCGTTATCGACCGTATCGTCGTCCGTCCCGACACCCTTCCACGCGTTGCCGAAGGGGTATCGCGCGCGCTTGAAGAGAGCGAAGGCACCTGTCTTGTCCTCTTCGCCGATAGTGGCGAAGAACAATTCTTCTCAATGCACGCCTACTCGCCCAAATCAGGGATCTCCTACCCTGCCCTAGAACCCCACGACTTCTCGTTTAATAGCCCGTCAGGGATGTGCCCTCGTTGCCAAGGCCTTGGCACGATTCAAGATTTTGTCATCGAAAAAATCATCGATCCCAACAAAAGCATCGCCGACGATGGTTGCCTCATCGCCAGCTCCTACCGCACGGTCCGATATGGCAATATTTACGATAACCTCGCCCATCTTTTCCATTTCGATGTCCATACCCCTTGGAAAAACCTCTCCGATGAAGCAAAAAACATCTTCCTTCATGGCACGCAGAAAAAATGGACGAAAATGCACTTCGTCCACCCCATTTCAGGCGCCGAATGGGACGATCGCGTCCAATGGCGCGGCGTCCTATTCGAAGCAAGACAACGGTACGCCGAAGCCAAGAGCGACAGCTATCGCAAGAAGATGGAAGAGAAGATGGACGAGCGCATTTGCTCTGAATGTTTGGGAGAACGCCTACGCGCCTATCCTGCAGCGACTCTCGTCAACGGGAAACGGATCGGAGAGATCGCTCGCTATACCGTTGACGAATGCCACGCTTTCTTCTCCTCCATCACTTTAAACGGCACCGATCAGATCATCGCCAAAGAGCTACTCAAAGAGATCCAAGAACGCCTCTCTTTCCTTCAACGCGTCGGCCTCCACTACCTCTCCCTCGAACGCACAGCACCCACCCTATCAGGGGGCGAAGCTCAACGGGTTCGCCTCGCCTCCCAAATCGGCTGCGGCCTTGTCGACATCACCTATGTCCTCGATGAGCCCTCAATAGGCCTCCACCCGCGCGACAACGCCAAACTCATCGAAACGCTACAAGAGCTGCGCGACCAAGGGAATACCGTCGTTGTCGTCGAACACGACGAAGAGACGATATTGGCCGCCGATACCGTCATCGACTTCGGCCCCGGCGCCGGCAGTCGCGGAGGAGAGATCATCGTCCAAGGCAATGTCTCCGATGTGCTGAAAGCACCCCATTCGTTAACAGGAGCCTATCTCCGCGGAGAAAAAACCATCCGCATCCCCGAAAAACGACAAAAACCGAGCAAGAAGAAATGCAAAATCGAAGGAGCCTCCCACCACAACCTCAAACAGGTCGATCTCACCCTCCCTCTGGGCCTCTTCATCGCCGTCACCGGCGTCTCAGGATCGGGGAAATCCTCGCTCATCACCGAAACGCTCTATCCCGCTTTAGCCAATACTTTCCACCATGCCAAGCTCCCCGTCGGCGCCCACAAAAAAATCACCGGCCTCCAACACCTCGATAAGATCATCTCAATCGATCAATCGCCCATCGGACGCAGCCCACGCTCCAACCCCGCCACCTACATCAAACTCTTCGATGCCATACGCGATCTCTTCTCCTCCCTGCCAGAAAGTCGTGCCCGTGGATACAAACCGGGCCGCTTTAGCTTCAACGTCGCCGAAGGGTCGTGCCCCCATTGTCGTGGGATGGGAATGGTCAAAGTCGATATGGACTTCATGGAAGACCAGTGGATCGACTGCGCTTTCTGTCTCGGCCACCGCTTCGACTCCGAAACGCTCTCGGTCCTATACAAAGGGAAAAACATCTACGACATCCTCGAGATGGAAGTCGCCGAAGCACTCCACTTCTTCTCTGCTATCCCCACCATCCGAAAAAAACTCGAGACGTTGCGCGATGTCGGAATGGAATACATCAAATTGGGCCAATCGTCGACAACACTGTCCGGCGGCGAAGCACAACGGATCCAACTCGCCAAAGAGCTCTCCCGCCCTTCAACGGGAAATACCCTCTACATCCTCGATGAACCAACGACAGCACTCCACTACCACGATATCCACCACCTGCTCGAGGTCCTCCACCGCCTCGTCGAGAAAGGGAATACCGTCCTCGTCATCGAACACAACATGGAAGTCGTTAAAACAGCCGACTGGATCATCGACCTCGGCCCCGAAGGGGGTGACGCTGGAGGAGAGATCGTCGCTACAGGACCTCCAGAAAAAATCGCCTCCCTACCATCGCCCACAGGAAAGGCCCTGCACGAAACGCTCTACCCCGACTACGCCTCCCGCATCCATCAAGCCAAAGAAAAAGCAAAAAAAGAAACATCCGCAAAAAAAGAACGCGAAAAACGCCTCGTCCATACCATCGTCGTCGAAGAGGCAGAACAAAATAACTTGAAACGCGTATCGGTCGATATCCCTCGCAATCAAATGACCTTCTTCACCGGCCCCTCCGGCTCGGGAAAGACCTCCCTCGCCCTCGAAACGATCTACGCCGAAGGGCAACGCCGCTATACCGATTCCCTCTCTCCCTACGCACGCCAATTCGTGAAACAGATGCCAAAACCAAAAGTCGGCTCCGTCCGTGGCCTCACCCCCGCTGTCGCCATCGAACAAAAAATCCACGCAGGCAACCCCCGCAGCACCGTCGGCAACATGACAGAAACTTACGACTACCTCCGCATCCTCTACGCCCGTATCGGCATCCCCCACTGCCCCGAAACGGGAGAAGTGATCCAAGCCATCGGAAAACAAACCGTCATCGAACAAGTCATGGAATGGAAAGAGGGAGCGAAAATCGAAATCCTCGCCCCACTCGAAGTGAAAAAAGGAGAGAAATGGGAAAACCTCATCGCCCGCTTCCGACGACAAGGATTTATCCGCATTCGTCTCAACGACGTCCTCTACGACATGGACCAAGATGAAGAGACTCTGCTCCATGCCTACGACAGAAAACGACAAAATGCCCTCTTCCTCGTCGTCGACCGCCTTATCGTCAACCCCACCATCCACAACCGCTTAGCAGAGGCTGTCGAAACCGCTACCAAAATCGGCGAACAAAAACTCGTCATCCTCCGCGATGGGAAACCTCTCTTCTTCAACCTCTCCTTCTCCGTTCCCAGCACAGGAAAATCCTACCCCGAAATCACTCCTCAAACCTTCGCATTCAATACACAGGAAGGAATGTGCATCGACTGCCAAGGACTCGGCTACCAGTACGGAGCCAATTTTGCCCACCAACCCGAATGGCAAAACCTCTCTATCCTATCCATCCTCCGCTCCATCTGGAAAAATATCCGTTCCAACCACGTCTTTCAATGGATCTACCTCTTCTTAGAACAAGAGGGGATCGACCCACACACACCCTTAAAGAATCTCTCCTCCACACAGAAAAATCTCGTTATGAATGGATCGCAAGAAAACGCCTTCTACTTCACTCCAGAAGGCCTGCGCTTCCAATGGGTCGGACTCAATCACGTCTTCGCTCGCCTTGCGAAACAAGGAAGGAATGTTTTCCGCGAAGCCGTTATCCCCTACCTCGACACCTACGTCTGTCCCTCGTGCCAAGGCGCTCGCATCGGTCCATTGGGACGCCACGTCACCATCCACGACCTGCCTATCCATGCTTTATGCGCCCTACCCCCCCCCCCCCCCCCCCCCCCCCCATCGAACAAACCCTCTCCTTCCTCCACTCCCTGCAACTCACCCCTATACAAAAGAAAATCCTCGCCGAAACAGAAAATCAACTCCTCCATCGCCTCTCCTTCCTCAACGACGTCGGCCTCGGCTACCTCGCCCTCGACAGAAGAGCCCCTACCCTCTCTGGTGGAGAGACCCAACGGATCCGCCTAGCAAAACAACTCGGCAGCGGACTCACCGGCCTCCTCTACATCCTCGACGAACCCACCATAGGACTTCACCCCCACGACAACGCCCGCCTCAATACCGCCCTTCACCAACTCAAAACGCTCGGCAACACCCTCCTCCTCGTCGAACACGACCCTCTCACCCTCGTCCACGGCGACTACTTCGTCGACTTCGGCCCCAAAGCAGGAACAGCTGGAGGATACATCACCGCCCAAGGTACCCTTGCAGAGATCGAAGACAACCCCAATTCCCTCACCGGTGCCTACCTCTCCGGAAAACAATCAATCCCCACCCCTAAAAAACGTCGCCCCATCAATAAAGGCTCCCTCACCATCACCAAAGCCTCCCTCCATAATCTGAAACAACTCTCCCTCAAAATCCCCATCTCCACCCTCACCTGCTTCACAGGCGTCTCAGGCTCAGGAAAATCGACCCTCCTCGAAAATATCCTCCTCCCCGCACTCGAAAAAGGCCTCGCCGCACGACAAAAAACCATCACCATCGAACAAACCAAAATCAACGGCCTCGACCACTTCGACAAAGTCCTCTCCCTGTCACAAAACCCAATCGGCCTCACCTCCCGCTCCGATGTCGGTACCTATACCGACCTCCTCCCACGCCTCCGCGACCTCTTCGCCGCCCTCCCCGAAGCGAAGATGCGAGGCCTCACCCCAGGCCACTTCTCCTACAACCACCGACGAGGGATGTGCTCCCACTGCTGGGGCATGGGCTATCGCAAAGTCGAGATGCACTTCCTCCCCCCCATCCGCGTCACTTGCGAACAATGCCACGGCCTCCGCCTCAATCCCGTCAGCCTCCTCGTTCTCTACAAAGGGAAAAACTTTGGACAATACCTCGACCTCACCATCGACGAGGCAACAGAGGTCTTCTCCGCCCACCCACGCATCCTCCGCGTCCTCAATACCCTACAATCGGTCGGCCTGGGATACCTCAAAATCGGCCAAGAGATGGCCTCCCTCTCCGGCGGCGAAGCACAAAGGATCAAACTCTCCCGAGAACTGGCCAAACGCTCCACAGGGAAAACCATCTACCTCCTCGATGAACCCACAACAGGCCTCCACCCTAACGATATCGCCACGCTCCTTACCGTCCTCCACAAACTCATCGATAAAGGAAATACCGTCGTCCTCATCGAACACAACCTCGATATGATCAAAAATGCCGATTACATCATCGACCTCGGCCCCGAAGCGGGCGAAAAGGGGGGCTTCATCATGGCAACAGGTACCCCAGAACGCATCGCCCAAAACAAAGACTCCCTCACCGCGCGGTACTTGCGCGGATGTTTGTAGGGTGTGTCATCAATGAATGAGGCAAAAGCCTCTGACGAGGCTCTTGCCTCATTCTAAATTTTTTTTTGGGGAACCCCCCTGCGGCTGCTTCGCAGCCTTGCATTTGTCGCACGCTGTATCCTATTGGCCTTATTTACAGAAAGAATGGTACACTACCAGAATTGATGATCGAATGCCGTAAAATAGAGTGCAAGGTCTAGGAATGTAGGATAGCAACTACGAAATACGGCGAAAAGATGGGTTTATTTGACAGTTACGCAGCAACTGATCCAAAATACAGAGAAAAACTTCTCAAATTAATGTTCTAATTGATTATCACTGTTGCGTATAAAGAGAAACAAGATAAGCAGGATCGCAGGCGGCATGATGATCAGGATGATGAACTCTATCGAAACAGCACCCTAAAATCGTTTCCGTGAGTTCTTGGTAAAGTGGTTGATCTTTATCTTGCATATGTTGCCGCTTGCGATCCTTCATATCCTTGTTTTTTTAAGAAATACTACAATGTCAATTTTATTGTCTCCAAATCTTATCTCCAAAAATTTACATTCGTTGTTTTGTCCCACCATTAAAATGGGTTTTCCAGATCATGGAGGGAATAGGTGTGGTATATTTTTACAACGAGTCAATTTCGCAGACGGTTCGAGAGGTAATAACGAATCTCAACCAGCTCAGGAGAAAGATAATTTGGTTATTTGGAAAAACTGCAGCTTGGATATATGGGATAATTCATGAAAATAGAGTGCAAAGTCTAGGAATGTAGGTTCTGTGTCTTTGAGTTTCTGTGTTGCTATGTATTACAACTGGAGATCAAGAAATAGATTCTTATCGTTTAAAAAGTGCAGAATAATTTTTGCTCGCTCCTTATGCCATTCTGGAACTGTTTTGCTAGCTTCGATGTATTCTTTAAATATTTTCTTAAAGGCCTCCGTATCCATGATGCTCCGCACAAAGGTTTCATATTCAGTAAATGCCTTTTCTGCTTCGTCTCTTTCATTGTTTAGCAAATGAGCAAAAAATCTAAAATGGAATCGAGTAAGAGCGATTAACTCAAATGGGTGAAGCGGTTCTTTGCTATAATGAATGCTAGACATCATGCGAGAAACAAAAACACCTAATCCCACACTCACCAAGCTCCCCAACCATTTACTCATGTCCACTACCGTTTGGACGACTTGTTGAGAGCCTGTTTGTTGTGTCAACATAACTACTTTTTCCACTTTTAGGGTTTCGTAAAATACCCTAGCACTTTCCCTTGCCATCGTCGCCATTACTTCTATTTTTTCCTTCTCCAGAGCCCCTTTCCCTTGCAATTCACTTATATGCTTAACGCACCCACTCGCCATTTTCATAGAACCTTCCATTACCATTTCTTGTACCTTCTTCACTGAGCCTTCTCCTATCATTTTTGGTACATTCTTAGGATTCTGAATAATTCCACTAAAACTGTATACGAGAATACCAGCAGCAACAGCCGATCCTCCTGCCAGAAGAAATGTCGTGCCCCACCCATCAGGGTTGTAGCCTATTTCGGCAGATAAGAGTTGTTCGGCAATTTTTTCAATAAAATTCTTACATTCCTCAGGATCATCCAGGGCAAGTCTTGCTAATTGCTCGTTAAATTGCTGGAAATGTTTTTCCTTTTTGGGAGAATTTGCGTGATGAGTAAGATAGCGAAACCATGCATACTGAATCGATAAACCAGCTCCAGTCGCAAAAAAGACTCGAGTTGGCAACTTGGGAAAAAGAGCTTTAAAAAAACTAGGTTCTGTTAAAAAATTAAGTTTCTGTACAGTCTCATAGCCCTGTCCTGGCTGTATTTGAGAAGCGCGCCTTCTTGATCGCCCTGTGTTTTGATAATTGGGATCGGTTTCATAATCTCTATTCCCTCGTATCAATATTCCTATCACTTTTTTATGAACTCGATGATAAACAGGTGACCCGGAATTACCACTAAAGGCGTCTACGTTCGTTTCAAAATGGCAAGAGTCCTCCCCCTTAATTTCTGCATTTTCCACAAATTTCAATGGTAGCCCAGAAGGGTGTCCCAACATATACAAAGGTGTTGCTAGCGGTAATGTTTTAACGGGAAGAAGGGGAAGCGGTTTTCTTCCTTTCACCTTCCTATCCAATTTGATTAAGGCCCAATCGTTGCCCTGATCGGAAAAAAAGTGGGCAACGACTTTTTTGATCGTATATACACTATCTTCCCCAAAAGATACCGTTGTTTGATCTGGTTGATTCTGTTGGAAATCAAAAATCACCTTTGTGTTCTTGATTCGCTGTTGATGTAATTGATTCACCCCCTCTTCACATACACAATGGCCGGCTGTTAACATCCAGCGGTCTGTGACTAAAAAAGCCGTTCCCCATCCTGGAACAGGTTCATCGCAAAACGCTTCGTTTTCTCCAAAAGGCATTTTTCTCCCTACCTGTGTTTTTAAAGTCGGCACCTGTGAAGAAAAATGATAATTTCCGTTCGGACCTTGTTGTAAGCACCCCTTCGAAACCAGACAAGCCACGCTCTTTGCTTGTTCTTGTATGGTTTGGGCAAATGCGTGACCCGCTATTTCATGCATATTCTTTCGCTCGTCTACAGCACCGTAAATGGCTTTTGGTACTTGGAGAGAATAGCTTGCGCCTGATATATCCATATGACACCTTTTGCTTCTTGTCTAAATAAGGGGGATCCCACTATATGTCCTTCGCTGTTTTGTAGGCAAAAGATATTTTATACCAATATGACGAAAGGGAAAGAATCGTGGAGATGCATAAATCGATCAAAGCAAATGCCTCGGACGCATCAACTTGGGCAAGCAGTGCGCGGGTCGTTTGTTTACAATTTCCAAAGAAAATGAGAGAACTGTTCTTGAATCGGCTCGCATTATTTCCGATGGTGCCGATAATCGTCTATGCTACTGCTGTGTGAGTTCTTCGATCGATTTTTTCGATCGGTGGGTGACGAACCAGAAGGCCAATCCCACGGATGCAATGATGGCAGCGATGCCGAAGATATGGAGGGGGCTTGTCTGTTGGTAATCGAGAATAATCACCTTTCTTGCGACTGCTGTTAGTGCGGTAGTTAGTACAAGCGTCACGTAAATTTGATCTTTTTGCAGGTAGAAGATGATATTGAGGAAGATTTCGATGGCGATCAATACTGCTAAAAAGTCTCCGAGCGTAGCGATGAGGTATTCTACGCTAAACATCGAAGGGAAAGAGATCTCGATTCTTTGATAAAAGTGGACAATCACATCGATCAGTGCAAGCCAGATAACGAGTACCATAAAGAAGGCGAGCACTTTAACGCTGAGTATGACGCATTGGTGGAGAAACTCGACATATTTGCCTTCATTGCCCTCTTCTTTTTGCATATTACAACCTCTTTTCCAAGATACTATTTATTGGTATAACATGTTGCTCGTCAGCAAAACAAGTAAAAAGGAATCGTTCAGATTTTCTGCCTGACAAAATATGACACCAATATTTTGCTCAAAACAAAGAAAATGTTGTTTTGAGCAATTTATTTTGACATCAATTTTTGCTCATTTTATAATAATATTTGATTTTGAGCAAATATTTATGGTGTAGCATTGCAATTATTTATTGGACGTAAGAAAGAACTCAAACATTTACAAGACCTGCACAAGAAGCAGACGCCGAGTTTAGTGGTTATCAAAGGGAGGCGAAGGATTGGAAAAAGTCGTCTTATAGAAGAATTTGCTACTCAAAATCCACAACATCAACTTTGGAATTTCGTAGGTCTTGCACCGCAAGATGGCATGACTACTCAAAACCAAAGAGATTATTTTGCGAAACAACTTGCTTGGCAATTAAAAATTCCCCCTTTCTCATTCGACGATTGGAGCGATGCTTTTGAACACCTATCGCTGCATGTCCATCCAGGTGATATTGTTTTATTCGATGAAATTTCTTGGATGGGTGCTAAAGATCCCAGTTTTATTCCAAAACTAAAAGCTTGGTGGGACAAACAGAAGCTATCGATCATGGTTGTTTTTTGCGGATCGATATCCACTTGGATTGAGGAAAATATTTTAAAAAGCACCGCATTTTTTGGAAGAATTCATTTAACAATCACTTTAGAACCGCTCACGATCCCTGAAAGCAGCCATCTATTAAAAGCAACGAGCTTTCAAGGTTCCACCTACGACATCTATAAACTTTTAAGTATTTTAGGAGGTGTTCCCTGGTATTTAGAACAAATTTCGCCAGTATGCACTGCTGAAGACAATATTAAACAGCTATGCTTTGAAAAAGACGGTTTACTTGTTTTAGAATTTGAACGCATTTTTCATGACCTTTTCAATGGAAAAGGGGCAACATACAAAAAAATATTGAATACACTTAAAGATGGCATGAAACTACTTGCCGAAATGCGCAAAGCCATTGGTTTTGCGCATAGTGGAACACTTAGTGCTCTGGTCGAACATCTCATCATAGCAGGTTTTATACAAAAACAAAATTTGTGGTCCTTTAAAACGATGCATCCTCTCAAGCAGAGTTTATATCGCATTTGTGATCCATATATTCGTTTTTACTTAAAATTAATCGAACCGATGCGCAATAAAATCGATTTAAATGGTTTTAAAAATGCTCCACTCTCACAACTCCCCGGATTTGATGCACATATTGGATTACAACTCGAACAATTACTATTACAAAATCGTCCACTATTGTTAGAAGCAATGGGAATTTCAAGCAGCGATATTGTGGCAGATGGCCCCTATCGACAATCAAAAACAACGATGCAAAAGGGATGTCAAATTGATTACCTCGTGCAAACCCGTACTAAAAATTTATTTCTTTGTGAATTCAAATTGAAGCGGCGAGAACTAGGTGTGGATATCATTGATCAGATGAAAGAAAAAACAAAGGCTCTTAAGGTACCAAGAGGTTTTGCAACAGTTCCGGTACTCTTTCACCTAAGTGGAATTTCTTCCTCTGTTGCAACGGATAGTTATTTCTATCGCATTATTGATATTGCTGATTTTTTGTATTAGTAACATTTATTAGAAAAAATCTTGAAAATCTTCAAGGTTATTTCTACCCAACAAGGGTTGTGCCTTTGGCACAAATTGATGACGTTTTTTGGGAGAGACTGGACTCCCCCAAAACTAAAGCGTCATCAACATGCGCAAAATCAAGCGCACGTTTGATGACTGGGCGTCAATTCATCTGCATCTTTTTCCATAAAATCGATTTTCAATAGAAATTTTTAATTTAATCTATGCATGGCTTTTTAGTTATTGGTATAACGGTTTATTTACTAAATTATACCAATTCCGGTAAGAAAATGCATAAAGTGGATTCAGGATTTTTTTGCGAAATTTGTTTTGGAGATCTCAGCAAACTCTTGTGAGTTTGCAAGATAGAAAAATAGATTGCGCAAAGAAAGATGAAGATCAATTTGTGCACTTTCTTACCGGAATTGGTATTACAACCGCTCGACCGAAGGGAGAGGCGTATCGCGCGAACGGCACGTTCGTGCGAGTGCATTCTTTTGAGAAAGCGGTAGCTTTCTCAAAAAAAATAACAAGCCTAGCAAGACTGACATCATAAGCCAAAGACAAATGCAAGGCAGCGAAGCTGCCGTATAGGGGTCTGGGGAGCCATGCTCCCCAGCGGGGTGCAGGGGCAGAGCCCCTGCCAGCCCCTGCCAGCCCCTGCCGGAGCCCAGCCTGCTAGATACGGAAAAGCGTTCGTGCATTCGTTGTTGTTGTTTGGGCGAGTATTTCGAGTGGGACGTTGCGTTCTTGGGCGATGCATTTTGCTGTATGGATGAGGAAAGAGGGTTCGTTGCGTTTACCGCGGTGGGGTATTGGGGCGAGGTAGGGCGTATCGGTTTCTATTAGGAGTTGATCAAGGGGGACTTCGCGAGCTATTTTGCGAAGTTCTTCACTTTTTTTGAAGGTGACGATTCCGCTGAGGGAGAGGTACCAGCCTCGTTGGACGACTTCGCGTGCCTCTTCGGGGGTTCCTGTGAAGCAGTGGAGGACGCCGGGTAGGTATTTTCCGTTTGTTTGGTATTCCTCATCGAGGATGGAGAAGAAGTCGTTGAAGGCATCGCGGCAGTGGATAACGACGGGGAGGTTGAGTTCTTTAGCGAGGTGGAGGTAGCGACGGAGGAAGTCGCGTTGGAGGGAGGGGTTGGAGTGGTTGTAGTGGTAATCGAGACCGGTTTCGCCGATGGCTTTAAGGTATTTGTTTCTTGCGGCCTTTTCGATGATGGGGAAGGCGTTTTCTCCCTCTTTTTCGACGTCATGGGGAGTTGTTGCTGCGGTATTATGGATCCATGGGTGGGCATGGGCTAGCGAGATGCCACGTTCGAGGGTTTTTGGTGAGGTGCAGATATTGACAACATCGGTGATACCCGCTTGTTGAGCTCGGGAGAGCAACTCTTCGACTTCGGGGTAGGCGTCATCTTCTGTGAGGTGGGCGTGGGAGTCGATCCATTTCATGAAGGATTTTTTACAGCTTGTATAACGATATCTGGTGTGAGTACTTGAGGCAAAATTTGTGGTTCTTTGTGATTGGATGTGTAGAGGACATAGAGAGGGATGCTATTGCGTCCATATTGTCGAAGAGCTTCTGTGACGATGGGGTCACGTTTTGTCCAATCGGCTTTCATCTTAACCACTCCTTTATCTTTGAAAGCTTGTTCCACGGAGGGGGCCGATAGGACTATATGATTGGCTTTGCAAGAGAGGCACCATTCCGCTGTGAAGTCGATCAAGACGGGCGTTCCTGCCTGGCGGAGTTCTTCGACTTTTTCTGGGGAGAAGGGGGTCCATCCGTGGGAGCGATCGGCTTGGGTGATGATGCCGTTCTCGGATCCGCCTGCCCATTCATCGGTTGTTGAGGTGTAGGTGAGGTAGCTGCCGGCGAGGAAGAAGAATCCGGTAAAGAGGTAAGCGAGGTTACGGGAGAGTTTTTTCGACATGGGTGTGCTGAATTTGCCGTAGATCCAGGAGCCTACAGCGAAAGCAAGGAAGGCGACCATGAGGACGACGACGGCGCTGAGGTTGGTTTCGGCACCGAAGACCCAGATGAGCCATAGTACGGTTGCGAGGAGTAAGAAACCCATGATTTCTTTGAAGACGACCATCCAGGTGCCTGGCTTGGGCATGAAGCGGAGGAGTTTTGGGAAGGCGGCCAATAGGAGGTAGGGGAAGGCCATTCCTGCGCCGAGAAAAGTGAAAACGAGCATCGCTTTGGGGGCGGCGACGGTAAAGGCAAAGCCAACGGCGGTACCTAGGAATGGGCCGGTACATGGGGTAGCGATAGCGGTGGCTAAGACGCCGCTCAAGAAAGAGCTGAGATATCCCGTTTGTTTTGCTGAGACTTGGCCTTGACCGGCAATGGATGCAACGGAGGTGCCGAGTTCGAAAACACCAAAAAGGCTTAAGCTGAAGACGAAGAGGACTCCAGCAAGGATAGCGACAAAGAGGGGGTCTTGGAGTTGGAAGCCCCAGCCGACAGCGCTTCCGTAGGCTTGGAGGGTGAGCATGACACCAGCAAGGGTCCAGAAGGAAAGGAGGACACCGAGGGAGAAGAAGAGGCCGTGTTTAAGAGTTAGGGACCGGCTTTGTCCAGACATCTTCATGAAGCTCATCACTTTAAAGGAGAGAACGGGCAAAACGCAAGGCATGAGATTGAGGAGCATTCCTCCTGCGAAGGCAAGGATGAGGATCCAGGCGAAGCTTTCTTCGGCGACGGAGATGCCTGCACGATCGATAGTTCCTATGGCATTTTCTTGTTGGAGAAGAGAAGAGATTTCGAGGCTCTTTTGATTCCCTAGGACAAGCACTCCTTTAATTTCTTCGAGATGGGCTTTATGGGGAAGATCTTTCAGGACGATAGCTGTTTCGTTGGCATCGCTATCGTGATACGTTTCTAAGGTAGCGGCAGTTGGATCGGTAGGATCCTCTCCTTCGGGGATGAAGACCACTTCATGGGGTTGTACGAGAGGGAGTCCATTACCGCGTAGGGTAATTCTTCCTTCAGATCGTGTGGCGTGGACGGCATCATTTTTCTCTGGGAGTTTGGCTCGCATGGTATTGAATGTGGTTTTATGTGCTTCGTGAGGGGTGGGGGTATTGGGAGAGAGGGCGATAGCGAGATCGGCATGCGATTCTCCGGGGAGACAATTCGTATCGGAGCAGATGAGCCATCGGATATCGGCACCGATCGTTTCTGCGACACCTAATGGGGCTTCTTTGGGTGGTGTAAGCTGGGCAAGGAGGAAGGTTTCGCCACTATAACCGTATCCGATAGCGGCATCCGAGGTGAATTTTTCGGGGGTTGGCCAGTAGATGGGACCTGCTTCCCATCCTTTAGGGAGTTGCCAATCGATGGTGAGGGGCATACCGGTTTCTCCGGGATTTTTCCAATAGGTATGCCAAGATGGGGGGACTTGTATCCGTACAGCGACCCAGAAGGGGCGACCGGGTTGGGCGGTATTTTCTTCTTGAACAATTTCGATCGGAACAGATGTTTCGTTAGCGGTATTGGCGGAGAGAGGCAGGGTTGCCACGATGCCGATGAATAAAAAGGCGCAAAGAGTTAATGAAATCCATTGTTGAATTGAACGCATTTTTTCTCCTTCTCTTGACGAAGCACTAGCTAAAACGATATCCTTTTCATTTTCAACGAAAAGTTGTCATATTATAAAGGTTTTTATAATGTTTGTAAAGGGCGTTTTTTTCGCAAGCCACCCGCTTTTTTCTGCCTATTTCCAGTCGGATTCTCTAGGAAAAGGAATTTTTCTTCTTCTTTTTGTCCTTTCCATACTCACCTGGTCATTATGTGTATATAAATTTTTCCTTACAAAAAGGCTGAAAAAGCGTTCGATGCATTTTCAGGAAATTTTTCTACAAGAGAGGGGGCACCCTCTTTCCGTTGAATGGGTCTTAGCGCCGAAGGAGCTTACTCAGAATCCTTTTTACCACCTCTACATGGTTTTACGGAAGCAGACTCGCGAACTTTTGCAAAAAAACCACCATTTTTCTAAAAAAGCGGGTTTGGAACACGACGCGATGCTCAATCCCGATGACATTGCCTATGTCGAAAGCCATCTAGTGAATACGGTACAATGGCACACTCGAAGACTTGAAAAAAACCTATTTCTTCTTTCCACTGTTGTCACTCTCGCCCCTTTTTTAGGATTATTGGGAACCGTGTGGGGGATTTTTTGTACCTTTAGTGCGATGCAGGGTGGCAGTATGGCTTCCCAGGGGAGCCAGGCCATTCTTTCTGGACTTTCTCTAGCGCTAGCGACCACTATTTTTGGTTTGATTGATGCCATTCCCGCGCTCATTGGATATAATTATCTACGCAATGCCATTGGTTCTTTTGGCAAGGAGATGGAGCACTTCTCTCATGAGGTGTTATCGGCTGTGGAATTACAATACCGTCGTGTAGATCTGTGATGTCTCGTCTTCGTCTATCGCCTCCCCCTACTAGTGAAGATCCACTGATCAATTTAACCCCATTGATCGATGTTGTTTTTGTGATTCTCATTGCCTTTATCCTCATTGCCCCCTTGCTTCAAGTGGACAATGTCTCTTTATCCAGTGGAAAAGCGCAGAATAGTGAAGTAGCTACGCCAGCGGAGAGCCCGATTGTCATCATGCTAACAGCTGACGCCACCCTTTTATGGAATCGACAACCCATTGCCATCCATGACCTACCCCGTTTCATGCAGCAGGCACGTCTGGAGCACCCAGAAGCCATCCCTCAGGTTTTTCCCGATCAAAAAGCTCCCTTTGGTATGTACCAGTTGATCAAGAATAGTGCTGAAGAGGCGGGTTTTTCGGAGATTCATGTTCTTTTGCAGCCAGGAAAAGAGTAATCCATGGAGAAGTCGTTTTCCTCGCTCTTCTTCATGGTTATTGTTTTCCATCTTCTTTTCCTTTTCTTTCTTTGGTACACCCCTTCTTCCCCCTCTGTTTTACCTGATTCTACTCCTTTGATTGTCCAAACCATCGCTTTACAGGAATCTAAACCAAAGCCACCTGTTCCTCCATCTACCCCTCATAAAGAACGGCCTTTTCCGCCCAAGAAGGAAAAAGCCATTGAAAAAAGAGAACCGGCGCCACAAAAAAAGCCTCTTAGGGAAGAAAGTCCTACTAAGCCTATTCAAAAAAAGAAATCGGCAAAAGAGGCGTTGCAGAAAGCAAAAAAACAACTCCCTGCATCATCTTCATCCCAAGCCATTGCCACATCCTCCAACGAGGATTTATCCACCCCTACTCTCTCTTCTTCCCTTTCTTCTCACTCCTCAGAAGAAAAAAACTATCGCTCCCTTATTGCCGAACAAATGCGTCTCTTCTTACGTCTTCCTGAGGAGGAAGAGGTTCGTCTCACCATCACTCTATCTCGTGAAGGCACCATCCATAACATCGATATCCTCTCTTCAAAAAGCCCTCTCAATCGACAAAAAATCACAGACAAACTCCATACCCTCCACTTTCCTCCTTTTGACAATCTCTTCCCTGACGAAGAGGTGCACACCTTCTCCATTTGCTTGTATTAGGGCGTGTCATCAATTGGATGAATTTGTAGATCATGGTAGATGATTTGACGATGGATCGTGTGGAAGCCGAAGCCAACTGTAATCAGTTAGCGAGGCTGAACACGATTTATTGTCAAATCAGATACTGTGAGATGCAATTTTAGACGATTGATGACACGCCCTAGGGCATGTCATCAATTGGATGAATTTGTAGATCATGGTAGATGATTTGACGATGGATCGTGTGGAAGCCGAAGCCAACTGTAATCAGTTAGCGAGGCTGAACACGATTTATCGTCAAATCAGATACTGTGAGATGCAATTTTAGACGATTGATGACACGCCCTAGGGCGGGATTTTTTAGGGGATTTGCGAATTAGCTTTGGGTGAGAGCTTGTAAGAAGGGTGTGATGCCTTCACCTGTTGTTGCGGAGAGGAGGAAGGTATGGGAGGTTTTTTCTGGGAAGCGGGAGAGAAATTGTTCGGTATGTTGTTGGGCTTCTTCGGCATCTTGTTTATTGAGGATGATATGGAAGGGGCGTTGGAGGAGGGTCGGGTTATAGGCGTTGAGTTCTTGTTGTAGGGTGAGGTAGTCATCGATGGGGTTGCGTCCGTCGATACCGCTGGCATCGAGGATGAAGACGAGGTGTTTTGTTCGTTCGATATGGCGTAAGAAGTCGAGGCCGAGGCCGCGATTTTGGTGAGCATCAGCGATAATACCAGGGATATCGGCAAGGAAGACCCGTTGTTTTTCTTTGGTTTCGATAAAGCTGATGTGGGGTTTGAGGGTGGTGAAGGGATAGGCGCCGATTTTTGAGGAGGAGCGGGTAAGGTGGGAGAAGAGGGTGGATTTTCCGGCATTGGGGAATCCGACAAAGCCGACATCGGCGATGAGTTTGAGTTCGAGTGCAACGGAGAGTTCTTTCCCCATTTTTCCTGGGGTAGCGAAGTGGGGTGTTTGTCGGGTTGGTGTGGCAAAAAAGGCGTTACCAAGGCCACCTTTTCCTCCTTCGCAGAGCAGAATCCGTTCACCATCTTCTGTTAAATCGGAGAGGAGGGTACCTGTTTCGGCATCTTTAATAAGAGTACCGCAAGGGACATGGATGGTGAGGTTTTCTCCTCTTTTTCCTTGGCATTGATTGGTTCCGCCATCTTTTCCATTTTGGGCTCGGAGAAAGCGGGCATTGCGGAAGGAATCTAGACAGAAGAGTTGGGCCGAGGCTTCGACAAAGATGGAGCCTCCTTTACCACCGTTACCTCCGGAGGGACCGCCTTTGGGGAGATATTTTGCGCGGTGCCAAGAGACGACACCGTTACCTCCTTTACCAGCCTTTAGAGTGATGCGGACGTAATCGGTAAACATAAATTATCATTGTATAGAGACAAACGTCTTTTTCCCTTTACGGAAAGCGACGGTGCCATCGACAAGAGCAAACAGGGTATCGTCTTTTCCTCGACCGACATTGATTCCGGGATGCCATTTGGTTCCGCGTTGACGAACGAGGATGCTACCTGCTCGTACGGGTTCTCCGGCGCCGACTTTAATACCGAGTCGTTGCGAATGTGAGTCGCGTCCGTTGCGCGATGATCCTTGACCTTTCTTATGTGCCATAGGACATTACTCCCCTTTTGCTGCTTGCGTTGTTTTCTTTGTTTTTGCTTGAATACCTGTGATTTCGACACGATTATAGTGTTGTCGATGGCCGAGGTGGTAGCGTTCGTTTTGTCGGCGTTGGTATTTCATGCTTTTGACTTTTTTTCCTCGGGAGCGGCCGAGAACTTTTCCTTTTACTTTAAAGGAAGAGAGCGTTGGTGCTCCGATGAATGTCGTGGTTCCGTCATGGACGAAAAGGACTTCGGGAAAATCGACTTCGCTGCCTTCTTCTTCGTTTAGAAGTTCAACATCGATGACATCGCCTTGTTGGACGCGTTGTTGTTTACCACCGGTTCGGATAATTGCGTACATGAACCCCCCTAAAGGAATCATTAAAATGTGAAAAGGAGAATGGTATCGCAAAACTCATTTGAAATCAATTACAAAATATTCATACTCGAATTCGTAACAGGAAGAGTTGTCCATGAGTACCATTTGGATCAAAAGCCCGGTTGATTATTGGACTGTTGAGGGGTGGAAGAAACGATTTTTCCAGCATTCGTTTTTTGTTCAGGAAGACTCTCTTCCCGAGGAGCTTCTTGAAACGGTGGAAGTTATTTTCACCAATGAAATATCTCAAGATATTTTCCATCAATTACCCCAACTTCATTGGATCCATACCCCTTCTCCTGATTTACACAGCCTCCATTGGCCTTCGATTGAGAAAAAAGAAAACCTTCTTATCACAACAATTCCTGAGGAAAATATTGTTCAGCAGGCGGAATATATCGAAAGTGCTATCCTCTATTTTGCCAAAAATCTCTCGTATTGGTGTGGTCACAACGAGCAAAACCGCAAGCTCGAGAACGAAGAGATCTACCGCTCTTCGATGTGGTGCATGAAAGGAAAGATCCATTTACAAATAGGTCTCTCTCCTCTTGGTGAAATGGTAGCTAAAAGAGCAAGGGAGATGGGGATGGTCGTATGGGGGGTACAAAACAAGCGTTCCTTTCATCCTCTTTGCGATAAAACGTTTGGATGGGACGACCTTCATTCGATTCTTCCATCGGCTCATGTGGTCTGTTTTCATCCACAAATCAGTCATCCTCTGTTCCATTTGTTTGAAAAAGCCGAGTTAGACCTCATCAAAGAGGGTGCTATCCTTGTATTGCTCGATGGGTGGAATATCGTGGATCGCGAAGCATTGCAAAAACTTTGTGAAAAGGGAAAATTCCGTGGGGTCATTTGGGATGGTCCTCAAGAGGGGGGGCCTCGCGAAGAGGATCCTCTATGGAAGCTTTCATCTTTACTCTTAACGCTCGATGTCGCCTCTTTACCCAAAGAAGAATCGAGACAAGGAGCTTCTATATTCGCTTACAATTTGAGGCAGTGGTCGAAGAGAAATTGGAGAGACATGAAGTATCTTGCCTATCCTATAGGCCCTTCTTTATAGAAAAACAGCCACTAAAGTGGCTGAAATTTGCTAAATATAGCCAGTCTCGTGTACTATTTTGATATACCGGGGAAGAATCAAAATCATGCATATACCACGTCTCCAATTAAAAAAATTACATTCTCTTTCAACAAAAAAAGTAACCGTTCTCTACGGACCTCGAAGAGTGGGTAAAACCACTTTATTAAAACATTTTTTGGAAGACAAAGAAAATTACCTATTTGTAACAGGAGAAGATATTTTTGTAAGCAACGCTTTATCTGAGCTATCCATAGAGAAATTAAAAAATTTTATCGGTGAATATAAACTTCTTATTATTGATGAAGCTCAATATATTCCATCTATTGGAAAAAGTTTAAAATTGATCATCGACCATATAGAGGGAGTACAAGTCATTGTTACCGGCTCATCTACCTTTGATCTAACAAAACAAGTGGGGGAGCCGTTGACAGGCCGGCAAAATACAATCCAGTTGTTCCCCATTTCTCAGATGGAACTCATGCCGATAGAAAATCGAGTCGAAACCCAAGCCCATCTAGAAACGCGATTGATCTACGGTTCTTATCCCGAAATATTTACCTTTTCTGGGAATAAAGAGAGGGAAGAATATCTTCACGAACTCGTCGCTTCCTACCTTATTAAAGACATTCTTGCTTTTGAAGGGGTTCAAAAATCAAAAAAAATGACCGATTTATTGATTCTTCTCGCCCTACAAATTGGAAAAGAAGTTTCGCATAGTGAGCTTGCTACACAGCTTTCTATGAGTAAAACAACGGTGGAAAGATATTTAGATTTATTGGAAAAAGTATTTGTTTTAGTCAATATTCGCGGTTTCAGTCGCAATTTACGGAAGGAAGTGACCAAAACATCACGTTATTATTTTTATGATAATGGTATTCGGAACGCATTAATTAACAATTTCAATCTTTTAAACCGCCGCAATGACATAGGCGCACTATGGGAAAATTACCTCATTATGGAACGGATCAAAAAACAAAAATACCAGTCGCTTTGGAGTAGCAATTATTTTTGGCGAACGTATGACCAAAAAGAACTCGACTGGGTTGAAGAGCGGGAAGGCTCACTCCACGGCTATGAATTTAAATGGAATAAAAAGCATGCCTCCGCTCCAAAACTATGGACTGAAACGTATGCAAACGCTTCATTCACGTGTATTTCACAAAACAACTACCTATCTTTTATTACCTAAATAGTGTCGTCATAAGACTTTGGGTGGTCCAGGTTTGCTTGAAGGGGTTTACGAAAGCTGTCTTTATACGAATTATAAAATTTCTTTGCGTCTTAGCGACTTTGCGTTTCAATTTTTTTAGGCAAAACTTCCCCGACAAGACCTTGCTTCAACCAATTTTTGAATTTACTTCGGTATAGATGGAGATCCATTTGTGTGTTTGTCAAAAGGACGTCAAACATGCGCTTGATTTTGCGCATGTTGATGACGTTTTTCAATCGCACTGGGTGCGGAACGTGGGTTGAAAACAAAAATGGCCAGAACTGGAATCGAACCAGCGACACAAGGATTTTCAGTCCTCTGCTCTACCGACTGAGCTATCTGGCCGAAAAAAAGCGAACAGCAAAATGGGGTAGAAAACCCTTGTTTGCTTTTGTTTGGATATAAGGATACCTTTCTTCTGAATTTCGAGCAACTTGATCTGAGTATTTTGATAGAGCGGTTGATGACACGCCCTAATGCAATTAAAAATTAAATATTTACTTAAAATATCTTATTGTGTACAATTTGTTTTCTAATCAATAGGAGTTGGCTATACATGGATCCTCTAAACACAAAGCACACCCAAGGCAATAATCCTTCAAAAGAGGAGAAACCGGCCTTAACACCTGAAAACATTGCTGTAGCCAAAAAAATTCTCCAAGAAATGGATAAACCGACGTTCCATCAATATCTCGATAAAGGGCGTGTTGGCCATATTGTCCATACTGCTCTTTTTTTGTTTTCTAAACGCATCTATCTATTTATTTTTAAACAAGATGCGGTAACTATCGCCTTCCGTCACGTAAAACACACTCCCTCTTCCTCAAATTTCACGCCACCAACTAAGAACACCCCTTCTTCTCCCTCCTCGCCAACGCCCTCTTCCCCAATAAATCATGGTGAAATCCCTTCTTCTCCTCTCAATGATCAAGCAGCAGAGCTCTTAAAAAACACCTTCAACCACGACCTAGCTTCGTGGGTTGTTGAACGCCTTCTCCTCCAATCCAATCATCCCAACTTCCCCAAGCTTGCGCAACTTCCCCAAATAGAACCTCAATCCGATGGGAGAACAAAAATCACCCTGAATTTTGACCGCGAAGGATTCATGAATACGGCAAAAACAATCGAGAAAAAAGAGATGCAAGACCTCATGGGACAATGGTTTCCACCTTTGCAACTCGGATTTGCCATGCAAACTCTAAAAAAATTTACTCAGGGAAGAAAAGCTAAGTGCAATCAAACAGTAGAGATAACCTGGAACTCTAGAGCTCAAGAAATCGAATTTAACAATCAAGGTTTTTGGTCTGAAGATTCCAAGGGAAACACAGGCATTGTCGTCACAAAAATCGGATTCAAGAATGGTAAATTTATTTTCGAAAAAAGAAATGTCAATCAGCCTAATTTCATATTTAAGTCGATCATGTCGATTGTTGATAAACAGAATGTATGGGCTAAAGAAGACCTCGAAAAACTTCTCCCTCTACTCGTCTGGGAATAATTTTCCCAACGTCGAGCAAATCCGACAATTCTCCTCGCGATGCCCCCTGGCGGGACAGTATTCTCGTGCATAGTAGATGATTTGAAGATGGAGGCGATTCCAAACTTTTTTGGGAAAACAAGCTTTAAGGTCTCTCTCCGTCACTTCAACGCTTCTTCCCTCCGATAAGCCCCATCGCTTTGCGCAACGGTGAATATGGGTGTCTACAGGAAAGGCCACTTGATGAAACGCTTGGGAAAGGACGACCGACGCCGTCTTGTGTCCCACACCTGGTAGTACCTCCAATTCTTCAAAGGTAGTGGGCACCCCTCCTTCATGTTTTTCTAATAACTGTTTCGAAAGCTCCCAAATTGCCCTCCCCTTGCGAGGCGCTAAGCCGCATGGTCGAATGATCGAAACGATCTCGTCAACAGAGAGCATGACCATTTCCTCAGGCGTTGCCGCTCGGGCAAACAAAAGAGGCGTGATGGTATTCACTCGTGCATCGGTGCATTGAGCCGAGAGAACGACGGCGATGAGCAGAGTATAAGGGTCGCTGTGCTGCAATGGAATGGCGGGCTTAGGGTAGAGCTCCTGCAAAATTTTTTGGATAATAGAGGCTCTTTTTTCTTCTCTTTCATGGATTCTCCACGCATTGGGGTCAGCATTGGGGTCAGGCCTGACATTCGGACATTTGGAACAAATGTCCGAATGTCAGGCCTGACCCCAAACATTATTTCCCTATACACAATTGCGAAAAGATCGATTTGAGAATATCTTCTGTTACATCCGCTCCGGTAACACTTCCAAGATGCTCCAACGATTCTCGAAGGTCCATGAGCAATAGTTCTGGAGAACGCTCCTCTTCCATTCCTTCAACGACCTTTTGCAAAGCCTCCACAGCGGCTACGAGTGCTTGATAGTGGCGTACCTGGGTCAATACAACCTCTTCTTTCGATGGAGGCCCCTTTTTCCACAAGAGCTTTTCCATCTCGGCTCGCAACGCATCCAATCCTTGTTTTTCTTTTGCCGAAAGAGCCACGACATGGGGCAATGCAAGAGAGCAAGTCGTATTTTGGATGTCGATTTTATTCCATATGGCAATCGTTTTCTCTGGAGATACCTCTTGTAACAACGTCTCTTCTTCTTGACAAAGAGGTCGGCTCGCATCAAGGACGAGAAAGAGGAGATCGGCCTCTTGAATCACCTCTTTTGTCCTCCTTATCCCCTCTTTCTCAATCTCTTCCTCAGAGTGGCGAATCCCCGCTGTGTCAATCACTCGAAAGTGGAATCCTTGAAAACGCATGTGATCCTCAACCAAATCGCGCGTCGTCCCTGCTACTGAGGAGACAATCGCACGCTCCTTGTCAAGCAACGCATTCATCAAGGACGATTTCCCTACATTGGGCGCCCCAACAAGACAAAGAGAGAGCCCTTCATGAAGAACCTTCCCTTGATCAAAGGTGGCTACCAACGCCTGTATCTCCTGTTGTATATTCTGAAGAGAGGTAACCACCTCCTCAAACGAAGCAAAAGCCAAGCCCTCTTCAGGAAAATCAACCCACGCCTCAAAAAGAGCTGCTGTCTTGGTAAGTGCTTGCTGAAACCCTGTGACTCTTTCTGATAAACGTCCATGTAATTGTTGTTCCGCAGCAATGAGTGCTTCGTCGCTCCGCGCTCCGATAAGCGCCTGCACTGCCTCCGCTTGAGCCAAGTCGATCTTCCCATTGCGGAAACTGCGGTAGGTGAATTCTCCTGGACGAGCTGGACGGGCACCAGCAGATAACACGACCTCTAATACGCGCCGAGAGATCAAGCTCCCTCCGTGGCAATGGATCTCAATGGTATCTTCTCCGGTGTACGATCGCGGCGCTTTCATAACGAGCAACAAGACGCGATCGACACTCTCTCCTTCTAAGGTGCGTACTTCTCCATAATGGACCGTATGCGTAACAAAAGAGGAGATAGAACCAGAGAAAATGCGATCGGCAATAGCGATGGCTTCTTTGCCAGAAATGCGAATGACAGCGATCCCCCCTTCTCCTGGAGGAGTGGCGATAGCAGCTATCGTTTCTTGATCAGAAAAAAACAATCCCATAATTACAAAAAATTTTACTCGAATATTTTTTTACTGTCAAAGAGCAGAAAAAATGATTTCTCAGATGATTGGCTTTTTTTATCATCTTCTCTAAAATGATCCCATGGCCATTTCCCCTTTATCTCATCGATGTCCGTTCCATATCTGCTCCTGTCATAGATTCTCTCCAAACCAACCACTTTCTCCTACCCAAAAGCAATGGCTTGAAGACCATTGGAAGAAAACCCAAGAAATTGTCGATTGCAAAAAGAAGCTGTCAACCACAGCAACTATTCTTGAAAAAAAACAAACATGGATGCTTTTTTCCAGAATCCCTGTTCTACGAATAATCCTCAGAACGTTCCTGCAACGATGGAATAAAAAATCGATTGTGTCGTTGCAACGACAACAAACCACCTATGACGCAGAACTTGGAAAAATCAAACGACGACTCCGCGAGGAAGCCTTCTCTTCTGCAACACACCTACCCCGGCCTCTACCCTCCTCTCAACCCTCAAAAAACGATCCCACGCACCCCTCTCTACCCTCTTTCTTTCTCCCTTCATACCGTCCAACCACTCCACCTCAGCCCAAATCCATTTTAGACGATTTTGTTCCTAAGGACGTCATCCACCAAGATCTCCACAATCTCTTCGCCACTTTCTGTCGCCACCTTGGAAACCCCACCATAGAAAAGAGTGCCGACAAAGTAACACTTACCTTTCCTGAAAGAAAAAAAATTACGATGCATGCAGGTGTGTGCAAAGAAATTTTAGAAAAGAAACAAATCCAGCAGATCGTTTTTTCTATGAAGAGCAATACCATCTCTCTTTGTAGATGCAAAAATAACCGTAAGTGGTTTGCTTTTTCTCCTAAAGAGGTCGAAGTCCAGATCGATGTTGTGGTACCGGTATTGGGCAAGCAAACCACCATCCTCGATTTTGGTGATCTCTACCTGAAGCCAGAACACATGCCAAATGACGGAAAAGACATGTTAACCGTGCAACTCAATGAAGAACTTCCCCGATTGATTCGAACCGCTTTTGCAGTCATTACAAAAATTATTGGTCACTCTGTTCGTCTTTACAAAATGACGGAGCTTGCCGACCATCCCCAAACAGAATGGAAAACCCTCCCGTAAAAAATCTTCATCATTACTGCGGACGATAAGGATATTGTCTTCCTGTGGGCGGTTCATACTCGCTGCGATGAGAGCGCCGTCGGAAGTTGTTAGCACGGATGCGCGTGTTTCCCTCAAGATAGGCTCTTTTTTGGTATTGCCAGTTCTCGCGAACATCCCAGTTCGCTCGATCGCGGTTTCTCTCGTACAAATCGAGCCGATCACTTCGCCGAGTCAACAACCCCTCTCCTTCTTCTTTAGGCCACCACAATGTGGAAAACACGAGTGAAGGGATCAACACAACCCCTACTACCAAGAAGAGAAAATACCATTGCAACCGTTGTTGCGTGATCGATTCCAACATATTCATATATCATCAGGAAATTTTTTTCTTGTCAATTCACTGGAATGTGTTAAAAAAAAAATATGAAAACGTCTCATACGATGGTTCAACATCCTCGGACAGAACAAAAGCTAGCCCTGACTACCCAGGTACAAAAAGGGCTCCATCTGCTCCAACTCCCCACCCATGAACTCATCTCTTTCATTGAAATGGAAATCACCAACAATCCCCTTCTCGAATTTTCTGAGGAGATAACCCCTTCTGAAGAAATCGATGAATCCTTCCAGTATGAAGATCAAGAACTCGATTTTTCTCAAGACGATTTTGCTCTGCTCACCCACCTCGATGAAGAGTACGATGATTTCTTCTTCCAAAAAGAATTGTTTCAAGACCCTTATATTGCAAAACCTCCTTACGAAGAACAGTTTCCGTCCCATGACACACTATACGAACACCTCAAAAAGCAACTCCTCGAAAAATGGGATGAATATTCTCCCCAATACATCATCGCCGAACAACTCATCGGCTATATCTCTCCCCAAGGTTTTTTCGATGATTCCATCACGACCATGGCTCAAGAAAACCACTGGAACCCTCATACCGTTGCACAAATCATCGCCACCATCCAACAATTGGATCCCCCCGGCATCGGCGCAAGAACCCTGCAAGAATCCCTCCTCATCCAATTGCAGCGGCAAGGAAAAAAAAACCACCCTCGCCTATACAATCCTACAACACCACTATGATCTCCTTCTCAAAAATCGCCTTCCCGAAATCGCAAAACACCTCCATATTCCCCTCCATCACATCACGCACACGATCCAATATGATATTGCCCCCCTCAACCTCCACCCAGGTTATTCCTTTTCCTATCAACCCAACCCACACGAAATACCCGACCTCATCATTGAAGAGAATGAAGAAGGACTCCTCATCGCAAAACTTCCCGCCGAAGGAACCCCTGCCATTGCCTTCCATAAAGACTACACCTCAGCGCTCCTCTCTTCCCCATGGAAACGCTATATCAAAAAAAAAATGAGAGAAGCAGAATGGCTCCTCACCATGCTCCATACACGACAAAGACTCTTACTCGAAATCGGTGAAGCTTTTATCCAAGCCCATAACACCTACTTCTCCGAGCGAACAGGAGAACGCACCCCACTTACCCAACAACAACTTGCAAAAAAACTGCACGTCCATCCATCAACCATCACCCGTGCCGTCATCAATAAAATCGTTCTTACTCCTCAAGGTCTCTTCCCCATGCAAGACTTCTTCTCCTCCAAATACATCTCCCCCGAAGGGAATGAAATCTCCTCCCACACCATAAAAGAACACCTCACCACCCTCATCCAACAAGAAGACCCCCTCCACCCCCTATCCGATCAAACTCTCTCCCAACAACTCGACTCCCTAGGATACTCCTGCTCCCGAAGAACCGTCGCCAAATACCGCCACCAACTCGCAATCCCCAATACGCGCCAACGCAAACGCTTTTTGGGGGACCCGTCCCCCAACCCCCCTGCTGGGGCCCAAGGCCCCAGACCCCGCGGCCGCTAACGCGGCCTTGTATACCCAAACAACTTCAAACCCAAGTTGCGCCCTACATCCTGGCCACAGCTCGGGCAAACCATTGAGATGGCGGAGACCGTGATGAAGCCAAGGGTTCCCCTTGGCGAATCGCGGAATACGCCAGATCGGTTGTTTGCTTGAGCCTGTGGTTTCAAGAATGGGTATAGGCTAATCGATGTGTAAAACGTGTTTGCACGCATCGACAACGCGGTCGACATCTTCAGGGCGCATATCGTAGAAGAGAGGGAGGGAGAGGGCTTCGGAGTAGTAGCGTTCCATTTCGGGGAAGTAGGGGGCAAGGTTACTATTATCTCGGAGGAAGACAGGATGGTGGTAGAGGGGGATATAATGAACCTGTGTCCCAATACCCCGTTCATGGAGGCGTTGCATGACAGTATTTCTTTCGATACCAAAGATGGAGAAATCGATTTGCGCGACGAAGAGGTGGTATGCGGTGCGTTCTCGTTCTGTGGAGGAGAAGAGGCGGATGGAGGAGATGTTCTTTAGGCGATCTTCGTAGAGAGCAACGAGTTCTCGTCGTTTCTTGATGAAGCTATCGATTCTTTTGAGTTGGCTTAGGCCAAGAGCCGCTTGAAAGTCGGTGAGGTGGAAATTGTTCGTATAGGAAAGGACTTCGTAGTAGCCTGGGTAGGGATTTTGTTGGAGTTGAACAGGGTTGTTAGTGATGCCGTTATTGCGAAAGAGACGGAGACGGTCGGCGATATCGGGATCGTTTGTTGTGACCATACCTCCCTCTCCTGTTGTGATGGTTTTTACGGGATGGAAGCTAAAAATGGTGCATTGGCTCCAGGGGCAGCTGCCCACTTTTTCTCCCGTCGGGTAGGAGGATCCTATGGCATGGGCGGCGTCTTCAATGATGGCAACGTTAGGGAGGTAAATCGCTTTACTGATGGCTTGTACATCGACGACATTGCCCGCGAAATGGACGGGGACGACGACCCGTTTTCCTCGAGACATAGGGTTATTGATCGCGCTTTTGACTTGAGTAAGATCCATATTTCCCGTAGCGCCATCGATATCGACAAAAACAGGCCTGGCTCCCCGTTGGATGGCGGTTCCTAGTGTAGAAACAAAGGTATTTGGGGTTGTCATCACTTCATCGTGGACCCCGACATCAAGAGCAAAGAAAGCAGCGGCAAGGGCGGTGCTACCGCTTGAGAAGGCAACAGCAAAGGCAGCACCACAATATGTAGCAATGGCTTGTTCAAAAGCTTCTACAGTATCTCCTCGTGTAATGATCCCTTTTTTTAGTGCTTTTGTCACAGCACGGACATCATCTTGATGGATAGATTGTTTCCCGTAAGGGAGGAATGAAGTGTCACTCATCAGTTTCCTTTATGCGTAAAATATCTTTATCGCGAATCTTTCCCCTTTTTTTTAGGGAGGTAAACAGGGGGATTTTTCGCAAATCATCTCCTTCGGTATTGGGAAGGAGAGGAAGGCATCCGATCACCTCTCTTCCTGACACGATAAGAGTATTGAGGACTCTTTGTTTTGTATTTTTGGAAGAGGGAGGTGAAAAAAGCCCTTGCTCTGAAGAAAAAGAGAGATCTTCATCAGCAAGGGTATAAGAAGAGCGATAGTGTGTCATTGCCGTGATGCCAAGAAGCACTACAATAATGGTGATAACAGCCTTTCGCTCGAATGGTTCCAAGCAAACAACCGTTTCTTTTGCTGTCATTAGACAGGGATTCTGTCGTTGTCCACTCAATATAGTTTTGGACCTTCAGCAATTCTCCACTGTATTTATCGCGTTCTTGGATTTCTTTAACGTAGAGGTTTTTCTCTGTTTTCGCATTGATTCCACGGAGAGCGTCATTTTTCTCTTGAATCTTCTTGGTAAGGTGTTCGATTTCTTTCTGTTTTGCTTCTGCATTGCGGATTTTGACGTGATTGTCAACGAGCAATTTAGCAATCACAAAGATACCCGTACCAATCGATAGAGCCATAAATCCGGCCGTAACTTGAGGTCCGACGATAATGATACACGCTATCTTTCCTATGTTGGCAGCAATGGAGAGCATGACTTGGAAAATGTCGCCTGAATGGACGTGTTGTTTTTTGTAGACTTTCTTTGCCAAATCGACAATGCGAATTCCTGAATCAATAGTACCAAGCAGGCATCCCAAAACGACGCAGGTATTTTTGGCAGTAAGCACAGAGACTTCCGCGACGACACCAAACACTTTGATCGTTGCTGTTGTATTCGAGATCAAACCGAACCAACTGAGGAATCCAACGGTATCGGCTACAGCACTTCCCGTTAAGAAGACACGGCTCGCTTTTTTGATAAAGCTTCCTTATTGAATTCTTCCCTCTTCTCCTTAACAGCGAGCATATGCGCAAATTCAAAGATAGGAAGGGGATTGATCACTTTCCGAATGACGGAAAATTTCTTACAGAGTTCGAGCGCTCCCGCAGAGCTACTGGTCACGTATTTGGCAACGGACTCGATAGTAAGAGTGAAGTTTGCCAAACTTTTTAGACCGGGAATGTGACAAAAATTCAACTCTAGTTGTTTGATAACATAAATAATTTTGCCACGAATGATTTGCGCAATATGCTCAACTCGAGAACAGCTCTTATTTTCATAAGCCGAAGCTGTTAGATTGCAGAGACTATTCATACTCCTCCCAGAGATGGTTTAAGGTTTAATTTCTCCTCTTTCTTCCAAGGCCCCCACATGGTTTTGACAACGCCCAAACCTGCGGCCATGATTCCCAATCCGACAAGAACTCCTGCTGGAGTGAGAGGAACGATACAACCGATATAAAATACGACAGAAGCAACGGCATGGGCAATATGAACCCATCGAGGTGGATGATTAGGATTCTTTCTTGGGGCGTGTTTGGCACCATGAATCGCGTGCTTGATGGCAGAAACTCCGTATCCGCCAGCAGCCAATCCACAGGTGATGGAACCTATCGCAAAGGCCGCTTTTCCTAATTGGATCAGAGCAATTTGGTGGGCAAAGAGGACGATACCACCAACACAAGCTGATAGAAACAACCATCTTTTTAACGAAAAGGGTTTGCGATTCACGCCACGAGCGCAAGGGAATATCAAGGCCGTATCGAGTGCCGTATCGACATGGGTAAGGATGGTAAATACATTCGCTAAGGGTGTAGGCAGCAAACGCAAAACAAGAGAGAGCATTTTGAGCGCTTGAATCCCGAGCTTTGTCGTGTAGTAAGACACGTCGATGTTTCCCCGCATGATGCCAAATGGTTTGGTTACGGTATCAAAAATAATTCTTGGATGATAACTCGTAGAGAACGAAACAGTCATTTTGCCTCCGATTGTCTCCGATGCTTTTGTAAAAATAACTAAAATTTGATGGGCAGGTTCATAAAAAAGAGATCTTTTTTAATGGCCAAGAGAAAGAAAGCTACCATAGCTCCGAATTGCTTGCAAGCAACCAAAACGAAGGCTACAAAAATCTCTCAGCAGCCCTCCCCTGCATGAAAGCATTCGCATCGACCCGTTTTTTTCCTTCCATCTGAAGTTCACACAATTGAAGAATATAATCAGCGCAACAAATCCCCCACTTTTTGTTTGGAAGGGGGACTAGCGTTCCCACTGGTTGTGTTACTGGAAGACCTGTGATCCGCGACACCCAAATTTTGCAGCGCTTTTTTTTCTCTTTTTGTTCCCACCAACACCACGCACCGGGATAGGGATTGACGCCTCGAATGAGGTTGTGGATCTCTTCTGCAGATCGAGACCAATCGATTTGACAATCTTCTAACTCCACTTTTGGTGCCAGAGTGGCGTATTGAGGGTCTTGAGGTTTTCGTTCTTGTGCCTCCCAATGGGAGAGTACTGTGTGGAGCAAAGGAGCTCCGATAGCAAACAGTGCGTTTTCCAGATCGGCAAACGTCCACTCTTTTGGAATACCAACGGACGCTTGAGCGATAATATCGCCAGCGTCCATTTTAGGTGCCATATGCATGATCGTCACTCCCGATTCCGTTTCTCCTGCCATGAGTGCTCGCTGAATAGGGGCAGCTCCCCGATATTTGGGTAATAGGCTGGTATGCACGTTGATGCATCCCAGAGCTGGCATGTCGAGAAGGTGTTGCTTGATGATCTCACCGTAAGCGACAACGACAAAAAAGTCGGCTTCCATGGAGGCAAGAATGGATGCCCATTCAGGAGAAGAGGCTTTCTCTGGTTGCAACAAAGGCACGTCAGGGATAAGAGCTTCCGCTGTGGTTTTCACAGCGGGTGGTTGCATCCGTTGCGAGCGCCCCTGAGGACGATCGGGACGGGTCACAATGGCGACGATATTGTGTTTTTGTTCCACTAGGACTGTAAGGACGCGAGCCGAAAAAAGGGGTGTCCCAAAATAGACAATTCTTGGTGGCATAGGAGCTACAATTTTTTTGCAGAAAGGGTTTCAAGAGGAGAGGTTTCATCACTGTTTTCGTTCTTACTCTGTCGTGTCACTCCTTGCATTCCCAATATTCCTCGTTCTGTTGCGGCACAAAAAGCGATGAATTCCTCTACTTCGGGATAGGGATGCAGTTGTTCTTGCATTGCTGTCAACGCCTCTTCAAGTTTCATCTTCGAACGATAAAGGAGTTTATACGCTTTATTGAGCTCGGTACGCACTTCGAGCGGGAATTGGTGCCTTGTTAAACCGACGCGATTCAGACCACCAAATTTATAGGGAATCCCCGCACCGATGGTATAGGGAGGGATATCATGCGTGATACGGCTCATTCCCCCTACCATAGCATAGGCACCAATCCGCACAAATTGGTGAACGGGCGTCATCCCTCCGATGATCGCATGCCTTTGCACAAGGACATGTCCAGCAAGAGTGGCATTATTACTCATGATCACATGGTCTTCGACCTTACAGTTGTGCGCGATGTGGCAATAGGCCATGATGAGACAATGATCCCCCACCTCAACAACGGTATTTTCTTGACAAGAGGCGTTGATCGTGACGCTTTCTCGGATTTCGCAATGTTTCCCAATGTTAACAAAGGTCGTTTCTCCACGAAATTTGCGGTCTTGGGTCTTGGTTCCGATACTTGCAAACGGATAGATTGTCGTATGTTCCCCTATTGTCGTATTGCCATCGATATAGGCAAAAGACTTAACCGTCACTCCATCACCTACGACGACTCCTTTTTTGATTACAGCATACGGTTCTATTACCACACCACATCCTATCTCAGCTCCCTCTTCGACAATGGCCGTAGGATGTATGAATGTTTCTCTCTCCATAAAACCCCTAAACTTGATCTTTATCGACTAAAGCAAAACCGATGATGGCTTCTGCAACGACCTTCTCTTCGACACGAGCTTCTGCCTGCACTTTCCCTCCTTTAGAGCTAAAGCGAATCCCCTTGCAATGGAGATGAAGGACATCGCCTGGCCATACCGGACGCCGAAATTTGGCTTGATCGACGGTAAGTAAAACGGCAATCTTATCGGTATTGGATCTTTGATGAACGAGAATCCCTCCTGTTTGTGCAAGAGCTTCAATGATAAGCACGCCAGGCATAATAGGCGCTCCAGGAAAATGCCCTTGAAAAAAGCCCTCGTTGATGGTGACGTTTTTCTGTGCAACAATGGTCCCCTTCTCAATATCCATCTCTAAGACACGATCGATCAAAAGGAAGGGGTACCGATGGGGAATTTTTTTCAAAATTTCTTTAAGTTTAAACATAGGCTCCTCGTTGACTCGTCTCGTACAACATTTTTGCAAAAGCAATGTTGGTTCCATGTCCCGAACGAATGGCAATGATATGCGCTGCAAGATCCATCTGCATCAGAGCAAAATCACCCATTAAATCGAGCACCTTATGCCGCGCCATCTCATCGGGAAAACGCAGCCCCCCTTTGCTCAACACGGCATCTCCTTTGATAACAACAGCATTGTCCAAACTCCCCCCTTTAATCAACCCTTGATCCATCAAAAAACGGACCTCTTCGTACATCGAAAATGTGCGACAAGGAGCAATTTCGTTACGGAAAACATCCTGACTCATATCGCTAGAGAAATATTGTGCTAGAAGTGGAGGCGAATGGGGATAGTGCAGCGTATAACTCACCTTCCATCCCGAGTAGGGAAGGGCAACGAGATGGACATCACCATCAGAATAATACATCGGCTCTTGCAAAACAAAAGGAGAGACCTCCGCCTTTTGAGAAGCAACGCCTGCCTCTTCAATCATAGCAACGAAGACATCAGCACTCCCATTACCCACAGGAGGCTCCTTATTGGAAATTTCGATCAAAAGGTTATCCACTTGATACGCCTTGCAAGCAGATAGGACATGCTCAACAGTATGAATGACCACACCATCCTTCCCAATGGTCGTGCTCCTCGATGTATCGACGACATAATCGAGATGGGCAGGGATGATCGGCTTTTCGGGAAGATCAACCCTTTGAAAAAAAATCCCGGTATTGGCCTTCTGCGGAACAAAACGAAGAGAGACATCAACGCCAGAATGGATGCCAATGCCCGAAAAGGAGACATCCTTGCGCAGAGTATTCTGTGAACGGCTTAAAATCATGGTATTATACAGAATGGTAAAGAGAAATCTTCTTTTTTGACAACCCCTTGGTAAAGGGTATACCCAAACAACAAAGCCTAAAAGATTTTTTATTGCTATTAATAGGGAGCGCCATCCATTGATGACAAGCCCTAAACTTTTAGATCACGAAAAGAAAACGAGAAAAGGAGCATCATGGCACAAAAGCCAATAATGAGTCCATCTCCTACACGAGAATAGAGCGTTCTGTAGTGGTAGAGAGGGACATCGACCAAAAGGGCCGCTGAGAGCCATTCCGAAGAATAGCGATCATCTCCCAGCGTCTTCACCACTCTGCCCAAGCTGTCAACAGCTCCAGTAAGACCGGTGTTGCATGCACGAACGAGCGGAACGCCACTTTCTACTGTTCGAAGACGAGCATGATCAAAGTGTTGTTGCGGAAGACGGGAGTTCGGATACCAGACATCGCTTGTCAAATTCACGAGTAGTTGTGCCCCCATCATTCGATTTTCTCGGGTGAGGTCTCCAAACGTCTCTTCATAACAAATGGCGACACCGAACGGGACCTTACCTTGAAATACTTTCGCTTCGGTGCCTGGGCTGAAAGAGGAAGCAACGCCGTATTGCTCAGCGAGATCTTTACAAAATGCAAAGGGGAGGTATTCTCCCATAGGAATCAAAACGCGCTTCTCATACCTCTCTTGTTCCTTACTAACAGGACGAAAATAGAAAGCAGCATTGAATACCGATCGTTCCATTGTCGGACTATGGGCGACATCTTCGAGTCCTACAACGACATCAGAATGAAAAAGATTCGCCACTGCTTGTACCCAATAGGCATTGGAAACCATGGCCATGGGACCATAAACCGTCTCGACAAAGCCTGCAAGGGGCTCTTCGAATGGAGGAAGAGCCTTTACCCCATCTTCTCCAAACATCTGTCGGAATGTCGTTTCCACCACTTCATAGGGGAACACCAGAAAATAGGTTCCGTAAGGGACGACATATTCGGGAAAGGCAATCAAGTCGATCGACTCTCCCACCTCCGTTTTCAAAATATGCAGAATTTGCTTCCATTCGCCGATAACGAAGTGCAAGACATCTTGTGTATCGCGGAAGACCATCTCTTCTTCAATAGGAAAGGCAGGTTGAACAAGGAGAGTCCTCAATTTAGCATCTGGATGGTGGATTCCCTGTTGCATCAATCGTTCGTGGATATGAAAATGGAACATACCGTAGGCATAAGGAATAGCAGCACAAATTACCCAAATGAAAAGGGATTTTTTCCATCGATAGGCAACAGAAGCACGAAGAGCTAACAAGTTCACAAGGATCACCCAAAACGTCAGACCATATACGCCCCATAAAGAGGCCATTTGCAGAGAATAGATGCTTCCAGTGAGGGAAAGCCCTGCCGGGTTCCATGTGAATCCTGAAAGAAAAAAAAGGCGAGCCCACTCCATCAACGTCCACATCGAAGCAACAGCAACGATGCACGAGGGACGAGAGAGGGTACGACGGTTGACAAAGAGACAAATGATGCCAAATTGGATGCCTGTACCGAGAGCGAGGAAGACAAAAACGACAAAGACAGCCGAATAGGGGTGAGCGACCATCCAGGAGAGTTGGACCAGCTGGATTCCCGTATACCAGATGATTCCTAGGATGAATCGATGAAAACGTCGCTCCCAACACAATGCTGCCCGCCAAAATAGCGCATAGCCGAGCATTGCTGTGACGAGCCCTCCCCACCAATTCCATGCCGGCTGCCCAAAGGCAACTAGAAAAAAGGAGAGTGAGAGGAGAACACAACGATACGAATAGGGCAAGAAAGCCCATTCTATGGCATACTTATTTTCCATTTTTAATTGCGTCGCATTCTCGTGAGTGTTCATGGCTTGTTTTCTTAATACAAAGAAAAACCTTTAACAGGCAAGAGGAAATATGATACGACAGAAGTGTAATGGATCGTAAAGGAAAAGTACAGGAATGCGATTGGAACCAGAAAACATTTATGACCCATCGATCCTAGAGAAAATCAACGAATTGATTCTTCTTGCAGGAGAAAATCCCGATACGTTTGAATCGGATCTCGTGAAGCAAATCATCCAGACCAGTCTCAAGCTTCTCACCCAACAGCACGATACTGCTCAATTGAAACTGATCACAGCAACCATCAAAGAGATGCGCTATGCTTACGGTATCTTTAACAAGTATAAAGGATCTCCCTGCATCAGTTTCTTCGGCTCTGCTAGAACTCCTCCTGAACATCCCGACTACATAGCTGCTAGGCATTTTGGTCGTACGATGGCCGAGCATGGATGGATGGTCATCACAGGAGGAGGAGAGGGTTTGATGCGAGCAGGATTAGAAGAGATTCCTCCCGATGCACGTATTGGGCTTTCGATTCGCCTACCTTTTGAAGAAAACGCAAGTCCTGCTTTTGCTGGAGACCCCAAACTCATCACTTTCCGTTATTTCTTTACGAGAAAGGTGATGTTTTTAACCCATTCCAACGCGATTGCTGTTTTTCCTGGTGGGGTAGGCACCCATGATGAGCTTTTTGAGGCATTGACTCTTTTACAAACGGGAAAAGCGGAGATGGTGCCTCTTGTCCTGCTAGAAGGAGAGGGAGGAGATTATTGGAAAAACTGGTGGCATTATTTTGAAAAAAATCTTATAGATCGTGGAATGGTGAGTCGCGAAGACCGCTCTTTTTTTTACATTGCTCCCTCTGTTGCAAAAGCTGTCGAGCACATCCAACACTTTTATCTGCGATACCATTCGAGCCGTTATGTAAAAGACACGATGGTCATTCGAATGCTTCAACCCCTTTCTCCCGATCAGATCGAAACATTGAATGAACGGTATTCCGCTGTTATCAAAAGTGGAATGATTACCCCGTCATCGGCTCTTCCTGAAGAAAATGACCACCTCGATCTCCCTCGGATCATCTTCCATCACACGCGATCGCGCTATGGCATCATTCGAGAATTGATCGACACCATTAACAGCTTTCCTTTGGGGTAATCATGAGCATCCGTCTCGATAACGGTTTTACAAAAGAAGATCTAAAAAAAGAAGTACGCGAGTTCACCCATCCTGTTGATACTCTGCTTCCCATCGACAAGAGCGTTCATGAAGCATTAGCAACATTACGCCACAAGGAAATCCGTCACCACGCCAACTACTACTATGCTGTCGATCAGCAAAACCATTTGGTCGGTATCGCCTCGACACGACAGCTTCTCTTTGCCGATCCCGATGCTCCTATTCGCGACATCATGTCGCAAAAAGTCATCAAGATCGAAGAGGGGGCTCCCCTTGCCGAAGCATTGCACCGGATTGCAGAAAAACAATTGTTAGCTCTTCCCGTTGTTGATAAGGAGAATATTCTCAAGGGAATTTTTGAAGTCCATACGGAACCGATGGTCTTTTCCGAAGAGGAAGCCATCCCTAGCAAAATCGATCAAGAAATTTTCCAACTCATTGGATTTTCTCTTGAACAGAGTAAGATGTCGACCAGTTTACAAGAGTATCGTTATCGGATGCCTTGGCTCCTTTGTAATATGATTGGAGGGTTTGCATGTGCGGCAATAGCCGGCATCTACCAGGAGACATTGGATTCTATCGTTATTCTCGCCCTTTTCATTCCACTGGTACTTGCTTTAAGCGAATCGATTTCAATGCAATCGATGACACTAAGTCTGCAATTTTTGCAGCAGAAAAAAATGGCGTGGAACCAAATTACTCGAAGGGTATGGACGGAGTGGAAAACAGGTCTTCTATTGGGGTTGACGAGCATGGTATGTGTTGCTGGAGGATATCTTCTTCTTGAGCGGGAATGGTCTCCTTTAGTTGCTGTCGGAGTGAGTGTTTTTCTCTCGATGTTTTTAGCAGCTACCATTGGTACGATAACTCCTATCATCTTTCACGCCCTCCGCTGGGATCCGAAGGTAGCCGTAGGCCCTATTGTACTCACCCTTTCTGATATCGTGGCCACATCGATCTACCTAAGTTTTTCGACTTGGTGGTTGATTGGTTAACCTTTTCTTTGCTCAAATTTCTTACATGATATACGTTAAGAGAAACGATTCGTAAGGAGAACCTATGTCATTGCAACAAATCGAGAAAATTTTGGGAGAAAAGGCCGACCCCCTACTATCTCACACCTGTAAAACGATCAGCAAAGATTCCCTACACACCCCACATGCCGACTGGGTCTCCGATATCTTCGGCCCTTCCAACCGGAACATCTCCGTCTTGCGCAACTTGCAAGCTCTCTTTGGTCATGGACGCCTTGCCAATACGGGGTATCTTTCCATTCTCCCGATCGATCAAGGGATTGAGCATTCTGCGGGAGCCTCTTTTGCACCCAACCCCATCTATTTTGACCCAGAAAATATCATCCGCCTCGCAATAGAAGGGGGGTGCAACGGTGTAGCAACGACATCCGGCGTTTTGGGAATGATAGCGAGAAAGTATGCTCACAAGATCCCACTGATTCTCAAAATCAATCACAATGAGCTTCTTACTTACCCGAATAAGTACGACCAAATTTTCTTTGCAACGGTACAACAAGCCCATGAGATGGGGTGTGCTGCGATTGGAGCGACGATCTATTTTGGTTCTAAAGAAAGTTCTCGCCAAATTATGGAGGTGAGTAAAGCCTTTGCCCATGCTCATGAGCTCGGCATGGCAACCATCTTGTGGTGTTACCTGCGAAACCCTGGCTTTAAAGTCGATGGAACCGACTACCATGCGGCAGCCGATTTGACCGGACAAGCCAACCACTTAGGAGCAACGATTGAAGCCGACATTGTGAAACAAAAGCTTCCTACGAACAATGGTGGCTATCCCGCAGTAAAATTTGGCAAGTACGTCGATGCGATGTATGACAAGCTCTGTTCTTCGCATCCGATTGATCTTTGTCGGTATCAAGTCGCCAATGGATATATGGGTCGATGTGGCTTGATTAATTCGGGGGGTGCATCGGGACAAAATGACTTGCAGCAAGCCGTTGAAACGGCCACAATCAATAAAAGAGCTGGAGGCATTGGCCTCATTTCAGGAAGAAAGGCCTTCCAAAAGCCTATGGTAGATGGGGTTAACCTCCTCCATGCAATCCAAGATGTTTATCTTTGCAAAGAGATCGGACTTGCCTAAAAGAAGGCATGGATATCACTCCATTGCCAATCGGATAGAGAAGAGACGATGCGATCGGCACGGGAGAAATTCTGTTGAGCTGTCAATGCGTGGGGCACAGCGACACAGACCATTCCTGCGCTTTTTGTCGCTTCGACTCCAGCAAAAGTGTCTTCAAAAGCGATGCAGTGTTGAGGTGACACTCCCGCTTTTTTGGCTGCATGGAGATAGATATAGGGCTTTGGTTTATTGAATCCTTCAGGGTCGTGGATATAATGGAGATCATCTTCTCCTGACACAATAGGATCGAATACACCCTCTAATCCTGCATGCCGAAGATTCATGCCGATCTCATGATGTCCTCCACCAGAGACAAGCCCCAAAACAAAAGCCTTCTCTTTTTTTAGAGGGATGAGTCGTCGTATAAAGGCAATGGTATCGTGAAAAAGAGGCACCCCTTCGTCTTGCATTGCATGGTAGCAATCCTTAAACGCCTTTCCCACCCCGTCTGATAAGGGTCGCTTGTGTTTTTGTGCGATGACATGAAGGATGTAGTACATGGGTTGCCCCACCAAAGAGGCATATTCGTCTCGAGAAAAGGGGATCCCTTCTTCTGCGAGAATGGTTTGCCACGCATGGTATTTCAATGCTTCGCTATCGACAATCACACCGTCGCAATCAAAAAATATTCCTCTCATCATTCTCCAATTGGAGTCAACTTTGGGGTCAGGCCTGACATTCGGACATTTGGAACAAATGTCCGAATGTCAGGCCTGACCCCAAACGACTTCCCGCAAATCAGCTATTTCTTCTGAAAGGATTTGTGAGGAATAACACTTTTGTTCTAGCCGATAGGCTAACTTACTTAATCCACTAGAATCTCGAGAAAGGAATGCAGCAAGTTCTTCAAGAGACAAGTTATCCGACTCTCGTACAAATAGAGCTAATACTGCACGCGCTTGTGCTGTTACTCGATTCTTTCCTGGCGCGCGTACAGCTTCCGGTAAAAGATCGAAACGATTGCAAACAAGAGTAACAAGTTGTGACAAATCAATTTTTCGTTTTTGACATCCATTTCTATGGATTCCTTCCATGCATTCTCCCACAAATTTTTCATCGCCGAGAATCCCTTCCACGAGCCCTCTATTTACAGAACAATCTTTTTTAAAATTTTCTTTTTTTAAAATGAAATGATGATACATTTTAATCGCTTCATTTTTCGTCTCTCCAAATTTTTTTAAAATATGATTACATGTCAACCATACATAATAATCTAAAAGCAAATACGCTCTATGGCTGCTCCACATATATTGTTCTGCTGATTGTACTAAACGGGCTCGAACAGGATTGAGATGAATATATCGAATCAACTCCGTAAGATACCGATTTTCATCAATGAGAACAGATTTAAATCGACCTTGAAATAGATGCCCAATACGAGCATATTTTCTATTGATATACCGCGTATACCGGAAAGAAAGATGTTGTGCGATTTGTGAAACACTCATCTGATTAACCTGAACGGCAAGATGCACATGATTTCTCATAAAACAAAAAGAATGAATACGATGACCAAACCGCTCCACTCCTTCTTGTATCAACAAACACATGCGGCAACGGTCCTCATCCGAAAAGAAAATAGGCTGTTTATCGTTGCCTCTTAGTATGACATGATAAAAAGCAAAAGGAAGATGAAAACGTCGTTTTCGTGCCATAGAACGAAAAGATTTTGGTGTTTGGGGTCAGGCCTGACATTCGGACATTTGGAACAAATGTCCGAATGTCAGGCCTGACCCCAATGGACTACATGCCGTAGCGATCGTGTCCTTCATTCCTTGGGACATAGGTAATTAACGCATCGACAAAGGCATTCCAATTTTGCTGTTGTACATGATGGAAAAGGTAATCGGGATTGATTTGTAACCGCTTTGCAAAATCCCTTACCATGTCGGGTGTGATGTTGTTACGCAAGCTTTCCGATTGAAAGGACTCCCCCATACTGCTGATGAAATTATCCCAAACAAAGGGCTTTTTCCGCATATTGTGAATGCCCACTTTAAGCTTTTCATCCGTAAAAATGCAAAGCATAAATCGCAAAGGGTGGACATGTCCAACCCGGTTTCCCGCCCTTTCAAGAGATCCTTGCGTTAACAAAAGCTTTGCATGGGATTTATCGGCAAGAGTGGTAACAATATAAGTGATTTCTTTCTTTTCTTGCGGCGTCACTTCCACATAATATTCGCGTGGACCATCATTAGAATCGGGAACATTCGCCCCCCTCTGGTATCTCACCACTTGGACAGGCATAGAAAAAGATCGCTCGATCAATCCTGTATCTCGCCACACCGAGGGCTCCAGAGCAAAAAGAAATGGATGGACAACAATCATGACCATCGTAAAGAATCCCTTCATCGTCGTCGAGTTTACCATAGATAGCTCCTTATTTTACCACTTGACACTCCACCCTTTCTTCCTTATAAGGCAAAACTGGATCGCTTGTATAGGGATTTTTTCCTTATACTAATGGAAAGAAATAAAGAGACACATTGAATTCAAAATTTTTTCGAGAAAATTGTTTTTGGAGATCGATGCGAACTCTTATGAGTTTGCGAGATCGAAAAATCGATTTTAAGGAAAAAGATGAATATGAATTTGTCTCTTTATTTCTTTCCATTGGTATTACTATGAAAAAAACGGTTTTCCTTTTCTGCCTCTTCTTTGCTCCACTTACAAGCATAGAATGGAATATCCTCACAGGCCCACGTACGGTCTCTTTAGGTCCTGAAGTCTACTCCATGCATAGAAATCGTGCCAATGGAAGTAAGCAACACGGATGGCTTTGGGGCGTTCACGCCATCTTTGAGCGAGAAAGAGAGAATGCCCTCTATTGGGGCGTAGAGGGGCGCTGGGCCGAAGGGGATTTAGATGGTCATCTTGCGAATGCAATGAAACTCCACTCTCGTCTATCGGAAGGAGATATCGAAGGACGTGTTGGTTTCTTTGGCTCCTTTACTTATGGCTACCCCATTGCCATTATCCCCTTTGTTGGAGGAGGATATTACTGGGGAACGAACGATTTTCACCATCCTTCCCCGATGCGCGTGAAATTCCACGATCGCTATAGCTTTTGGTCGGTCGGTTTTCTCACCAAAATCACTCTCACCCCGTGCTTACAAACAGGGCTCCGTTTCTTTGCGCGAAGAATGGGCCACGGCTATACCCATGTCTCTGACGATCCCGAATTTTCTTCCGTCAATATCGAGATGAACAATAAATGGCACTTCCTCATCGATATCCCGATCATCTATTCGTTCACTTTGTGCGAAAAAACATTCGGGATTAATATTAATCCTTTTTTTGAATATCGACGATTAGGAGGACGGGAAAACTTCCCCTTCGACTTCATCGATACCCAATTCCAAAATTGGGGTGTCCGTCTTCTTCTCACACATTCATTTTGACAAAAATGTTATGTCTATGATACACTTGTGGAAAAATAAATTGTCGAGAAAATCATGGGTTTTTTGTTAACCAATATCCGCCCCGGCGGGGATGTGCTCCTTTTTTCACTTCACGGGAAAAATTACTCTCTAAAAAAAAGTTGGCGCCAATGGAATGTCCTCTACTTCACGTACAATGACAAAACAAAAGAATTTGGTATCCGTCGTCTCAACTCGATTCAGCGCATTCTTCGACGCGCATTTCGCTTCTACGCTCCTACACATGCAAAAAACCTCCAAAAGGGTTTGACCCACTACAATATCTCATGGGATGCCAAAACGCGCCGCTCCCTAATTCCCCTCTGCACCACAAATTCTCCCTCTCCCTCTACACCAACAGAGCCAGAGCCCGGCACCCCCATAAAGAGACACCCTCCTATTCTCCCTTGGTGCCAGCAACTTGCGGCTAGTGGAAATCAAGCTGCCCATCTGAAATTGGGTCGAATGCATGAAGAGGGTGACGAAGTACCCGTCGATCTTACAGCCGCAGAGAACTGTTATCAAACGGTGATCGCAAACGACCGTCATCTACAGTATGAAGCGTATGTTCGCTTGGGAGACCTTTACTTAAAAAAAGCGAAAGGAAATGAGAAAAAGGAAGATCGTCTCTTTTTCCTCAAGAAAGCTTTCTTCTCTTACCAACAGACTGAAGCCCACCCTCCATCTAACAAAAAATTCATTGAAACATTTTTGAATATCGTCTCTGAAGAATCTGACAATTCGATCAAAAAAACTCATTTTCGAGATGTTTTTGCAAAAACTTTTGAAACCCTATTTCGTCATTTTATCGAAACGGGATCGCTCCCAGAAGATGATGTTGTTTACCATCTTCTTACATGGGCAAAAGACTTACCCGACGATTTTCCTAAAAAGCGATTATCTCTTGTCTTTTTTATGCTCCTGTTGTTGTGGAAAGGTGGAGACCAATCGCGCGCAAAAACACTTCTCGAGTCTCTCCATTCTCGACAAGATGCCATTGCTGCAGGGTTTCCTTCAATGGATGCATTAACGAAAGAAAATTTTCTAGAAACACCCTTTTTTGAGGATCACTTAAAAAAAGGAAATAGCAATTCCATCTTTATTAAACGCGCCTGTTTCGCTCTCCTTGAAGAAATCAACCAAAAACAGGAAACCTTTTTTTCCTCTTATCAACGTTCTTTAAATCACGTTAATGGAGGCCCATTCGAATATTTATTGCTCTGGAAGCTGGGAACCTTATGCGAAGAAGGTGCGGGGACAGAGGTAGACCTACAACGAGCTAAGCAACATTTTGAAGAGGCAAGGGATGCGCCTGATTATCCTTCTTCTTTTGTTTTACGTTGCTTTCCCGCTAGTAAAACAGCAAAAGACATCCAAATCATGAAGAAAAAGGCCAAGTATGGCGATCAAGAAATACTGCAAGCAGTCATTACTTCTCTCCAAGCAGAAGGAAAAGATACAACAAAATACAAAAAAAGGCTTTTCTTGCTCCACGGAGGCATTCCATGGGAAGAATGTTTATTCAAAGCATCCACAGAGTTTGATTTTACATGGCTTGATGAAGGAGATCCCCTTTTACCCAATGAGTTCTATGAGAAACTCAATATGTACCAGCATTCTGTTATCCAGGAGCAATTCGAACACATTCAAAAGAAAATTGCCGACAAGCCTCTTGAAGAGGCAAAACGCATTCTCTTGGCATGGCATCAAACAGTTGCGACCCCATATACAGAAGCGCATGAAAAGCAAGGGAAACGTTTCCAAATACTCCCATTCAAGATAGGCCAATGTCTCTCACAGCACGGGCTTGACGAAGAGGCTTTTACCTGGTATGCACAATCTTCCTCTCATCTTTACCCTCCAGCCTCAGCACACGCGAATACCGCTATTACATTATTTCAAGAAGGGAACACGCAACATTTTCTAACTGCTTTTATCAACTTTACATACGCTTGGATCTTTGAAGAAAATGAAGAACGGAAGAAAGAATACAAAACGCAACTGACTACCCTGTGGAACGACCCCAAACGTCCACAAGATTTTTCCATTGCCGATCTCGACGATTGGTTCAAGGACATAGCACAGCAAAAAACATTTATTCAAACAACATCTTTTAAGAACTCTGCCATCGTCTTAGGCAAATTGGATGAACAAAGTGGTATGACGGAGTCCCAGAAATATCAGGAATTTCTTCAGCGCAAAGAAGTATGGGATGTAGGTCAAAAAAAATCCTTCGAAGAATTGAAAACAGAACTTCGACAACAGGAAGAATCCGACAACATCCCTGAAAGCAATCGATGGAAAGAAACAGACTCTCTTCAAAATTTTTTCTGCCGTCTTGCAGAATTCGAGCAACAACGACAGCTGCCTAATCAAGTAAAGATAGTCACATATTTGTTTACTGCCATTACTTTAGGTTATCGACCGAAAGGGGATGACTTACAAAAAACAAAATTATTATTGCAGTTTGTTTTATACCTTTAGGTTTTTCATGGAAACATCTTTTTCTCATTTACAGGTTCATCCCGATACAGCGACAGTTACTTGTCGCAACACTTCCTATAGTTTAAAAAAAACATGGTACCAATGGAAAGTTTCTTATCTCTCTGTGCAGAAAGATGGTTCATTGACTGTTCGTTCTTTGAACATCTTCCAACGCGGCGTGCGATTTCTCTTTCGAGCCTATGCAAATACACACTCGAAATGTTTACAAAACGCACTTAAACGTCACGATATTCAATGGTCTCCTATTAAAAAACAAGGGGCACAAACGCGTATCGAATTGCTCCAAAAAATACAAGCAGCGCAGCAGGCGACCCGCTTAAGAAACAATCCTCCTCCTGAATCTCCCCCTCCTGAATCTCCTCCTTCTGTTCCCAAAGAATTTTATGTCGATTATCTAGTCGAACAAGGAGAGAAAGACACCGATGTTTTTTCTCTGTTTTGTCTTGCAAAAATGTATGAAGATGGAAACAAAGTACCCCAGGATATCACGCAAGCCGTTGACCTCTATCAAAAGATCATAAATTCGCATACTTCTTTGTTTATGCAAGATCAAGCTCAACTATTCCTCACAAGGTTGTATGAGCGTTTTGCAAAAGAACATAATAATCTGTACTTGTATAGTTGTAATACATATCCTCTTGCTAAGGTCAATGAATCCGCCCTCTTATCGACCAATGATGGGTTCGGAGTCCTATATGCTACCTCCATTGTATTCGATCCACAGATGACAGATGCTTCCTATCACTTGATTGAGATGAGCAAATCCTATTGCCACTTGTGCGTGATTAGGAAAGTAGAAAATACACCCCACCACGATATTCTCGATATTCTCGCTGTTATCTCTTCTTATATGGATTCCAAAAAAATCCTAGAAAACGACACGTTCGTTGGACTAACTTTTTTCCTTCTTTTTCTATGGAAAGTAGAAAAGGAGGAAAAGGCTCAAGACCTTCTTCGGGCGTTGCTTGAACGAGAGGATGTCCCTAAAAATTCAAGACAGGAGAGGGAAATTCCCTCGTTTGACGAATTATCTCAAAATTTTACTCCTCTATTAGAAAAATACTCCAGCGATAACGAGATGACGTCTCTGATTGCTGGAATGCTTTATGAAGAACATGGGAATCCAATCCAAGCATATCGATGTTTTAGTGACCCAAACGCTTTTCCAATCGGACAATACAAATCAGGACAGATGCTCGAAAAAGGAGAAGGCGTCGAACAGAACCAAGAAGAAGCCATCAAATCCTACAAAAAAGTCGCGAAAAATTATCTTCCAGCTTATGAGGCTCTTTTGCGACTCTATCGAGAAAGAGAGGAAGATCCAATCAAGGTTCGACAGCTTTTAAAGAAGGCCGCAGAGAGTGGTTGGGTACCAGCCATGCAGGAACTCCTTGTGTACTATGAGAAAAAGGGGAACCAAGAAAAAGTCAAAAAATATCGAGAAGAGATTGCCATTGCTACACAATCGTACGATATAGAATCCCTGTTTGCTGAACCACGACCTATTCCCGATTATACGTGGCTAATGGAAAAGGATTCGTTCCCTTCCTCCTTATTTTTAAGGAAATTTTCCTTTAACTTGACTCCTTCTATTATTAGTAAACAATTGGATGCTTTAGAAAAGACCTTGCCCGGACTAGATGCGCAAAAAAAACAACGAGCGATTCGAGAGTGGGCCAATGATTTGCAATGCTATGCATTCCAAAAGAATAGAAAAGAAGATCCTACTGTTTTTCTTCGATTGGCCCAATTCTTTCATCAGCACGCCTTTATGAAGGAAGCGACTACCTATTATAAGTACGCCGCCTACCAGCACTCGCTTCCTGCGATGGATGCTCTTTCAGAGATCTACCAAAACCAATTCCAACACGCGAAATTAAGTAAGTTTTTTAAATTATCCGAAAAATTTAATGAATCCACGTATTGGATCGTAGCTGCTTGGCTATTTGAAACCGATCCTGCAAAAAAAACTGAAAAAGAGGATAAGCTAAAAACTTGGCTAAACCGTCCAAAACCACCGAGTGATACTCCTTCCTTCACACAATTAACGGAAGAAGAATACTATCAAAAAAAAATTTTTAAAGAAAGTTGGGGCGAGAATCAAAACCCGTTCAATCCGCGCTGTCGGGGAAAATTAGCAATGGATTATGGCAAGACAAGTGACGACATTCAAGTATTTCAAACATACAACCAAGACTCAACGAGTCCCGAATCCATTCACAAACACATTCTTGACATATCCAAGGTAAGAATAAAAATTGATAAGAAAGAAAAGAAGTTACAAATTCCTCATCAAAACGTGGATGAAGAAGACAAAATTGCCCTCTACCGACGCCTTTCCTATCTTTGTGAGAAAACTAACGACTTACAGACATCTTCTATCTATCTGGCTGGTGCAGTACTTTTAGGATATCGACCTTCTCAAGACGAGTTTCCCTCTGTCAGAGATCGCCTCTCCTCTTTCCTTGATGTGTGAGGGATTAGAGAGAGTCTCCCCCGCTTTAACAAAAATGGTTATAGCCATCGATAGACAGCGCCATTTCTCGTCCTTGATGGTGGTAGGTAACCCCATGCTGAATGGGAACGATTTCACCGATTTTCCAAAGGGGTCTTCCAAATATTCTAAAAAACTCCTTATTAATAGAAGCATAAGACTCCTCCTTCACGGTCACAAGAAGACAAAAATCATCGCCCGATCCAATGGCAAACGGGTAGGGATCCCATCCCATCTTCTGACACACTTCTTTCAATGAGGTTGAAAGGGGAAGAGCATCTAGATCGATTTTTGCTCCCACTTGAGACATCTCAGCGATTTGCGACAAATCGCTTCCTATCCCATCGGAAATGTCCATCATGGCACCAACCGCTTCTTTCCTCCCTAGCCAAGCACCCTCTTCTTTTTGCGCACGAGGATGGACGTGATGGCGAATCAAATATTCTCTTTGTTTTTCATCGATGCTAGGATCTTCTAAAAGAATCTTCAAAGCACATCCCGCGTTGCCCAAAAAACCTGTAACGCAAACGGCATCGCCTTCGCGGGCTCCAGAACGTTTTTTGCAACACTCTTTGGCGACATATCCCATCATCATGACATCAACAAGGATCTCTTTCTCCGTCTCAATGGTATCTCCACCGAGAAGAGAGACCCCTGCGCGATCGAGGGTCCGATGGACACCTTCTAAAAAGGCATCGATCCAGGCGATTGTTGTATCTTTAGGAAGACCCAACGACATCCAAGCAAACTCGGGCGTTCCTCCCATTGAGGCGATATCGCTGACATTCACTTCGAAAGCCCTCGCTCCCACCTCTTCAGGCTGGGAGACGTTCCGCAAAAAGTGCGTGTTCTCTACAGTCAAATCGGTGGTTACCAAAGCATAGGTCTTTGCATCGCGATAAAAAATCGCACAATCGTCACCAATACCTTGTTCCACCGTTGAGGGAAGGTTTTTTGAAAAAAAAGCTAAACGTTCTCTTATAAAAGCTCTCTCGCCTATGTCAGAGAGCCTTTGAGCAGGTATGGACATGACCTTTCCTTGTCAAAGCCATTAGTAAAGGCAGCAAGGATATACAAAGAAATTTATCTAGTCAATGATAAATCCATCTAGAGGGAGATCGGCAATAATGGAATTTTTTCTAAAATTCCATATATCGTACCGCTCTTTATTACAAGGATGAGGCATCAATAGAACCACATCCCCCTCTTCCCAATGAAAATATTCGATCCATCCTGCTGCTTGAGTATCGAGACAAAGGCCATTACTCAATGCGAGAATTTGCCCTTGTTGAATCTCTTCGATCGAGACGGTTTCTGGAGAAGAGAGACGTGGTTCTCGATACAACTCTCCCCAGACAACCGCATCGCGTGTAAGATTTTCTATCCGAACAGAGGGCAATAATAGATTCGTCGGATGGTGAGAAAAGACAATAACATCACCAGAAGACCAATTTTTGGCTTTGCAGCTCCAAAACCAGTTGAGTTGCCACTCAGAACCATTTTCCATGATGAGGTGCTCGCCCCTCTTTCCATTTTCTGCAAGAGTTTGGATAAAAAAAGGAGAAAGCTCTTTTCGATAGATCTCTTCTAAAGAGACACATGCTGGAAGAACAAACGCCTTCTCTTCTAACAACGCCATGGGTAGAGGTGCTTGGAACCCTTTCGGAGTTACATTTTCCCCAAAAAGAGGTAAACAACATGCGAGAAGAAGAACACAACGCTGCACCATTACACCTTGATCCAATGTGCTGAGGGTATTGACGGAGATAGAGCCTCTTTTTGTGTTGCGTGAGAGGATTCCTCTTCTTCAATTAAGTTAAATTTTTCCTTTAACATTCGAATCTGATTCCATTCCCCATTCGTAAGAAGATAAGGGATAAGATCTCTTGTGATCACCTGTTGCACATAACCAAGATCGGGACCATTTAGTTCCGATAGCTCCATTTGAGCAAGAAGTTTTAACTTCACGGGTTCGGCTAAGTTTTCGCCGCATCGATGGAGAAAAGTATCCATGAGAGATTTGCTATAAGGAACCTCTTTATTGGCTGGATGCAATTCAACACAATTGCATCCAGAAGGCCAATTGATAACCGAATCCTTTGATATGGAATCCATCACACTCCCTTCTCCTTTATCTTATGGACACGAATATCGCATTCTAAGAAAGAGTCCTCTTTTCCGCAATAGCGGGTAGAAAAAAAGACATTTTTCCGTTATGCAAATCAATATGCAACTCCTTCACCCTAACGACCCATCTCTTACTACTTGCTGGTCCTCCTCTCTCCATGCCAAGAGGGTGCAAAATTTCCTGCTTCCTTTGATGGAACGGGGAACGGCATCTTTTTTCCAAAATATCAAAACCGACATGTATGCCCTTTTTGTCGATGACATCGTTTTACCCATCAGCGTGAATGAATCGGAATATGACAATGCGTACGTTTGTTCTCCCTATGGTCAATACATCCGCTTTGCCAAGGAACAAATCGGTTCCCTCTCCTTCCCTTTATTAGAACCTGTTTAAAATCTTTCTAATCCTGTATAAAAATTGCTTTCAAAACTTTGGAGGCAATGATGGCTCACTCTTATCCAAGCGATATTTCTCGAAAGCAATTTGACAAAATCAAACCTTTGCTTGAGTCTGTGCGAAAAAAAACACGTCCTAGAGCGGTCGACTTATATGATGTAATTTGTGGCATTTCATATGTTTGAAAAACCAGTTTACATATGGTCATCCTTGCTTTTGTCGTTTTATTCGTAAAACAGTTTTGAACGAGTTTTTAGAAAATAAACTACCACAGAGCCCACAGAGAACACAGAGGGAGGACATATAGATTGTTTAGTGCATCCAGACATGTCTGAAGAAGTTGTAGAGGATCAGGTAATTATAGAAATTAAATCTGTGAATGGAATAGCTCTAATACACGAAGCACAACGACTATCTTATTTAAAGCTCTATGGAACTTGTGCTCGAGGATTGCTGATCAATTTTAATGTGAAACGATTGGTAGAAGGCATTCGTCGAATGAAAATATAACCCTCTCTCTGTGCTCTCTGTGGGCTCTGTGGTAGTTTTTATTGCTGAGATATGTCAACCAAGTTTCTTAAGTAAAGCACATTGTAGGGAATTGTTTATTTAAGAACCTGTCTTCACACTTCAAATGGCTAAATTCGAAATTATTTTCTCTCCAGGAGACGACAAAAATGTGCGGGTAATATTAAAAGACCCGCACATTTTTGTCGTCTCCTGGAGGAAAAGAATCGAATTTAGCTCATTTCAAGTATGAAGACAGGTTCTAAAAGATTTTGAACAGGTTCTAAAGGGAGCTTTCCTCAACCAGAGCTCGGGAGCTGCTTCATTCAAAAAACTTCGTCGGGCAGAGGAAACCTTGGAATGGATGGCTATCTATACCCAGCATCTTCCTCGCTACCGTTCGTGACCATGGAAGATTCTTTGCGGAGCTCTTCGAAGTGTAGGCATTCCCGTCATGCGGTATCTCGAGAACAGGTAATACCAAACGCGATAATCCAATAAGGGGTGTGACTTTGGCACAACCCTTATTGGATGCGTTTGGTATCCATTCGATACCCTTTTGGGGGTTCCTGCTTGAGAAGATGACGAACAAAAAAATCCCACACTTTTCGTATGAAATAGGGATTGTCATAACATCCATCACTCTCATTGGGGAAAAGAAGAAATTCAAAATCTTTATTTTCTTGAATGAGGGCATCGACAAATTGGAGCGTCCCACACGGGTGAACATTGGCGTCGATCTCTCCGTGAACGAGCAAGAGATCCCCTTCGAGATGCTTGGCTAACGCACTATTGGACTGAATAGCATACCGATCGGCATCGTATAGTCCGTGGTATTTTTCTCCCCAATAAGCGAGATAACTCAATAGGTTATGATCACCTCCAGAAGAAACTGCCGCTTTGTAAAACTGAGGAAAGAGCAAAAGGGCGCGTGCTGCGGCATACCCTCCTGCAGCATGACCGATGATGCCTACGCGATCAAGGTCCATATAAAATCGTTCTGTAGCAAGCTCTTTCAATCCACTCACATGATCGACAAGAGCCCCACCTTCATCAAGATGTCCATAAGAGGCGTGGTGAAATTCTCTTGAACGAAGAGGTGTCCCTCGTGCATCGAGGGTAACGACAATAAACCCAAGCTCGGCCAATGCCTGAGGCATCCATGGCCCAGGCCAATGCTTTGGCGAATCTTTTGATAAGAGGGTAAAGGCTTTGGGAGTGACGATGAGTTGCGGACCTGGATAGATGAAATCAATCACGGGATACTGCAACTGAGAATCAAAAGTCGAAGGGAAAAAAAGCATCCCATATAAAGGCGTCTCTCCATTGGCAGCTTTCACTGTAAAACGTTCAGGAGGGTGCCACCCCTTTGAAAAAAGGGGTTGAAGATCGGCAAAGAGAAGATCGAGAATTTTTTTCCCCTCATGATCGATTACGACGCTATGAGGGAGAGTCTCCATGTTGATGGTGGAGAAGTTATCCACGATATAGCGTTTCGTCGGAGAGAGAAAGACCTCGTGAGAGGCAACTTGTGTTGTCAATAACTTGCAATGATTCCCTTTGTAATCCATTCGATAGAGATGGGGATAATAGGGGTCTCGATGGCTCTCTTTTCCACATGCAAGAAAATAGATCCATTGTTCTTCTTCATCGACTCCCACCACCTCGAGAACATCAAAAGGGCCATGGGTCACTTGTTGGGTGCACTTTCCCGTTTGCTGGTCATGAAGATAGAGATGAGCCCAACCATCGCGCTCCGAAAGCCACAAAATCTCTCGCGTTTTCGCCAACTCTTTTGCAAAACAGGGCCAGGGAGCCAGTTGACTTGGTTCCACGTATTCCTTTGACTCTTCTTTGATGAGAACCTTGACACGCCCCGTCTCCACATCGGCTTGACAAAGGGAGAGGCTTTTTGCTCCTCGCGACTCATCCAAAAAGTAGATTTTCTTCCCATCATGACTCCACCAAGCCCAACCCAACTCAATTAATGAGAGATACCCCACAAGGAGAGGATCGTTCTGGATAGGAATCCACCGTTTCTTTTCCACATCGAAAAGAAGGAGTTCTTGCTGAGCCAACGCCCTATCTCCTACAAAAGGATAGCGATAAGAAAACATTTGCGGGCGAAAGGAGCCATCCTCGGGTGTCGTCTTGATGAGGTGGAGCTTTTTGACCTTTCGTTGATCGAGTCGATGGGTTAAAAATTTTGTTCCATCAGGAGACCAAAGAGCGATAGGCGGTGTCAGCTTGTCTTGCTCATGCCGTTGGATCGATCGGAGATTGGATTCTGGAGAGGTTCCGTAAGAAAGGCCCTCTTCGGCATCGGTCGTTAAGTCCCATTGCACTCCATCTTCACAGGAGCGAAGAATGAGATTGCCCTCTTTCAAAGAGAGATCCCATCCTCCTTGTGGGGAGCGTGAAACATGGAGAGAAGACCGTCTTGTCGAATAGGTCGCATGACACTCCTTATTGGGAAGGTGGTAAGCCCACAGAATCCCCTTATACGAGAAGAGGATTTCTTCCCCATTTTCTTCGATAGCAATGGAATCAAAAGGGAGGTGATTTTCATCCAACATCTCTCCCGTTACCGCCGATAGAGCCAAGGCAACCTGACGGTGATCAAACGCCTTATCGTGCAATTCCGTATCGGGGTTCACAAAATAAAACGTTTTTTTCTCCGGTGTTTGGTGGAGATACCAAAAACAATCCCCTTTTCCCGTCCAGTGGGGTTGACATAGTGAGAAGAGACTCTCTTCCGCACATTCTCTTCTAGAAATTGTTCTGCCCTTTGGTAGGTTTCGAGGGCAACCGGTGCTATGGATTTCGTACCAATTCTTCCCATAATTCCTCACAATATACCCAAACCATACTGGATCCGACACTAACATTTTTCAATTTCTTGTTCTATTTTAATGGCGGTTTGATAAAATGTTTCTTGATGTTTCGCTTGCTGTCGTTTGCTTTGTTATTATTTCCTTTTTTGGGGGTTTCGGAAGAGATACCCCATGTCCTTGTCAGCATTGCCCCCTATAAGGAAATGGTAAAGAATATCCTAGGCGAAGATGCTATCGTCACGGTGATGGTCCCACCGGGAGCAAGCGCTCACACTTTTGAACCGACACCACGTCTTATCACAAATGCTGGACAGGCCGATATTTGGTTTGTCATCGGAGAAAGTTTCGAATCGAAAGCGACCCACGCCCTCCAAAGGGCCAATCCCTCTCTCCAGATTGTCGATCTACGAGAAGGCATCGACCTCATCGCCTCCAAAGAAGGACAATGCTGTGGCCACCATCGAGGAGCTCCTGATCCCCATTTCTGGTTGAGTCCAAGACGTGTCAGGCAACAAGTCACGAGAATCGCTGAGACCCTTTCAAAACGCTACCCCGATCGCGCCGACCCGATCCAACGACGTGCCGAGCATTTCCAAGAAGAACTCGATCAACTCGACGAAACTTTAAAAAAAATCTTTTCCTCTTCAAAAAAAATCTTCTTTGTTTCTCATCCTGCTTACGGTTATTTGGCAAATGACTATGGGCTCGAGCAAGTGTCGATCGAATTTGAAGGGAAAGATCCCTCGCCCCAACAAATCACTCAACTTCTTGAGCGGGGTAAAAAAGAGGAAATCACCACCATTTTTCTACAACCCCAGCACAGCACAAAAGGGGCAGAATTGTTAGCAAAACAGCTGAGAGCCAAGGTTATTATCCTAGATCCTTATGGTGAAGAGTACATTTCCAATCTTCTCTATATCGCTCAGCAGATCTCCCAATCATAAAAAATGTGTATGAATCCAGAAGAAATCACCATCCAACAGCTCTTCTTTGATTATCCGATTCATTCGATTTTTTCTAATATTTCTTTTTCCATTGTTCAAGGAGAATTCATCGCCATTATTGGCCCTAATGGAGGAGGTAAAACCACTCTTCTCAAATTGTTGATGGGATTTTTGCAACCTAAAAAAGGAAAAATATCCATCCGAGGAAAACCTCCGAATCCTTGGAAGCAAAGCATCGCCTACGTTCCTCAATCGTGGCGGATCGATCGTCAATTTCCCCTTTCGGTGATGGAACTGGTTTTGATGGGACGCCTCTCTCGCCTCCCTTGGTATGGAAATTTTCCTCAAGCGGATCGAGAAAAAGCCCTTGCAGCACTAGATCAAGTCGGGATGCGTCCCTATGCCAAAGCCCCTTTAGAAGAACTCTCTGGCGGACAGATTCAGCGGGCTCTTTTTGCTCGGGCTCTAGCCTCCGAACCTGATATTCTCTTCCTCGATGAACCAACGGCAAATATCGATGTCGAAGCAGAACGGGATATCTATTCTCTATTAAAAAAATTAAAGGGAAAGATGACGATCCTCATGGTCACACACGACCTCCATGCCGCCATCCATCACGTCGACCGGGTATTCTGTGTCCAAAATGGAATTTCTTTTCTTTCTCCTGAAGAGGTGTGCCAACATTATGGGATTGGGCTCTACCACAATCCTCTTATAGGAGAAGAATGATGTCGTTTTGGCAAGCTCTCTTTGTCAACCCTCTTCTTATTTATGCCCTTCTTGCAGGATTGGCCGCATCGATCGTAAGTGGGATTGTCGGATCGTATGTCGTTGTAAAACGGATCGCTTTCATTAGCGGCAGCATTGCCCATGCCGTTTTGGGCGGTATCGGTTTTGCCTTGTGGCTCGAACGAGCGAAAGGGATCACATGGATTTCTCCTTTGACTGGTGCCCTTGGAATGGCCCTGCTCTCTGCATTTGTATTGGGCTATGTTCGACTCTATTCCCGTGAACGGGAGGATTCGATCATCGCAGCCCTTTGGTCTTTAGGAATGGCAACAGGTGTGATCTTCATCTCCCAAACGCCTGGATACAACGTCGAACTCACAAATTATCTGATCGGGAATATTCTTTGGGTCACTCCCGAAGACCTAGCAATCTTATGGGGAATGGACATGGTTGTTATTGGAACGACTTTTTGCCTACATAAAAGATTTTTGGCAATCTGTTTCGATGAAGAACAGGCTCAGGCCCAAGGACTACCGATTCAAGCTCTCTACATCCTTCTTCTTTTACTGATTGCTATCTCCGTCGTCCTATTAATCCAGGTCGTTGGCATCATTCTCGTAATGACCATGCTGATTCTTCCTCCCGCCATGGCGAATGTCTTCACCTATCGCCTCTCCCATATGATGATCATAGCCATTTTCTTGAATGCCCTCTTCTCTTTTACAGGGACCGCCCTAGCCTATCACCTCGATTGGCCCGCTGGAGCAACCATTGCTCTATTAACCGGCCTTTTGTACATTGTTTTTATTTCTCTACGCCGTCCCCTTCACACGTTATTGCGAACCAAAACCGATTGACGAGTTCTTTGCAAAGGAATAGAATGGCGTTGTCAACCCGTAAAAGGAGACTATTATGAACCGAAACGTTCGTTCAATAGAAACAAGAATCACACCTTTTGCGAATGAGGCAAAAACCTTATTGCGCATCATCGGAGGAGGCCTTTTCCTAGCCCTTCTCGCCCAAATCCGCGTTCCTCTTCTTTTCACCCCCATCCCTCTCTCTTTGCAGACGTTTGCTGCCATGCTGCTCGGATGTTTTTTGGGAAAACGAGAAGGCGCTATGAGTGTCGTTTTTTATCTCGCTCTTGCCTCTGCAGGACTTCCCGTTCTATCGGGAGGATCGGTCAACTCTCTTGTCCTATTCGGACTGCGTGGAGGTTTTCTTCTCGGAATGGTAGGACAAGCCTATATGGCCGGAATGGCAAAAGAGGCCTACGACCGCAATGGGCAAATGAGTCGCTTTTTTCTCGCTCTTGTCGCTAGCAGCCTCCTACCCCTTGTAATAGGATCGGCTAAAATGGCCCTCCTCATGGGTTGGAAAAATGCTTTCCTCTTGGGATTCTTCCCCTTCATTGTCGGACGTCTCCGCTATCTCTTGTTATCACTGCGTTCGCACGTGTTGAAGATGTTCGTAAGACGATTACTCCTCAGCTTCGCACTGACAAAGGTGACACTTCACTGGTTCTTATCGACCTAGGTAACGGCAAAAACCGTATGGGTGCGACAGCACTTGCACAGGTTTACAAGCAGCTTGGTGATAAGCCAGCAGACGTAGACAACGCAGCGCAACTAAAAGGTTTCTACGAAGGCGTTCAAGCACTTGTAGCGAACGACCAAGTTGTCGCTTACCACGATAAAGGTGACGGCGGTCTATTCGTAACGCTAGCTGAAATGGCATTCGCAGGTCACTGTGGTGTTAACGCTGATATTGCGGCGTTAGGCGAAGATACACTTGCGGCACTATTCAACGAAGAACTGGGTGCTGTAATCCAAGTTCGCAACGATGACCTAGACGTAGTACTTGCTACTCTTGCAGAAAACGGCCTAGAAACGTGTTCACATGTTATTGGTTCTGTTGAAGCGTCTGATGAGCTAGTGATTAAGTCTGGTGAGTCTGTAGTAATTGAACGTAACCGTACTGAACTACGTACTATCTGGGCTGAAACCACGCAAGATGCAAGGTCTGCGTGATAACCCAGTGTGTGCTGACCAAGAACACGAAGCGAAGAAAGACAACTCAGACCCAGGTCTGAACGTAAAACTAAGCTTTGATGTAAACGAAGATATTGCAGCGCCATTCATCAATACAGGTGCTAAGCCTAAGATGGCGATTCTGCGTGAGCAGGGTGTTAACTCTCACGTTGAAATGGCAGCAGCATTTGACCGTGCAGGCTTCGAAGCGACAGATATTCACATGAGCGACATCCTAACGGGTCAAGCGGTTCTAGAAGAGTACAACGGCCTTGTGGCATGTGGTGGCTTCTCTTACGGTGACGTACTAGGCGCTGGCGAAGGCTGGGCTAAGTCAGTTCTGTTTAACGACTCTACGCGTGACCAATTTGAAAACTTCTTCAAGCGTGAAGATACCTTCTCTCTAGGTGTGTGTAACGGTTGTCAGATGTTGTCTAACCTACGTGAACTTATCCCTGGTGCTGAGTACTGGCCACGTTTTGTTCGCAATGAATCAGAGCGTTTCGAAGCGCGTTTCAGCCTAGTTGAGGTTCAGAAGTCAGATTCTGTATTCTTCAACGGCATGGAAGGTTCTCGTATGCCAATCGCAGTTTCTCACGGTGAAGGCCGCGTAGAAGTGCGTGACAACGATCACCTAAACGCGATTGAAAACTCAGGTACGGTTGCACTACGTTACGTTGATAACAACGGTAACCAAACGCAGCAATACCCGAACAACCCGAACGGTTCGCCAAACGCTATCACTGGTTTAACGACGACAGATGGCCGTGTGACTATCATGATGCCGCACCCAGAGCGTGTATTCCGTACGGTTGCAAACTCTTGGTCTCCGGAAGGTTGGGGCGAGAATGGCGCTTGGATGCGTATGTTCCAAAACGCACGTAAGAATGTGGGTTAATCACTTTCTTACTATCCGCATTAATCTAGGCTAGGTTATGCAAAAATGAAAAGCGCAGATCGAAAGGTCTGCGCTTTTTTATTTTCAAAATTTAGGAACCAGAGCGAAAAAATTAACGTTTGCAGTTTGCTGTTCTAAAAATCTCCACTACGCTAAATGTTATGGAATCAATTTGTTAGGCCATGAATTTCTGTATGTGTGCAGGTTTGGCTATGCAAAAACTGAATCAATCATCGTGGCATAAGAGGGAACTATGAAAACAACAATCACAAAAGCAGTTGCAGTGGCAGCGATTGTCATGTCGTTAGCTGGGTGTGTCGGTAGTAACGCCGTTACTGGTAAATTAATGAAGTTCAACGTTGAGGTTGTAGATAACCGTTACGCTCGTGCAGGAGTCAACTTCTTGCTTGCTCCGGTTTATGCACTAACAACCGCAGCCGATTACATCGTATTTAACTCGATCGAATTCTGGGCGGGTAAAAACCCACTGACTGGTGCGCCTCACATCTTCGATAGTAAAGTCGATACCATGATTGATGTGAACGACAGCCTTGATGATTCACTGAAAGATGCGCCACTTGGCTTCAACAATCGTCAGATTGAATGGGGCGAGATGCAGCAGATCGACGAGAACACCATTCGTATGGACATTACTTACAACGATGGTCAAAAAGCAGTACTGACAGGCGTTCGTGATGGTGACAAGGTCAGCTACTACATGGATGGCACACTAGTTTCAGAGACTTCTATTCAAGCTCTTGAGCAGCTAGCCGCAGAGAAAGCATAACCCACTCTGTTCTGCCTATATAAAAGAAAAGCCGTTGGATTTAACCCCAACGGCTTCGTACTTTCTAGCATTTAGCATTTAGCATTTAGCATTTAGCATTTAGCGCTTAGATTAGTTGTTGCTGTGTAGCTCGCTGTTTAGTTCAACAGCAGACTTGTTCGCAAGACATTCAATTTGGCCAGTGATTGAGTTACGACGGAACAGAAGGTCAGAAACGCCAGCTAGGTCGCGAGCTTTAATGATTTCTACTTCGTTGCCTTCTTTATCTAGCATGCGAACCTTAGTACCCGCAGTCACGTAAAGGCCAGACTCAACCGTACAACGGTCGCCCATAGGGAAGCCAAGACCTGCGTTTGCGCCTAGTAGGCAGTTTTCGCCGATAGAGATAACCATAGTACCGCCACCAGACAGAGTACCCATGATAGAAGCGCCGCCGCCGATGTCTGAACCGTTACCAACAACAACACCCGCAGAGATACGACCTTCAACCATGCTCACGCCAGTTGTACCAGCATTGAAGTTGATGAAACCTTCGTGCATTACTGTTGTGCCTTCGCCTACGTGTGCGCCAAGACGAACACGCGAAGTATCAGCAATACGAATGCCTGTTGGTACCACGTAATCCACCATTTTAGGGAACTTGTCTACGCAATCTACAGACAGAGCGCGACCCGCAAGGCGAGCTTCGATTTGACGCTCAGCCAGCTCAGGTAGGTCGATTGGGCCTTCGTTTGTCCATGCGATGTTGTGCAGTAGACCGAAGATGCCGTCCAGTACCGTACCGTGTGGTTGTACTAGGCGGTTAGAGATAAGTTGTAGCTTTAGGAAGCCTTCAGCAACCGATGCTGGCTTCTCGTCAGTAGCAAGAACAACAAGAACAAGTGGCTGTTCAGACGCTGCCGCTTTTTCTGCGAAAGATTCGTTAGCTGCATCATCGTTTGCTGCGAATGCCTTCGCCAGTTCTGCGCTTTGTGCAGCAGAGATTTCGATAGCTTGGTTGCCTTCAGAGTAACCTGATACTTCTGCCACAGCGGCTACAAGAGCGTCGCTTGGGTTTAGAAGTGGGTTAGGGAAGAACGCTTCAATGATTTTATTGTCGCGATTTTTGGTTGCCGTACCGAAGGCTAGTGAAAAGTAAGCCATGTTGAATCTCCATGTGTTGAGTCTTGATTTTGCTATTCCAAAACAACGGCTCGAATAACAAGCGCTGCCGTTAGCAAAGTTAATTTAATTGCGTTCATCATAAAGAGAGCGTCCTCGTTATGAAAGGGCGCATCGGGATAAAGTCTGTAAAATGATATTGCTTGTCTTTTGAGAGATAGTTTTCATTATCCGGATACTGCACCGTGTTCTTAATCTTACGGCGTTTTATTTAACCAATCAGTATGCTTTCATTTCCATATCTGTCACTCATATCTAACTCACCTTCTTGTTAGCAGTATCAATAGAGTGAGTCACACTTTCTTTATAAATCCATGTTTATTATCAGAATTGATCGACTTCTCTAGATTAATCGTTTGTGCCAACAGTTAGGGTAAATACTCAATTTTTCAGACGTGTAATTAAGATAACGATCACTAAAACCCTGCAAGATGTCAGTATATTGCCTGCCATAACGACATTAAAACGATTAATAAAGGATCTTCTATGAATTTTACTAAGTCTTTACTGGTGCTCTCTATCGGCGTAGCGATGGTTGGCTGTGGCTCGGACAGTGACGATATTATTGTTCCCGATATGACATTACGCATTGCACATGTGAATGACACTCACTCAAATTTTGATCCTGTAAAATCAAGTTTTACTATGGGTGCTGATGGCAAGAAGGTTTATAACGAATTTGGCGGTTATCCTCGCCTATTGAAAGCCGCTGATGATATCAAAGCGGGTGCTAAAGCTGACAAAGAACCTTTGTTATTCTTGCATGGTGGTGACGCATGGCAAGGTACCGCTTACTTTAAGCTAAATGAAGGTGCCGCAAACGCAGACTTGTTGTCACAGATGGTGTTAGATGCAATGGTACGCGGGAATCTGTGAATTCGATTTAGATTACTGACAAGCTCGCATCGTTCATCAATACAGTTAGTTTTCCCGTGCTAGCAAATAATATGGATGCATCAAAAGATCAGTCTTTAAGTAATGTAGATAATTTATACCCTTATCAATTGTTTGCATTTGAAGGCTCAGAAAAAAGAGCAATTACCTCTGTTTCTGATGCAGGTGATGATGAGAAAGTTGTTGCGGTAATCGGTGTTGTTTTGGGGGATATGCCAACGATAGCTACCGGAACTGGTGATGTGACATTTAGTGACCAAATTACAGCAACTCAAGCCACTATAAATGATTTAAAAACCAAGGGTGTGAATAAAATCATTGTTCTATCACATATAGGAAATGCTGCCGATAGAGCTTGCTGCCAATACAACGGGTATCGATATTATTGTTGGCGGTCACTCTCATACTTTACTTGGTGATTTTACCGATCTTGATCAAGGTAATAATGGTATTTATGCCGAAATGATTCCACAAAAAGACAAGGTACAAAAGACTTGTGTGGTTCAAGCTGGTCAGTATGCGGAAGCTATCGGAGACGTTGATGTATCATTTGACATAAATGGCAATCTTCTCTCCTGTGTTGGGAACAATACTTTATTATCAAATGATGAGTTTTATCACGACTCTCATCGAGAACATCAAATGATTAGTTCTGATAAAGATGATGTAACTTCGTTTATTGATAATAACGACAAAATTACGATAAAAGATGAAGATATAGATTTAAGAACCCGTATCGACGCAACTTATAAACCAGCTCTTGAAGCTGCGTATGGTGATGTTGTTGCAGCTGCACCGACTGAAATCGGTCATGAGCGTCGCCCTGGTGACGCTGGAACTGATAAGCACGGCTCAGATGTTGCTCCTATGATTGCTCAAGGTATGATTTATTGGGCAAATCAACAGTCGGTAGCAACTGTTACCGGTAAAAATGTTCAGATTGGTTTGGTGGGAGCTGGTGGTGTTCGAACGGATATCGCGTCAGGTGATTTCAGGGAAGGCAATGCGACGTTAGAATTATTACCATTCTCGAACTACTTGTCTATTTTAACCGTTAAAGGCGAAGTGATTCGAAATCTTATCGACACCACAATTGAGCCGACACTTGCGGAAGGTGCTCATGCTGGTAAGTTCCCATATGTATCGGGCATGCGTTACACGTTTACAGAAGATGTGAAAGGTGTATCAGGTACAGTGACGAGCCTGGAGGTTAACACTGGAACTGAAGAAAACCCAGTATGGACGACAATGAACGATGCTGATAACTACACTGTTATCGTTAATAACTATAATGCAAGTGGTAGTGATGGTTGGAATGTATTAGGTGATGCTCAATTAACATCAACAGATCGTCAAGACATTGTCATTTCAGGCAATGGTTTTAAAACTTACAAAGTTAATAACCTGACATACGATGGAAGTACCGAGAAATATAGCGTCAACTATGATGGTGGTATTAAACCATGTGCGGAAGGCTCAGGTGACGTATGTAATACTGATGCAGAATCATTTATTTCTTGGGCTGAGCATAAGAAAGTATTAGAGCCACTAGGATTTGAAACAACAACGATTGAATATAAATAGTATTGATACGCTCTTATCGGAGCGTTATGTATTGTTAATTAAAGCCTTCAAATACAAGGTCATAGATTAACAATAAAATAAAAATAGCCAGCGAATCGCTGGCTATTTTTGTATCAGAAATTTGTTGTTCTGAGCTTAAACAAACAGCGCCTTATGAGCTTGTTCAATACCTTCAATCAACATCTGCATGCCGATGACAGCAAGTATCAAACCCATCATTCGGGTAATTACATTCAATGCACTTGGTCCAACGGCTTTAACGAAGCGCTCGCCGAATACAAACAATACGTAGGTTAAGGCACACAATAGA
>CALOCV010000028.1:0-4574 GCA_942491955.1 Parachlamydiales bacterium
AGATTGCCTCGTCAAAACCTGGACAGCTTTCCAAATCACCACCCGCTGCAAACTCTAAACTTGGAAATTGGGGTCAGGCCTGACCCCAATTTTTCTCAGTTTGGTAAAGGGGTATGAGCGGTTACACTGAAACCCGAATGGCGCCCTACATCACGCGTGATGTAGGTCACCACTCGGGTTTGAAAGAACATCAATGGCCGGTAAACGTCCCTTTTCAATGTATTCCAGTGAAGCGCCTCCTCCTGTCGAAATATGCGTCATTTTTTCAGTGATTCCCAAACCTTTGATTGCTGCAACAGAATCCCCTCCACCAATAATTTTTGTTGCCGATAGTGTTGCAAGAGCCTGTGCCACTGCAATGGTTCCTTTGTCAAAGGGGGGGCATTCAAAAATTCCCAAAGGGCCGTTCCAAAAAATGGTTGCCGCTTTGCGAAGTTCGTGGATGAACATTTCGATGGTTTGCGGTCCGATATCAACCCCTTCGTAATCGGGAGGAATGCCTTCTTCGACAGTCACGACCTGCATTTTTGCCCCTTCGTGAATTTCCTGAGCAACAACGATATCCTTTGGAAGGAAAATCTGCACCTCTTTCTGTTTTGCCTCTTCCATCAAAGAGAGAGCTTGTTCTAAAAACGCATCTTCGTGAATCGATTTTCCAATGCTATGACCCATCGCCTTAAAAAACGTGTAGGCCATTCCTCCGCCAATCAACAACGCTTTTGCTTTATCCAACAACGTATGAAGAACTCCCATTTTCGTCGAAATTTTTGCTCCACCGATCAAAGCGTAAAAGGGTTGATTGGGGTGTAAAAGGGTTTTGCCCAAATATTCGATCTCTTTTTGGAGTAAGAATCCAGCGGCGGCTTTTCCTGGAAAAAGGTTAGGGAGAATGGTTGTCGATGTGTGTTTGCGATGGGAAGCACCAAAAGCATCGTTAACAAATACATCTCCTAATTTGGCTAAATTTCTTGCAAAAACTCCATCGGGATCGGGTTTTTCCTCTTCGGGATGGAAACGGAGATTTTCTAGAAGTAGGATTTCTCCCGGCTGCAAAGCGGCGGCCATTTTTTCCACCTCTTCACCGACACAATCAGGAGCCATCTTGACATTTTTACCGATCCATTCCGACAAAGTACGGGCACAAGGCGAGAGGGAGTCTTTTTCTTCTCGTTTTCCTTTTGGTCTTCCAAGGTGGCTCATCAAAATCAAAGCCCCTCCATGGTCAAGTACATATTTAATCGATGGAAGGGCAGCTTGGATGCGCGTATCGTCGCTGACTTTTCCTTTCGCATCGATCGGGACATTAAAATCAACGCGAAGAAGGACTTTTTTTTGATCGATTGGAAGGTCTGTTATAGAAAGTTTTTGCATAAAACGGCACCTTTTTGGGTTTTTAACATAGTGATGGTTTCTAGTGTCTATACCCAAACAACTTCAAGAATTGGATTTATGGCTTTGAGAAAACCGCGGGATCAAACGATCGAAAATGCCCCTATATTTAAACACTAGCGGCCACTGTTGAATACTACTAGAAAAAGAAATTATTGGAAAAAGATTTAGAACCTGTCTTCGTCTATTTTTTCCTTGAGATATAAGAACCTAAAAGCTATTATATAACCTTTTTACATAAGTACGTTTTTTTGGGGATTTTTATGAATCAAGCCACCCTTTCCGAAGAGATTCGCCACGATTTGCTTGCTTTTCTCAAGCACAGTTCTGCTGAGCTCCTTCCTACTTACCTTCTCTATCTAGAAAAAACTTACGGAATCCATCCCGTGATCTACCCAAAAGATCGAAAAATTTATTCCAATGCAAAAGACGTGGTTGAAGCTCTTGAAAAAGAAGGACAATTATGGAAAGAGACCGAAATTAAAATTGGATTCGAACAAGAAGCCGTCAATGAATGGACGAAAAAAGTCTATATTTGCCCTTTTACTGGAAAAGTATTTGGCGACAACACCCACCCCAATCCGCAAGATGCTATCTACGATTGGGTGGCAAAATGTCCTGAAAATACCGAACGCGTTGGCGGACTTCGTGTAAAAAGATTTTTTGTATCGGAAGATCCGGAAATGATCAAGGGATATATCCAACCAAAAAAAGAACCGATTATAAAAAAAGTCTACTCTTCGCAAATCAATGGCAAGCTGTTCAGCTCCCCAACGGCTGTTATTGAAGACTTTAAAAATCACTACCTCCGTCCTCTATCTCTTGTTGACGTGCAGAAGCAGAGTCGCTACGAGATCGAAGAACATCTTCTCGCCTTTTTTCAAGAACATCTCGAAGAGGATAAAATTACGGCTTTTGTTGGTGCATTAGCAGAACACAAAGAATTTGAACCCTTTGTGGAGAAATGGGTAGAGGGTTAAAAAGTGACCCATCAAGAGCGAGAGACATCTTCCCCAGACGAAACCATTCTTCTTGGTCGTGAATGGGGGAGCCAGTTCCCTGCTCAATCCATCGTTTTATTAGAAGGAGATCTTGCTGCTGGCAAAACGACATTAATTAAAGGGATCGTTAAAGAGATCGCTAATCTACCCAACGACCAGGTGCAGAGTCCTACATTCACCTATTTACATATCTATCCTGGCAAACAAATCGTCTACCATTTTGACCTCTATCGTTTACAAGCTGAGGAAGAATTTTTTGCCATGGGGTTTGATGAATTTTTATTTTCCGGAGGTGTTTGTTGCATTGAATGGGCAGAACGGATCCCTTCAATTCTTGCACAAAGTTCTCACCGCATTCGTTGCCAACACAGGGGAAATGAGAAACGACGATTTTTTTTGGAGAGGTTGTATGAAACAGGTTAGTGCTAAACATTTTTCCCAAGCTCGCTTTGTAACAACAGCCGTTGAAAAAAAAGGGTATCCCCGAGTTATAGGGGCGGAACGGGCCCTCTTGCCAGAAGTGGCCGTTTTGGGAAGATCCAACGTAGGGAAATCGAGCCTATTAAACGATCTATTTCAGAAGAAGGGATTAGTTAAAACCTCTTCAAATCCAGGAAAAACACAAGCTCTTCATTTTTTTTCGGCAGATGATCGGATTATCTTTGCCGATTTACCAGGATACGGCTATGCAAACGTTCCTTCTGCTGTGCGCAAGCGTTGGGGTCCTATGACGCAAACCTATTTAATGGAGCGCGAATCATTAAAACTTCTACTCTTTCTCTTTGATATACGGCGTATTCCTAATGAAGACGATTTTCTCCTACTCGAATGGATACGCTACATTCAAAAGCCCATGCTCTTTGTCCTTACAAAAATCGATAAACTCCCTGCTCCCCAAAGAGAAAAACGAGCTCAAGAGATCTTGCATGCTTTTGGGGATTCTAGCATCACTCCGCTTTATTTTTCGGCAACGAAATCGATAGGGCGAGATGCTTTGATTCAAGCTATTTTAACCCAAGTTATCAACTAGAGGCCCCTCTTTATGCGCCATCAACACTCTTCGGCCCCTTCTATCGAAAAAGAAATTTTTGTGTGCATTGATTGCGAGACAACCGGTCTGGATCTAGAAAAAGATCAAATTATCGAAGTCGGTCTCATGCAATTCACATTCCATGAAACCCACCAGGAATACAATTCTCTTATCGATCCAAAAGTACCCATTCCCGAGAGTTCTACTCAGATCCACAAAATCACCGACGAAATGATTGTAGGAAAGCCCACTATTGATAAAGAGCTGCCTCAAATTCTTCGTTTGATTGGTAAACACCCCATTGTTGGGCATGGTGTCCACTTTGACATTGCCATGATTGTTGCAGCAGCAAAACGAGCAGGCATTCCAACAACCATTGAAAAGAATCGTGTGATTGATACTCTTCGTATGGCTCGCCTTTACGGGGAGAGTGCGAGCAACTCGTTACAATCTTTGCGAGAACATTTTTCCATTGAACCGGAAGGGGCTCATCGGGCTATGAGTGATGTCATTGTCAATATCGAAGTATTTAAATTCCTTTGCAAACAATACAAGAACCTTCCCCAACTTCTCCAAGTGCTCTCGAAACCGATATCGATGAAAACGATGCCCCTTGGAAAACATAAGGGACGCGCTTTTCGAGAGATTCCTCTGAACTACCTTTATTGGGCATCTAACAAAGATTTCGACCAGGATCTTCTCTTTTCTATACGAAGTGAGATTCAGCGTCGGAAAAAAGGGAATCTTTTTTCTCAAGCGGGCAATCCTTTTCAAGACCTAGGAAGACATTGAGTTTTTTTTGTAGAAGAAAAAAGAGTTTTTTTAGTAAGATGCCATGTTTTCTTTGGTGCTTTCGCTCCATTATGGAGGAGCCTTATGCAGTGCCCTTATTGTCAAGGAAATGAAACGAAAGTAACCGATTCTCGTGATGCTGCAGAAGTCAACGCCATCCGTCGCAGAAGAGAGTGTCTCCATTGCAAAAAGCGCTTTACAACTTTTGAAACGGTTGAGCTTGCTGTACAAGTGCACAAGCGAAATGGTACGTACGAAGATTTTGATGAACAAAAACTCATCGAAGGTCTTGATCACGCTTGTCGTCACACCACCATTAGTCACGATCAAATCATTGCTTTAGCAGCACAAATCAAAGAATC
>CALOCV010000029.1:0-27305 GCA_942491955.1 Parachlamydiales bacterium
TCTTAGAGCTTGTCCAAATCACAAATTAATCATTGTTGTATTTTGGATATTTCTTGCTCTCGATTATTTAAAAAATTTCTATGATACACGTTCCGATCAAAAAGAAAAATTCTTCTTAATTTCATTGAAATCGGCATGGATGAGGTCTTTGTTGAATTCGGCAACAACGACTTTTGCAACATTAGGATGGAGTTCTTTGCGAAGAATGCCTAAGAAATGTGGAGACGCAAATAGATAAATCCAATCGAATTTTCCCGCCAACTGACCTTCCTCCATCTTTTCTGCAATTTTCTTGGCAAAAATATGGGCAAATTTCTCTTTCGGTAATGTTCTTGGTTCCATAGCATGCCGAACAGCCGGCCCCATGCGCTGATTCAACTCTCCTTTTTGGTCTGACGGCATATCTTCTTCCGAGATATAATCGGATAGATGGAGCGTTTCAATTTCTTGCATTTTCTGCAAATTCTCTGCCTGTATCAACCGAACAGTGACACCGTTAGCAATGATCACCCAAGAGTGTGGTCTCATAATTTCTCCTTGATTGCGATTCCACCATGCCAAGATCTGCTCTGTTTGTCAAGATTCCCATGCGACAGACCCAGAAAAGATGATGACCATGTTCTTCGCTTATCTTCGCGTTAAAGCCGCACATTTGGTGTACCATTCGCCAAACCAATTCTTCCATGTCTTAGGTTTTTCCCAAGGAACTCGATGGTAACATCCTGAAAATAGGACGACTTGAGCAAGAGGAGATCTCTTTGCACACTCTTTTGCTAGGTTAGCAAACTTAACGTCTCTCTCTCCTGCCACCCAAGCCATCGGACACTTAATCTTCTCGATCTTGTTCCGAAAATTTTTCTGATGCCCAAGAGAAAATGAGGAGAGTTGCTCTCCAAAAAGCGCTCTTTTCTCTCGATTCCTTTCCGGTATACCGGCGGATCGCGGACCTCCAAAAACAGTTTGTTGGTTCCATTCGCATAAAAAATCTTCCCAACACCCGTGCAAACATTTTTGTGCCCATTGTTGATCTCGCACAATCCTCTCTGCTCGTTCTTTCTCACTCTCTAATCCTGGATGCGTGGAAACAAAAACCAAACTTTTCCATAATAAAGGGTCCGCTTCCCAGGCGTGCAATGCTAATCTTCCTCCCATGGAATAACCGACCAAAACATGAGACACTTCTCTTCCCCAACGCGCAACAACGGCACAGGAAAAACGTTTTCCCCAAGAGGCTAAAGAAGAATAGGGTTCCCACCATGTGGGATTATCTATCTCCACGGTATGAAGACAAACTCCAGGCAATGCGTGCTCTTTCCAATCATCCGCACAACCAAGAAAGCCAGTGATCATATGAAGCACTATTGTCATTTCTTTTCTCCTCGAAAACATTGTTGGAAAATCCAGATACCTGATATCTATTTTCTTCACTCACTTTATGCATTTTTTCCTCCATTGAGAGCGAGCGAGGGGAGTCAAGATGCAACGATTGTGACGAAGGCCAACTCCTGGAGTTGCCTGAGGAGCAATAAGTAGCAGATTGGCCGCCGCAGCACTCTCAATGGAGGAAAAAATGCATAAGGTGAGTGCTTCACTCAAGAAGGAGATACATTCCATGATCCTACGTCTTTTTTCCCTTTTTTTCCTCTTATTTGCCCCCATCACCTCAGTTTGTTCTATGAATGAACCAACAAAGGGAAAGGATTTCTATATGCTTACGATTCCCAAATCGGGTTCCTTTCTCCTTCTTAAGTTATTACACATGATGACAGATAAACAGCACGCTTTTCCCAGCATCGAATTCCACAACTCCCTTCCCCCCACTGTTTTCCCTGGAGATACCCCTAAAGCGCGTCTTCCATATAGAACCCTTGAACGAGCCATGTTACAATGGAAAAAGGAAGAACGGTTTGCGGCAGGCCATATGAACCTTGCCGATCATTATACTCGCTTTTCCAAGAAACACCCCGAATACATCCGCATTGTACAAATCCGTGATCTCCGCGATGCCATCGTATCGCTCCTCTACTATCATTGGAAGGAGATTGAAAAAGAGATCGGCCCAACAACAGCCGAACAAAAAATCCAGTTTCTCATCGATTTAAAAGATGGCAGAACTGAAGCTCCAATCCATAATATTTATCGCAATGCACAAAAAGCCGTTGAATGGATCAACAAACCCAACGTCTTTGTTTGCCGCTTTGAGTCGATTGTTGGAAAAAACGGTGGAGGAAGTGAGAAAAACAACGAGAAACCATCCTAGCTTTGAGCCATACGCTTCATTGTCCCATTGACCAAGATAGGCTCAATACCATTATTAAACAGCTTTTTGGCAATGAAAAAGGACCCAAGTTGTCAAAAACTTTTCGCAAGGGAAAAATCGGTGAATGGAAAGAACATTTTACTGAAAGCCATTGTCGATCCTTTGCAAAAAAATGGGGAGACTTGCAAAAGGCTCTCGGATATTCCGTTGACTTTTCTGAGTGAATCCGACAAACTTTCTCCATGTCTTTTTGTTTCTCTCCATTTTTTTGCAACTCTTGAACGAGAAGCTGCCGTTGTCGGCATCGTTTGCCTGGTTTTTTTGATTTTATTCATCATTGCTGGATTTCGCCAAATCAAGAAAAATGGGGAGTGATCATGTCCTTACCCGTTATTCACGATGAACACAATCGTCCTTGGTTCCATCAAGGGTTGCGCTTTTCTTGTACAGGCTGTGGCCAATGCTGTACCGGAGCTCCAGGTTATGTATGGGTGACAAAAGAAGAAATCCACCAATTGGCCGAATATCTTCAGCTCTCTTTTGATGAATTTGAAAAAAAATATCTCCGTTTGATCGATGGCCGGTCTTCTCTTGTGGAAGATCCCATTTCCTATGATTGTATTTTTTTAAAAGAGAATCGATGTTCTGTCTATCCGCACCGACCTAAACAATGCCGCACCTTTCCTTGGTGGATAGACCAACTTGAAAGCCCTCAAGCATGGAAAGAGGCTGCAAAAATGTGCGAAGGCATCCACGCGGAGGCTCCTCTTCATTCTCAAGAAGAAATTGAATCCATCCTTACCGGAGCCTGAGTAGTTCCGGCAATCGTACAATTTCTATTGCATCCTTTCTCGCTTCTCCGTATCTTTTTGGAGAATGGAGGAAGTAATGGCCGATGTAACCCGAAAAATCGTGATCGCCCCTTTGACTCAAGAAAATGTTGCGCGATGGTTAGAAGCCGATTGCGTCGATGAGAAAACAAAAGTAGAAATTCGTTATCTACAAGAGACCGACCCCAACGAACTGAGTGACGCTTTCTATACCCACCTCTCATTTGGTACTGGAGGGCTTCGAGGCATCATGGGAATCGGGACAAACCGGATGAATATCTACACCGTCCGTGCCGCAACGCAAGGACTTGCCAACTACATCCACCAACAAAACCTAACAAAAACGCCTTCTGTTGCCATTAGTTACGACTCCCGTCATTTCTCGAGAACGTTTGCGGAGGAAGCGGCAAAAGTTTTAGCAGGAAATCACATTGTATCTTTCCTATTTGAAGAACTCCGTCCCACTCCCCTCCTCTCTTTTGCCGTAAGGGAAAAGCAGTGCATTGCGGGAATCATGATTACGGCATCGCATAATGCCGCAAAGTACAACGGATATACAGTGTACTGGGAAGATGGTGCTCAAGTTCTTCCTCCACATGATGTGGGGATTATTGCAGAAGTCGAGAAAATTCGAAATCTCGATCAAATCCAATGGATAGACACAATACAAGATCCCTCCATCCATCACTTAGGTGAAGAAATCGATGCGCAATATCTCGATGCGGTTCGCTCTCTGCAACTCGCACCGGAAACCAATCAAAACCATGGACATGAATTATCCATCATCTATACAGGCCTCCACGGCACGGGGATTACCCTCGTTCCTAAAATCCTGAAAGATTGGGGATTTACTTCTTATCATCCACTTGAACAACAAAATATTCCCGATGGAGATTTCCCCACCGTCCGTCTTCCAAATCCCGAATATCGGGAAGCCCTTGAACAAGGGATCACTGCCCTACGGGAACAAGAGGCCGATATTCTCATTGCTACCGATCCCGATGCCGACCGGATGGGTCTTGTTATTCGCCATTGTGGGGATGCCGTCCAATTGAGTGGCAACCAGATTGTCTGCTTGTTTCTCGATTATATCTGTCGAAAAAAAACCCAACAAGAAAACTTCCCCAAAGATGTGGCTTTTATCAAAACGGTCGTGACGACCGAATTGTTCCAATCGATATGCGATTCCTACCATCGGCTCTGTTTTAACGTTCTGACTGGCTTTAAATACATTGCGGCACGGATCCGGCAATGGGAAAACGAACCTCATGAACACACTTTTCTCTTCGGTGGAGAAGAATCCTATGGCTATCTCTATGGCACACATGCGCGCGATAAAGATGCCATTATTTGCAGTGCTCTTGCAGCAGAAATGGCTCTTGATGCCAAACGAGAGGGAAAAACACTCGTCGATCGGATGGAAGAAATTTATCTTGCCCATGGAATCTATGTCGATCAACTCTCTTCATTTGATTTTCCCGAGACCAAAGAGGGGCGCGAGGCAATGCAATCGGTCATGCGCCGTTTACGGGAAGAGGCTCCTGAAACCATTCTCCATACCCCAGTCGTTGCAATGGAAGACTATCAAACGGGGATTCGGACCTTTTTGCAGACAAGAAAAACACAAACCATTAAACTTCCCAAGACCGATATGCTCGTCTATTGGCTCGAAGATGGAACCAAGCTTGTTCTCCGTCCTTCGGGTACAGAACCGAAAGTGAAGCTCTACTGCGGGATTGTTGTTAAAGTATTTAATGATGTCGAAGAAGGGTATAAAAAAGGAACACGACGAGCACAAGATATGATTAATGCTTTTCGGAGTCTACTGGAAAAACAACCATGATTCATACAATTCAAGAATTTCTTCAATGGTGGGCAATCGAGGCCAATAACACGGCGGAATTATTTGGTTCTATTCATGATGAAGATCTACATAAACGCCTTGTCCCTCGTTTTCAAAACATGGGAGAATTAGCATGGAATTTGTTAGAAACGCCAAAAGAGCTTTTAGCAAAGGCAGGGGTCGATGTTACCGGCCCTGCAAGGGGAAGCTCTCCGCCTAAATCGACAAATGAAATTTTGTCGATGCATAATGAAGTCGTAAAATCGGTTTTAAAAAATGTACACGACCAATGGGACGATCGTTCTTTGGATCAAACTGTGAGCGTTAAAGGGGAAAATGGCGTCGAAAAGACCTTTTGCTCGCCATTCTCCTCCACCACATCCACCACCGGGGTCAGTTATCTGTCCTGGCTGCCATGACCCAAACAGAAATTCCTCCGATTTATAAAATGTGAGCGGTTATGCTTTTCCAGGGGCTGGGCCAATCCATTGAGGATCTTGTTTGAGAAGACGGGAAACATTTTTTGATAAGACAGTTCTTGGCGAGAGACCAATGTGACCACAAGGCCATGTCGATCGTGACGCCCTGTTCGTCCTGCCCGATGGAGATACATATCAATATCCGAGGAAAGCTGATAAATAAAAACATGGGTAACATGGCGAAAATCAAGACCTCTTGCAGCGACATCTGTTGCAACCAGATACCGAATTTTCTCGCGACGAAATTTATCCGTAATGGACGTTCGGGACTCTTGACCTAACCCTCCATGAAGAAAGTCGACTTGGGAAAGTTTCCCCCTTAATGCATGATAGACCCGCTCTGTTTGATTTCTAGACTGACAAAATATGATCGCTTGTCGTGGTTTCATTTCTTGAGCAAGGAGGATGATCTCTTTCTCCCGCTCTCTGGGATGACAATAGAGGAATTTGTGTTGGATTTTTTGAGGGGACACCTGTGTTCTTGTTAAAACAATTTCCTCGGGGTTTTGCATGTGTTGCTTGGCAATGGATTTGATCGAAGAGGGCATGGTGGCAGAAAAAAGAAGTGTCTGATGGTCGTGAATCAAACATTGGATGATAAACTCTAAATCGTCGTAAAAACCCATAGAAAGCATCTCATCGGCTTCATCGAGGATCAAGGTCTCCACTTGAGACAAATCGACTTCTTGTTTGTAAACCAAATCGATAAGGCGACCTGGAGTAGCAACCAATACATGGACACCATGCCGAAGTTTGGAGAGCTGGATGCCAAAATCTTCTCCTCCATATAGAGCGAATGCTTTGACACCCTTTTCTTTGCCAATGCTTTGCGTTTCCATAGCATACTGGATCGCCAACTCCCTTGTGGGCACAACAATCAATGCCTGTATCTCTTTTCTTGTCGTATCTACACGATCACAAATAGGAATGGCACAAGCGGCCGTCTTTCCCGAACCGGTTTCGGCCAAACCAATCAGATCTTTTCCATCCAAAATAAGAGGGATGGCCATTTTCTGAATCGGCGTAGGTTCTGTGTAACCCATCCTTTGTAAGGCTTTCTTTGTATCAGGGTGAAGTGGAAAATCATTAAATGTATTCATACTAAAAAGGGAACCCGCCTCCAGGCGATGGAAAACCAGGAATTCCTCCACTCGTCTCTTTCTGCAATTTTTCTAATGCGTCTTGATACGCTGCCTGAATGAGATCTTGTAATCCCTCGACATCTTCTGGATCGACACAGTTGGGCTGAATCACTACCTCTTTCATGGAATGATCTCCAGATAACACGATGCGAACCAATCCGTTACCCGCTTCTCCTGTGATTTCTACTGAATTCAGTTGCTCTTGCATTTGTGCAAACTGTTGTTGGAACTGCTTTGCTTGTTTTTTTCGTTTTGCAAATCCGGATCCCATACTATCTTCTCCCTGTTCTTTCTAATGTTCCGCCTAGTTCAACAGCGGCAAATTCTAAAAGCGTATCGTGCCACCCCTTATCTGCTTGTATCACCTCTTCCGCCTCTTTTGGAAGACGGGCTCCCATCGCCTCGGGAAAACTCTCTTTGGCAACAACAGGTGGAGACGGAGGTAGAAGGGGTTTTGTTGGTTTTTCTTCTGGAGAAAGATTGCCCTCTAACTTTTCCAGTCGATCCACAAGGGATGCAAGAGAGACGCGATAACGACTGCGCATGATGCGTAGAAGAGCAATTTCAATGCTCATCTGTCCAAAGGGAAACGCCCTATGTTGGTTCATGAGTGCTAATAGCTCGTCTAACAATCCTGTTAGTTGTTCTTTCGAATAGCGTTTAGTAATGCGCTTATAGTGCTCTTTTTCCTCTTGTGTCAGTCTGTGGAAAGAGTCATCCGATGGTGACAAAGAATAAAGAAGGAGAGTGCGATAATGGTCGAGAAGAGATTCAAAAAAAGAGGTCATTTCTTTTCCACTTTTAAAAATTTCCTCCGCCCATTTGAAAGCAAACGCCCAATTTTTTTTTTCGATTGCCTCTTCAAACAAAAAGAAACCATCACGAGGGAGAGTTCCTAAAACTTCGTGGATCGTTTCCAAACCGATTTTTTCTTGGCTAAACGTTGCCACTTGTTCGAAAAGGGACTCAGCATCCCTCAATCCCCCATCGGCACGATGGGCAATGTGTCGCAATGCCTCATCTTCAATCGTGACACCGATTTCATCGGCAATGGAACGGAGTTTTTGCACGATATGTGGAGCTGGAATACGCCGTAGTGAAAAGCATTGGCACCGACTGATGATGGTGGGTAAAACTTTATGGAGCTCCGTTGTGGCAAAGAAAAATTTAACATGAGAGGGTGGTTCTTCAAGCGTTTTCAAAAGAGCATTGAATGCTTCTTTCGTTAGCATATGGACTTCGTCGATGATATAGATTTTATATTTACCCGAAGAGGGAGTAAAAGTGACCGTGTCATTCATTTGACGCACATCTTCGATGCCGCGATGCGAAGCGCCGTCGATTTCAAGCACATCAAGAGAATTGCCAGAAGCAATCTCTAAGCAAGAGGAACAGAGACAACACGGTTCACCCTCGGTTGTTAGCGATTCGCAGTTCAATGCTTTAGCCAACACGCGAGCAAGAGTCGTTTTACCCGTCCCCCGCGCTCCAGAAAATAGATAGGCTTGAGCAAGACGTTGATGGGCAATTGCATGACGCAAAGTTGTTATAACTGACTCTTGTCCAACAACTTCAGAAAATGTTTGAGGTCGATAACGACGCGCTAACACTTGATAAGATTTTTTTTCCATAAACAGGACGAGTTTACCGCGTTCCCGAGGGTAAAGCAAGAAAAAAATTATTTTGCTATCACTTGCCAGGCATGGGCGATCATCTCACAAAGCGAAGAATAGCCCGGCGTCCAATCAAGGTCTTTTTTTGCACGCAAAGCATTAGCAACGAGAATCGGAGGATCTCCTTCTCGTCGAGCCCCTTCAATGATCTCCAGTTTCTTTCCGGTTACCTCTTCGATCGCCGCGAATACCTCGCGAACCGTAAATCCTTCTCCATTGCCTAAATTATATACTGTCGACTCCCCTCCAGAGAAAAGATATTCAAGAGAGAGAATATGAGCATGCGCCAAATCTTGCACATGAATGTAATCGCGCACACATGTCCCATCGGATGTCGGATAGTCGTTCCCAAAAAGGGTAACGCCTCTCTCTCCCCTTGCCAAGCCGCACAAAACCCGGGGAATCAGATTGGATGGATGAGTCCGGTAAAAACCCACTTCTCCTTCTGGATCCCCCCCTGCTGCATTGAAATAGCGCAAAGAGACCGAACGCAAACCGTATGCTGAGGAAGAGTCAGCTAATATTTGTTCGACCATCCACTTCGAATGGCCATAAGGGTTGATGGGACGGCAAGGATCCTCTTCAGATACTTTGTCGCGCTTTGGCAAACCATAAACGGCTGCTGAGGAGGAAAAAACGAAAGAATCGATACCATACATCTTCATATAGGACAAAAGATTCAACGTCCCACAAACATTGTTTTTATAATAAGAAAGAGGATCTACAACGGATTCCCCAACATCGGTTTTGGCAGCAAAATGCATGACACCGTCAAATTGCCTCCTATTAAAAAGAGTAGCAAGATCGTATGAGGAATTGACATCTCCATCGACATATTCCCCTGCCACAACAGCTAGCTGATTTCCCGTTGACTGATTATCAAAAACAACAGTTGCATATCCTTGACGGAAGAGCATTTTATTCACATGGGAGCCAATGTATCCGGCTCCCCCAATAAGTAGAATTGTTTTGCGTTGTTTCATTGAGAAGTTGCCTGAAGAATAAGGTTTTCTAAAGATAAAATATCAATCGATTTATTCCCAAAAACACCCTTTTTTATCGGCTTTTTCTCTACAAATTCTTGGCTTGCAGCCAACCAAAAAGAGCGTTTTGCATCCGATTTAGAGGACGTTATATGATCTTTAAGGTTTGTCAGGTGAAGATTCCTTAACATTTCAACATGAAAATAAGAGTAAAAGATTTTTTTTTTACGAAAAAAAATCAAAGAAAGAAGATGATCTATTTCTTGTTGCTGGACTTGATGCGGAGGAAAAATACTTCGCGTTCGATGAAGCCAATTCGCTTGTTCAATGTATTGAATCACCTTTCGCTTTACTTCTACCTTCTTCTCGACATCAAGACTCGGCGTTTGTTGCTGGGGTTTTGGGGATACCACAAGGAGAACCATCTTGTGGAGCTGATCGAAAGAAAGGGGCGCCTCGCGTTCGATCCACCACTTGACCCGTTCTTTTTCCAGCCACTCCTCGTCGCGTTGGGATTGTTGGGGGGATTGTAGAGTTTTTGGTTTTTCTTCTGGCCAGCTGCATGAACAGAAGCGGCAAGAAGAAGAGCCCCTCTCCGTCAGAAGGAAGAATTTTTTGCAAACGTCCCACTAATAATTCCCATTTGGTCAATCGTTGAATGGCCTCGGAATAAAAAGTCCATCTCGTTTGAAAAAGCACCTCTTCTTGTTGTAAAGAGAGAGTCTGTTTCCAGCGATCCAATAATTTTTTCTGTATCAATTCTCGTTCTAATTGACTCCAATCTTCTTGACGCCGTTTGAGATTCAAGGCGTGTTGTTCGTAATACAAAGCAAATTCTTCTGACTGTAAAGCGTGTATGACCTCTTTCATCTGTTGCACGGATGAAGGCTTGGGAAATTTCGCAATCAATGCTTTACTTAGTAAAATCGTCGCATGCAAAAACATCCATGCCTGGTTATACCGCTCTACCCATTTTTGTTCCTCAAAATGCCTTTTGCACTGTTCTAGAAACTCTACGTCTCGTTCCTTCCGTGCGAGAAAATCCCGCTCTGTTTTAATGAGTTCTTGACAAATGGCAAAGGCTTCTGGATGGATCTTTTCTTGGGGATGTGAAGATACCTGGGAAGGAGAAAGGAGCGTAGATCGTTCGTTACCAGTGTTTTCCCGTTGTTGCTGCGGATTCGATCTTGGGATCATCCGATCTGGAAGAATCGGAGGGGTCGGAGGACGTATAGGTTTCTCCTTTTTGATGGTCCTTCGGCTCACCCGAATCGGTATTTTTCCATGAAACCAACGGAAAAATTCGAGAATACGTCGCACCAAGTCGATAAAAGCCCCTTGCAACGCCTTTGCCTGGGCATCCATCTTTTTTTTCCAGAAAAACGCACGATTTTCTCCCTTTTTTTCCGTTAAGGATTGTGTGAAGAGAAAAAAAAGGATCCCTTCCATGGGCTGCGTCGATCATTTCATCCCCATTTGTGCGACATTTCGATTTTTGCAAAAACTTCTTGATATAGATGAAGAACCACTTGGCCAAAAAACGGTTTTCTTTTACAAAAAAGGAAACTATTCGTAAGGAAGAGATACTCCATCCTAGGAAAGAAAGCAAGAAAAAAGGTAAATATTGCTTTTAACAGATCATTTTGTTAAAGTTAAACCAAGCTTTAATAAAGAGGTTTTTATGGAAAAAAAAGAATACAATTGGGGAGTAGGAATTTTTCTCATGACCTACCAAGTTCTTCTCCTTATTGGCCTTCCTATTTATCTCTGGTTTCATGTCCCTACATGGGGATTAGTCCTATGTTCCATTGCCCTCTTCTTTTTATCGGGGATCAGCATCACCGGAGGATATCACCGCTATTTCTCTCATAAAAGCTTTAAAGCTCACCCTGCAGTCGAAACCGTCCTCCTCTTCTTTGGTTCGATGGCAGGTCAAGGAAGCGCTCTCCGCTGGGCTAATGACCACCGCATCCATCACGCCTATGTCGACACCGACCGCGATCCTTATTCCATCAAAAAGGGATTTTGGTACGCCCATTTTGGATGGCTTCTCTACAAACAAGACCCGATCGATCCCAAAGTCGTGCCCGACCTGATGAAAAACCCTCGCGTTATGTTCCAAGACCGCTATGGCGTATTGTCTATGGTGATAACCAATGCTCTTGCCGTTGTTGTCATTGGTTGGCTTCTCCAAGATTATCTTGGAGCCTTTGTCATCGCCCTTTGGGTTCGCCTGTTTTTTCTCCATCACTGCACCTGGTTCATTAACTCGTTAGCCCATACTTGGGGTGATAAACCCTTTTGCCAAGAACAAACCGCTGTGAATAATTTGATTCTCTCCTTCCTCACTTTTGGAGAGGGATACCACAACTACCACCACGTCTTTGCTAATGACTACCGCAACGGTGTCCGTTGGTACCATTTCGATCCGACAAAGTGGATCATCTGGACATTGCATAAGCTGGGTCTTGCCACAAATCTTCGCGTGATGGACGAAATGACCATTCGCAAAAGGATGGTCCTTGAACGAAAGTCACTTCTTCTTGAATGTCTAAAGAAGCACTGGTACATCAAAAAGGAAGAGCTCGAAGGAAAAATCCAAGAGATTGCATCCTCATTGGAACAAAAAATTGCTCACTATAAGCAATTAAGAGAAGATCTTCGAAAATTGAAAAAAGAAGGAACTCCTGGCCAGGCCGTAGTCGCCACCATGAGAGAAGAATTGTTCCAATTACAAAAGAGTCTCCGAGAAGATTGGAAAAAATGGCAGCAACTCTCCCGCACCATTCTTCGCCTAAAACCACTTCCCGTACTCTAGTACACTGTCAAACATAAATTGTCAGATATAGTCTACGGAGCTTTCTCCTTGCATCCGCTGTGGTGCATTGCCAGTCTACCACGACTCTCTTTTCATTTCTCTCTTCGGTCCAAGCTCTTACTTCCGATGTTAAATATCGCTTGCAGGTATGCGACGATCTAAGCATTGTCGGCTTAAATGGCTCAGTTCAATCTCAGCCATTCCGATCGTATTCGGTATCATACTTTTCAATCTCTCCCGGCTTCAAGGGCAATGGTGATCGAACCTCCTGAATCAATTGCTTGCTCGTCTCACCCATACATACTACAGGAAGCTGTGGATCGTAAGGTTTTTTGTAGATGTCTAAGACCTCTTCCATTTGGCAGACAAATTCGGCGTTTCCTTCGGCGGGGATACACCATTCTTTTTTTTGCCATGGCTTATACGAAATACGGCGAAAAGATGGGTTTATTTGACAGTTACGCAGCAACTGATCCAAAATACAGAGAAAAATTTTTCAAATTAATTTTCTAATTGATTATCACTGTTGCGTATAAAGAGAAACAAGATGAGCAGGATCGCAGGCGGCATGATGATCAGGATGATGAACTCTTTTGTATTCTAACCTTCTCTTTCGGAAGTTAATAGACTTCTTGCAAAACTCTAAACGCTCGTTCAAATTCTTTAAGAGAGGAGGTCTTTAAAAATTTTCTTTGTTAAAAAATTAATCGATATACTTCATGAAATAAACTACCACAGAGCACACAGAGCACACAGAGAGGAAATCATACCTTTTAGTCTTAGTTCATAAACGAGACAGGCTTCATAAACCGATTCAAGCAAGCCAGGTTCTAACGCACGATGTACATCAATTGCCGCCCCTATGATATTACCTGTTAAAGGATCTGTTTCACGCTCATCCATTTCTTCAGAAGTTGTGGTATCAACTAAATAATTCATAAAATCATCCTCTGTGCACTCTGTGGGCTCTGTGGTAGTTTAATTGATGAAGTGTATCGACACTAAGTTGTTAGGCAAAGCAAAACTCTAAGAACCTGTTCAAAATCTTTTAAATGAACAATCCCCTACAATTTGCCTTGCTTAAGAAACTTGGTTGACATATCTCAGCAATAAAAACTACCACAGAGCCCACAGAGAGCACAGAGAGAGGGTTATATTTTCATTCGACGAATGCCTTCTACCAATCGTTTCACATTAAAATTGATAAGCAATCCTCGGGCACAAGCTCCATAGAGCTTTAAATAAGATAGTCGTTGTGCTTCGTGTATTGGAGCTATTCCATTCACAGATTTAATTTCTATAATTACCTGATCCTCTACAACTTCTTCAGACATTTCTGGATGCACTAAACAATCTATATGTCCTCCCTCTGTGTTCTCTGTGGGCTCTGTGGTAGTTTATTTTCTAAAAACTCGTTCAAAACTGTTTTACGAATAAAACGACAAAAGCAAGGATGACCATATGTAAACTGGTATCTTGGAAAATAATTGTTTATACAGGATTAGAAAGATTTTGAACAGGTTCTAAGGCAATCCGATTTCATAGTTATAGATGCCACAAATCAGGCTAAGCCTTAGCCCAAACCTTTTTCGCCGATTTCTATACTTATCATTAACTATTCTAAACCTTTTTATAACACCTATAACATTCTCATTCAGAACTCTTTCCGATGAAATTTTTCGGTTATCTTTCTTGTCTTGTTTGGTTAAGGGCTTTTTCTTACTCGATTTCTTTGGTAGTTTTGTATTGCTTTGTAATTTCTGTATACCTGTATATCCACTATCGGTGACTCCACAACGATTTTTTGTCCATCGGATCCTACTCTCCTTATACCCACTCTATACCCACTCTATACCTAAACAACTTCAAGAACTTGAAGTTGTTTAGGTATAAACCTTGACGAAGAAACGCAAAGTACGCTATACAAAGAGATTGCAAAAGTTGCTGAAAGCCCGAGTTGTACCCATATGCCAGGATAGACTGATAGGTCGCATGCAACTTTGGTTAACAGTCTTTTTGGTGGCATGGCCAAGTGGTAAGGCGGGAGCCTGCAAAGCTCTTATCCCCAGTTCGAATCTGGGTGCCACCTAATACCAATCCTAATAAACAAGTGTGAAGATCCATTTTCACACTTGTTTATCCTGAAAACAGGTTGATTGTACTCAAGATAGAGTGTTTTTTTTACTACATTGTTCCTATTACTGGAGGTTTAGTCCATGTCCTCAACACCCAAAGAACTCATTTTTGCAGAAGAAGCCCTAGAAAAATTGGCTGAAGGGGTCAAACAAGTAGCCGATATCGTCGCCTTCACATTAGGACCTGAAAGGGAAAAATGTTGGACTGGAAAAGAGTTGGGGAGCCCCCTCCATCACCAATGACGGAAGCAGCATCGTTAAAGATGTCGAACTCAAAAACCAGTATGAGAACATGGGCGCTTCTTTGATCAAAGAAGTCGTACAAAAAATGAAAGAGACGTGTGGCGATGGGACAACCACTCTGCTGATCTTACTTCGTGCCCTAGTCGACTTTGGTGTGAAACAAATCGCCGCCGGTTCAAGCCCGATTGAACTCAAGCGAGGAATGGACAAAGCTGTTCGAGAAATTGTCCATCGTCTCGAAAAAAAAGCGCATAAAGTAACGACGTTTGAAGAGAAACAAAATATCGCCACGGTAGCCGCTTCTGGTAATAAAGAAATTGGAACTCTGATCGCAACAGCATTTGAGAAAATTGGTGATACAGGAGTCGTCACTGTCGAAGAAAACAAACAGATGAAAGACGAAATCGTCATCGAAGAGGGTATGCAATTTGATCGAGGTTACATTAGCCCCTACTTCATTACGAATGCAGAAAAGAGGACGATACTCTTTGAAAATCCACAAATCCTTCTTGTTAACAAGAAAATCACTAGCATCCATGAACTCCTTCCTATCTTACAACAAGCTGTTGCTTCGCAACGCCCACTCTTGATTATTGCCGAAGATATCGAAGGAGATGCTCTCTCGACTCTTGTGGTCAATAAGCTACGGGGAACACTTCGTATTGCTGCTGTCAAGGCGCCCGGGTTTGGCGATCGTCGCAAAGCGATGCTCGAAGATCTCGCCGTATTGACAGGATCCACTCTATTTTCTGAAGAACAAGGCACTCTACTCAAAGATGCCGACACGAGAATGCTTGGATCGGCAGAAACCGTAACGATCACAAAAGAATCAACGCTCATCGTCAATGGAGCCGGTTCTTCACAAGATATCGCTCATCGAATCGCACAGATTGATAAAGAGATCGAAAAAACAGAAAATGATTGGGATAAAGAGAAACTTCTCGAGCGAAAGGCAAAACTCAGTGGAGGTGTTGCTGTCATTCGTGTTGGAGGAGCTACCGAACCCGAAGTGAAGGAGAAAAAATCCAAATTTCAGGATAGCCTCAATTCAACAAAGGCGGCTCTTGCCGAAGGGATTGTTCCTGGAGGTGGTATCGCTCTCCTCCGTGCTTCACGCAATCTCTCGTCACTTTCTTTGGAAGGTGATGAAGAATTTGGTGCGGAAATTGTTGCAAGAGCGTGCGAAATTCCCCTAAAACAAATTGTAACCAACGCGGGAAGTGATGGGAGTGTCATCTTAGCCCAAGTGAAAGAAGAAGATGAGACAATCGGTTTCAATGCTTTAACAGCACAGATAGAAAATTTAGCGCAGACTGGAATTATGGATCCTGTCCTCGTTGTAAAAAATAGCCTACAGTTTGCTGCTAGCACAGCGGGTATCATTTGGTTATCCGAAGTCCTTATTGGACAAGCTCCAGACGATGACAAGGAATCCGCCTAAAGGCCAGGAGAAACCACTCCGGTTATTTTGCATCATCTCTGGTTGAAACGGATTTCCGTATGAATGAACGTATTGTTTCGCTAATAGAAAAACATGTTTTACCCAAATTTCCTTCTGACTTGCAGTCCTTTTTTTCGATAGCTCAAGGAAGAAAGGAATCGTGGTCTCTGCCAAAAGAGGCTGAAAAAAGGGCAGAACAGCTTATCGAAAACATCTCTTCAGAAGAGATCGATAAACTCGAGCGCATTTTCTTGATTCGTCAAGAAGGGATCTCATTCCCCTCTCCATCTGACCCCCACCCCTTTGATAAGGACCTCCTTCTTCCCTCCCTTCTCGTCTCTCTGATTCAGCCACAACAAGAACTTTGGCAAGTGACTTCCCTTTCATTTCGAGGAGCCTCTTTCCTTCCCGATTCCGTGATCCAAAGAGTGATCAGACAGTGTCCCAATATACAAGAACTCTGTTTAGCTCATTGCCAACAACTGGAACCCGATACACCTCTTCTTCTAACAAAAACCAATAAAGCAACGCTTACTTCTCTCGACCTCTCCTCCACATCGTGTTCCTCCTCAACCCTCCTTTCTCTTCTCGATGCTTACCCTTCAATAACCACTCTTTCCTTAGATCATTTACCCAAAATACTCACGACAAAATTTTTCGAAAACCTCCATGCAAAAACACCCGATCTTCGCTACCTCTCATTAAAAGCGAATCCACAAATCGAATCTCTCGCTTTTGTCCATTACTTCCAAAGCCATCCTTTGTTAGAGAAAATTGATTTGAACGATTGTCCTCAGTTTCGTTCAGCAACCCTCTCACTCCTATTAGACGCTATCCCAAAAATGCGTTTTCTCGAAATAGGAAGATCCGAACCTCTACAAGAACCCTTGTTCTATGATTTTCAAGCGATTGGTTCATTTATTCAACACCACACAGCGCTTGAAGAACTCTCCTTACAACATTTTCTTCTACGAGTCAATGATATCATCTACGCTTATGAGTCTCTCGCTCATGCTAAACGAAGGAATATTCCTCTACACATTGCCACGAATAAGGAAGATATCGTTTTCCCCCCTAATATCCCTATGGAACAACAAAAAGAGAAAATTGAAGAAATTATTCAAGCATATCGAGAGATAAACATCTTGCTTTTAATGGAAAAATCAAGATAATGTTTTCCTTAATGGGAAGATATTTATGGCAAAAATCATCTTTGATCACAACGAAGAAGAAATCGAACTCGAAGACAACTCTCCCATCGCAGACATTTGCGAGGAAGCAGGTGTCCCCTTTGCTTGTACGGAAGGAGTTTGCGGTACTTGCGTTATTGAAGTGACCGAAGGAATGGAAAATCTCTCCTCTCCTACAGAAGAAGAAGAGGCTTTTCTGGGTGACGATACATGTGGTGAACGCCTCGCTTGCCAATGCAAAATCAAACAAGGTACCGTTCGCATCAAGTTTTAATCGGAGAATAGTTATGACAGAAGAACAAAAAAAAATGATCCATCGAGAAATGACAATCGATGTAATTTTATCCTCCTACCCCCAAAAAGCCCAAAAATTAGCGCAAGCCCTAACCGATGCGGGTCTTCACTGTGTCGGCTGTCAAGCATCTACATGGGAAACACTCGAAGTCGGTATGAAAGGACACGGAATGAGTGATGAAACCATTGATGCTCTCATTAAAAAACTCAATGCTATCCTCGAAGAAGAAACCGATCTAACGACCATTACTTTAACTCCCCGCGCCGCTAAAAAATTTTTAGATCTCGCCCAAGCAGATAACAAACAAGGATTTGGCATTCGTTTTACGGAAGTCCCTGCGGGATGCAGCGGTTTCGAATACCAACTCGATTTTTCTGAAAAAACCGATCCCGAAAAAGATGTTGTTTTTGTCTCCCAAGATGTGGAACTTCATGTCTCAAAGACACAAGTTGCTAGTCTATTAGGTTCCGAAATTGACTATGTTGATGGATTACAAGGCGCTGGTTTTAAAGTCACGAATCCCAATGTCCGCTCTTCCTGTGGATGTGGAAGCTCTCACGGTTATTAATATTAATTGGTATAAGATAGCGGCTTTTGCAAAACTATTATCAGAGGTGGTTATGAAACGTCTAGGTTATTCTCTTCTTCTTCTTCTTTGTTCGCGTTATCCCTGCCGATATCTGCACAAGAAGTCGACGTCGTCAAGGAAATTTCTTTTCCCAACTTTCGCGAAGTTGCAAAATCTACCATCCCTGCCGTTGTTGCCATCCACGTTGAAGCTCATCCCAAAATGTCTGTGAATCCCTTTCAACAAGGTGATTCCATGGAAGAAGACCCTTTTGAAACGTTTGGGGGGCGTGATTTTTTTGAACGTTTTTTCGGCATGCCTCGACGTGGACAACAAGAACCCGGGCCGATACAAGGACACGCTTCTGGTTTCATTGTCTCTCCTGACGGATACATCCTCACAAATAACCATGTCGTTGCTGATGCCGATGTGATCAATATCCTCCTCAATGATGGTCGCGAATTCTCTGCAGAAGTCGTTGGAACTGACAAGAATAGCGATTTGGCTGTCCTCAAAATTGATGCAGACAATCTCCCCTTCCTCTCTCTTGGCAACTCCAACGACCTTGAAGTGGGTGAATGGGTTGCTGCTATCGGTAATCCCCTTGGTTTGCAAGCCTCTCTCACGGTTGGTGTCGTGAGTGCAAAGGGAAGAAGCAACCTCGATATCATCAATTACGAAGACTTCATCCAAACGGATGCAGCTATCAATCGGGGCAATTCGGGAGGTCCTTTGATCAATATGGACGGCGAAGTCATCGGTATTAATACCGCCATTGCCACAGCTGCGGGTGGAAACAGTGGTTATATGGGTATTAGCTTTGCTATCCCAAGTATCATGGCTGAACATGCAATGCAACAATTGATCGCTAAAGGAAGCGTCACACGAGGCTTTCTCGGCGTCAGTCTGCAAGAGATCGACTTCAATCTTGCCCAATCGTTTGGCCTAGACAAAGTACAAGGCGCTCTTGTCATCGATGTCCAACCCGATTCTCCTGCCGCAGAAGCGGGTCTCCAACGGGAAGATATTCTTTTGGAATTCAATGACCGTCCTATCACGCGCATTTCTGTATTCCGCAATGCCGTCTCCCTAATGGATCCAGGATCTACCATTGATTTGCAGCTTTTGCGCGACGATCAAAAGAAAAAGATCTCTGTCACTGTAGGTACGTTTGGTGATGATCAAGAATCCTCATTACCTGAGAAAAAGGAAAAACTCGGAATCGAAGTCGAATCACTCACAACAGAAAAAGCACGGGATCTCGGTTACGGAGTAGAGAAAGGCGTTCTTGTGAAAAAAGTCCTTCCAGGGACTCTTGCAGCACGACTTGGTATTAAACCAGGAGCCATCATCATCTCGATCAACCGGCAAGCCATCACAACGCCAGCAGAATACCACAAGGCCATCGCGCAACACGACAATACAAAACCTCTCCTATTGCTGATCCGTCAAGGTGAAGCAACGCGTTATATGACCATCAAACTCAAAGAGTGATCCTATTGTTTTAACGCGAAGATTAGGCTTAGAACTCAACACAATTGGCGCAATAAGTTTGCAAAAAATAGCGCCACTCTTGATCGACTGCCTCCTCGACAATGCGATTATAACCAGGAATGCCATAGGGATATTTTTTAAAAACACCTTCCTCTTCTGAAACAGAAAAATCATGAAGCTCAGTGGATGATGCTTGATCACAGAATTCTTCTATAACATTCTGCCAATTAGATCCGTAATTTGTTGTTATTTCAACCATTTTTCATCCTCCTTTTACGGTTTTCCTCCCTAAAGAGGTAAAAATTCCTTGGTGCAATCGCAGAATCCCTCCGCGTAATCCTTGATAAAAAAGGTAGCCAAATAAAAGCCCCACAAGCGCATAGATAATGCCCTCAAGACTTGTCACAAATCCAGGCTCAAATTGTTGGAAAGCATTCTTTGCGATCGAAAAATCCACATAGCGAAAAAATACCCACGGCTTGGTGAATAACGAAGCACTCTGCAACTGTTCCAATGCTTGCCCTAGACGATGACTACGCTCCACCATCTCTTCCATCAAATGCCCCTGAGATACCATCAAGGGCTCAGAACTTTTCACAAACTGTTGAACATAAGATGTTATCGCCATTCCATGTTCCACAGCAATCGCTTCCAATCGTTGCAAATACCAACGCACCTCATCCAAATGCCCGGCCAACCTCTGTGTATACTGCTGTACAAACATGGGAAATTGCGAAAACAAAAAAACCCCTAAAACAACAAAAACGCGATCCAAAATCCCATCGATCCGTTTCCAAATTGGAGACCGCTTCTGCTCCTCTGTTTCCATCTTGTTCTCCTAAAAAGGATTAGGGACATCAAGAAATGTTGTCTCTAATCCAAAATGTTGTGCTAGAAACGCTCCCAACTTTTGCACACCGATCTTTTCAGTGTTCGAATGTCCCAAAGCAAAAAAATGGATCTGCTCCTCATGAGCAATATGCCAGACGGGTTCATCAAAACTCCCCGTAATAAATGCACCAACACCCTCTTGGGCCGCCAAGCTAATCTCACGGTGTGCCCCCCCAGAGATGAGCGCAGCTGACTGGATGGTCTCTCTTCCTCCCAAAGCAAAATGCGCTTTATGGTCATAATATTCTTCTAGCTTTCGACAAAATGCTTCCACAGGTATCTCTGGAAAAGTGCCTCGTACACCAATCTCCTCTCCCCGACTCTTTCCAAATGGTTCCAGATCGCTCCAGCCCAAATCATGGGCCGCTCCCCAATTATTCCCCCATTTCCGATGGGCATCCAAGGAGATGGTATGCCAACAAGGAAATGTCATTGTTGATTAGGGCGGCGATCTTCTTGCGCTTAACCCCAGAGATGACATAACTATCTCTATTCCAAAACAACCCATGGTGAACGAGAAGAAGATCAGCTCCCCATTCGATCGCTTTCTCAATGGTTGCTAAGCTTGCTGTCACCGCTGTCGCAAACGTACGCACCTGCTTTTTCCCTTCTACTTGTAGCCCATTGGGACAAAAATCCGTAAAAGAAAAAATATCGAGCGTTTCATCGCATGTATCACAAAAATCTTGTAAGCTAATCATCAGATGTGGAGTATAAGAAATATGGCAAAAAAGGAGAAGTAGAATGGAGAAAACGGCAACCGATGCAGCAAAAAAGGCGGCCGCAAAAGCAGCTCTTGACTTTGTCAAGCCAGGAATGACTCTTGGCCTTGGTACAGGGACAACAACTGCTTTTTTTATCGATCTACTCATCGAAAAAAACCGACAGACTCCCCTCGCCCTTAAAGCTGTTGCCACATCTAAAGCCTCTGGTCAACAAGCCTCTCAAGGAGGCATTGACATCCTTGATCCCACATCGATCCATCATATTGACCTCACTATCGATGGCGCTGATGAAGTGGATCCCAATAGACGGATGATCAAAGGGGGCGGTGGAGCTCTTCTTCGAGAAAAAATCATCGCAACAAAGAGCGACCAACTGATCATTATTGTTGATGAGAGCAAATGTGTCGATTTTTTGGGAAGACACCCTCTACCTATCGAAGTGGTCCCCTATGGATGGTCATGGACACAGCAACAATTGATCGAGATGGGTTACCCCTCCTCGCCTCGAGAAAATAGAGAAGGGGAGTTTTTTATCACCGATAATGGAAATGTCATTCTTGATCTGGCCATCGACCACCCTCTCGTCAATCCGATAGAGTTCCATCATCAATTAATCTCTGTCGTTGGTGTGATCGAAACAGGATTATTTTTCGACCTTGCAGATCAAGTGCTAATCGGTTATGAGAACGGAGAAGTCCGTTCATTTCCGTAAGAGGTCAAGATGGTTGAAACCTTGATTCCACTCACATTTGAAAAGATCATGCAAACGAGGAGCTATACCGTTGTGATCCTCGCAGGGCAAGAGAAGCGATTTGCCATCTACACCGATCCCAACATAGGAAAAACACTGCAACTACTATTGACCGATGCAGAGAAACAGCGCCCTTTAACGCATGATTTAATCGGTATGATTTTCACAGGTCTTAATATTCGAGTGAAACAGGTGGTGATCAATGATGTACAAGATACCGTTTATTTTGCTCGTCTCTACTTAGAACAGGAGCAAGATGATATCCTACACATTGTGGAAATTGATGCCCGCCCAAGCGATTGCATTACGCTTGCTTTAATGAGTCAAGCCCCTGTTTTTTGCACGCAAGAGATGCTCTCTAAAGCAATCTCAGTGTACGAGTAATACCAATATATCCTAATAATCCATGTAGAAATGGTTGTTGGCAAGCTGAAGAATGGCTTCAACAGCCTCTTCGGCATCTTCCCCATTAGCTTCGACAAAAATCTTAGCTCCTTTGGGTGCTGCAAGCATCAAAATTCCCAAAATCGACTTGGCATTGATCGTATTTTTTTGATAGGTGAGAGAGACTTGAGCTTTAAAAGAGATGGCGCGTTTGACGAGTTCTGTGGAAGGGCGTGTATGAAGCCCTCTGTCATTAAAAACTTCGAACTTGGCCTTTGCATACTGTTTGTTTGTTGTCATCATCATAAGCCACCTTCTGTATTTTTAGTAATCTCCCTATATCCATAATCCGAAAGGGTATTTCTTCGCAAACAGTTTATTTCCTTTTTTTGAACGTTCAATGATTATGATTAAATATCAAAAAGTTATAACGAAAATTAAAAAAGACAATAATCAGTTATTTTCTCTATGTCTGCTAGACAACAAAGAGAAAAAATATTACCTTTCGAAAAAATGACGATTTTGGAGGATCTGTATGAATGCTAACCGTGAACAAGAAATTCCTTCTCGCGAAAATCTAAAACCAAACGAGAAATGGGATATCGAAGCCCTTTATCCCAATATGGATACATGGGAAAAAGATTGTGAAGTAACCATTCCTGCAAAAGAACCTCCCTTCTGGCCCGCCATCGCCTCATACCGCGGAAAATTAAAAGAGGGCCCCTCTACTGTTAAAGCAGCTTTGGAAACCATTTTAAAATCTCGTCGTGATCTGGATCGCCTCTTCACCTATGCGCATCTTCGCCATGACGAACATACACAAGATGAACAGGCGAAAGCAGCCTTCGACAAAATGTCTTCGCTGGAACAACATTTTGCCCAAGAAATTTCTTGGTTTCGACCTGAACTGCTCAATTTACCAACAGAAGATCAACAAAAACTCCTCGCTTCTCCCGACTTGAAAGATTACTCATTCTATTTAGAGCGGATCATCCGCTTAAAACCCCACACACTAGGGACGGGTGGGGAATGGCTAATGGCCCTAACTTCCCGTACGCGACAAACCGCCTCTCGTACTTTTCGAGCGATGAATGATGCCGACTTCCATTTCGGTACCGTTCGTGATGAAAGAGGGCAAGAACGGGTATTGAGTCATGGCAATTATTTGGTTTTCCTTCTCACTCAAGACCGCACCCTTCGGAAAAATGCCTTTTTGCAATACCACCGGAAATATGAAGATTTTGCAAACACCTTTACGGAACTGTTAAGTGGGCAAATCCAAAACCATCTTTTTGAAGCCGTCTCGCGCCGTTATCGCTCTTGCTTAGAGGCTTCCCTTTTTCCAAAAAACATCGACACTTCCGTCTACCACTCTCTCATTGAAACCACCAATCGCCATCTCGATACGCTTCACCGTTATCTCGCCCTGCGGAAAAAAGTTCTTGAAGTAGACACGCTACATGCCTACGATCTGTATGTTCCTCTTGTGCGAACAATCGATATGCAGATGGAATATGAAGATGCCTCCAAATCGATCATCGAATCCGTTGCCGTCCTGGGAAAAGATTATCAAAAAGAACTGGAACAAGGATTGCTCTCTGCCCGATGGGTCGATCGGTACGAGACAAAAAGTAAACGTTCAGGAGCCTATTCGAGTGGTTGTTACGACAGCCACCCCTATATTTTGATGAATTATAAAGGAACTCTTCGCGACGTCTTTACTCTGTCCCATGAAGCGGGTCACAGCATGCATACGCATTTGAGTCGATCGCATCAACCCTATCACATGAGCAATTATCCGATCTTTCTTGCAGAAGTGGCTTCCACATTTCACGAAGATCTCCTGATCCGCCACCTATTAGCCCACACCAAAAAAAATGAGGAGAAAATTTTTCTTATCAACCATCAAATTGAAGCCTTTCGTGGAACTTTCTTTCGACAAGTCATGTTTGCTGAATTTGAGCTTCTTATTCACACTCTTGCCGAAAAAAGAGTTCCTCTTACTCCAACGCGTCTTCGTGAAGAATACCGCACATTAAATGAAAAGTATTTTGGCAAAGAAGTCACCATGGATTCCGAACTGGAAATCGAATGGGCACGTATTCCTCATTTTTATTTTAATTTTTATGTCTACCAATATGCTACAGGGATCAGCGCTGCAACTGCTTTGGCTAACAAGGTCTCTGAAGGAGGTAAGGCAGAGCGAGAAGCCTACCTCAATTTGCTAAAAGGAGGATATAGCCGTTATTCGATCGATATGTTGGATGCGGCCGGTGTGGATATGCGAACACCAGCCCCTTTTGAATCGGCCATTGGCCGCTTTGAATATCTGGTTTCTGAATTAGAAAATCATCTATTAGGGGCAGCAAAAGCAAAAAATTAGCATTTCAATCTCTTGTCTGCTAAATTTTCTTGCAGAATAATTCCCCTTCTCTTATCCTAATTTTCTCATATAAGGATCAATGAGTTCCCCTGAACCCGTTGATTCTTCATTGGATTTTCTTTACAAGACTTTCTATATAAAGGAGTTGTGCATATGACGCAAACGAAACAAGAAAACAAAAAAACAGTACAGTTTCGCCCTTTAGGGAATCGCGTTCTCCTCAAACGCCTCGAAGCGGAAGAGGTGACAAAGGGGGGAATCCTTCTTCCCGATTCAGCGAAGAAAAAACAAGAAGAAGCGGAAGTGATCGCTGTAGGCCCTGGAAAAAAAGATAAAGATGGCAACCTCGTTGCCCCCTCCGTACAACCAGGCGACATCGTGATCATGCAAAAATACGCAGGACAAGAGGTCACCCTTGACGACGTCGAATATGTCATTGTCAAAGCAGACGACCTCATTGCAATCATTGAAAAGTAGGAGTAGTACATCATGGCAGCAAAAAAAATTCATTTCCGTGAAAAAGCACGAGAAAAAATCAAAAGAGGTGTTTCAGCCCTCGCCGAAGCCGTCAAAGTTACGCTTGGGCCTAAGGGGCGCAACGTCATCATCGAAGAGTCTTTTGGTACACCTCATATCACAAAAGATGGAGTGACTGTTGCGAAAAAAATCGAACTCGAAGATGCAGATGAAAACATCGGTGCACAAATGGTGAAAGAGGTCGCCAATAAAACTGCGGATAAAGCAGGTGATGGCACGACCACTGCAACCGTCCTTGCTGAAGCGATCTACATTGAAGGATTGCGCAATGTCGCTGCAGGAGCTAATCCCATCATGCTGAAGCGAGGAATGGACCAAGCCGTTGAGATTGCCGTGCAAGAGCTCAATCGAATGGCAAAACCCATTAAAGATCAAAGCGAAGTTGAACAAGTCGCATCGATCTCTGCCAATAATGACCTAGAAATTGGCCGGCTCATTGCCAAAGCGATGCAAGCCGTCGGCAAAGATGGTCGCATTACTGTAGAAGATGCAAAAAAATTTGAAACCGATGTCAAGGTTGTCAAAGGGATGAATTTTGACCGAGGCTATCAATCGGCCTATTTCATGACCAATCCCGAAACACAAGAATGCCTTCTCGAAGATGCCTACATATTGATTCACGAAGGAAAAATCTCTGCAGCCAAGGATCTCATTCCCATTTTGCAAGCCGTTGCAGAAACGGGAAAACCCTTTTTGATTCTTGCAGAAGATGTCGAAGGTGAGGCATTGACGACTCTTGTCATCAACCGCATCCGTGCTGGCTTAAAAGTATGCGCCGTGAAAGCTCCTGGTTTTGGCGATCGCAGAAAAGCCATGCTTCAAGATATCGCGATCTTGACAGGTGGCGAAGTCATTAGCGAAGAACTCGGCCACAAGCTAGAAAGCACTACGCTTGAAATGTTGGGTAGAGCAAAAAAAATCATCGTTAATAAAGATGAAACCACCGTTGTTGAAGGTGCCGGCAAAAAAGAGGCCATCGACACCCGTTGTGAAGAGATCCGCTCACAAGTCAAAGAGACCGACTCGGACTACGATCGCGAGAAGCTCGAAGAACGCCTCTCCAAACTTGCTGGTGGTGTAGCCGTTATTCTCGTTGGAGCTGCCACCGAGGTGGAGGCCAAAGAGAAAAAAGACCGGATTGACGACGCTCAACACGCAACTCGCGCTGCTGTTGAAGAGGGTATTCTACCTGGTGGTGGCGTTGCTCTGATTCGCTGTTTGCCTGCTCTAAGGAAGTTTGCCGAGACTCTAGAAGGAGACGCAAAAACAGGTGTGACCATCATCATGCGAGCACTGAGTTCTCCTCTTCGCCAAATCGTCGAGAACGCAGGGATGGAAGGTGCTATCGTCCTACAACGCGTGGAAAGCCTTCCTGAATCAGAAGGATTCAATGCTCTTACCTGCGAATATGTCGACATGTTCCAAGCAGGTGTTATTGATCCGAAAAAAGTCGTTCGGCTGGCTCTACAGAATGCAGCATCGATTGCTGCTCTCTTGTTGACAACCGAAGCGACTGTAACAGAGATCAAAGAAGAACAACCGGCAGCAGGTGCTGGCGCCCATATGGGCGGTGGTATGGACTACTAGTCATCATTCTTGCTGTTTCTTAATAACCGACCGATCGGGTTTGCCCGGCGGTCGGTTTTTCTTTGTTGCAGGGAATGCATTTTTCTTTTATGATCTTCCATACCCAAACCAATTCTTGAAGTTGTTTGGGTATATCATTCCGGAATAGCTCAGCGGTAGAGCAGTGGACTGTTAATCCATTGGTCGTGGGTTCGAATCCCTCTTCCGGAGATTTCTTGGTTGATGTGACACTGCAAGGATCGAAAGAAGCGGTTCACGCAGTGTTGCAGACAGCTTTTTTCCATCCAATTTCAAGTTCGAAAAGACCAAATCCAGCAATTGCTGTTTTTCGCCCATCTTCGAACTCATGAAGAGTTCCTTCGCCCTCTTTGCCAAATCAAATACTGTCTTCGCCGTAATCAAACAGGTTTCGTCTGCATTGACATGCGCTGCCATCTCCGATGTAATCTCGCGCTGCCGTTTTTTGTATTCCTCAAGCTTAAGATCCCACATTCCCGCGATCCATTCACAAGATTCCATAAATTTTAAGTGTAGCTCCGCCGAAGAGTTTTAGAATTTTCTGCCTGAGGGTCGGAGAAATCTGAAAACTTATGCATATTCGGCACTACATCTTGATTGTTACAAGATGATTTTACGCGTGCCAAGAATCTGAG
>CALOCV010000030.1:0-203441 GCA_942491955.1 Parachlamydiales bacterium
TTTTGATTTTCTAAGAAAATTTGCTAAATTCTTGCTTATGGAATTAGCAACAACAAATATTGATCATTTAGGTCTTATCGCAGGAATGTGTGATGAAATTGGTCTCGTTGAACAGATTGACAGAGCTTGTGGAGACCAAGATCCAAATAAAAACCTATCCTTTGGGCAGTGTGTCAAATGCATGATTATGAATGGATTAGGTTTAGTTGGAAGAACATTATATCTATATTCAGAATATTTTGAAGATAAACCGCTAGAGCATCTTATCGGAGCAGATGTTTCCCCAGAACAAGTCGATAATAATGTGCTTGGAAGAACGCTCGACAAGCTGTTTTCTTTGGGTGTTACAGATCCTTTTTAGTGCAATATCTCTTCAAGCCGTTAATACTCCAGGTATCAAAATCAAAAGCCTTCATCTTGACTCGACAAGTTTTCATGTTGACGGTGAGTATAACAGCGAGCTTGAACAAGATGACCACAGAATTAAAATCACCAGAGGATATAGCAGGGATCATAGACCTGAGCTTAATCAAGTTGTTCTTCAGTTAATTACGTCTAATGAAGGAAACATTCCCTTGTTTATGCAGGCAGCTAGTGGAAATACTGCGGATAAAACAGCGTTTTCTGAAATTGTTGCAAAGCACATATCCAGCTTCCAATCTGCAGTAAAAAACCGTTACATAGTTGGAGACAGTGCTCTTTATACTCCTTCTTCTATTCAAGCCTTAAAGGACTCCGACTCTTTATTTGTAACACGAGTTCCGAGTCAGCTTAGTAGAGAAAAGGAGATTGTACAGCAAGTTACCCCGGACAGAATGGATTGCTTATGCGAAGGCTATAAAGGTTGGGAAATCAATGAAAGCTATGGAGATCTGGAGCAACGGTGGATAGTGATTTTCAGTGAGGCAGCGTATCGCAGAGAGGTTAAGACTTTAAAAAAGAACTTTCGAAAAGGAAGTGAAAAGGAGCTGAAAGAGTTTGAGAAGCTTTGCAGAGAGGTTTTTTCCTGTCAAAAGATGCTGAAACCAGTTACAAGAAAGCATTAAAAAAATATAAATACTTATCAATCAATGATTTTGTGATTTCAGAAGTACGGAAACATCTAGTTTCTGGACGCCCTAAAAATGGACAGATTCCTCAAGTTGTAGGTTACCAAATTCAAGGGGTACCTTGCACAAGTTTGGCTACCTTGAAGGAGCTAGAGCAACGAAAGGGATTTTCGTTTTAGCCACAAATGATATGGATAAAAAAGCTTTCCAATGTTGGAGGTTCTTCAAACATATAAATCTCAGCAAAGCGTTGAGCGGGGATTCCGATTTTTAAAGAGTCCTGACTTTCTTGTTTCTTCATTATTTTTGAAAAAACCAGAGCGGATAGAAGCTTTACTTATGGTTATGACGCTTTGCCTTTTAGTCTATGCAGCAGTAGAACACAGGGTTAGAACCCGACTTAAAGAAGAAGAGGAGTTTTTCCCGAATCAACTCAAAAAACCAGCCCAGAACCCAACCTCAAGGTGGATTTTCTTTTGTTTTTTAGGTTTACATGTAGTTTTTATAAATGGGAAAAAGCACTCAGTCACGAACCTTAAGGAACGACATCGGATAATCTTACACTGTCTGGGCCCCCCATATCAGCGATTGTATTATTCTGAAATGTGGTGACAAATGACGGATACAAAATATTGCAGAAGTTTCACAAGCTATTCCTCTTTTCCATCGTTCCATACGTGAAAACGTGACCTATGGATGCAATGATGTAAGCGATGAAGAAATTTGGGAAATCTTAGGACGAGCGCAAATAGCTAATTATGTAAAAAAGCTCCCTGAAGGACTCGATTCGATGGTTGGTGTGAGAGGACAACGGTTATCAGGAGGAGAAAAAGCACGCATAGGCATTGCAAGAGCTTTTATCCGCAAGTCGAAGGTTGTCACCTTCGATGAAGCAACTGCTGCACTTGATTCAGAGGCCGAGTTGCTTATTCAAGAAGGATTGGAAGAGCTAGTTAAAGGGCGAACTCTGATTGCTATCGCTCATCGTTTGTCTACTCTTCGTAAGATGGAAAAAATTATTGTTTTGGATAAAGGGCAAATTGTTGCTGTTGGAACGCATGACGAACTTATAAAAAAAAGTGCTTTATACAGTCGACTATGGAATGCACAAATTTTTCTTTAAAAATCTCCCCGACGGCCGCTTTCGCGGCCTCGCTTTCGTTGTTCGCTTCGTCCTTAAAAATGAACAGAATCACCCCTGGCTGCTATTGGAAGCTTTGTTTGTTGTTATAAAAAAAAAGGCGATATGATAGCGTTTTTTTTCCTTTCTTTTATTGGAAAACGCTTTGTATCGCATTCTCTTTCTGCTTTTTTTTTCTTCGGTTTTTCTTTTTTCTCATGATGCTTCTGTTACCTGTCACACTGTGGATGGGCTTCTCCCTACTGTGGATCAGCAAGGGAGTGCACAAGGGGTGGTGTATGGGTGTGTGAATGTCATCACGGGGCATCTGACGCTGCAGGAGAAAGATTTAAGTGGGGCGGGCCCCATGCCTATGGCTGTGAGCCGAAGCTATTCTAGTGGCAATTCTTTTTGGGGTACGTTGCATACGGGATGGAATTTTGACAATTTCTCTTGGTGCCTTTTGCAACGGAGGGGAAAAGAGGGGTGGGTACAGGAGGCTAAGCCTTATAATAAGGTCACCTACTTTATGGAGGGGGGAGGTGTTGTTCAGACGAGGGGGCACCATGTAGAAAAAGAGAGGGTGGTGTACGACTTAATTAATGAGGAGAGTTCGTATAGGGGGTGGTGCCATCCGGCACCTATCTTGGGAGGGAGGGCGCATCGAAAAAATCTTCGGTATCACGTCATGGATCCCCATCCACAAGCGAAGAAGAGAGTGGAAATTAGGGATGGGGGTGGGGCTGTTTATTCGTTCTCTTCCTACAAGTGTTTTCGTTATCAAAGGGATGGTAAGGGGGTTTTTGATGAGACTCTTCTGCTTCCTATCGAAAGCGTTTGTTATCCTAATGGGCAAAGGATCGATTTTTCTTGGTGGAGAGATGGGGAAAGGGTGATCAAGTTTGGGAAAACGACTCCGGCTTTCACGCAAGTGACTTATCGTAGTTGTCAGGGGAATGTTTTTGGTGGGTACCAATTTGACCATCGGTTCTCTTATGGGGATCGGAAGAACCGACATACTCTTGTTGTCACTTCGTCGAGTGGGAGAAAGGCGATTTATACGCTCGTTCCCCACACTCTACATGAGAAGAGTGAGTTTTACTATCTCGATAGGGTGCAATACTTCATGGGTGATAAGGAGCCTTATTTTACTCGTTTGTTTTCTTACTCTGGGATCGAGGGGTGCGATCATAGGGTATTGACTAAGCGGATGGATCCTGAAGGGAGGTATCTTCGGATTGCTTATCATCAGGGTGAGAAGAAAAAATATGTGGGTAGGGTCTCTTCTTTGTTGGCTCCTGCGGGGATTAATGGAGAGGAAACTCTTCTTTATGCCTTCACGTACAACGCCTCTTTTGCGGAGGGATCGATTACTGGAAGCACGCGTGTTAAAGATGCTAGGGGCCATGTTGTTCGGTATCAATATGCCGATAACCGTCTTGTGAGTGTGTTGGATTATGAAAAGAGTAGCCTTTATCGGAAAACGTTGTTTGAATGGTCCCAAGACGATGCTTTCACTCCTGGGCTGCTGAAGAAGAAAGTTTGTATCGATCCTAAAAGCAACAAGACTTTCCTTTCTACTGCTTATTCTTATGACCGATGGGGAAATTTGTTACGCGAAACCGTTCAAGGCGATCTGACAGGGGGGGGAGAAGGGGTCTCTTACACGACATCGTATGCTTACTTGCTTGCTAATGGAGAAGCAAAAAACCTGCTTACAGAGATCACTACTTCTCGTACAAAAACGATCCTTACTTACTATCCCAATACGGATCTCACGGAGTCGATCCTTGTGATGGGAGGGGGGTTGCAGCGAAGGGAGTTTTTTCTTTACGACGCAGACAATATCTTGATCGAGCACATCACGGATGATGGGACTGGAAGAGATCGAGGGGATCTGACTGGTGTCACCTACCGGAAGATTGAAGAGATTGAGCCTATCAATGGGCTGCCTGGAGTTGTTACTGAAAGGTATTACAATCCCGATACGGAACAAGAAGAGCCTTTGCTTCAAACTCATTATGTCTACGATCTGGAGGGGCATCTTTTACAAAAGGTGCTTTCTTCTTACCAAAATGGTGCTTTCGTTGAGAGGGAGCGGTGGGAGTGGATCTATGATGGTGTTGGGAGGAAAATTGGTGAGATCGATCCTCTCCATCAGAAAAAAACCTTCCAATACGACATCCTTGGAAATCTGACTCAAGAGGTTTTTCAGGATGTGGTGGTCTCTCATCAATACGATCGGATGAACCGGCGCATAGCAACGACCCATATGGGAAAAAAGATCCCGACTCTCACTGAATCGTGGAGTTACGATCCTTTTGGAAGCCTTCTTACTTATCAAGATGTCTATGGAAGGGTCACCGAGCATATCTACGATGAATGGGGAAGGGAGGTCACGACTCTTTATCCGGAAGGGGAAGAACATTTTGCCTACAATGTCTTAGATCAAAAGATCGCCCATACGGATCGCAATCAACAAACGACCCATTATTGTTATACGGCGCGAGGCGATCTCTCTTCTGTCTGCTACCCCGATAACAGCGAAGAGCGAAGGGTCTACACACTTGATGGATTGCTTGAAGAGGAGAGCTTTCCCGATGGTACTCGTATCACTACGTCCTACGATGCGTTTGGGCGTCCTCTTCGGAAGGTGTGGGAGAGGGAAGGGATTTTTCTTAAAGAGGTGACTCATACGTATAACGCTTTCTTTCTCCTCTCTACTACGGAGAATCACTCCCGCACGACCGTTTATACTTATGACCATCAAGGAAACCTCGTCAAAGAGGAGGTGGGAAACCGGTGTACCACCTACACGTACGATCCTTTGGGTCGCAAGATCGCTACGCGTTATCACCTAGAGGAAGAGGCGTTTATTGAAGAGAGAGAGGGTTTTGATCTTCTCGGTCGTCTTATTCATCGCTATAAGAGTGATGAGAGAGGGGTTTTATGGAACGAAGAGTTTTTTACTTATGATCCTTTTGGAAATATTCAAGAGCAGAAGAAGATCATCGATGAAAAAGAGGCGATCACGACCTATTCCTACAATGCACTTGGAGAGCTGATTGAAACCATCGATCCTTCAAGAGAGTCGACTACTATCCAAAGGGAGTATGCCCCGAAAAAACAGACCACTCTTTTCCCCGATGGCACCATCCAAGAAGAGCGGTACGATATCATGGATCGCCTCTACAATACAAAATTCTTCCAAAAAGATCGCTCTCTTATCAAAACCCATACAACGATCTATGACCTAAAGGGGAACCCTCTCGAAGAGATCGAAAGGGCCTTCCACAACGGCAAACAGGCCTCTTCTCGAAGAGTCCACTTTCGTTATGACGCTCTTGATCGCTGCATCGAAGAGTCGCAAGAAGATCGAGTGACTAAGTACCACTACGATGGTATGGGAAGAAAAGTTCTTATTGAAAAGCCCGATCAAAAGAGTCTTCATTTCCAATACGATCTCTATGGTCGGTTAGAGAGGAAGTGGGCAGAGGACATTGCCTACTACTACCGCTATGACCCTCTTGATCGTTTATGTGAAGTCGTTGATGAGAAGAGAAACCAGGGTATCTTTCGTGCTTTTGACACCAACGATAACCTCTGTCATGAACAACTCGGTCTCACCCATCTCTACACCTCGTTTGATTCCCTAGGAAGACCGAAGGAATTTTGTTTACCCGATGGTCACAAGGTGCTTTACCACTACGAGGGTCCTTTCCTTAAAAGCGTGGAGAAATGGATCGATGATACTCTTCTCTACTCCCACCACTATGTCTACGATTCCTTTGGCAATATCGTCGAAGAGACGCTTCCTCTTTCTGGAGGAACCCTCTTTCATACGTATGATCTGCAATCTCGTTGGATAAAAACCTCGCATCCTCATCTCCTTCTTAAAGCTAAAGGGTATGACGCCATGGGCAATCTCCTTGGCATTCTCCAAGAAGATGCTCTTTGTAAAAAAGAAACTCTCTATACCTATGACGCGCTCCACCATCTCACTCAAGAGAGCGGACAAGAGCGTCACACTTATCTCTACGACGCCCACCACAACCGGATCCAGAAAGACGACATTTCCTACACTATCGATCGCAAAAATCAGCTCCTCTCCCAAGGAGATACCCACTACAACTATGATCCCAATGGCAACCTGATCGCCATCACCTCACCTACTCGAAATATCTACCTCTCTTACGACACTCTTGATCGTCTCATCACAGTCGAAGAGGGCGGCAAAAAAACCACCTACACCTATGACGGATACAACCGTCGCATTCAGAAGACTCTTGAAGAGGAGGGTCAACAAGAAACCATCTCCTTCCTCTACGATGGCAACAAGGAGATCGCCTCCTATTCACAAGAAGAAAAACCTCTCTCCCGCACCCTTGGGTACCGTTTTGGAGCTGATATCGGTGCCACCCTTGCCATCGAGCGCGATGATCAGATCCTTATTCCCCTCCACAATCCCGTTGGCCATACCGCCCTCCTCCTCCATGCAGGGAGTGGAGAGCCCATCCAATATTTCCGCACAACAGCCTTTGGAGAAACGCGCATCTGGGACCAAGAGAAGCGCTGCATTCCCCTCTCGCATTCCCTTACCCCCTGGATCCTCTCTTCTAAGAGGTATGATCCCGAAACAGGATTTACTCTCTATGGCATGCGCTACTACATCCCTGAACTTGGCCGTTGGCTCACCCCCGATCCCATCGGCTTTCACGATGGATACAACCTCTACGCCTATGTCCACAACAACCCCTTCCTCTATACCGACCTCCACGGACTCTGGGCGTGGGAATTTGCCAAAGGAGCCACAGGAGCAGGCTTGCAAGTCGTCGGCCTCCGTCTGGTTGTTGCAGGAGTCACCATCCTCTTCCCTCCCGCGGGTCTTGTCCTACAATCCGCTGTCAATGTCTACGCCATGTACAACATGTACCAGATGGGAAGCACCCTCTACACCATGGGCAGCCATATCGCTACCTCTGGCTATGAAGACGGCCTGGCCGGTGTAGGACAAGCCATAGAGGACATCGGCAGCGCCTTTGGAGAACTCTCTGCCGAAGACTGGGGAGGGATGGTAGGAGGGATCGCTGCAGGGAAAGGGATCAAGATGGCCCAAACCAGGATCTCCCCCTTTGGTAAACCCCCCACTCTCCAAGGACGTGTCGCCCCCACTACCGCTGGCGCCCTTGCTACAAAGACCTTCCAAAACACTCTCAACCCAAAAGCGACCAAGCTTACTACCAAAGCAAACCCTCTATTTCTTTGCTACTCTCCTAAAATTGCTCAAGGGAATGCAAAATATGGAATGATTCATATTCTCATGCGACACTCTTTTGATTCGCCTCATAAGAAAGTGTCGCGTTTTCCAAAGGGGTGGGGATCAACAGAAATTCGAAACGTTATTGAAGAAGCTTTGGCCATGGGACAGGGAAATTGGGAACAAAATTTACAAGGAAAAAACATTGTGAATATTGACATGGGTAGAACTATTGGGTTTGATAAAAATGGTACTGAAACATCAATATTAAGGATTGTTGTTTCGCGGTTTAGAAACGTTACTACAGCATATCCTTGTTCATGATAGAAAAGATCATATTACTAGATTTTAAAGTCGATTATAAAGAATTAGAAATAGATTTAGAAGAATCCCCGGAAAAAGCAGAAGAAGGATTGATTTCTGAAACGTATTTTGTGTTTCCAATTTATTTTTCTGTAGGAGATACAGAATTTTTTTCGGCAAAAAAAAACAGTAAACTTATAAGATTTTCAATGCCTATTGTAAATCTTGCTTCACAAGGATTGCATTACATTCGACAACTCCCTAAAAAAAAAAAAATTATCTATGATCTTCCAGAAGGTATTGGAAAACTTTACTTGGAAATTAATACAAAAAACAAAGTACATATTAAACTTACAGTGGATAAAAAAGAAACAGAAGTAGAATATCAAAAATTATTAGATGCTTTTTTACAATTTCGAGAAAAAGTAAGAAACTTTCTAAAAGAAAATGTTCCACAATTAAAAAAACATACTTATTGGGGTCCATGGGTGGCTGGCGAAGAACTTCCTGAGGAAATGGAATGCTAGACTGAAACCTCGCTATTAAAGATCGTCGTTCGTTCCTCATCAGGAAGTATAACAACAGCTTATCCATTCACGCCCCCACCATAAGGAAAAGATATGATTGAATTTGATTTTAAAGAAGAAGAATACGTCATTGAAAATGAAGAAGAATTTAAAGATGTTATGTCAACAGCAATAGAACATACATGTTTTCTGTATCCAGTTGTATTTATTGCAAATAATGTCGATTTCTTTTTGTTCCAAGGTAAAGAAAAATTAAAGCATTTCTCTATGCCTATCGTCAATCTTGCCTCAGAAGGCTTGTATCATGTGCGTAAGCTTCCAGAGAGAAAAAAAATCACTTACGATCTTCCAGAGGGAAGAGGTTATTTATATTTTATAATTGAAAATAAACAAGTAAATATTCGTTATCCAATTATGGAAAAAGAAGCCGAAATCGATTATCAGGAGTTATTGGAGGCTTTTTTGCAATTCCGAGAAAAAGTGCGTAGCTTTTTACGAGAAAAAACTCCACACATTTTAGAACATCCTGAATGGGGTGCATGGGTAGCTGGTGAAGAACTTCCTAAAGAAATGGAAAGCTAGAGTTGCTGAAATATCATTATTAAAAATCGTTGTTCGTCCTTCATCAGGAAGTATAACAACAGCTTATCCATTCACGCCTCCACAATATGGAATGCTAGAGTTGCTGAAACATCATTATTAAAAATCGTTGTTCGTCCTTCATCAGGGAGTGTAACAACGGCTTATCCATTCACACCTCCATCTTAAGGAAAAAATAAATGATTGAATTTGATTTTAAAGGGGAACTACTCGAAGGAGATGATCTCTCTGAAAATGAAGAAGAATTTAAAGATATTATTTCAACAGCAATAGAACATACGTGTTTTATTTGTCCGATTGTATTTATTGCAAATAATGTCGATTTCTTTTTGTTCGATGATGAAGATGGCGTAGGTCATCTTTCAATGCCCATCGTCAATCTTGCCTCAGAAGGCTTGTACCATGTGCGTAAGCTTCCAGAGAGAAAAAAAATCACTTATAACCTCCCAGAAGCAATGGGTTATCTCTATTTCATTTTGGAAAATGGAAAAGTGAAGCTTCGCTATCCTTTTATGGAAAAAGAGGCTGAAGTCGATTATCAAGAGTTATTGGAGGCTTTTTTGCAATTCCGAGAAAAAGTACGTAGCTTTTTACGAGAAAAAACTCCACACATTTTAGAACATCCTGAATGGGGTGCATGGGTAGCTGGTGAAGAACTTCCTAAGGAAATGGAATGCTAGAGTTGCTGAAATATCATTATTAAAAATCGTCGTTCGTCCTTCATCAGGGAGTGTAACAACGGCTTATCCATTCACACCTCCATCTTAAGGAAAAAATAAATGATTGAATTTGATTTTAAAGAAGAAGAATACGTCATTGAAAATGAAGAAGAATTTAAAGATGTCATCTCACTAGCGATATCAGAAACATGCTTTCTGTATCCCATCGTATTTATTGCAAATAATGTCGATTTCTTTTTGTTCGATGATGAAGATGGCGTGGGTCATCTTTCGATGCCCATCGTTAATCTTGCCTCAGAAGGCTTGTATCACGTCCGTAAGATTGCCAAAGAGAAAAAAAATTACTTATGATCTTCCAGAGGGACGAGGTTATTTGTATTTAATTTTTGAAAATGGTAAAGTGAAACTTCTTTTTCCTAAAAGAGAGAAAGAAGCCGAAGTCGATTATCAGGAGTTATTAGAGGCTTTTTTACAATTCCGAGAAAAAGTACGCAGCTTTTTACGAGAAAAACTCCCCATATCTTAGATCATCATCCCTGAACTTGGCCGTTGGCTCACCCCCGATCCCATCGGCTTTCACGATGGATACAACCTCTACGCCTATGTCCACAACAACCCCTTCCTCTATACCGACCTCCACGGACTCTGGGCGTGGGAATTTGCCAAAGGAGCCACAGGAGCAGGCTTGCAAGTCGTCGGCCTCCGTCTGGTTGTTGCAGGAGTCACCATCCTCTTCCCTCCCGCGGGTCTTGTCCTACAATCCGCTGTCAATGTCTACGCCATGTACAACATGTACCAGATGGGAAGCACCCTCTACACCATGGGCAGCCATATCGCTACCTCTGGCTATGAAGATGGCCTGGCCGGCGTAGGACAAGCCATAGAGGACATCGGCAGCGCCTTTGGAGAACTCTCCGCTGAAGATTGGGGAGGGATGGTAGGAGGGATCGCTGCAGGGAAAGGGATCAAGATGGCCCAAACCAGGATCTCCCCCTTTAGTAAGCCGCCTACTCTCCAAGGACGTGTCGCCCCCACTACCGCTGGCGCCCTTGCTACAAAGACCTTCCAAAACACTCTCACCCCCAAAGCGGCCAAGCTTACTACCAAAGCAAGCCCTCTATTTCTTTGCTACTCTCCTAAAATTGCTCAAGGGAATAGAGATTATGGAATGATTCATATTCTTATGCGACACTCTTTTGATTCAACATGTAGCGGAGTCTCTCGTTTTCCAAAAGGGTGGGGAGCAACAGAAATTCGAAACGCTATCGAAGAAGCTTTGGCCATGGGACAGGGAAATTGGGAACAGGGAAGAAATCATGTGTTAAATGTCAATATGGGTAGAATGATTGGATTCGATACAAACGGTAATGAAACATCATTATTAAAAATAGTCGTTCATTCTTCAGGCAGAGTAACAACGGCTTATCCATTCACACCTAGGACGTAATACAAAAAGGAATCCAATGATTCATTTAGATTTTGAAGAAGAAGAGTATCTCATTGATGATAGCACAGATCTCAAAACAATAATTTCAACAGCAATAGAACATACGTGTTTTATTTATCCGATCGTATTTGTTGTAAATAATATCGATTTTTTTTTATTTGAAGATAAATGTGGTTTAGGTCATTTTTCAATGCCTATTGTTAATTTTGCAGTAGATGGTTTGTTCTCTGTTAGACAACTTTTTAAAGAAAAAAAATATATATTTTGATCTTCCAGAAGGAGGAGGGAGTCTCCACCTCGAAATTAATGTAAATCAAATAGTTAAACTCACCTTCCCTCCACTTAAAAAAGAAGCCGAAATCGATTATCAGGAGTTATTGGAGGCTTTTTTACAATTCCGAGAAAAAGTACGTAGCTTTTTACGAGAAAAAACTCCACACATTTTAGAACATCCTGAATGGGGTGCATGGGTAGCTGGTGAAGAACTTCCTAAAGAAATGGAAAGCTAGAGTTGCTGAAATATCATTATTAAAAATCGTCGCTCGTCCTTCATCAGGGAGTGTAACAACAGCTTATCCATTCACGCCTCCACCATAAGGAAAAGATATGATTGAATTTGATTTTAAAGAAGAAGAATACGTCATTGAAAATGAAGAAGAATTTAAAGATGTTATGTCAACAGCAATAGAACATACATGTTTTCTGTATCCAGTTGTATTTATTGCAAATAATGTCGATTTCTTTTTGTTTAAAGGTAAAGAGAGATGGAAACATCTTTCAATGCCCATCGTTAATCTTGCATCAGAGGGCTTGTATCACGTGCGACGACTACCAGAAAAAAAAAAATTATTTATGATCTTCCAGAGGGACGAGGTTATTTGTATTTAATTTTTGAAAATCATAGAGTCAAACTCTCTTTTGCCTAAAAGAGAAAAAGAAGCCGAAGTCGATTATCAAGAGTTATTAGAGGCTTTTTTACAATTCCGAGAAAAAGTACGCAGTTTTTTACGAGAAAAAACTCCACACATTTTAGAACATCCTGAATGGGGTGCATGGGTAGCTGGTGAAGAACTTCCTAAGGAAATGGAATGCTAGAGTTGCTGAAATATCATTATTAAAAATAGTTGTTCGTCCTTCATCAGGAAGTATAACAACAGCTTATCCATTCACGCCTCCACCATAAGGAAAAGATATGATTGAATTTGATTTTAAAGAAGAAGAATACGTCATTGAGAATGAGGAAGAATTTAAAGATGTCATCTCACTAGCGATATCAGAAACATGCTTTCTCTATCCAATTGTATTGATTGCAAATAATGTCGATTTCTTTTTGTTCGATGATGAAGATGGCGTGGGTCATCTTTCAATGCCCATCGTCAATCTTGCTTCAGAAGGATTGTATCATGTGCGTAGGCTTCCAGAGAAAAAAAAAATTACTTATGATCTTCCAGATGGGACAGGTTATTTATATTTAACGCTTGAAAATCACAGGGTCAAACTCTCTTTGCCTGTACGTAAAAAAGAGGCTGAAGTCGATTATCAGGAGTTATTGAAGGCTTTTTTACAATTCCGAGAAAAAGTGCGCAGTTTTTTACGAGAAAAAACTCCTCATATCTTAGAACCTGTTTAAAATCTTTTTAAAAGAAGAACTACAAATGCTAAGACTACCATAGTTAAGCTAGTATTTAGCTTTCTTTCACAGTTTTTCCATAATCTTCTACACTTTTCAAGCCAGCTAAAAGAACGTTCCACAACCCATCTTTTGGGAATCACTTTAAAAGTATGCAATTCATTTCTCTTGGCTATTTCTACTGGACAACCCAATATCTCTTGAATACCATCTGAAAATGGTTCTCCAGAGTATCCTCCATCAGCTAAAACGTTTTTTTACTTCAGATAAAAAACTCTTCTTCAATGAACATGCTTCTAGCGCTCCTTTCCTATCTGTAATATTTGCTGTAGTTATATGAATTGCATGAGGTAATCCTTGGGTGTCTACAGCGATGTGTCGTTTTATCCCTGAAATTTTTTTTCCTGCATCATACCCTTTACTCTCAGCTGTATCGGTATTTTTAACGCTTTGCGCATCAATTATTATAAAACTGGTTTTCTCTTTCCGACCATTGTTTTGTCGGACCTCTCCAACCATTTTTTTTTAAAACTTTCTCAAGGATGCTTTCTGAATTATCATCGCTTTCTTTCCATAACTTGAAATAGTAATAGCAAAGTTCCCATTTAGGATATTCTTTTGGCAACATACGCCACTGACAGCCACTTTTTAAAACATATAAAATTCCACAAAAAATATCAAAAAGGTCTACGGTTCTAGGGCGTGTTTTTTTTCGCACAGACTCAAGCAAAGGTTTGATTTTGTCAAATTGCTTTCGAGAAATATCGCTTGGATAAGAGTGAGCCATCATTGCCTCCAAAGTTTTGAAAGCAATTTTTATACAGGATTAGAAAGATTTTAAACAGATTCTTAAGAAACTTGGTTGACATATCTCAGCAATAAAAACTACCACAGAGCCCACAGAGAGCACAGAGAGAGGGTTATATTTTCATTCGACGAATACCTTCTACCAATCGTTTCACATTAAAATTGATCAGCAATCCTCGGGCACAAGTTCCATAGAGCTTTAAATAAGATAGTCGTTGTGCTTCGTGTATTAGAGCTATTCCATTCACAGATTTAATTTCTATAATTACCTGATCCTCTACAACTTCTTCAGACATTTCTGGATGCACTAAACAATCTATATGTCCTCCCTCTGTGTTCTCTGTGGGCTCTGTGGTAGTTTATTTTCTAAAAACTCGTTCAAAACTGTTTTACGAATAAAACGACAAAAGCAAGGATGACCATATGTAAACTGGTTTTTCAAACATATGAAATGCCACAAATTACATCATATAAGTCGACCGCTCTAGGACGTGTTTTTTTTCTTGCAGATTCCAGAAGAGGTTTAATTTTGTTAAACTGTTCACGATCCATATCGCTAGGATAGCAATGGGGCATAAAATACCTACAATTGTCTTGGAAAATAATTGTTTATACAGGATTAGAAAGATTTTAAACAGGTTCTTAGAACATCCTTATTGGGGTGCATGGGTAGCAGGTGAAGAACACGCTTATGACAAGGAGTGGATCCAGAGTTCTTGAGATATCGCGATACAAAGAGGAGACGTAGAGCACTAAAAAGCGTGGGAAGAGAGGGATGTGAGGTATATAGCGAATAGGATTCAAAATCGGGATTTTGCATGGATCCTTATCTATGCAATCTTTTGTTTGACCTCTACAGGATATCCCAGTTCTTCCAAAACTTTTTCATTGATTTTTGTGCACGAAGTTTATGTGGGTTTGTATTGAATCCTATTGAGGGTTTAAAAGAAAGCGGCCTGCGCTCTTGTTAAAAAAATAAAAAAAATATTGCTATGCTATAATGATAAGAGAGGGGTGTGCTTCTGCTTATCTTATATCGCTTTTTTTCGATAAATGCCCCCTTTTCTTGAAATAAGCAGGGGCAATCATTTATTAAGTATTTAACTAAGAGGGATTTTTATGACCAATCCCATCAATCCGTTAGAACCTAGCGATATCCCCCCTATTCCACCTAGCGAAATTCCATCGATTAACGAACCTGCTCAAGGCGAGAGTGACACCATCGGAGCCTTTACCGACCCCGATTCCTTTTTTATCACCAATGCGAGCTCTTTTCTTCCTCTTCCCGATGATATCGATATTTTGACCTATTTAAAGCTTTTGGGGGATAGTATCCTTGAGTTCCAAAATGAGCTCCGCGTCTCTACCCGTTCTACCCTCGACCAACGGGCTCTTTTCCGCGGTGCCATTGTTAATGTTTTCCAAAATTTTTCCCTTCTACTCGATGCTCTAAAAGATATCGTTGAAGAAGGAGAACAACTCGTTGATGAAGCCAATGAAGACATCGATGCTGTGAATCAAAGTACCGATGCCCACAACGCAGCACTTGCGACCGATCAACAACAACTCGAAGCCATGCAAACCGTTATTGATAATTACAATACCGCTCTACAAGCTTGGAGAGATTGTGCATCAGGTTGTGGTGCTCTTATCCTTGCATGGGTCCAAGCAGCGACCTTCTACAATGTGCAAAGAGCCTCTTACAATACTTACCGCAATACCAGAAATCCCGAAATTGCCGACTACAACGACGCTCTTGGAGAATATGCGTTCCAGCGCCTCTTTCAAAATGGAGATATTTTCTCCTACAATCAAGACCATGCCCAAACACCCGGATTCGTCCCGATCCACTTAATGCAAGGAACGAATCCCGATGAAGTTCCTGAACTTCCTGCATACAGTTCGGTATCGATTCCCGGTAATCCCTTATCTACTGACCCCAATACCCTCCCCCTCCTAGATCCCATCTCGCAAGCAGAAATCGATGAAGCAACGACTCCAGTAACAAAGCCCCCTAATCTAACGTTTGAAGGAAACCTAGACATCGTTAACCAAGGACTCCTGCCCTTTCTTATCCCCGCTCTCAATTTTGCAAATCAACTAGTCACCGTTCTCGATGCACAAGAACGGTTTGATCCCGATGATGAACTCGAATCGGCACGCGATAAGCTGCTTCCTCCTGCCTTCTTCAATCAACAGACTGAGGCTATTTTAAAAACCGATACGGGTGCAGGCAGTAATATCGGCCTGACACAGGTGACTTTGACAGCCAATGATGCCGTTCTTGAAGGAATTATCTCTCGGTCATTGATCGAAAACGTTTTCCGACAACAACAACTCAAATTAGAATCCTCTTTTTTCGGTCAGACACAATTGATTTTAGCCAGTGTTTTTGGAACTAACTTGTTACGCGCCATTCCACCAGGATTGAGCATCATTAGCCCTCAACTCCCTAACGTAACCGCGAATTCTCCCATTTTTTCTATTGTCTTTGCCCTCTCCTTTAGCAATCGGGTCCAAGAAATCATTGAACAAGGGGTTTTAGGGGGTGCTATCGAAGACCTCATTGCGAATGCTCCCCAATTGCAATCGCTTTCTGCAGGGCAAAAAGCCGATATACAGAATGATCTTTCCAATACTGCCACCACCTCGTTCATTCTCGTTTCTGCAGGTCTTCTCGCTCGCACACTGGGCCTTCCCTCTCTTGTCTCTCAACTTCTAGCGACATTCGGCATCCTTTCACCCTCCCAACAAAAAAGCCTATTCTCTGGCGAGGAAGATACTCTAACGCTGCGTCAACAGCAGCGAGAAGATTTGTTGAATCGATTTGTTAACCAAGGATTTGGACCCAATGAAGCACAATTTTTGAGTGCAACCGCTGTTGATAATCTCAACCGAGGTTTTATTAATCCTCTTCTCTTTCCCATTACTCAAGACAATCTTCGGGTCGATGCTCTCTCCTCAAATCTAGCAAGTGGGCTCGTCTTTAAAGGCATTCCATCACCAAGAGCACAATCCATTGCCGAAGCAGCGGTACAAAGTGTCCTCGGAGGAGGAACTTCTTTCAATCGCCTCACCTCTCTCCGCGATGCACTCCGCACGGCTCTACGAGCAGAAGGAGTTCCCGGTTCGACAGCGGAAGAGGTCTCGAATGCAGCCGACTTCGAAGGAAATCTAACAGACCCTCTTGCTAACGTTCCCGTTGGAAGCCTAACGCCAGAACAACTCATTAATACGGTCGGAGAAAGAGTTTCTGCTCTTCTCGACCCTGTATTAGGATCCAAATTAACGGGGCAGATCCGTGAAGAAATCACCCGTTCTCTTGCAGGAACCGAGCCTGCTGGTATCGAAGCTGTCAAAGATGAGAAAACTCCATTTTCTCTAACAAGCCTTCTTCGCGATCACAGAATTGCCGATGAGTCATCGGCTACTGCTGAAGCCAAAGAGAACCAAGCGGCCGCATTCCAAGAAAAAATGGCCCCTCATCACAATCTTTATGAGCTCGAAAGGAGGATGATCGATCCAGCAAATATCTACCTATTTATGTACTCCAGCGCGATGAATTTGGGCCTAGAACCCAAAGAATGGAAGCAATCCATTGATATTCAGGCATAAAAAATAGCCAAAAACAAGGGGAAATCTGATGCAATTGATTGAAATAAATATTTTATTTGTATTAAAATAGATGTAGAGGGGTAGATACCGTTCTCGTATTCTTTTCTTTTCCTATCATTCCCATCTTTTTAAAGAAAATCTGGTAATTAAGGAGTCATTTATGACGATTTTTGTTGAAGGCCTTGGCGAAGTCCAAATCGTCAATAACGAATATACCCACCCTGATGTCGGACGTGAGTACAAGCGACAAATCGCAGTGCTGACGGATATTTTTGCCCGCCGACCCTCCGTTACAGGAACCGACGCAAGCACTTCCTTTTCGGCTGCAGATCACGACGCCATTGTCAATGCCATAAAGGCACTTCGAAACCTTGCGCAAAATGGTTTGGAACGAAACGTCGTTTTGGGAAATCCAAATTCCCCAACAGAGCGTTTTTTCCTCACGACAGAAATGGCAAATAACCTCGATCTCGTCCTCCGTTCTCTCAAAATAGCAGGCATCACTACCCCTCCAGCCGCTCTTAACGGTGTAGATAAAAAAAATGCCGTTATCAATTGGATCGACCTCGCTGGATTTGGTGTGGCAGAAATCTTGCAAAGCGCTGTCAGTGCAGGCATCAATAACCGTTCTATCCAAAGCCTTTTAGAACTCGAGTATGTAAAAACGGGAAATGATGTGATTTTTACGGCTCTTACCAATCTTGAAGAGGCTCTTGGGATCACAAAAGAGGTCCTAGAGACCTTAGAACAAGTACAAGCGCTGCGCAATCAAGTGGCGCTACAAAGCCTTCCCACATTGAGCGCATTCCTGGAAGAAAATTTTCCCCAACTTCTCCCTCAAGGGTCGGGTCTTCCTGTTGTCGATGGAGACCTCTGGGTAACCCAATACTCGGCAGCGCTAGCCGATTACGTCAAACTCGTTGTACCGAGTTATACAGGAGATCCCAATCAACTTGCATTTAGCATTTTTGATCTACGCGCCAAGCTCAATAGCCAACTTCTTCGCCTGGAACAAGTAAGCCCAGAAAATACCCGCAGTGTGGAAGGAACGCTCGCATTTAATATCAACGAAATCATTAAAGCAATCAGCCTGGTATTTACCAGCCGTACCATTGTATCGGGAGGCACATCTCTCGTCTTCCACGACATCAACTCTCCTCCATCCGCTCTTCGACGAGCAGCCATTAACTTTCTCCTCGTTAACACGGGCGAAGAGCAGCTACTCAGCGCAACATTTCAATCGCTTCGCGAGGAACTCAACGCCGATTTCAACTTAGAAAACTCGATTAGCACAGCAATCACTTCAGCAGAATCGCTGAATGATACGCAAAAGCAGGATGTTCGACGGTTTTTGTTTGTTTTTGAAGAATTTTATAAATCAGCAAGTGCCGTATTAACAAAAATGTCGCAAATCATCGATAAATTTGCTCAAAATATTGCAAGGTAATGTAAGGAGAAACAGTATGGCAGTGAATGATGATTTTTTCTTTGATGATGGAGTCCAACGACTCGATTTTCTTGCGACTCTTGACGCCGAATTTCTCGAATTCCAAGGCTCTCTTGGGGAGGATGTATTTCGCAATGGAGTTGCCCAATTTATTTTTGAAAATGCTCCAGGCTTTGTTGGAGGTCTTCTCGGAGGTGGAACCCAAGAAAACGTGGCAAAGGTGATTTCTGCTGCCTTAAGCAAATTCTCTGCAGGAGGGAATGCTCTCCCGCGTAATTTTAACATGTTTGTTGAACAATTGATTACCAATCTAGATACCCCCGTCGCCCCAGATCTTGAGGTGGTCAAAGAGGCCATTGTCCGCCAATTTGGCATTGCTGTCGGGATTCGCGATAAAACAACCGGTGAACTCCTTCCTAACCTTGGAGAGTGGGCTCCTTTAGCTAACGTCTCTGGAGGTCTTGATGAAGAGACACTCTTTGCACAAGCTTTTGGTGAATTCGTCCGCACCTATCCTTATGGAGAACAAGGACAAATTTCTGATGATATCGCACCCCCTTCAGGAGACACCTCAGCTTTTCTTAATTTTACAGCAAACCTCCATAAATTCTTTATTCACGTCGCTCGATTACAAGAAGATCCCGTGCCAGGATCCCTTCTTTCAGAAGGTTCAGGAACCAACCTCATCAGCTACGAAAGAATCTATAATGGATTCTTTCCCGATAATCCCAACGGTTTTCAACCCCGTCTTGTCGAATTTTATCAGAAAAAAATTGAAGATGATGGATTTTTCCTACCTAGCCAAGCCGTTGACGACTGGGTCGACAGCCTAAAAAGCGAACTTTTGAGTGGGATGGAAGAACTTCTCGACGCCCCATTCCTTACTTCTGTAACCGGAAACAATTCAGAAAAAGTCGGCATCCTCAATCGCATCATATTCCTTGTCAGTCGCCTTGTGGAAACTCTACAACGCGTTGCTGCCACTCAGGCACGCCAACTCGACATCCTCACCAACCTGCAGAAGAACTACACGGATATGCAATCCCAAATTCCTGTCGTTTCCGCTTCAACAACAGGTATTGGTCAACAAATCAACGAACCGCCTGATGATAGTGATGACGACAGTGAACTTGCAAAAAACGATGCGGAAAGACGACAAAACATCAATACCAACATTAGTCAAAGAGCCATCGAAACCATTCGAGGAAGAAAGCAATTAGAAGAAAATAAGGCAAAAAAAATCCAGTCGCTTGTTAACCAAGCCAATGACGCTGTTAACCAACAGGCAGAGATCGCAACGGCATTGTTGCAACAATTGAGTAGTCTGCTACAAGCGCTTTATCGTTAATTTTATGGAGAAAAGGAGGGGAAAATGAAAAGTGGAAAAGGAGCCAAGACGCAAATGAAAAAAGCTGCGCTCGACATCGCCCAAGAAAATGCGGAAGAACTTGGTGGACAGCTCAGCCAAGTGATAGACAAAGTCCTAAAAGGAGGGATGCTTGTCAAAGACGCTATGGGCTTAAACGAGACCGTTGTCGAAGGGATCTACGCACAAGCATATCGCCTCTATAACACAGGAAAATACATCGAAGCCAGCCACCTTTTTCGAATGCTTATTGCCATCAACCCAACAGAAGCCAAATACACCCTTGGTCTAGCCGCTTGTTTTCACATGTTAAAAGAGTACCGCAATGCCGTGCAGGCCTATACGATTTGTGGATTGATCGATCCCGAAAACCCCGTCCCTCACTACCACGCTTCCGATTGCTATATCCAGCTCAAAGACATCTTATCAGCAATTGTCGCCCTCGAGATCACCATCAAGCGTTCAGGAGAGAAAAAAGAGTACACCACAATCAAAGACCGCGCTCGGATGACTCTTGAAGGCTTAAAAAAAGAGTTTAAAGAAAATCCTCCCCCTCCACCACAAAAAGAGGGTGAGTAAAATATATATTTTAACAATATACATTTGGGTAAGTGCCGCGTAACTTTGTAGATAGAGAAGCTTAGGAAAATCGTGTCCCCTCCCTAGATAACTATGTTTCTCTCATCATACCTTACAAGGGGGCAAAGCACTTACCCCATTTTTGATTATTACCCAACGGAGGTCATCATGACATCGCCAGATACCATCTCGGGTCCACGAAGAGACTGGCGAGATTTTTCGGTAGGCGCAAGCCAAACTTCTGCATCTGAAAGAGCTTCGGGAGCGACCTTATCCCCTTTCGCTGCCGACGTTATCACAAGCCAACTCAACCAACAAGATAGCGCGGTTGAACGCCAACAATATCACGCCAATCCGCAGAGCCCACAACTCGAAAACCCTGACGAAGAAGAAGCTCGGGAAGGAGGCGAATCGGTTGCTACAAGACGCCCCTATAAACGAACGGATCGAGCCGTTATCTTGCGCGAATTCAGTACCGCATACCAGCAAGAAGTCGTTCGTTACGCATCGCAGCAAAGCCCCCCTCTTACAGAAGAAGAGATGGATCGTTTAATGCGCGCCTTAGAGAATCCCGACGACCCCGATATCGATGAAGAAACCCAACAACTGGCGGAACAATTGGGTCAACAAGCCGAGCAGACAATCCGTCAACAATTCCATCTTCCTCCCACATGGACGCCAAAAAAGCACTTCACAAAGAGATTGGACCCCAACAACCGAATATGGAGGAGAATCTACAGCTGAAGAGCCCTATACCCTAGAACAACAGACAGAGATCAACAATGCTTACCAACAAACTGTGCAACAAAAGACACAAATGATATCGCGCAATGCTTACGACCCTCCACTCACTGATGAAGAAATGGCAGCCATTGCCCAACTTGCCGAAAACCCCCAATCCGGTGCAGCAGAAGGACTCCGTCCAGAGGTAGCCGCCCTTGCACAACAAGTCCGGCAGCAATCCCTTAGCCAGATACGAGCAACCTATGCCCTCCCCGACACCTGGGTTCCTGGAACGACAGACCAGCTAAATTGGACCCCAATTACTGTCGATGGCGTTGTGCCCAATGCCAGAGGGCAAGCAGCAGGCGACGATTTATTGATCAATACAGGACAATATTTGAATGAAAACGAAGAGGCGATGCAGAATCTTCAAGGCTCCATTCCTCCCAACCATCCAGGACAAATCTCCATTCAAGACTTCATGAAAGCCATTGCAGAAGCGATCCAAGAATTTAAGAAATTCCTCTACGAAGAGCAGTCACGTAGCGATGCAAAATGGGTGCAAGGGTTTACCGATGAAAGGCAAAAAGCGATCAAGCAACAAGGATACGAACACGAAGAGATAATGGAACTGACCAAAAAAGGTGAAAAAAAACAAAAGATCATGTCGGGCCTGAAAATTGGTATGTACGTAGCGGCTGCTGTTATCGCTTTGGCTGGAATGATCTCAGCGGTTTTCACAGGAGGATCTGGAGCCCTTCTTGTCGCCGTCGCCGTCACGCTCATCTCCATTGCTGTTAGCGTTGCTGACTCGCAAACCGGTTTTATGAGTAAGGGAATCACAGCTGCCGTTGACGGTTTAGCCAGTGCCGTTGTTGAGATGTCCGGAGGAGCTATTAGCGAAGATGATGCAAAAATCATTAGCGGTGTCACCCTCCTCATCATCGCCATCGCGGTTACAGTCGCCTTGGTTGCCGCATCCGGTGGAGGAGGTTCCTCGGGTGTACAAGCAACGTCGAGCATTGTCAAAGAGACCGTCAAAGCGACGGCTCTGAACGTTTCCATGGCTCTTGTTGTCGCTGCTATCGGTCCTCTTACCATGAACGTCGTCGAACAAATCATCAAGCAAGCCGATCCGAATATGTCTGAAGAGACCCGAAAACTCATTGCCATGCTCACTTCTCTTCTCGTCACCCTGGCAGCAGGTGCTGCAATGGGAGCTACAATGAGCAAAGGAATGAAGAATATTGAAGGAGCTAAAGGGAGTGGTGGAACCGCACAAGCAACAGGAACCACAACAGCAACAGCGAATGAAGGAGCCAGCATGGCAAAACGCATGATGGAGCAGGCGAAACAAGCATGGAGTAATTTACCTCAAGACACCAAGAATTCCCTATCTGGAGCAGCCGATAAGATGACAGCCGGAGTCAATATTGGACTCCCCGCCACTCAAGGAGCCATGTCCATGGCAATGGGTGCCATGCTATTGCAACAGGCGCAAATCGAAAAAGAAAAAGGGTATGCTGAAGCTGATATCCACGCGATACAAGCGTTGATCAAACTTCTCGATAAACTTTTAGAACATATGCAAAGCACGATCGGTGGAGAGATGAAAATGATCGGCTCTCTGGACAATGTACAAAAAAACATGTACAGAGGAGCTTCAGCAGAATTGAGCAAAGGCTGGAATGCCGTGCAAGCGTAAAGGAAGGGTTTCATGACAGATATTTTTCAACTCGACAAAGTCATGGAAGAGATTGGCGATGAAATTGCCAAAGATCTCTCTTCTGAAGAAAAGAAGGAGATGGAAGAGGCCATTCTCAAACATCTAACCACGGGAATTCCTCCTCTTCAAGCTCTTGGATTCAGCAAGGAGATGGTTGACGCTTTGTATACTGTCGGACATCAACTCTATCGCGCGCAAAAGTATGATCAAGCCGCCTCTGTCTAACAAGTATTGGCTCGCCTTGATCCGAGCAATTTTCGCGCCTATTTTGGACAAGCCATCTGTGCCCATAAGCAAAAGAAATACACCATTGCTCTGATCCATTATTTTACCTCCATTCATTACGCACAAGACGATCCCCTTCCCCGCTATCACCTCGCTCACTGTTTCCGCGAACTCAAGCGTTACCGAGAAGCCACCATCATGCTTCGCCTAGCCATTGATTTGGCAAAGACTAACGAGAAAAAATATAGCGCTCTTGGAGAAAGAGCACGCCTTTGGCTCAAAGCCATGATTAAAGAGAGTAAAAAGAAAAAAGTTCCCGCATAAAGGAAAACCACCATGATTCCATTTGGCAACGTCCCTATCGACCCACCCACCCGTCAGCTTCCAGGAGGATTGGAGACCGATCGTCCCGATTTCCGCCACCATCAACAAGTCACCGATCCCCATCACGGCACCAACATCAACGTCATTGCCAGCGATAGTGAGCTTAACATCGACGTCCCCATCAACGTACTTGCAAGGAATATCGGTTTCCAGCAAGCAGAAGCCTCCTATCCCCTTCTTCTTCCTATTGCATTGCTACGTGGTGAAACACCCCGTCTTCTCGCAGAGAGTCCTTTAGCTAAAGAACGCTATAAAAAATTGTTGCGCCGCCTATCGCCTGCCTTACGCGAAGCGATCGAAGCCAATGAAGGACTGCCCAAAGAACATCGCGATGGAGCATTGACCGGTTTTGCAGAGAGTCTGCAGTGGATGGCCCTTTTCATGACCAGTTTCCAAGGTTTTGGAAAGAAAGAGGTGGAAGGAGATCCTGAGAAAGAGGCTAATGCCCTAACCATGGGATGGGGAGAAACATTAGATGAAGAAGGGAGCATTTTTGTCGGAGCTCTACAAGATTATCTTACCCAATTTGATGGAGGCGCTCCTGAAAGAGAAATTCTTTCGACCCTCTTCTATGAAATGCGCGACGCCGTCCCAGAAAGCCCAATGACAGAGGAGGAGTAACATGTCTCTCTCTCCTTATCAGCAACAGGAACGGTGGCAAACCTTGTTGGAGAAATTGGAAAACCACCCCTATCTAGAAAACCAATTATACGCCCTCCACCCATGGATTCGGAACCGACAACTGCAACTCTCTCTCGACAATGCCGGTGTCGCTGCACCCTTTCTCGTCGGATGCTGTGCAGCAACGATCGGGATCTATAACGAAAAAAGTGCAACAGGATGGATGGGTCCTGGGATTGAAGCCATAGCAAAAGGGGTTAAAAAATTTTGGAAGCTCTCTCTCCCCTCTCTTTCCATCGGTGATCAATGCCTTCTGGAAGCCGTGACCGACCTCTATATTCTATCGATCGCCTTTTTTTTCCCTCTATACGTTACAAGGAGGGGCACTTGGAGGAAAAGGGTTGTCTGACGAACAAAAAAACGACAAAGAAGAGACCTACCGCATCAACACTCTGCTCTTTTTCATGGGATCAGAAACCATGCGCACTCTTGTGATGGAAACGATGACTCTCCTAGGAAAGAGCAAAAGCATACGAAATCAAAGTGGAGAGTTAGCTCGACTGTTGAGCCTTTTTTTAAGCCTTTTATTTATCCAAAAAGAGAATCCCCAACAATTTGAAGAAGTATTTACCGAGCTACAGCCTTTTGTAGAAAAAACCATCCATAGCGTGGAAGAAAGTATCGAATCGCTACAAGAACAACCGACACAGGAAATCGCAAGATGGATCACAACCCTACAGACACTTCTATTCGCTTGGAAAAATGAAGACCCCTCTTCCTGGAAGAAGAACCTTCCCTCTCTTTGGGAAGTCCTTGGAGTCAAACAAGAAGAGATCGACCGAGATATCGAGCGTCTCCGGACAAAAATCGAACAACTCGGTGATGAAATCCAACAATCCTTCTTACGGAGAGATGAAGCGGTGACCAGTGTTACCCAGTCCGTTTGAAGAAAAAAAAATATATAGGAGGACGTGATGGAACCGATTGGAATCCCTCCACCCAACGTCAACCCACCTCAAGGGTGGGAAGAAGATGATGTCGAAGCAACAGAAGCCGGTACCGCAGCGGGAACAGGGGCTACTGGTCGTGTGTCGGAGAAACAGCAGAGTGATGTCCTCTCGCAAGCAGGGCATAAAAGCGGCACAGACGATGCCCAATTCTCTTTCGATGACAAGGAAATTGACCGACGGCTTGCTACGAATAGCAGCTCTTATGATCGCCTACAAGGACCAGCAACGACAAAAACCACTGCAGGAGATCCCGTTTTAGGAACGGAAGGAGTGGGCAATCAATGGTTTAATACATCGGCACTCGCCATTTTGTCGTACTATCTCCTTATGATCCAGGAAGCGTTCATGAAGTCACAGCTGCTTGATAACAACTATGTAACACAAACCATTGGCATGTTTTCTCAACTCGCAAAAGATGTGAAAAAACTCGATGAGTTCGCTGCTGACAAAAACTTCCAAAAAGAATTTGCCTCAGCGATGGGACAATTTGCCCAAGGAACGATGTCGATGAGCAATGCCGCTGTACAAGGGACGCAATTCGTGCAATCGCGCAGTGAGATGAACGCACAGCTCCAACAGAAACAGGCAGAATCCAATATGGGGTATTATAAAAATGACACCGATCAAACGATAGCCGTCGACTTAGGAACAGGAAAGGCAACTAATACAAAAACTGGAGAGAAAATACAAATTGACCATAACAAACTTAGTGATAAACAACTACGAGAAATCCACGACCAATCTGTACCCCCTCCACAAAATGCTCCGCCGGCTGGCACTGGGCAAGTACGGTTGGCTCAATCATATCTCAATAAAAGGGAATTGGAAAGAACAAAACCCGTAAAACCCACTAGTGATGACCCCGTCGCACAAGCGCAGCATCAGCGCGACCAAACGCGTTATGATCGCGAAGTGAGAAAGACCGATAATGATATCTACCAACAAAAAGATGATCTCAGACGGTCAGGTGATGATGTGGCCAACCTGACCCGTTTCAAAAATGCTCGTGCAATGGGAGAGGCCGACCAAAAAACTACATGGTGGACTCGAGGAGTCTCGCAAGCATTAGGAAATTGGGCCGATGGTACCTCACGGCTTTTTAGCGCCGTTTACGGTAAAGAGGCGGAAATGGCCAAAGCTCAATCTCAATACAAACAATCGGGTGAACAACTTATTAGCCGCTGGATGGACCGTTCGACGGAAGATAGGAAAAAAAGTTACGACAACATTAACCAATTGATCGAATTTATGATGCAAATGCAAAATGAATTGGCTAAATTGGGCATTGGATATAACCGATAAACAAAGCCGATCACCTTTGACCACCTTCTTCGGAGAAAGAGAGAAGAGGGTGGTTTTTCTATATTTTTAAGAATCAAATCATTTTAACGCAAATTTTTGTCTATTTTTCTACGCTTTCAGCAACAGGACAAGGCACTCGCATCTAAAAATTATTGAGGTAAGTATCTCGTTTAAGTAGCAGAAAATCGAGGTTTTTATAAACTAGGGGACAAAATTTCCACTTGATCTAAGGGCTTGCATTATAACTTACTAACATTCTAATGCTTGTGCCTCATTAACTTTTCTTGTTTTTTTAGCAAAATTTTCTTGCTATAAAAATACGATTTATTTAACCTTGGGGCTTCTTTTAGGAGCCAAGTATGGATAGGATTCCAATATATGAATGGAGACGAGATCCTTATATTGGTGGAGATGGGCACACCTATTATGAAAATAGATTTATAACTCGTTGGGCACCTAAACCAACACCTTGTCTTAGCGAATACCGATTCGATAGTCTTCTCCAAAGCCCAGATATAGGAAAAGGAAAGACACGGCATTACGTTGTTCTTTCTCTTCCTCCACACTCACTGCTCTCTTCGATAAAACAGAAAAACGTCGATTCTCCCGTCAAAAAATGGTTCATCCAGCAAAAAGAGCAAAAACACAATGTTGAGCTCGATTGTTCTATTCAGAAGACGGATAGCGGCACCCCAATTCTCTCTTTGGGATACGATCCTCGTCCGAAAGAGATGGATGACCTCTCCCCTTCAAAAGGAAAAAATGTCTTTCTTTGTGTCCAAGTTGTTTGGAGCGCCATTACACGCAATGGCGACGGAACAATTAAGGATAGAGTGCGCTACAACCATTCTCCTGAATTTTTAGCAGATGATGAATCCTTCTACCCCGATTGCCGAACGATGCAAAAGGAAGGAATTGTCCCGGAACAATTGATGACAAATGGTTGGGATGCATGGATGCGCATTCGTTTTTTAAAACAATATCTTTTGACACAACACGATCCCGATACACACCTTCCCCGATTGAGTGAAAAATACTCCATTACTTCTGAACCGTCTTTAGAAGATTGTTTTTGTAACTTACGCTATATTGAAACGATACGCGATGCCACCGGTGGCAGTTTCTCTCATTTTCCTATTATTCGAGAGATAGCAATTCATTCATGGTCTAACTGCGAATTGAATATTCCTGTTGCATCCGTACTCGATAAAATCCACCACGAAGTTGGTTCGATCCGACACCGACGCATCAAACGCAAATTAGAACCTGAAGAACCTTGGGTCTCTCAATATTTTAAACAATTTATTCACGGTTTTGTGATTGATCCTGGATTCAACTTTACATTGAATCCCTTTACTTCCTGCATCGGCTATGAACGACTCGATCTAAACTTTATTCTTTTACAGCTTGGTAATGATCGGCAATCTGTCAACAACTACCTTACCTATTTACAATTGAAACAAAAAGACCTTCAAAACTATGGAGTCTCGCAACTAAGATTTGGCTGTTCAATCCTTGCTCCAGATATTGCCAATGCTCAAAACGAACAAGAGCAGTTCGATTTACGCAAAAAAATGCAACCTGCTTTGGTCGAAGCGCTTGAATGCATCACGATGAGTGAAAAAATCACACACGACATCGATCAAATAAAAAAAAAATTTTTAGAAAAACCATCTTTTTTGTCCTCAATAAAGCAAAAATGTGGAGACATATTAACTGATGATCCTGTTGAGATGTACCCAAGGTGCAAAAAAATCATTCAGCCTCAATACGACTGGGTTTTTACAGAACAAAGCATTCCTCTTACGGGTGAAGAAATCATTGAATTGCCTGAATCCGATCGTGATCCCGAGCTGCCAAAGACCCTTCTTCGCATGGAAGAATTGGAAAATTTGATTCGAGCAAAATGTCGCTTAGGATCCGATGCGTTTCATATTGAACAATATGAAAAGGTGTTTGGTGACATCCAAACAAAAATTCAATCTCTTGACACCACATGGAAAATGTTGAAAGAGAAGATCCCTTCCGAAGAAGGTAAAGAGCCATTTCTCGAACTGATAGAACAATGGACATTATGGAAACAGGAATACTCTTTTTATCAAGGTATGTTTGCTGCTGATATCAATAAGACTCTATTGACTCCTCTTACTGAGAGATTAGAGCAACACTTGAAAGCACTTAAACCGATTAAGGATTCTTCTTCACTTCCTTTTTATCAAAAATGGATGCAGAACAGTCTTTCTCAATATCGAGAAAACATCAAAAAAATCCAAGAATTGCAAAACAAGTGGCAAAGCAACCTAGAAAAGGTAAGGAGTCAATTTCTTCAAATTTCTTCTCAAGAACAGATCAATGAATTCGATATGACTGTTGAACAAAAGAAAAAGACCTTTGATGTGTCCATTCCCCCAGTCGATGTAAACAGCCGCATCACGGCTTCTCAACTTGTAAATAACAGTAAAAAAGATTTTGAAAAAAAAGGAATTCTTGAAATCTACAGAAAAATAGACCCATGGGCCGATGAAAAAAAGAAAGATCCAGCTTGGCTTCAGGTAGAAAACGTGTCTACGTAGTCATTTAACGAGTATTATCTTAAAAATACCTCACCTTAAAAGAGAATTAAATTCCACATTATCTTGCTGATTTGTTATACTAACTTTCGCAAAAGGAACTATTATTTCATTTATTCCGCATCACTCCCCGCTCTTTTGAAATTGATTTTTTGTTGTTACAAAACAGTTCTCTTTCTCGCTACATCTAAGCAATGCGTTTTCCATTTTGTAAAATGATTGTTTTATTTTTAAAATAATTTGCATTTATTTATACAGCCTTCTATCCTTTAACGCTTTTAAACCCAATGAGAGGAATTTTATTCCCTTATCATTGTTAACTAGAAGCTAAGTATTTTTTTATAATTATCATACACCAGGTCTCAATCTATGAATTCTCTCTCTCCTATCGGTAATCACCATCTAAGCCCTCAATTGCCCGTATTAGTTCAATATGGACAGGATTGGGATAAGTTAAATCCTTGGAAGGAAAATAATTTACCGGGATATATGGCGATCGGTCATAACAACACAGTGGATAAGTGGGATGATAAAAAGTTGGAAAGAATACACACCTTTTCGGAAGGAACAAAAATTCTTTCAGGAGTGCGAGCAGGTAATGATCCCTGGATCGTTTATTTCCTTGTTCAAGAAGAAAATGGCTTAAGTATTCATGAATTTAAAAGCTCTATCTATCTAAGACAAATCACTCAATTAGAAATTCCTTCAGAAACACAATCGGTATGCCTTATTCCAGACTACAAATGGAGTTTGAAATACGGCACATATGCCGTTTGGTTTGCTGCGATTAAAACCACTGAAATCTATGCAAAATTCATTACCGAGGGTGAACGCAAATGTGAAGATCAACACATTCCTCTTGAACGACCACTCCTAATGATTCTAAATCAATATCCCAACGATCTCATTCTCATTTCAAAAGAGGGACATCTAGACCGTTGCTCTCTCCACGAAGGGACGATAACACCACTATCATCGGATGCTCTAGGACCCATGAAAATGGGGACACAGGAATTCCCAGGATTAGCAAAAGAGTACGGCATGTCTGTTAAAGAAGATGGCACATTGCTCTATTGTAACACTTATGACAAGAAAAAAGACCCCGTTTACCAATTGTCAACAGAGATATTATCTCTAGATTATCAAAAATACCAACAACCGACAGGCTCCTTTTCCGCCTGCTCTTTCATACCTCGCCCTATATGGATGGCTCATACCCTTTTTGTAACGACGGATCGCCGAGAAATTGCCGTATTTGGCTGTCAGCGACCAGGGACGAGTTTTTCTTTACTATTTGATCCTTTTGTTTTAAAAAAGGCTGTTGTTAAAGGACAATACGATGAGGTGCCCGTTCGAGATAGTGTGGAGTTGATCGATATTAAGTATCTTTCCATGATAGGTCAAGGACTCGCTTTTGTCCTTGTTGGACGGGATTTACAACAAAACCAAATTCTTCTCTACCACATCTATTGTTACCATAGAAATGGCTCTAGCGAAGAACAACGATTTAACTACATTAGAGAAATCGCTACCTACCCTTTGTCACAATAGATGTTAAGCAGATAAGGCCATACCTGACCATCCAAAATGCAATTGAATCTTTTTTCCCTTCTTTGCATCGACGAGGAGTTTTGCGGGCATTTTCACTTCTCCTTTCTCCCAAATTTCAGGGTGTTTAGAGAGAACAGAGACTTGGATGCGTTGTTTGCTGCCTTGACCGTTTCTCATCGTAATGGTTGTTTTTCGGAAAAACCCTAACATGAATATTAGAACCCTTAAGAAAGCCATGCGTATTTTGTGATTTTTCGATAGCGTTCCTAGAAACACAATTTTCTTAAGCAAAAAATTATTGGGCTTCAATTGAAATAGACTCAAAGAGGTATTTAAGGGAGTTGAAGTTCCTAGGTGTTGTTGGATGGTTTCATTCGTGTAGCCTTTGTTGCGCAAGGATTTCATGGCTCCATTGAAAATCGTCTCGATCTTTTGCATGCAATTTTCTCCCGCCATTTGGAAAAGGAGGTTGTTTTTGCGAGATGCGTCTAGCATGGAATAAATGCTTGTTTGAAGGGCATTGTTTCCCTCTTTACTTAGTGGATAGACGTCAAAGCATTGGATGCGTCGGCTTTGATCGGCGATATCGGGATAGGTCATTTTTCCTTTCACGGATTTGGAGAGAAATAAAAAGGCCTCTTTTAGGTGGGCAAGATTGGGCCATTTTTTTGCGTACGCTCCAAAGGGGTAGATCTTGTATTGATTTGTTTTTGGCTGGTAGATAACCAGATCGGAAAATCCATGCCAACCTTGTAAATCGGGTTCTGTAGTCGCTCCTGAGGCTCGAACAACAAAATGGTCTTTGCCCTTTTCTACTTTTTCACCATAACGTTGTTGAAGATCTTCGAAAGAAAGAGAGTCGTAGTCGGGGAATTTTTCTAGACAATCAAAAGGAACGGGAGTTGTTGTCCCATCGGGATGGGTCCAAGCAAGGTCCTTATTATCCCAGGGAATAAATCCCTTTGCTGGAAAACACTGCCATACCTCAGTCCCCTTAGAGTGATGGTATTTAAAATCGCGGAAGAGATTTCTCATTGTCCATCCCTCTCGGATTCCATCCATATGAATCGATGCTTCAAGATCAATTTGATGCCATTGATCGCAAATTTTCATTTCGACAACAGATCTTTTCAAAGAGGGATTGTGTTGAATGCGGAGAACCTTCTTTCCTCCTCGACCTAAAGCATCGACCATTTTGGACGAGACGAATTTATGCGTCAGCAATGCCTGCCGTACAACGAGAAATACGGGAAGATTGCGTTCAATCACATTTTCAAAGAGATAATTTGCATATTGAGGATCGGTCACTGCATAATTGACAACATCAAAATCTTGTAAAAGTTCTTGCAACTGTCTCTCTTCAATGGCATTCAAATCGGAATTCCCTAAAAAGAGTTTGTTGTTCCTTTTCCAATCGATCAATGCGTTGCGGAGTTCTATTTTATTTTGTTTTTTATCTGTGTCTGTAAGTTCCTCGGAAGGAGAGGTAACTCCATAGAATTGAAAAGAGAGGGCTTGAATTTTTTTGTTCCATTTAGCTTCTAAACCTGCCTTTTTTATTGGTTTTAATGGGAAAGAACAAAAAAATCGGTCGCATATTTGTTTAATGCTGTTGTAAATGGTTTTCCTATTTTCATGACACATATCCTCTTGCATCGTTTTATGAAAAATTGCTTGTTTGAATGTTTTGAGAAGACGATAGTAATCTCGAGAATTGCATTGTTTTAATTCTTCTCCAATTTGTCGGCGGGAATAGGTGTTATCAATTGTAACATTCCCGGTTGTAGGATCGATTGCAATTGCTTTCGGATCTAAGAGCATCAGATCCCAGCTAAACACTCCTTCTTGATCAAACAAATTGTACGTGGTTGTTGCTGAAGAAACAGAAGCTACCATAAATATTTACCTTTGCGTGAATTAAATTCTTGCCTTCTTGTTCACCTAACAAGGTTTCATCAACAAGAAGTCAAAGGGGGAAATCCTATACGATGATGCTTTTCTTGCCAATAGAAGGATCATTTCTTTTGATGACAAGGAAATTGACCGACGGCTTGCTACGAATAGCAGCTCTTATGATCGCCTACAAGGACCAGCAACGACAAAAGCAGCTGTTTGCCTAGGGTGTGTCATCAATTAGATGAATTTGTAGATCATGGTAGATGATTCGACGATCGTTCGTGTGGAAGCCGAAGCAAACTGAGTTCAGTTGGCGAGGCTGAACGCAAACGATCGTCGAATCAGATGCCATGAGATGCAATTTTAGCCAATTGATGACACGCCCTAGTAGCTACTCCTTTTTTAGCAAAGATGCTCGATCGCTGGATAGGTGAATTGTTTTTCTTAAAATGAGTAGAAATTTGTCCTTTTTTTGCAGCCATTTATGCCTCTTTGTTAAAGAAAATTAAATGAATACCACAATGACTCAAAAATGTGTTCTAATTTCATGCACTCTGGATCCATTTCTGATGTCACTTGACAAGAAAGCTAAATGAGTAACAAAATCGCCATTTCCTGATAAGGAGGATTAAATGGAAAAATTAGACGTTACAGGAAAAAAAGAACTCACATCTTTAAAATTTGATTGGAAGATTTACCAATTGAATGCCGCTTCCACAAAGTGCTGTGCAGGAGGCACTCGGGATGTGACCGGAAGACATGGAGGTAACAAAGGCACTTCGCTACATACCATTCCAATGCACCATGATGAAACAGATGCAAAAGACGTTGTATCAACCTATGGATATTTGAGACATTAAAAAAATTAGAAGATGCTAGAGTGAAATTTAGAGATTCCCTTCGGGCTCAGTATTATCTTGCAGTTTTAGAAAGGGGAATTTCTAATGCAACTTTGCAATTTCCTCGACCGTCCATTTTTGCAAAAGATCTCTTTTCAATTCTTTGTGATTTTAGCACGGAATTATCGGAAGAACTTGATCAGCTTTTACTCCCTACCATTGTCTATGAACTATATAAAAGCAAAAAGTTAGGTCATTTAGAGGGATTAACGCCTTTTGAACGCTATAAAAGCTTTTTTCTGAATCAACATGGTTATACTTCTCAGTCTCGCTCTCTCATAAAAACTTATCCTTACCTCTTTGAAATGGTGGATGAGGTTACAACTCGATCGTTCTTAAATCTAATTAAATGTTTGAAAAGACTTGAGGTGGATTTTGAAGAAATTAAGAGATATTTTAAACTCTCACCTAAGTGCCTTGTTGAGAAAGTCAAAATTCTTTCTTCTTCTGATAGACATCGCAATCAACAATCTCTGCTCTTATTTTTTTCTGATAATACGAGGCTGATTTACAAACCAGTTGATTTGCAACTTGATGAACTTTTTGATCAATTTATTCAGAACCTAGACCTTCCTGATCCTTTCAATCTTGCATGTAGAAAAATTCTGCCTAAAGATAAATATGGCTGGCTTGAGTATATTTCTCCAGATTCTTGTAATTACTTAGAAGAAATTAGACACTTCTACAAAAGAGCAGGGGCTTTATTAGCGATCGCCGACACTCTTAACTATTCTGATGGTCATTGTGAGAATATTTTGGCTCATGGTTCTTTCCCTGTTCTTTTAGATGGAGAGACCTTGTTTCAAAATTACGCAATGCCTATTCAAGAAAGCAAAAGCATTATATCGACACAGCTCATTCAAAAATTCACCAGAAAACAGAAAAATAAAATAAACTATTCCGCCCTTCAAGCAACTGATGAAGAACGATTTGAATCCTTATTTACATATGCAATCGATGATCAAACAGATGAAATGAGGATTGCTTATAGCGGATATAGTCAAGAGATAAACCATCATCGCCCTGTATTTAAAGAAAAATTTTATAATTCATCTGAATTTTTAGAGGAAATCATTCATGGTTTTTGCTTTTGCTACGATTTAATAACAGAAAAAGCTCCTCAGTTTTTGAAACGTGCATCTTGGTGGGATCAAGTTGCCACCGTACATTCGAGAATGGTTATAAGGGACACAAGCGCTTATTTTTATCTCCAAAGAAGGATTCAGCAACCCGAATACTGCAAATCTAAAAAGAAAGCTGAAGCATTCGTGAGAAATAAGCTAGGCGATACTCCTTATACTGATTATGAAATTAAGGATATTTTAGAACTGAATATCCCCTATTTTTATCAAATACCTGGAGAACAACATCTTTATGACGGAAAAAACCGGTGCTACTTGCAGGTTTTTCCCAGTACTGCCGTCGATTGGATAAAAAAACATCTCAAGGCGCGGTCTGAAAATAAAAAGCTATGTGACTGTAAACTTATTCGCAAATATCTGTCAAAAAAACACTGACTTTGTCCCCTGGCTGACATGAACATCAAAAATAAACTTTCTAATTTTCTCGATAAAATAAAGATCCACTTGTGGGGCACAAAACAAATCATTGTTGCTGCACCCAAAGAAACGGGAATTCTCTCTTTATTAATTGTTTTCCAGGGAATCATTCCTGCCTGCTCTCTTTTCATCGTGCAAGTGATCATTAATTGGATCCTATCTCCCGAAGTATTTTTTCCTTTAGGGTTAGTTCTAGCATGGAGTGGAATTCTCGTCTTGGGAACTGTGATCAGCCCAGTTATCTCTGTGATTCGCATCAAGCTCAATGAAAAAGCCCTCACTCATTGCAACGTGCTGTTGATGGAAAAGGCTAATAGCATTGAGGGACTAGCTCCTTTTGAAAATCCCAAAGTTTATGATCAGATGCAATTTCTTAAAAATGAATCTGCTCGGCGTCCTTTAAATTTCGTCTTCATTATCACAGGATTAGTTAAGGATTTCATTGCTCTATGCTCCATTCTCGTAGTCCTTTCAACCATTAATCTTGGGATGCCTATTTTCATCCTAATTGTCTCTATTCCACATGCGATTTCCACCTATTGGTTTGAAAAGCAAACATGGATAGATATGCTTTTAGGAGCCCGGAGGCAAGACGATTAGCATGGTTGTCTTCTTTGACCTTAGATGAGCGTTATTCCAAAGAAATTCGTCTTTTTGGGTTTGGAGATTTTCTTGTAACTCAATACAAAACTTTTGCTAAATCCTTTCATACTGCCTTTAGCACCGAGCGATGGAAGAAATCCTGCAGGTTTGTCTCTCTTTCATTGATCTCTGTTCTTGGTAACATCATCATTTTTATTTTTGCTATCATGCATGCTAAACAGGGTAATTTGACTGCAGGTGCTGTTGTTATGATATTACAAGCTTTAGTCATGGCACAATTGGAGATCAATGGGCTTATTCAAGATTTTGGTATGCTAGCTCAAACAATGCTGTTCTTTGAAAAATTCTATCACTTCTTGAAGGCTGATTTTTGCTACTTAATCACCAAAAAACAAGCTATTCCTACTGACCCTTTTCCCAAAAATATCATTCGCTTTGAAGGGGTTTCTTTCACTTATCCAGATGGAAGAAAGGTACTTTCAAATATAAGTTTTTCTATCCCTATTGGAAAAAAAATTGCAGTTGTTGGAGAAAATGGAGCAGGCAAATCGACTCTTGTGAAGCTTTTAGCACGCTTCTATGATCCTACAGAGGGAAAAATCTTGATTGATGGGGTTGATTTACAAGAAATGGATTTGAAAACATGGAGACAATACTTGAGTGTGGTTTTTCAAGACTTTGGTCAATACCACCTTAGTGCTAAAGAAAACATTGGGATAAGTCGTTCTTTTTTCGATCTCGAGGAAATTACAGAAGCTGCCAAAAAGGGAGGATTTGATTCTGTTGTCGCAAAACTTCCTGCTGGATTTGAATCCATGTTGGGAAAAGAATTTGGGGGGACTTCTCTATCTGGAGGAGAATGGCAAAAAATGGCCATGTCACGTGCTTTTTTTCGAGATGCCAACATATTGATTTTAGACGAGCCTACGTCTAATTTGGATCCAAAAAGTGAACATGAAGTTTTTCAAAAGTTCTCAGAAAACACTGAAAACAAAACGACATTTTTCATTACCCATCGTCTGGGATCTGTGAGAATGGCGGACTGGATTCTCGTCTTGAAAAATGGAAAATTGATTGAAGAAGGAACGCATGAAGAACTTCTTTCAAAGAAAAATGGAGAATATGCTTGTCTTTTCTCACTTCAAGCCGATCGTTATACAACCAAAGAAGTAGGTAAACAACTCTCGCCTAAAGGCAAAAGCTTTTAGCTAAACGGCAAGCCGAATGCTAATTCGGGCACGTTTACAGGTGCCCCGCCTTCAACAAGGTCAAACCTTGGAAGGTTAAAAAGTCCGAGTGCCTTGAACAGTTAACTCGAAAGGGAAGTTTTATGCAGATACGAAAATTAAAGCAACCAAAAAAGGAGCGAGGTTTCCTCCCACCCCTAAAGGGATGGGTTTCCACCTCGTCAATTGGATGAAATGAGAAGAAAAATCTATTTTTTTTTCTGTTTTTTTACTAATTTTTTCCCTTTATTAAGCCATGTCTCTCTTGTTGAAGAGAGGCAAAATGAAGAATTTTCCTATCTTTCTCATTTGGAAAGCTTTTTTCGTTGTTTATTAGAGGAAACAGAAGCGGGTTATGTCTTATTTGGAAACAAACCCATCTGCATCGATGGCATAGAAAATATCTCATTCCTTTTGCCAGGCACAGAAGTGCACAAAAATACAGTGCTTTTTCGCGAAGGTTTGCGACTATTAACGCAGCTTCCACAGAATGATCATTCTCCTATTCTTTTTCACCGTTATAGTAAACCAGATCCAGACTCTCTCATTTGGAGGAATTTTCTCATTGTCAACCAAAAAACCACAGAAGACGTGATAAAGAAAAATATCTTCTTGTTCCAACAAATTTTGGGGCCTTATGTAGATGAAAAAATAATTATGGAGAACTTGCTTAATGAAAACATCCCTTTCTCCGAGACTTTACGAGATAACAATGCTCTCACTGGCATTCTCTTGGGATATGGCACAGAAAATGCTCTTTGCGGTTCTCGACTTGAGCAGTTAACGCTACAACAAAATAATCTCCCTTTTGTGCAAAAAGATATAGCAACAAACTTGCAAGAAGGATTCTTCTACTACTTGCTTCAAATGAGTAAGGCAAATCATTTGGTTTCCCTGACACCCAGCTTAGGATTTACCTCTTTAGAAGAAGAAATGCTTTCTTTACAACAGCAACAATGCTCTTTTCCAGAAACGCTGCTTACAGAGAAACCTTATTTCATTTGTTCCGTTTTTTCACAGGATAAAGAACATAGCCAGCGGTTAGAAAAATGGGTGGAAACACAGGAGAAAATTAGAAGTTTCTTGCAAAAAGAAGATTTTTTTCTTACGTGTATTGAAAATATATTTCATCTGGATAGGAATGAGATCATCCATTTTCCATTCCAAGGACCAAAAACATGTCGATCTTTGAGTCATCTGATGGCCTTAGAAATATATGAATGTCTCAGTAATCACGTGAATGATCTACTACTTGATGACGATCCACGAACTCTCTTAACAGAATGTATTCGTGGTATACAAAACGCGGATGGGAAAAGGGAAGCTATTTCTTCAAATTGGAGAGAAATTGGAAAAAAAGCTTTTCTTCAGCTCTACAAAAAAAATCTAAAAACAGCTAATGAACTATTTCGTAATCTGGAGAAAGAATCTTCTTTTACCAGTCGTAATTCTAAAAAAATTTTCTACAAAACAATACAAAAGGGGGATGGCAAACCTCTTGTTGGCAAGGAGAGTTTAGTTACGATGAGGTATGCATTCTATAAAGCAGACGGATCTCTTTTTTCTTTTACGGATAATCCACGAACATTGACTCTTCAGAACACTCTCCCAGGACTGGCAGAAGGCATGGAAGGGATGGAAATTGGTGAAAAAAGAGTGATTTATCTTCATCCTGATCTCATCACTGGAGCCTTAGCTGATCCAGGCATTTGTCTCAAAGCAATGATAGAAGTAGAAGACGTCTGCTCTTCCCCCTCTTCTTTACATCATGCTTTTTCTCCTGTCTCCATTGAAATCTCTGGGAAAAATCTTTCTCAAACAGGTAAAGAAGTGGCTTTTTTGATTGGACAATCTTTTTGGGAACATTATATAAAAGAAACGAGTATTTCTGCTGCAAAAATCATTGATTTCCTTCAACAAATACAAAACAATTTTGACGAAATCCCTCTCCTCACAGAAGACGAACGAGATGCTCTGAATTTGATCCATTTTTCCCTCTATTTTAAGGACAAATAAACTGTCTGGGACTTTTGCAAAAAGGGTTGTGCCTTTGGGACAAATAGATGACGTTTTGGAGGAGAGACTGGACTCCCTCCAAAACTAAAACGTCATCAACATGCGCAAAATCAAGCGCATGCTTGATGACTGGGCGTTAATTCGATAAACAGAATAAGAAATTTGATGATGGTGGAGGTTTAAGAAGGAAGAAACAAAGAGGATCCTTGCCTTGTCAAAAAAAAAAAATTATAAATTCATTTTTTTTTAATGACTTAGGCAATACAATCTGTTAAAATGCTCCTTTCTTGGAGTGTCTATGACGATTCACACTTTTTCTACATCTCAGATCGATCTGGAAAAATTTCAAGGATGGGGCGAACCCCTCTACTTGAAAGGAAAGCCAAACAAGCCGTTAACCGTTCCATCGGGTAAGGAATGGTACATTTCCCTCGATCTCAAGAATCAGAAAATTTCTATCCGCACCTTCGCCGTTTGGCAACAATTCATTCGCCGATTAGGTCTGTGGTTCTGGAGTTATAGAACGAGTGCATTGCAACGCTCCTTTCGCGAACTCGGGCTGATCGATCGCAATGAATCTATCAATAGAAAAAGTAGTACTTTTCGCCAAGAGATCAATCGCATTTGGAAAGAACAACAGCAATCCTCTTTTAAAGATCCTCTCTTTCGCACTCTCAAAAATAAGGAGACCCTAGCCTTTGTGTTTCTCAGCACTTTAGGTGGAGATCTTGCCGCTAAAAATTCTCAGGAAACAACCCTTTTCGATCTCGCCATCGAGCAGAGTGAATCATGCCTTTCCATAAAAAGGGATATTTTCCCCCTTTTTAAGACCCATTTCTCTAAAACACACTTCTTTGAGTGTCCACCACTACTCTCTTTACAAACGAATGTTCTAAAGAATTTTTCTGCAATCCTTACACATCAACCCAATCTCTTGAAGGAGAGAATTTCCAGCCTTTCCAGGTATGATCTCCATGAATTATTTGTCTTTTTTTCTAAAAATGGAGATCCTGAATGTGAAACATGCTGTGAAATGATGCAAACCATTGGGACACAATATACTCCAAACGACCTTATCCATGAAGAAGAGAAACTATTTTTCCAATCTTATCAAGGAACCGAAAATTTCACACTGGTAAAATTTTTTCTTAAGGGTTTCTCTCTGGATGTCGTTGTTAAACTAGCTCTATCCAATGAAAATTTGCCCCCATCACTCCTTTCTCTTTTTTCCGAATATCTGCAGCAGATTCCGAATAAAGAAGAGGTGGTAAAAAAACTTTCTTCTAGCGAACGTAGAAAATTTTTGTCTTTTCTATTAAAAGAAGAACAATCACTTTTCCAAGACTGGAAAGAGACGGAGAAGCTTGCATTCGTAAAATATTTTTTTGTTGATTTCTCTCTTAATGTAGTCATTCAACTAGTCTTATCCAATGAACATTTGTCTCCATCACTCCTTTCTTTTTTTCTTGAATATCTACAACAAGTTTCTGACAAAAAAGAAGAGATAAAAAAGCTCTCTTGCCACGATTCCAGAAAATTTTTATCGGTACTCCTCCAAAAAGGTGATCCTAATGACAAGAATTGCATCGACATGGTAGGAGCTCTTGGTCCTCAGTGTAGTATTTACAGCACTTATGACACAGAATTTCAGGACCTCTTACTTAAGCATTGTGTGACAAACAACTCTTCTTCTTTTACTCATGCGCTTTTTACAAACCTTCCCTTAAAAACTTGGATCGAGATTCTCCGACATTCTTCTTCTTCTTCTCTGTACGCCTCAGCTGTCTCTGGAATTTCCCATTTTTTGGATTCTCTAAATCAAAATCCTTCAAAGGAAGATTTTCTTAAGCAATGGCTCATCAGTGGATATAGCGAATTCTTCCTTGATACGAAAATTTTTCCAATATTTTTCCGATTGCTGAATGACCTAAAACTCTCATTTCCTTTTGACTGGAAAGAATGCTCAGCGAAGGAATACGAAGAATGGATTAATACACAGAACGTGGAAAAACTGGCTTCTCTTCCATTTTTCCAACTCATTGTTTTTATTACCCACTACTATTGCCAAAGTACACCTTCACCTCTTCCCAAAGAAGAAGAGGATTTTATCATGAATTTTTTTACTGGAAATTTAGACCCAAAAAAAATCCCAAAAACGTATGAGAATCGGGACAAGGTTAAAAATTGTATTAGAACGTTATTTGATTATGGAGAACAGGGTTGTTGGGTGCTTCCGGAAAGTTATCTTTGGGGCAATGGTTTAAAAATGATTCAGAAGAAATTCCCCTGTACATTTAAAAGCATTTATGACAAAAAAGAACTATCGAATAAATCCCTTTGGGACAACTTTATCCAAAAAACTTTCCAAGCTTAAACTCAAAAAATGCAACACGTTATACCATTTATCAGAAATAACCGATTGAATTTATGATGCAAATACAAAACGAATCCGCTACATAGTGAATTAGCCATAATTAATTCGTGAATCCTCCCTCGTTTAAAAACGAGAGCTTCTAGGGATTGGATACCCACGCCATACATTCCTAGGGCGATAGCGCCATGGTACTGTGGCGTAGGAGTTAATGGCAAGCGGCTTATATCCCAGCCTTGAAAGACTGGGTTTTACGCCGCAAGGGATAAAATATGACCGATTCTCTCTCTTTCCAAATCCAGCGCTTGCAAGAAGAGCTCGACCTCCCTCCCTTAGAAAAAACGGAAGAAGGAGGTTACCTATGGCCTTTAGGGCCAGATTCTTCCATTCTTATTACAGAAAATGAAGAAGAATACCTGTTTTTCTCCTCTTTCGCTCCCCTTCCTAAAGAAGGAAATGAAATTTTCTTCACAAAAATGCTAAGGGCCAATCTGTTTGGTCAAGGTACTTCTAGTGGCACCCTCGGTCTCAATGCTGAGGGGAATCGCCTTCTTCTCCAAAAAGAAGCGTCGAAAGATATTGATTATGAGTCTTTTGTAGAAATTCTCTCCGAATTCATCACCACAATCGAAGTGTGGCAAGATGAAAGCCTACAACCCTCACAAGAACTGGAATCCTAGAAAGATCCTACTGAGGAATGTATACCCAAACAACTTCAAGGTTATTTCTGATAAATATCATCAAATTCAATGATTTAACTACTCCATACCATTTATTATTTAAATATTTTAATATGCGAAAAAAGAGCCTGATTCCTGCTACACGAATTTTGCGCACTCTGCGATAAGGCTCCTATTTTAAAGGACATGCATGTCGGCCCGATTGATCGCAGAACAAGGCACATTGGCAGGACTCTCCCTCCACCTCGATAAAGGGAATGAGTGGATCATTGGCCGCGATCCTGAAACCGCCTCTCTTGTGATCGAAGATCCTATGGTCTCGCGCCGTCAAGCACGCTGCTTTACCAAAGATGATGCCATTTTTATTGAAAATTTGAGTGAGACAAATCCCACTCTGGTCAATGAAGAACCCATCAAAGAACCCCACCAACTTCGTGCAGGAGATGCCGTTCTCTTTGGTCATCAAGCGTTCCTTTTCTACCCTGAAACTACCGCTCATCTCCTCGATGAACCATCAGAAGAAAAACCCCCTTTCGAAGAAACAGCCCACGACACGATTTTTGAAGACGAAAAACTCGTCTCAGAAGATCTCCCATTTCAAAGTATTCAATTGATCGAAACAGGACGGTGGCTATTGAAAGTCATCGGAGGACCCAATAGCGGTGCGGAATTCTCGATGCAACCAGAAAATGAATATGTCATTGGAATGGATCCAGAAGTCTGCGATATCGTCTTCCAAGATACCAGTGTTTCTCGCCAACATGCAAAAATTTTCATTGAAAAAGACCATTTGTGCTGGATCGAAGATTTGGGAAGCCGTAATGGCACTCTCATAGAAGGAAGAAAGATCACAAAAAAAGAACCCCTTCCCACTAATGCCATCCTAGCATTGGGAACCACTCTTTTTGTCGTATATGATCGTGAGGCAGAAATGCAAACCATCATCTCTCCCCTTCTTCCCTCTATAGTCAAAGTCCTGCAAGCTGAGAAAAAAGAAAAAGAAGGGAAGGGAAAAGAAAAACAACAAGAGGAGGAAACCAAACCAAAACAAACCCATATCGGCACGTTCCTTCTCATTGGAGGTCTGACTACCCTTTTTGTCATCACAAGTATCGGTGTCGTCAACCTTTTCCGCACAGCCGAAACAGTAGAGACTAAAGAAGCCGTCAATCCGAATGAACAAATTCGAGAAGCACTAAAAGAATTTCCCAAAGTCTCCTTCAATTATAGCGATGCCACGGGCTCTGTTCTCTTAGTTGGCCACGTTCTTACAGATAACGATCGCAATCAACTCCTCTATAATTTACAAGAACTCCCATTCGTTCGAAGAATCGATGATAAAGCTCTTGTCATTGATGAATTCGTGTGGAGAGAAATCAACCAACTTCTTGCCAACAATGAGAAATGGAAAGGAATTGCCATCCATACTCCCGCCCCCGGAAAATTTGTGATGACCGGTTATCTCAAAACAAGAAAAGATGCAGAATCCCTCTATAATTATTTGAGTATTAATTTTCCCTATCTAGAACTTCTTGATCGCAAAATCATTATCGAACAAGTCATTGTGGAAGGAATCCATCTGCAGCTGCAAAAAGCGGGTATCACCGATGTCAAAGTGGACATGAACAACGGTGATGTCACCTTCACAGGAACCATCCCTTCCGATCAAGTACCTCTCTTCAATACAGTCGTTGACTCAACAAACAAAAAGGATGGGGTACGAACGGTACGCTCTTATGTTACAGAAGCACGTCCTCGCAAAGGAATTGCGAATATCAGCGACGAGTATGAGGTGGGCGGACAGACAAAACTATCAGGGGGACGTATCTCTATCGTCGTTAATGGAAAATTCATTTCTGTAGGCGATGTGCTTGATGGACGACAGGTTGTGCAGATCACTCAGAATCGCATTATCCTCGAAGATAGTGCAGGACAACTCTACCAAATTGACTATTAGGGAGTGTAGGTCGTGTCTAAAATGGCATTAGGTGAATGACACGCCCTATCTAATCGAGCGCTTTTTGCGCCGCTTCTAAATATTGATCAATGAAGAAAAAAGCCGTCCGAACGGGCTGTCCATCGAGAAGCTTATTTTGCGTTTTTCGCAAAAACTTCCCAAAATGAACGCGATAACAGAGCAATTGATGGCGAACCAATTCTTTTTGATGAAGATCCTTCTTGGGACATTGTTGGGCTTTTTGAAGAAAATATTGCAATTCCTGCCGAATTGCTTGCACAATCCCCTCTAACTCCTCACCAAGAAAAAGACTCTCCCCCTTTCGGAATATCTCTTCCATCTTTTCAATCTGTTCAACGATTTTATTTTCTTGTTCGCGATCCTCTTCTGCACGATTAAGAGAAAGAATCCCCTCATGGACTCCATAAATTTGAGAAAAAAGAGTCTGCTCCTGCAAAACATGATATTTCCAGTCGGCACGAAGAGCCCTACCAAGAACATCTTCAACATACTTGACAACTTTCCAATCCGTACTATCGATTTCGTGACATTCAGCAAGATAAAGAAGAAGAGTCTCACTCCTTCGTTGCATCATCTCTTCCGTATTCAATGGCTGCGCCATCTCATGCAGCGTGTATTCGATATTTTGGTAGAGTTCGCTTGAACTCAATGCAGCAAATGAAGGAGAGGGCTGGGAAAGAGCTTTGATGAAATCATCGAGCCTCTCCCGCAACTCTTTCGTCCCATAAGCAAGATTGAGAAAACGACGCGTCAAAGAAGGCTCTGGACCCACGATCCATTCAGTAAAACCCCAACGAGAACGTACGTATGGATCAGGATCGGTTCGCAAGAGAAAATCGCGATATTTCGCCACTGTATTCATCAGAGTGCGCACCTCTTTCCGATAAACAATTAATTGCTCTTGCATCTTTTTTCTCTCTTTCTCTTTTTGAGAAGAGCTTAATTTCTTTAATGCACGACTGCAGGCAAAAATGGATCGACGAAGCGCTTGATCATACCTCTGAAAAAGATGGTAGAGAGGATCGGGGCGTATCATTCTTTTAACGGCTTGAATGGCGTATTTTTGCGGAAAAGCTTTCGCTTTTTCATTCCTTTCCCAGAGATAGAGAGTCTTGCAAAACCGTGTCAATAACTCCGCGTCCATCTCCTTTCCTTCGTTCAAAACATGAAAATGGGAAAATTTTTTTCCAAATACATCAGTTTCCCCTTGGATCGTTTTGAATCCTTCAAAATGCTCGACAAAATCGGCATAGCTTTTTTTGCAAAATTTCTCGCTTTTTGAAAGATTGATTAAAAGAGCGGGATCAAGAACAGGCTGCCACCAAATGAGCCATTTTTTCCAAAAATATTCTTTTCCTATCCGCTGCTCCGAAATGGAGCGATATTCTTTGAGATGATTTTCTAAACGACGAACGGCCCACGTGATGTCATCGATCCTACGGATTAAAATTTCCTTGATCGATGTGGCTCCCTCAAAAAGGGATGCATTCCACTTCTCCACACCAATCAGACTCACATGATGGAAGAGCTCTATAACCGCTCCTTCAAGAACTTCAATGTATTCCCAAACGGACTGATTCAATTTGCGGATCTCAAGACGCCACTCGTCAATGGATAGGGGTTCGAAGGAAGAGTGGTTAACGAGCAAACGAATGGCCTTTGCCACCCTTTCGATGGCTGTGGAGAGCTTGATTTCCTCTTCAAAAGAGCTCCCTTGGTCTTTCTGTTCATCCTTGCGGATCTTGTAGATGATTTCGGTAATATCTTGTGCTAATGCCGTCTCTTTTTCTGCTAAATAGGCTTCGAGTTGCTCAACAAGAGTTGGATCCCATTCTGTAAAACTATGTATGTCAATAGGTTGCCACATATATTCGCTCTGGAATTTTTTTTATCAGGGGCTTTTGCAAAGGCCCCTGTCTATTTCGGAACAAATAGAGGGTAACAAAGTTCGCATTTCCTTTCGATCGGGAAAGAGCTATTTGTATGTATACCCACACAACTTCAAGAATTGGTTTTCTTGTTGCTGACAACGAAGTAAAAATGATACTATGCAAAAATAGAGCTTTTCTTTATAGAAAAGTCATAAGGAACATGGATTGTGTATCATCTATCTTTTCCCTGTATTGATTGTACCGAATTGATCCCCCTGCCTTTGTCTGACCCTTCTTCCTCTTTTTCTCGTATCCGATGCGAAAAATGTGAAAAGGTATACGATCTAAGCAATGATTTACAAAGACAAATTCAGAAATTTGTCACACTCTGTCAAACATTAAAAGATTCTGAGGAGATCTTGGGCCAAGCGAATGTCGGTGTTGATGTCGGTCCCCACCACGTTGAAATCCCTTTTCAATTGTTGCTCACCCGTTTTGGAACCAGCATTCGCTTACAAGTCGGACAAGAAAGCGTCGTTCTCTCTTTCCGTCACGAACCCATAAGAGATCTCTCTCTTGCGCAAAAGGAGCCTTCATGAACCGAGAGAGCCAGTTGGATCAACTCAAAAAAATGACCACTGTCGTTGCCGATACAGGCGATTTTGAATCCATTCAGAAATACCGACCAACCGATGCAACGACCAATCCCTCTCTAATTTTGCAAGCTGTCACCAAAGAAGGCGATCCCTACAAACACCTCATTGAAGATGCCGTCCGCTTTGGTCATAGAGAAGGAAAGAGCAAACGACAAAAAATCACCTATATGATGGAAAAACTCTTTGTGAATTTTGGTATTGAAATCCTTAAAGTAGTGCCCGGCCGCGTCTCTACCGAAGTCGATGCAAGACTCTCCTTTGACGTCGCAGGAAGTATCAAAAAGGCCCATCGTTTCATCGCACTCTACAAAGATGCTGGCATTTCTAAGGATCGGATTTTAATCAAACTCGCCTCCACATGGGAAGGGGCAAAAGCGTGCCGTGTCCTCGAACAAGAGGGAATCCATTGCAATATGACGTTGATGTTCAGCCTTCCACAAGCTGTTGAGTGTGCGCGAGCAGGAGCTACCCTCATCTCCCCTTTTGTTGGTCGTATCCTCGACTGGTACAAACAGGCAATGGGAGTGGCTAGCTACCCACCTCATAAAGATCCTGGCGTCCTCTCCGTACGAAAAATCTATAACTATTACAAAAAACACGGCTACCCCACACAAATCATGGGAGCAAGCTTCCGCAATAAAGAACAAATCCTACAACTTGCTGGATGCGACCTCCTTACCATCGCCCCTAAATTCCTCGAACAACTATCCCAAGAGTTTTTGCCCGTTGACAAAAAACTCGACCCAAGCGCCACAAAGAGTTTACGGATCCCCAAACTCGCCCTAACTGAGAAAGGGTTCCGTTGGAGACTCAATGAAAATGAGATGGCTCATCACGAACTCGCTAAAGGGATTCGTCACTTCGGCGCCGATTCCAAGAAACTCGAAAAGTTCGTCGAAAAAAACTTTACCTAATACGTTTTTTTACTGGTTTTTTTTTGAAACGAGCCCATCTTTTACCTAATGTCATTACCGCCTTCGGCCTCTCATGTGGGCTTTTTGTTATTTTCAAGCTCTCCATGACGCCCGTCGGAGAGGCCGACTACTTCGTCCTTCTTGCCACAGCAGGCATCCTCATCCTCGCCGCTTTTGCCGACCTCCTCGATGGAGCCCTCGCTCGTGCTATCAAAGCGGAGAGCGCCTTTGGAGGCCTTTTCGACTCGTTAGCTGATGCCGTCTCTTTTGGTGTCGCTCCATCTGTTGTCGTCCTCAAAACACTCTCCCTCCCCGCAGGAACTCCCCTCTCTTTCTTCATTACCACAGCAGCCATGGTCTTCTCTGTATGCGGTGTCCTGCGCTTAGTGCGATTCAATGTCGTCCAAAGCCATGAACGGAAAGAAGAACTCACTCTTTGGCGCAACAGTAACAAAAATTTCACCGGGCTCCCCATCCCTGCAGCAGCTGCTGCTGTTATCTCTACAAACCTATTCCTCATCTCTCCCCAAGGACAACAATGGTTCCACCTCTCCGAAGAAGGAAGAACGTGGGTACTCCTCTTCCTTATGCTTTTCCTAGGTTACCTCATGATCAGCCGATGGAAATTTTTCAGCTTCAAAGCTCTGCAAATTCGCATCACATCCTTCTTCCTTGTTATCATTACCGTCATCAGCGCCGCCATTCTTCTCTGGGGATTCATCCACCATTTCCCCCTGCTTTTTGCCCTCCTCTCCTGGGCCTACCTCCTAACCGCCCTCTCTCTCTCCTGCGTCCGTATCATCGCCGGTAGCCAATCCAAAACTCTTGTCGACTTCGAACCCGACGACACCGGCTTCGACGAATAGTTTTTGTGTTAAGTCCTTTCTTTTCGATGTGAAAAATAGCGCAATAGGCCGCGGATGACACCGTGGATAAAGACATCTTTTTGGTGGAGGATGATGGGCTGATAGTCTTTTTGGGTCCCTTCTAGGCGAACGTAAGATTCATCGAGAAAGTAACGTTTGATTAAGGGCACTTGAGCGTTGATTAAGGCAATAACCATCTCGCCATTTTGGACATCGGTTCGTCCTTCGACGATAAGTTGATCACCATCGCACAGTTGTTCTTCCCCAAAGCCATCGCCTTGGACAAGAAGAACGTATGTTTTTTCTTTATCGTCTACAAAAGAAGGAGGTATAGAGATCGTTTGCGTTTGAGGAAAGAGGGAGATACCTTGATCGGCGTGGAGAGTGCCTATAAATGAGATTTCGCTTTCTATAGTGGGGGAAGAAGTTTGAGCGTGATTTTCGACAAGTTCAACGGAACGGGCTTGTTTGGGCAGGTGCAGGAGGGCTCCTTTTTTCTTAAGTGCCTGAATGTGTTTGTAGACAGTCGCAGACGAGGAGAAGGAGAAGTGATGCATGATTTCGCGATAGGTAGGAGAGTAGCGATTTTTAGCAATGTAGGTTTCGATAAACGTTAAGATATGAACTTGTTGTTTGGTCAATCCTTTCATGCAATTGCCCTTACCCGCTGGTATCCCCACTGATCGAGCCATTTGGCGAGGTACCACATGATAAGGCCTGCTGCAAGGGTGTCGGTGAAGAAGTGGGCTCCCACGGCAATCCTAGCGAAGCTAATGAGTATTCCGAGGCTCAGAGCCAAAATCCAACCGGCTCGTTCTAGAAAGGAATTCCGGTAACGACGTCCCAAAAAAACAAAAGTAAAAAAATAAAAACCCGTAGAGGCGTGGCCTGAAGCAAAAGAACGGGCTGGTTTTTCTTTTTCTCTCCATTGGGGGAGAAAGACGGGACGGAAGGTCTCATTTCCTCCCCACTCTCGGATCTCGCGCGGGCGCGGTCTCCCCCACGATTCTTTAAGGATACCGTGGATAATGAGTCCTGGGCCGATAGCCAAGGTAAGAGAGAGATAGAGAGAGGGAAAGAGCCAATGCCGTCTTCTTGGAAAAAGGTAGGCAATAAGGGCCATAATGGTAGCGACGATTCCGATAAAAAGAGCAGGCCATGCACCATAAAAATAGAGAGCATCGATAGCTGGGTGGGTTACAAATTGACCTCGGCTATAAAACCATTGGGAAATAGCCCAATCCATCCATGGCGTTATTGCGATGAAGAGGGAGAAAAGCCATATTTTCATCCCTTTAGCATACCATTGTTTTTGCAAAATTGGTAACCTTTCCTCTCATGATTCCTGTACTTTTGCTCAGTCTATTTACTCTTGTTTTTATCGTTCTTTTTTGGAGAGAGCGGAAGGAAAATCGGCAATTGGTAGGAAAGCTTTATGAGGAACAAAAAGAGTCTCTTCTTCTTCGAGAAAGATTGCAGCAAGCAGAACAGAAAAAAAAAGACCTAACGGATACTTTCAAAGCGCTTTCTGCTGATGCGTTGCAATCCCAATCATCGACGTTTCTTGAGATGGCTTCGGGTCGTTTTGCACAGCTTCATGCTACTTCAAAGGGAGATCTTCAACTCCGCCAACAATCGATTCAAGAGATGGTGAAACCGTTAAAGGAGGCTCTTGACAAAGTGGACCGTCGGATTGGTGACCTTGAGAAGTCACGAGCGACAGCTTACAGTGCTTTGCATGAGCAGATCCAAACGATCTCTTTGGCCAATCGCGAACTACAAAAAGAGACGGGAAACCTGGTACAAGCGTTAAGGACTCCTCACATTCGTGGACGTTGGGGAGAGATCCAATTAAAACGCGTTGTTGAAATGGCGGGTATGTTGGAGTACTGCGATTTTGTCCTACAGGAATCGGTACAGAGTGAAGATTTACGCCGTTTGCGTCCCGATCTTTTGGTAAAACTCCCCAATGGACGCCAAATTGTTGTGGATGCAAAAACGCCTTTACACGCCTATTTAGAAGCTGTTGAGTGTAAAAAACACGAAGATGCAGAAGAGAAATTCAAAGTGCATGCACGTCATGTGCGGACGCATATTCAACAGCTCAGCGCTAAATCGTATTGGGATCAATTTCAACCGACACCTGAATTTGTCATTTTGTTTATTCCTGCGGAATCCTTTTTTAGTGCAGCTCTTCAGATCGATCCGGAGCTGATTGAGCATGGGGTGGAGCAGAAGGTGATTATTGCCACACCGACGACGTTGATTGCCTTGTTACGCTCTGTTGCCTATGGCTGGAACCAAGAGCAGATGACAAAAAACGCTCAGAAAATTTCCGATTTAGGGAAGACACTTTACGAGCGACTTCGGATATTATCAAGCCATTTTGCCGATATCAAGCGAGGGCTTGATAAAACGGTAGAAAGTTACAATAAAGCAGTTCGTTCGATGGAGAGTCGGGTACTCGTTACAGCGCAGAAATTCAATGACTTAGGCATTGGCCAAGACAAAGAGCTCCCTTCTTTAAAAGAGATTGACTAGTCGATTTTTTCCTTTATATAAAAAATGCAATATGTTATAATTGTTTTTTTAATACCTTAGTGTCTTTTATGCCCGCTTATTTTGAAATGAACGCCTATTTGAAAACCATGGAAAAGAATCGCGCATTCTCTGACCTCTCAAAAATATTTTCCTATGCAAGCAAAAATTCCCAATTTCGATATGGTGAGGTCTCTTTATCTTCTTTCTCTATTTACTATACGAATAAAGGGTGGTTCGGTCGCAAAATTCTCGCCATCCCCGCCGTCTTTTATTCCGGTGTGATCAAAGCGACGTATCATTTTGCAAAAATGTGTTTTTCCACCATCGGAATGATTACCTCTGAAGACAAGGAGTTTCAAAAAACACGAATAAAAGCCCATGTCTTTGCTTGGATAAGAGACTATGAGGAGGCCTTAGGTCGATTCCTCTCTTTATTTTACGATCGAATAGGACAATACCTGGTTCAAGAAAGTCATTTTCATAAGTCATGTTACGACTGTTTTTCGGAAAAAGATCCCATTCTTGGAGGAATTGGATCTTTTTGGACTCCCTTAATCAAAAAAATCCCAACAATTAGCGGATGAAAAAAAAGCAAGAGAAACTTTAGGGGTTTCATCAAAGGCCTCACAAGCCGAGATTGAAAAAAAATTTAAAGAAATTGCTAAGAAATATCATCCTGATAAAATCAGAAGACGTCCCGATGAAACAGAGCAACGATATTTGAAAAGAAAAGCAATATGCACTCAAGAATTTCAAAAAAAAAGCGCGAGTTATAATTTTTTAAAAAATAGAGGTCCTCTATGAAGATATCCTTATCGAATATTCAGAATTTCAATAATTTAGATGATTTTTCCTATAAAAAGACTTCTTGCAATGATTGGATTCATTATAAAAGAACTTCTACATGGACTTGGAACAAAACAATGGTAGTGATTGATCAACAAGGAATTTTGCATATCAACTGGCAAAATCCCTTTAAGCGCTTGTTGAATCCTTTACTTCACTGGGTTTTCAAAAAATTTAAGATTTCTCATCTTTCTGCCGACAAAAACGATCTTATTGATGCGTTTAAAAAAGTCAATATTGGTGTTAATGATTCAACTGATTTCAAAGGAAAAATTATTCGTCCGAGTTTAGGAAAATGGATTGCACAACTTGTAGTAAAAGGGCCATCTTCCCAGTCAAAGGACTACGATCCTATACGTGATATTTCAATGGAGGATTTTCAACGTTTTGTCTATTTTATGAGCGAAGCGAAAATAGAAGAAGCAAAAGAACTTTGTGCAAAACTTGAATCATTGGATTCCTGCTTTGAAAAAGCGATTGATACTCCTTTAACTCTTTCGATTAAGAAAGAGGCTATTGAATTGGTAAAATGGCTTTTGGACAATAAAGTGAATCCAAATCTTCCAACAAAAAATGGGCAATCTCCTCTTGTATTGGCTGCTGAAAAGGATCTTCCGCGTTCGTTTTTTATGGCTTTGTTTGATGCTGGAGCGAAGCCACAAAATCAGAACGAGGCGGATATGATTATTAAGTTGGCTGGAGGGCGAACGGATATATCTCGTAATCAACGATTAATTGCTGCCATTGACGCTCTTATGAAAGGAGACGCAGTTGATTGGCCCGATCCAAAGCAAACTGGATGAAGGCGAGTTGCACCAATTTCCAAAAATAAATACATTGCATCCAAAAATCATGTAGCTCAAATCAAAATAAACATTTACAATAAATATTTATTTTGATATCATCTCTTTTTCATGGAGGGCTAACATGATTTTTTCCACAGTTTCTCAAAAAAGAACCCATATCGCGCAGGATACCCACTATTTGGGCAGCGTGAATAGTTATAACAATTTCCTTACCAAATTTGTTGCTAAACTCTTTCGCAAAGGGATTGATATTGATTTTTCGGGAAAAAAACGCACTTTGAATCGAAAAAGTTACCAAAAACATCTGCAACAATTAGGTATTACCGATAAAAGAGTGCAGGAGTGCCTCTCTTACACCTCCTTGATTACACCTCTTCCCCCCTGCCAGCTTCCTCGATTGGGATATTTGCGCGATCATATCCATCACAAGAAGCGCAATAAGCAATTTAATAAGCTCATTCATGCTTTGGCAGGCAAAGATGAACAAAAGGCAAAAAAAGCGATTTGTAAAGGGGCTGAAGTTAATCAATATTTTTATCTAGAAGGGAACCGAGCTTCTACAGAGCATCCTCGTCACCGGCTTAACCGTTCGGAAGGAAGCATCTCTTTTATTGAAGCAACGCCATTAATTGCTGCAGTACAAAATAACACGTCTTCTGTAGCCGATCTTCTTGCTCAAGCGGGGGCGAACCTTCATGCTGTGGGCAATAAAACAGAGATACATCGACATCTTCAATCCATTGAACAAGATACTTCTCTTCATCATGGCCATCGCGTGATTTATACACCTACCTATCATCACCATCGACGTCCCCATCATCACAGACATCGACACCCTCATCATCGGCGTCCCCATGTCCACTATCAACCTCATGTCGTCTCTACACCCTATGTGGAAAAGAGAACCTACAAAGTGATCCAAGAGCGCGAGCAGGAAATAGAGACCTATACTCTTCAGGGTAGACCGGAAATTTTGCGTCAAGTGAGCAAAAAAGACCCCTCAACCAAGCAGTATCGGCGATTATCGGATGTTTATCGTCGGCGTGCTTTCCTTTGGTTTTAATGGAGTAGTTCATGATCATCACAACACGTAGTCAAGGAAGAACCCATATCGCAGATGAGTTGGACTATTTGGGAAGTGTCAATAGTTATAACCATCTCATTACGCGGTTATTTGCCAAAATTTTCCGCAAATCGATCGTGGTCGATTTTTCGGGAAAAAAGCGCTCTCTTAATAAAAAAAGTTATTACAAACACCTTAAAACTCTAGGTATTGCTTCGCTTGATATCAGCCATTCAACCAATTATTCTGCAATTACCCAAAATCTCGATCTTTCTGCCACAACGAAAGGTAAGAAGATGCGTGATCATATTGCCCCGAAGGATCGTGAAAAGCAATCTCTCAAGCTCGCCCGTGCCATTTACAAAACCAAAGATGAGAACAAGGCTTGTCGAGCCGTATACAAAGGCGCCGATCCAAACACCTATTTTTATCTCTATCCCGCACATAAGCAATCGTTACCTGTTGGTGACGAAAAAATTCTCCTTAATCCTCCTAAATTGGAAGGCGACTTTGAACAATCGATAGTGTATTGGAGACTCCATCCATGTATTGCTACGCAACAAAATGCTCTTGTAAAAACATGGCATCTTTTAAAAAAAGCGGGAGCATCGCCATACCCCATGGGAGAAAAAGTACGCATTACCAAAATTTTTAAAGAATACATCCACGCAACTCCGATATCAAGCCCCGCTTTCTCCGACCCTTTTAACCCCTTCGATCCGCCGATAACGCCCACTTTAATACCCATCTATGAAGAGCAAAAACAGGTTCTTGCAACCTATACATCCGAAATTCCACAGAAAGCCTAATACATTGGGGTCACATTGGGGTCAAGGCCTGACATTCGGACATTTGTTCCAAATGTCCGAATGTCAGGCCTGACCCTAATGCAATTATACAGTTGCAACCGTTGGAGTAAGATCGCGGTATTGGAGGGCTTCGAGGAGGTGATCGGAGTGGATTTGATCTTGGTTATCGAGGTCGGCGATAGTACGGGCGACGCGGAGGAGACGGTCGATGCCTCGCGCAGAGGAGTGGAGTTCTTCCATGGCGTAGCGGATGAGGCGCTTGGATTCATCGTCAAGGGGTTCGTTGCGCAGTTGTTGGCCAAGGATTTGGGCATTGGTTTTAATGCTTTTCCATCGGTCGTATTGCCGTTTTCGACTGTTGATGACGCGTTGTTGGACTTGGGAGGAGGATTCTCCTTGGGAGAGTTTTTCTCGATCCGTGTAGCGCAATGGGGAGACGGCGATTTGCATGTCGATGCGATCCCAGAGAGGTTCTGAGATTTTCCCTCGGTAGCGAAGCCGTTGTAGCTCGGTGTCGCGACAGGGGCGATCCGGATGTCCCCACATCCCGCAAGGACAGGGATTCATAGCACTGACGAAAAGGAAGCTTGCTGGGAAGGTGAGGTTGCCTTTAGCGCGGGAGATGGTGATACTGCGGTCTTCGAGGGGTTGCCGGAGGGTTTCTAGGAGTGTTCGGGAAAACTCTGGGAGTTCATCGAGAAAGAGGACTCCACGATGAGCTAGGGAGATCTCCCCTGGGCGTGGAACAGAGCCTCCGCCCATAAGACCCGCATAACTGATGGTGTGGTGAGGAGAGCGAAAGGGTCGATACTGAACAAGTCCACTGTCTTCTTTGATTCCGGCGAGAGAATGGATTTTTGTAACCTCAAGTACCTCTTCGAATTCTAGGGGTGGCATGATACTAGGAAGAGCTTTAGCTAAGAGAGTTTTTCCAGTCCCCGGGGGACCTATTAAGAGAATGTTATGCCCTCCGCTTGCAGCAATCTCAACGGCTCTTTTGGGAACCTCTTGTCCATAGATATCGGAAAAATCAACATATGGAGTGGGGTCTTTCGCTGGAGAAGAGGGAGGTATGGGGAAAATTTTTTGAGGGTTTTGGATCACTTGTATGGCTTCAAGAAGGGAAGAGAGACCATAAGAGGCGAGATTGGGCACAACAGAGGCTTCCTGAATATTTTTTTTGGGAAGGAGAATGCCCTGAAATCCTCTGTCTCGTGCAAGGAGCGCTGCAGGAAGAGCGCCTCGGATTGAACGCAGGTCACCGGTAAGTCCTAACTCTCCAACAACGAGGTAGGGAGAGATGTTGTTTTGCAGTTTTCCTGTGGCTTGGAGAATGCCCAATGCGATGGGTAAATCGTAGAGAGCTCCTTCCTTGCGTAAGTTGCCAGGAGCGAGATTCACAGTAAACCGCCAGTGGTCGTAGGAAAAACCGGCATTGCGTAAGGCTGCAAGCACGCGATCTTTGGATTCGCGAACGGCACTATCGGGCAATCCCACAATGACAAAAGAGGGGTTGTCAGAGGGGATGGCATCGACTTCTACATCGACAAGGAGGGCATCTAACCCCAAAAAGGCAACAGAATGGATACGAGATACGGACATAAAAAAACCTGCCTATCGATACCGATTAGGCAGGTTACCATGGTTGCGCCAATAGGAACAACCGATCTTATGCTGCAGGAGCCGTTATTTCATCGGAAAAATCAAAAACGAGGTCTTCCTCATCTTCGAGGCCTACTCTTCGTTTCGCTGCCTTATGTCGATGAAATCCTGTTCCCCCTGGGATGATATGCCCCATAATCACATTTTCTTTAAAGCCCATGAGATTATCCGTTTTCTTTGCACAGGCTGCTTCTGTCAACACACGAGTTGTGTCTTGGAAAGAGGCAGCTGAAATAAACGATTCGGTTCCAAGAGAGGATTTTGTGATACCAAGGAGAATAGGAGCGGCTGTTGCGGCTCTCCCCCCTTCTTGCGTTGCCTTGCGGTTTTCTCTTTCAAACTCTCTTTTATCGACTTCTTCTCCGAAAAGAAGATTGGTATCTCCAGGTTCAACAATGCGAACTTTTTTCAACATTTGTCGAATGATGATTTCGATATGCTTATCATTAATATCAACCCCTTGGAGACGGTAGACCTCTTGCACTTGGTTGACCATATATTTTTGGAGCTCCCGAACACCACATACCTCAAGAATTTCATGAGGAATGACCAATCCGTCGGTGAGCTGCTGCCCCTTAACAACGTGATCGCCTCGCTGAACAAAGAGATGCTTTGTATGAGGAATAAGGTGTTCTTCTTCCATGCCTGAGATGGGATCGCGAACGAGGACGATCCTTTTACCTTTATGAACGCGAAAGTCAACTTCACCGTCGATCTTAGATATTTCGGCAGCATTTTTGGGTTTTCTAGCTTCTAGAAGCTCGGCAACACGAGGGAGGCCTCCGGTAATATCTTTTGTCTTGATAGCCCCACGAGGAATCCGCGCAAGAAGGGTACCTGCTTTAGCAAAATCTCCCTCACTTACGGACAAGATAGCCCCTGGAGGAAGAGGATATGTTCCAATAAGACTTTGATACTCTTTATCGGAGTAAATGGCGACGTGGGGATGGAGCTCTCCACGATGCTGTTTCACAACGAGTTCTGTTTGTCCTGTTTGTTTATTAAGATCTTTTTCGCTAGAAATTCCTTCCACGAGATCTTCATACTTCACATACCCGGGACGATCACAGATAATCGGAACGTTATGGGGTTCGAACTCGGCAATTTTTTGGCCGGGACGTACCTGTGAACCGTCTTCGGTAAAAACACGGGTCCCTAATTCAAGGGTAAATGTTTGCAAAGGCTCAATCGACTTTGTTGCGAGCAGTTTTTTATATTCTTCTAAGGATCTTCCTTCGTCGCGAACGACATGGAGAGAACCATTTTTATTCAGGACAACCCACTCCCCTGCTTCGTTGCGTACAGTTCGCAGTTCAAAATAGACAAGAATACCTTGTTGTTCTGTAACCAATTCGGGTGTTAATGAAGCTGAAGCAACCCCTCCCAAGTGGAACGTACGCATCGTCAGCTGTGTTCCGGGTTCTCCGATTGACTGGGCGGCAATAATGCCAACAGCTTCTCCTTGACTTGCAGAACGGCCATCGGCCAAGTTCATTCCGTAACATTTTGCACAAACACCCCATTTGACCTCACATGTCAGGGCTGAACGGATACGCACGGTATCAATCCCTGCGTCATCGATGGCTTCGGCCTGTTTGACAGTGAGCAGATCTCCTGCTTTTGCAAGTTGTTTTGTGCTATCACCTGGTAGGTAAATATCATCGCAGCAAGTCCGCCCAAAGATACGATCTCTTAAAGGGAGAAGTTCTTCTTGTCCTTGTTTGATTGCTGAGACTTCAATGCCGTTCAGGGTACCACAATCGTCATCGGTAATGATGAGATCTTGAGCGACATCGACAAGACGTCGGGTCAGGTATCCGGAGTCGGCAGTTTTCAAAGCGGTATCGGCCAATCCCTTCCTTGCACCGTGGGAGGAGATCGAGTACTCCATAACGGTCAATCCTTCCCGGAAGTTGGAAGTAATGGGCGACTCAAGGATTTCTCCTGAAGGACGTGCCATGAGTCCCCGTTGAGCACCGAGCTGCCGTACTTGCTGCTTATTTCCTCGAGCTCCAGAGTCGAGCATGAGATAGAGAGGATTCATTATCCCTGAGGTCGTGTCACTGAGCAAACGGAATAATTCATCAGAGAGTTGTTCGGAAACTTCTGTCCAAATACTAATCGTTTTTGAATGGCGTTCTCCATCGGTAATAACACCATCGGCGTATTGTTTTTTGACATGAGCCACTTTTTTATGGGCTTCATTGAGAATTTTTTGCTTGTTAGAAGGAATCATGACATCTTTAACGCCAATGGATATTGCCGCTTTTGTTGCTTCTCGAAAACCCAATGCTTTCAAATTGTCAAGGAAGCGAACGGTGCGTTCGAGCCCGACGAGTTTGTAGCACTGCATGACAAGCTCTCCCATCTTCTTTTTTGGTAAGGGATAGTTTTGAAATCCGAGTTCATCCGGAACGATTTGGTTAAAAATCACACGTCCTGGTGTCGTTTCGATGATTCCGTGTGCTGTACGCAATTTGATTTTCTCATGCAAATAAATTCCTTTACTATCGGCATAATCGGATGATTTTTCTTCGCCTTGACGGAACCACAGGTAACGATTACTTGCATTCAGAGCGAGCAATACCTCTTCTTCATTCCTAAAGATATGTCGTTTTTTTCCATGTTCTTCAGGATCATAGAGGGCATCGATCATCAAATAGTACAATCCGAGAGTCATATCTTTGGATGGTGTTGCGACGGGTTTTCCTGATGAAGGCAAGAAAATATTGTCGGGAGCCATCATGAGCAATTTCGCTTCAAGCTGTGCCTCGACAGAAAGAGGGACGTAAACCCCCATTTGGTCTCCATCAAAGTCGGCGTTGAATGCGGCGCAAACAAGCGGGTGAACGCGAATGGCTTTTCCCTCAATGAGTACGGGTTCAAAGGCTTGGATCCCTAAACGGTGAAGAGTGGGTGCTCGGTTGAGAAGGACGGGGTGTCCTTGAATAATTTCCTCGAGAACATCCCATACTTCTGGTGCTTGTCTTTGGATCATGCGTTTTGCTGAACGAATGGTATAGACATAACCTAAATCTTTTAAACGTTTTACAATGAAGGGTTCGAATAATTCCAATGCCATTAATTTGGGCAAACCACATTGATTGAAGTTCAATTCGGGACCAACGACGATAACGGAACGGCCTGAATAGTCGACGCGTTTTCCCAAAAGGTTTTGACGGAAACGGCCCTGTTTCCCTTTTAGCATTTCTGCAAGAGATTTTAGAGGGCGATTTCCGGCCCCCATAACGGGATGTCCGTGACGGCCGTTATCAAAAAGAGCGTCAACAGATTCTTGCAACATTCTTTTTTCGTTTCGAACAATCACTTCTGGAGTTTTTAGTTTGAGGATCGCTTTGAGTCGATTATTCCTATTGATGACACGTCGATAGAGATCATTGAGATCCGACGTAGCGAAACGTCCTCCGTCAAGAGGAACAAGAGGGCGTAGTTCTGGAGGAATGACGGGGACACAAGAGAGAACCATCCAACTCGGATCATTTCCTGAAGAGACAAAGGACTCGACGATTTTTAATCGCTTGGCGAGCTTGATTCGTGCTTGTTGCGATTTGGTTTTGCGAAGTTTTTCTTTAAGTTCAAAGAGACTGGCTTGGAGATCTTCTGTTCGCAGTAAATCGCGAATGGCTTCTCCTCCCATTTTTGCAACAAAAGAATCACGTCCCCATTTTTCAACGGCTTCTCTCAATTCCTGATCAGTAAGGAGTTGTTTTCGTTCTAATTCTGTTGAACCAGGATCGACAACGACCCATTCTTCGTAGTAGATAATTCTTTCGAGATCGGTCGAGGTCATTCCTAGAACGTTTCCAATACGTGAGGGCATGGTTTTGAAAAACCAAATATGGACCACAGGGACGGCGAGATCGATATGTGCCATTCGGTCGCGTCGGACGCTAGAGACGGTCACTTCCACGCCACATCGATCGCAGACGATCCCTTTGTGTTTAATTTTTTTGTACTTTCCACAAGCACATTCCCAATCGCGTGTAGGACCAAAGATTTTTTCGCAGAACAATCCCCCTTTTTCGGGTTTGAATGTTCGATAATTGATCGTTTCGGGTTTTTTAATTTCTCCTCGCGACCATTTATTTCGAATCACATCTTCGGAAGCAATTCCAATGGTAAGACGATCAAACTCTGCAAGATCGTCGTCTTCCTCAATGGCAACCTCTTTTGCTTTCACGGGAGATTGTTTAAGAGGATCATCCCAAAGTGATTTCTTCTCTTTTTCTTGTTCTGCGCGTTCTTCTTCAGCCATGAATTACCTCATCCACATCATGTTCCCAGGGTTTCTGCCCGTACGTCGAGACCGAGACCTTGCATTTCTTTGATTAATACGTTAAAGGATTCAGGAGTCCCTGCTCTAAGTAGGTTCTCCCCTTTAACAATGGACTCATAAATACGAGTCCGTCCATTGACATCATCTGATTTGACTGTCAGCAATTCTTGTAATAAGTTTGCAGCGCCATAGGCTTCTGCAGCCCAAACTTCCATCTCTCCGAAACGTTGCCCTCCTTTCTGCGCTTTACCACCGAGCGGTTGTTGGGTAACAAGAGAATAGGGTCCTGTTGCGCGTGCGTGAATTTTATCGGCAACAAGGTGTCCTAATTTCATCATGTAAATATAACCAACAGCGACGCGATGATCAAAACGAGAACCTGTCATTCCATCAAAAAGGGTGAATTTTCCATCGTCGGGCATTCCTTCTTCGCGCATCATTTTCCAGATTTCTTCTTCTGGGAAACCTTCGAATACAGGGCTTTGGACGTAAATTCCCTTCTTGTATGCAGCAAACCCGAGATGGGTCTCAAACAATTGGCCCATATTCATCCGAGAGGGTACACCAAGAGGATTGAGAATGATATCGATAGAACGGCCATCTTCCATAAAAGGCATATCGGCTTCGGGAACAATAATGGAGACAACGCCTTTATTTCCATGGCGTCCCGCCATTTTATCTCCAACTTGCAGTTTCCGTTTCGAGCCAATATAGACCTTTACTTGACAAATGACACCAGGATCGAGATCAATATCTCCTTTTCGGAGGTATTCCAATTTCCCTTTGTATTTTAATTCAAGCTTTTGCAAAGCCACTTCATAGTCCCGCAAGATATTTTTTAAGGTGTCGTAAGTGGGATGAGAAGGAGTGAGAAGGTCGTCGACCTCTTCTCCTTCTAACATTTCAATAATCTCTTGGGTGAACAGGGTTCCCTCTTCGACTAAAATCTCTGCAGAAGTTCGATGGATAATGGGAGTTGGTGCTTTTTCGTTGAGGAGTAGAGCTCCCATTCTTTCATGAAACTGGAGTTTTGTCTCTTCAAGATGGGTTTTATATTCCTTTTGAATCGATTTAACACTTGAAGCCTCTTCAATGAGGTCTTCATCGGTTTTTGTTAGACGATCCAGCTTTCGAAATTCTTTGACACCCATCACATCTCCTTCCGTTCCTGGAGGAGCAATAAGAGAAGCATCGCGAACATCTGCTGCTTTTTCACCAAAGATGGCCCTTAGTAAGCGCTCTTCGGGAGAGAGTTCTGTCTCGGATTTCGGGGTAATCTTTCCAACGAGTATATCACCAGGTTTTACTTGGGCTCCGATACGAATGATTCCATCATCACCTAAATCTTTGAGAGCTTCTTCAGAGACATTGGGAATGTCTCGTGTGATTTCTTCTTTACCGAGTTTGGTATCACGAGCTGTCAATTCAAATTCTTCGATATAGATCGAAGTAAAAGCATCTTCTCTGAGAAGCTTTTCTGAAATAATAATAGCATCCTCAAAATTATATCCATTCCACGGCATGAAGGCGACAAGAGCATTCCTTCCCAGAGCCACTTCTCCATTTTCGGTAGCGGGACCATCAGCAATAACATCACCTGCTTTTATTTGATCTCCAACAGAAACAAGGGGTTGTTGATTGATGCATGTTCCTGCATTAGAACGGAGAAATTTCTTCAGCAAGTAGGTGCGTTTCTTTTTTGGATTTCGCGTAGGAGCGATGATGATTTCTAAACCATCGACATATTCGACCACGCCGTCTTCGTCGGCGATGACAAGGGCGCCAGAATCTCTTGCGGCGCGATGTTCGAGTCCTGTTCCGACGATAGGTGCTTGAGGCTTTAGCAAGGGAACCCCTTGCCGTTGCATATTGGATCCCATCAAAGCGCGGTTTGCGTCATCATGTTCGAGGAAGGGGATTAAGCCGGTTACAATGGAAACGAGCTGTTTTGGAGAGACATCCATATGGGTGACTCTCTCGGTCTCGATTTCCAATTGTTCTCCACGATAACGTGACCAGACAATGTCGTTAACAAACATATTGTGATCATCGAGCTCGGCTGAAGCCTGTGCGATCACACATTTTTCTTCTTGATCGGCGGTCATGTATTCAATTTCATCGGTTACTACTTCATCCCGAACGATTCGATAAGGGGTTTCGATAAAACCGAATTCGTTAATTTTCGCAAAGGAAGAGAGCGAAGTAATCAATCCGATATTTGGACCTTCAGGAGTTTCAATGGGACAAATTCTTCCATAATGGCTGGAATGCACGTCTCGCACTTCAAAACCGGCACGATCTCGGTTAAGACCACCGGGCCCTAAAGCGGAAAGGCGTCGTTTATGTGTTAGCTCGGCAATGGGGTTGGTTTGATCCATGAACTGCGAAAGCTGAGAGCGCCCAAAGAAATCTTTTAGAACACCTGCGAGTCCTTTTGCAGAAATGATCTTCCCTGGGGTGAGGGTATCGGAAGTGAAGTCAAATAGGTTCATTCGCTCGCGAACGATTTTTTCCATGCGAGCCAAACCAACACGGCACTGATTTTGAATCAATTCTCCTACTGAACGGACGCGACGGTTTCCAAGATGGTCTATATCGTCAATATAAGTGGTTTGCTTTCCTCTTTTTAGATCGAGAAGATACTTTAAGGCACCGATGACATCTTCTTTACGCAACGTGACATTTTCGAGATCTTGGTCAGTGAGAGGAAATTCCAATTTACTATTGAGCTTATACCGTCCAACACGACCTAAATTGTACCGTTTAGGATCAAAGAAAAGGCGCATCATAGCAGATCGTGCGTTCGCTAGAGTAGCGGGTTCGCCGGGTCGGATTTTCCGATAGAAATCTTTTAAAGCTGCTTCATAGGAATCGGTAGGATCTTTTGCCAACATTTTAATGATGGGATGGGTTTCATCGGCATCTTCGGCAATGGAGACTTGTTTGATTCCAGCATCAACCATTCGTTTAAGCATCGCTGTGGTCAATTTTTCACCGGCTCGACCGAAAGAGAGTCCACTTTCTTCATCGATATTGTCTTCGGCAAGGATTTTTCCGAGAAGATCGGGAAAGTCCTTTTGTGATTTCAGGGGCATTTTTTTTACAACAAAAAAGACTTCAATGATGTCACTATTCGAAGAATATCCAAGAGCTCGTATAAACGTTGTCGCCAAAATTTTTCTGCGTCGTTTTTTGCGATCGATATAGATATGAATGAGATCGTTCAAGTCAAATGAGGCTTCAAGCCAACTACCTCGATAGGGGATCATTCGAAACGAGTAGATCATGTTGCCCCTAGGATGGCGCTCTTGCTCGAAACAAATACCAGGAGAACGGTGGAGTTGACTCACAACAACGCGTTCGGCACCATTGATAATAAATGTTCCTTTGTCCGTCATAACGGGAATGGTTCCCATATAGACTTCTTCTTCTTTAATTCCCGTTTCGTCGGTAAGTCGAAATTTGACTTTTAGTGTCACGCTGTATGTGATTCCTCGGCGAATACATTCTTCAGGGGAATACTTGGGAACACCTAAATGGTACGCAAGAAATTCAAGAATTGTTTTTTCATCGTAAGATTGTATAGGGAAAATTTCATTGAAAATTTCTTGCAATCCAATATTTTCCCTTTTTTCAGGAAATGCGTCCGATTGCAAAAACTGATAATAGGACTTCACTTGGATTTCGATGAGATTGGGAAGATCGATGATCTCTTCCCTATTAGAAAAACTCACACGCTTCGGTGGCCTTTTCATATAAAGGTCTCCTTAATTATAGTACATCGTAAACGAATTGGTTTGCGCCCGTACACAAATGCTCGTCCGATTAAAGGACATGGGCAACCAATTCTTGAATTTATTTGAGCATACCGACTTCGAAATGAGAATTTTTTGCGTTGACAACACAAAAATCGCATCATTTTCGAATTTGGCAAGAGCCTCGAAAAAAAACCGGAAAACTTGGAATAAATGCGGAACAAGAATTTGCATCGAGAGCAGCATACCACTTATATAAAAAAAAAACAACAAGAAAACCAACAACGCTTATATTGCGTTGCTGGTTTACCAAAATAAAGAAATTTCTAAAGACCTTTAAGCGATGCTTTCGCTCCAGCTTCTTCAAGCTTTTTCTTTATTTCTTCGGCTTCTTCTTTTGGAGCAGAATCCTTGATCACCTTCGGTGTGCTTTCAACGAGTTCTTTTGCCTCTTTAAGACCCAATCCAGTTAATTCTCGAACGATCTTAATGACAGCAATTTTCTTATCAGCAGGTGCCTCAACAAGAGTCACTTCAAAATCAGTGGACTCTTCTTCTTCAGCGGCAGCGCCTCCTCCCGCTGCAGGCATCATTCCTCCAGCAAAAGCGACAGGGGCAGCAGCTTGGACACCCCATTTGTCTTCCAAAGCCTTTTTCAGCTCGGACATTTCTAACACAGTTAGCCCACTAAGAGCTTCTACAATTTCTTCTGTACTTAATTTACTCACGTTAACTACCTCACAATATAACTTTCTCTATGGTGTTACGAACCTAATCCCAATATGCAAATGGATCATCATTATGGAAATAGGTTCATCCTTCCTGTTGACTCTTGTTCTCCAAACAATACAAGACGGCTGTAAGAATCGATTGACACACCGCCAGTGTCTCTGTCATTGGAGCAACAAGTACACTTAACAATTGAGAACGCATCTCATCCTTGCTCGGAAGTTTTGACAGTTTTTCCACTTCTGTACCGGTGTATAATTGACCGTCAAAACGTCCTCCGATTACTTCAAGAACATTCTCATTACTTTTACTGAAATCAAAAATAGTTTTTGCCGTTTCAATGGGGTCTGCTCCTCCAAAAACAAGCCCAATGTGTCCTGGAAGCTGATCCAAGTCCAAAAGGATGCCTGCTTCGTGCGCCGCTTTGACTAAAACTCTCTTGCGTACCATTTCGACATTGCCACCTAATTCAGCGACTTTATCGCGTAAGTCTCCAGCAGTAGAGGCATTTAAGCCAAAATAACGCATGATTACAAACGAACCATAATGCTCAACTTGTTCTCGGATTTCATCCAGGAGCAATTGTTTTTCTTCACGCATTGGTTACCTCTTTAAATTTTCGCTTCCAGTTCACGCATATCGATTTTAATCCCAGGCCCCATGGTCGATGAAAGAACCAAAGACTTGAGATAGTGCCCCTTTGCTGCAGCTGGTTTGGCTCTCCAAATAGCGGCTATAAAGGTCTCGACATTTTCTAATAATTGATTGGATTCAAAAGAGAGTTTTCCAACGGCGTTATTAATGGCGCCTCTTTTATCAATTTTAAACTCAATTTTTCCTCCTTTCAATTCCTTAACTGCTGTAGCAACATCGTTGGTAACGGTTCCCGCTTTAGGCGTAGGCATCAACCCACGCGGCCCTAAAATTTTCCCCAATTTACCAACATCGCGCATCATTTCTGGTGTCGCAACCACTGCGTCAAATTCGATCCATCCTTTTGCCACTTTTTCAACAAAATCTTCACTACCAGCGAAATCAGCACCAGCATCAAGAGCTTGTTGAATAGCTTCTCCTTTGGCAAAAACAAGTATCCGTGTTTTTTTTCCCGTTCCATTCGGTAGTGAAACGGTACCACGGACATGTTGATCCGAACGGCGAGGGTCGACTCCTAGTTTTATGGATACCTCCATCGATGCATCAAATTTCACCGAAGGAGCCCGTTTTAACAAATCGATAGCATCGCTAAATGAGTAACGATCCTTAGGATCGTATAGCGACTCTATCTTCCGAAATCTTTTTGATCGACGACTCATTGTTTTCCTATTTTGTAATGAGATCTATTCCCATGGATCGTGCTGTTCCCAATACGATATGAACAGCCGCCTCAAGATCACGAGCATTAAGATCTTGCATTTTGTCTTTTGCAATCTCTTCTGCTTGTGTTCGGGTCAATTGACCCACTTTGTCCCTATTCGGGACAGCTGAACCCTTCGTGATTCCAAGAGCTTTTTTTAGCATCTCAGCAACAGGAGGTTTCTTTAAAATAAATGTGAATGATTTATCTTTCCGTACAAAGATCACAACCGGAAGAATGACGCCATTCATATGTTGGGTTGCAGCATTAAATTCTTTACAAAAACCCATGATGTTAACACCTGCAGCCCCAAGGCTTGGCCCAATAGGAGGTGCAGGCTTCGCTTGTCCACCAGGAATTTGAAGCTTAATGATCTTTTCTATCGGTTGTTGTTTTTTCTTTGCCATAACCATTCCTTAACTACGATTCCATTCCCCAAAATTCATACGGAGGAACCACACAATTTGTTAACTCACTTCCTCTGCATCGACTTCTTCGACTTGCCAGAATTCGAGATCATCGACACGCGTATCGCGTCCAAAAATCGAAACCATTGCACTCAAACGCCCCTTTTCAGGAAATACCTCAATGATGGTTCCAATAAAATTGACAAAAACCCCATCAATGATTTTTACATGGTCTCCTATGGAGAATTGATGTTTCTGTGTAACACCCTGTTTTTTGTCTTCCAGATCGCGAAGCACTTGCTCTACTTCTTCTTCAGTAAGAGAAGTCGGTTTAGCTCCACCTAAAAAGTCGATAACCCCTTGAGTGTCTTTTATGTATTGCCATGAATCATCATTCATCGACATTTTTACAAGGAGATAACCCGGCCAAATCCTCTTTTCAACGATCTTTTGCTCCCCTTTTTTCACCTCGGAGACGTTTTCTGTAGGAAGAACAATTTTCTCGATCCAATCCGTCATTCCCTTAGTTTCCAATTGTTCTTCCAATGTCCTCTTCACTTTTTTCTCTTGTGAAGAAAGAACTTGGATGACGTACCATTGAGCCATATTTTTGTCTCTACTTTTTTCCATAACCATGTCGATTTCAAAGACTTTTAATTCATTACTAAAGAGTATATTACATACCTAAAAAATGAACAACTATACGCAAAGCTTGTAATAAGCTTTGAATCACAACATCAACAAAATAGATGCTGAGTCCCAAAAAAAACTGTTGCTGCAACGACAATTTTTGTATAAACCAAACTTCTTCTTTGGGTGTCCATGTAATTTTTTTTAACTCACCCTTAATGCCAGCAAAAAAATCGACGAGTTTTGCCGCTTGTCGATCCTTTGCTTTCTCTTTTGCAGAAGCAGAGGGTGGCGTTTTTTTCTCTTCCATGGACTGGGTTTCCGCGACCATATTGTTAAGCCTCTTTTAGGCGGTTTCGAGTGCGGAGGGACTCGAACCCCCGACCCGCGGCTTTGGAGACCGCTGCTCTACCAAGCTGAGCTACACACCCATTCCCACCACTTTAGAGAACTTAAAAAACGAGGAAAGTAAAATTTTGCTCTTTTTTATTTAATGATTTCTGAAACTGTTCCTGCACCAATCGTTCTTCCACCTTCACGGATAGCAAAACGCATCCCTTTTTCAAGAGCTACAGGGGCAATAAGCTCTGCAGTGATTTCAACGTTATCGCCTGGCATTACCATTTCGCGACCTGCTTCAAGGTGAATTTCACCTGTTACATCAAGTGTGCGGATGTAGAATTGAGGACGATATTTATTATGGAATGGAGTGTGACGTCCACCTTCTTCTTTTTTCAAGATGTAAACAGGCCCTTTAAATTCGGTATGCGGTGTGCATGTTCCAGGAGCTGCAAGAACCATTCCACGCTGAACATCTTCTTTTGCAATTCCGCGAAGAAGAACACCTACGTTTTCTCCTGCACGAGCTTCATCAAGAAGTTTGTTGAACATTTCGATACCGGTAGCAACTGTGTCTCTAGTTTCACCTAGTCCAACAAGTTGAACTTTGTCGTTAATCTTTAGAACTCCACGCTCAATACGACCAGTTGTAACTGTTCCTCTTCCAGAGATAGAGAAAACGTCTTCGATCGGCATTAGGAAAGGCTTATCAACTTCACGATCTGGAGTTGGGATTTTCTCATCAACAGCTTTCATTAGCTCTTCAATTGCTTCTTCGTATTTCTCATCACCTTCAAGAGCTTTAAGAGCTGAACCTCTAATAATTTGACAGTCTTTGTATCCTTTTGCTTCAAGAAGTTCCTGAAGTTCCATTTCTACAAGATCGAGTAAGTTCTTGATCACCTTCACCAAGCATGTCAACTTTGTTTAAGAATACGACAATTGTAGGAACTTGCATCTGGTGAGCTAGCAAGAATGTGCTCGCGTGTTTGAGGCATCGCTCCATCTGTTGCAGCAACAACTAGAATGGCTCCATCCATTTGGGCAGCACCTGTAATCATGTTTTTAACATAGTCGGCGTGTCCAGGACAGTCAACGTGTGCATAGTGACGATTTTCTGTTTCGTATTCTACGTGACTTGAGTTAATGGTAATACCACGTGCTTTTTCTTCAGGAGTATTATCAATCTCCGCGAAAGAACGAGCTTTACCACCCGATTTTTTTGCCAACACATTTGTGATAGCAGCAGTTAGTGTTGTTTTACCGTGGTCAACGTGACCAATGGTTCCGATATTGACGTGCGGCTTTTTGCGTTGAAATTGTTCTTTAGCCATTTATATCCTCCGTTGGACTTAAGCTATTGTTTTACAAAAATTTTCTTTCTGCCCAGAATAGGAATCGAACCTACGACCGCTTGCTTACCATGCAAGTGCTCTACCAAAATAACGACTAAAAAAGGCTTGAAAAAGGAAAAGAAAATAGACTTTCCGAGGAATATTTCCAGTCCATTTTCCAATGATAGCAGTATAGCGAGGGTCTTCAACAGAAAACTGAAACCGCTTTAGCAAATGAAAAAATAGTCTCCCGGCCCACAAAACAACCATGACTAAAAGAAGAATTTTTCGGGAAAATTTCCCATTAAAGAGAAAAAAATACGTCAATGCGACCCAAATAAATCCCAAGGCATAGCCCAAATCGACAATGCCTGCATTTCCTTTGTAATAGTAAATGACCCAAAGTAAGGACATCCAAGAAGCGACAATCAAAAAGGCGAGTAAAAAAATTCCTATAGAGTAAAATATCATTTCATTCTTGTCTTTTTGCTAAATTTTTTGTATGCTTGCCCACAGGAATCAAGTCATAGAATTTGCCATGGTCGAAATACAAAAAGCAACCCTATTATCCAAAGAAGAGAAAATAAAAAAACATTTTTCCCTTTGCAAGACTCCTGAAGAGATGTATCAAGCCTTGATTGCGCTTGGGAAAAAACTCCCCCCTTTTCCTCAAAAAAAGACTCCTGATCAACAGGTCACAGGATGCCAAAGCATCGTTTTTATTGGAAGTCATTATGAAAAAGGAGTGATCGATTTTTTTGGGGAATCCAACGCTCTCATCACGGCAGGCCTTGTCTACTTACTCGTCGACCTCTATTCAGGGGAATCCCCTGAAACCATCATCCAACACTCCCCCTCTTTTCTAGAGACACTCGGTATTCCTAGTGCTTTAACGCCAAGCCGTGCCAATGGGTTGTACCAAATCCACACCCATATGCAACGCGAAGCCCTCCGCCAATGCCTTCATTCACAATAATCAAAAAGAGAACAAACCAGTCCTGAGTGAATCGCACACTCCAGTAACAAGGTAAACGTGAAAAAAAGAAAAAACAGCTATTAGCAGCGATTTTCCTCCGCCAACACGAAAAGATCCTTTGTATCCAAAGTGATAACGTCCCATCCAAACCATCAAAATGGGAATCCAACCACTGAGAATCGAATCACCATACCCCCCCGAAGTATCAATGGCTATGAGAAAAATGCGTTCGAAATAGGTCGCAAAAAAGAGCGTCGGAAGAAAAATCAATAATCCCAACAATATTTTCCCCTTCCCCTCCTTTTTCACCGATAGGCCGTCCGCAAGGAAATCAAACAATCCAAGGCCAATCCCTAAAAATGAAGTGACAATGGCAAAGAACGCAAAAAACTCGGCAACCAGAGCCATCCATGGTGCTGTATGAAGCGGAAATACCGTTGTTACCCTCTCCCCTCGCCGTAAAACATCTCCAAGCCCCCCTTCTCCATAAAAGGGGATCATCCCCAATACGACAAATAACCAAGTGAGATAAAAAATCAAAGCAATGGAGGTCCCTCCAACAATTGCCCAACCGATTTTTTTTCCATTTCGTTGCAAATAAGGAGGAAGACTAGGTGCCATGGTCTGATGGCTAAATGAGGTGAGAAAGAATGGAATACTCAATAAAGAGGCCCCCCATTGATGGTGGGTGAGATATTTCCATTGAACAGCGCCAATACCTCCAAAAAATAAGAGCAAGTAAGAAACCACCATCCCTATCATCAGAATGGCATTGACTCTTCCAATAAGACGCGCGCCCAAATCGATGACAAAACCAAAAAGGATCAGAAACGCAAAGGCTCCTACGCCTTTGGAAAATACAAAACCGTTTGCATGCGAGAGAACATCGGAAATAATCCCTCCTCCTTCCGCTGTATAAGCAATCAGAGAAGCGTAGCAAACAAATAGGTAGAGAATCCAACTGACGGATTCCCCCCCTCTTCCAAGAAGATTTCTAGAAAGTGATAGATAATGGGCGCCTGCAGGAAACCATAGGGTCGCCTCAATGAGATAAAGACCTGTCAATGTCATCATTATCCAACAAAGGAAAATGATGGCAACGGATGGAAAAAATCCTCCTACCCCAGTTACATCGGGTAGGGCTAGCATGCCCCCTCCAATGCACGTTCCTGCAACTAACAACGCAGCAGAAAATACTGAGCCTCGATCTTGTTTTTGATCATTATTCATGGCGGAAAAAAATTTTATTGCATAGACTGTTTAAAAACAATCATTCCTTCTAATGATTACGTGTAGCAACCTCTCTTTCGGCTATGATAGTCACCCTCTTTTTGAATCCCTAAATCTTTCCGTCCAACAAGGAGATTGCCCTTTTAGGTCGGTCGGGATCGGAAAAACGACCTTGTTTCGCCTTTTAACCGGTCTGCTACAACCAAGATGCGGCCATATCTCCCTAAACGGCAAATCGCCTCCTACAGCACAAGATTCTTTTGCTTATATGACGCAACAAGACCTTTTGTTACCCTGGAGAACATTATGGGAAAATCTTCGACTTCCCTTTGAACTCGGAGAAAAAAAGGAACAGGACAACGATTCTATCATTGATGATATCTTAAAAAAAATGGGGCTTTTTCCTTTTCGCTTTCACCTTCCCGCCCAACTTTCAGGAGGTATGCGTCAACGCGCCTCTTTAGCTCACGCCCTTATTCAAGAAAAAAAGATTCTCTTCCTGGATGAACCTTTTGGCCCCCTTGACGTTTCTACCCGTGAAGACATCTATGCTCTTCTACAAGAAGAGCGCAAGCGTACACAAAAAACGATTTTTTTTATTACGCACGACTTTCGAGATGCCCTTTTCCTTAGTGATCGCATTCTTCTTTTACAAAAAGGAAATATTTCTCACTCCTGGACATCCCGACCTGGTCTGGAAAACGAAATCCGTAATGCCATAAAAACCTAATACGCGAGTTTTGGACCAAACTATGATCGCTTCTCTTCACATTAAATTTGTTAATTTATCGTGACAACCATCCCGTTATAACAAATGATGTTCTTCCATCCAAGAAGCATACTCTTGGCAAAGAGATTCAGAAAGATCTTGCTGCCAAGGCAAAGTGGATAAAGTCTTCTCCCAACAAACCCTTTCCCATTCCAGTGTCTCTTTCGATTTATCGGGATTCTTCGCACAATAAATGGAAAAAGCCTCCTCAGGATGATCTCTAGAGTAATCAATGCTTTTTTGCATGGCTCGTTGAAAACCTTCAACACCCTCTTGCTGGTCTTCATGCACGACAAAAATCAACTCGTGATAGGAAGGAATTCCAAACTCTTGATGGGTAAAGTAGTCGATAGAAAGACCGAGCTTTTCACATTGAGCCATTTCAAAATTCCAATACCCTCCATAAACCGCATCGACTTTTTTGGTCGCTAGTGCACCCACTAAATCAAAACCCACATTAACAAAAAGACTGGGCTCTACCCCTTTCTCCTTCAACATATTTGCAATATAAGATACCCCATAGGCATCCACACAGTATCCCATCTTTTTTCCATTAAGATCTTCAGGATGTGAAATTCCAAGCTCTTTTCGGTAAAGAATAGCCCCAAGAGGTCGATCGATCAATATGCCGATAATCCGAATCGGAGCTCCATTTTTCATCGCACGAAGAGTATGCGACATATACGTCACCGCAATATCCGCTTCTCCTGATAAAAGATGCGTCAATGTATTGCCAGGATCTGCCATCTTTCGAATATGGAGGTCTATTCCTTCTTCACAAAAAAATTTTTTTTCCAAACCGACATAGAGAGGAATGTGATTGGGATTCGGAAACCAATCGAGAACGACTCGCGATGTTCCCTCCTTCATTCCCGATGGTTGACAAGAAGAGAAAAGCAAAGAACCCATTACAACCCAACTCAATGCATGAATCCCTCTTCTTCCCCTTTTCCAGGTCCAATCCATTCGCCTTTCCAATCCCAACGTACATAAAAAAAGAACGAAACTCAAAACAATCAAGCACATCAATCCACCATACAATGATTCTAAATCAAATGAACGACGACTCTCCAACATCAAAATTCCCAAACCATATTCCGCTCCTGCCCATTCTCCTGCAATGGCACAAACCCCTGCAATGGATGTCGCAATGCGTATACCCGCACTGATCGAAGGGAGCGCCCATAAAAATTCGAGCTTCCAAAATGTTTGCCACTGGGTAGCTCCTTGCAATTGAAAGTATTCTTTATGTTCATAAGGAACGGCAAATAACCCTCGGAAAATGCTCAATGTCAAAGGAAAAAAAATCATTAAAGCCGTAGGAATCACAATCGCAAGAAAAGACCAATCCAATAAAAGGATCATAATGGGTGCAAGAACAAACATTGGAATGCATTGTACAATAACAAAAAGTGGTTGCAATGTCTCCCTCATACCTTTCCAACGATGCATGACGATACCCACCGGAAAAGCCGCACAAAAAGCGATCACTAAAGCGATGACCATCTCCAATAACGTCATCACCGTATGCAGCAAAAAGCGATCCCTCTTTTCCCAAAGACGAAATAAAATCTTTGATGGAGGAGGGAAAAGAAGACCCACAGTACCCGACGATGAAGAGATCCACTCCCATCCCAGTAACAGTGCAACAACGGCTCCACAACCAATAAAAAAAGGACGCATTACTTCACTCTACCTTAAACATTCCAAAATCGCTGTCGCAGCCATAATACGCAAGGAGAGATGAGGCTCCTGAAGTCTTTGCATCAAAAAAGGGACAGCGGTCATCTTACCAATATGTCCCAACGCTTCAATGATCTTTTCCTTGCCAGACCGATCGACATGATCATACGACTCTTGTAAACATTCTAAAACACTTTCTTCTTTTCCCCAAAGGGCAACAATCAATGCTGCTTGGAATCGACCACGTGGATTCTCATGCTGAAGCAAAGAACTTTCACACATTCAGTTGCCGCTTCATCCCCTTCTGTTAACAATAAAGTCGCCGCAATACTCGAAAGATTCCACCTCTCTTCTTCCAAAAACGCATAAAAAGCCTCTTGCGCTTTTTCACTCTCCACAAGAGCTAGCAACCCCAAAATTTCCAAACGGGTGATTTGATTCACTTCTTCGGGAGAAACCACACCATCACCCAAACTCTGCTGAGGAAGAATCATGGTGACAAATCCCATGCGCTTTTTCATCCACCGCCCTCGCTTCTCCCGTAACAGTTCGCGTACGATGGCACCCATCTTTTCGACTTCAATCCGAAAAGGCAAAAAACCCAAAGCAAGATTCAAACGAACATACACATCATCTGACCGATCTAAGATCTCCGTTCCTAACCTTCTCCCCTTCTCCCCTGTCGACGCCAATGTGGCTGCAGCAAGAATGCGCACTTCTTGCTGCTCATGCAATAACCACAAAGAAAAAGCTTTCTCACCCCTCTCTTGATCCCGGAATAGCATCACTTTCGCTGCAGCAATTCCTACTTCAGGATAGAAATCTTCTTCAATGCCTTTTAATAAAGAGGCCAAGGGAAGCGTTTGGATAGCAGATGGAAAACACATCAATGTCTCCCAAGCTGCTGTCCGTACATCACCATGTGGATCTTGTAATCGCCCTAAAATCCATGGAATGGCTTCTTCAATTCCACAATGGGCAATCACCATGCATCCCAAACAACGCAAGCCGTGATGGGGACTATTGCACAATATCTCGACCTCCTTCAGCTCCATTTTATCCAAAATATGGACTAAAGCCTCGCTAGCCACAGCTTTTTCTGTTTTTGATACTGAGGAATCAGCAACGATATCTGTCAAAAAAGGAACCACGTCATGCATCTGCATCTTTCCTGCCGATTGGATCGCTGCAATGCGGATATCTTCTCGTTCTTTCCTAGAAATGAGTCTTCGGATTTCATCTTTCAAACGATCATCTCGGAGATGTCCAGCTAACTCTACAGCCGCTAGTCGGATCAAGGGCTGTTGATCACGCAACCCTTCAACCAAAAAATCGACTCCTGGAACATCGTTTCCTTTGGTTCCTCCAACTAAGGCGTGAAGGCGCAAAAGAGGTGATGCTGAACGGAAAGCCCTCTGCAATATGCCCCAACTCATCGTCTCCAAGACCCTCCTCTGTAAGGCCTTATCAGAAAATACCTCTTTCTTCTCTTTCCACACTTCCAGCATACTTTTTTCATCGCCTAAAGTGGCTAAGGCACGGAGATATTCTTCCCAGATACCGGGTGAAGAGGGATATCCCGCATAAAACAATCCCCCTTCTGAGACAGCGGATCCATAATCCTTTAGAAGGATATGGGATCCAATCCGTTGGATTGCCACCTCTTCTTCAACATGCGCTTGAAGAGAAAAACACAACAGAGATAAACCAACAAGCAGCTTTGAATACACAGCTCTACCCAAGAGAACCAAGTGTTTTTCCACCCAATAAATGAAAATGGAGATGAAAAATGGATTGTCCCGCAGAAGAACCGTTGTTCGTTACCAATCGATATCCTTCTGCAATTCCCATCTCTTTAGCCAGTTGTTGGGCTACACGAATAACCTCCTGAAGAAGATACAAGTCTCCTTCTTCCATCTCTTGGAGACTCGGTATCAGCTTTTTGACAATAATAAGGAGGTGTACCGGAGCTTGCGGATACAGATCTTTAATAGCAATAATGTGGTCATTTTCATAAACAACATCAGCAGACATCTCTCGCTGAATTATTTTCTCGAATAAAGTTTTAGTCATTCCACCTCCCGATCTAACACATACTCCAACGCCTTAATGGCATCTTGTTTCGTTTCCCAAACAGAAACAAATCGCCCCTTATGACAAAAAATGGCCCCAGAAATGCCCGAAACACGCTGTAGATCTCTATCGAGCAATCCTGCCCATTCTTGTGGTAAAGGAATGCGCACCTCCATCCGATGATGGGAATCAGGAGGAATCCCCCGTAGTTTCCAATGAGGACCCGCTGGCATAATAAGAAAATAAGCGGGATGCTTTTCCCCTCCCGATGCAAAAAACCCCTCTTGCCAAGGAATCTCTTCCTCAAAAAAAAGGCACTGCTGATCCCTTTTCATGACTTCTGCCACTTCTTTTTCACAGGCAAGCATGAAGTAGAAACGATTTTGCATCCGTTGCAGATGGCTTAATGCAAACTGTACAGCTTCAAAAAAAGCTTCATCTTCTCTCTGTTTGGAAGCATCACACGTATACGGATTATAAAGAGAAATCACATGAGAAAACGTAGAAAATCCAATGGGTAGGGAATAACCATTATCAATAGCATCAATCCCTATTACGATATTTTGGGCAAAGTATTCATATTCTCGTTCAGAAAGATCTCCCTGTTCTTTGAGGTACAGTAAAATCATTCCCGCACTACTCAAATTCCCCTTATATTGGATTTGATGATGATCGAATCGTTTCTTTAATGGGTTGTAGACACCCCCAACATCGCAAATGTACTCACAAACCTCGATTTGTTTTACATCTCTGGATCGAATGATTTGGCTTGGTTCAATGCGATGGAACAAGAGCAACAAGGCACATGCCGTTACTTCATCCGCATGAAAAGTGCCATCATGTGTACCGAAACTGTGGGGAATCATCTTCATTATCTCCTAATCCACCCAATGAAGAAATCGGCCATTATGTCAAACCGGTACGTAAATGGAAAGGAGAAAAAAAACGGATACACCCCCTTCTATCGACATTTTTGTCAAGACGCTAAAATAAGAAAAAGATATTTCTTAACGGAACACTAGCAGAAAAGATAATATTCCAACTTATTGATCTTTAAATATTAACGAACAAAATCACAAAAATATCTTTCCGCTTTTTTATTAAGAAAAATCCTTTTCTCTCTCTATAGGCAATTGGTTTTCAACAAACTTTCCACAAGAAAAAAGCTTTATAACAAAACATTTAGCCAAAACCGGCAAACAAAAGGTAAACAAAAAAAACCAAATGAACATGCCCTCTTCCCGTTTTCCATCACACCAGGTTCGATGCAATACGGTTTGGATTGCTGTTAATTTCCTATCAAGCAACAATAAGGTGTATGAACTCTTTTACTATCTACGCTCATGTCACCTATTCGAGTCAGTATGATTTAGTCTCCCCCGATGGAATCATTACCCAATTCGAACGCATCGATGAACGCAAAGCCAAAATATCCCTCAAAATCCAATCCATCCCCCCCTCATTCGTTGGTTTTGATATTCCCAAGGAACAGGTTGTTTTTAACCTCAAAAGTACGGTTGCCCAGCTCGGTTTGGATGGAACGGCAAATGAAGTGATTCTGGATAAAAAAAACCAAACTGCTGAAATTTCCTTGGATCTTATTGCCTACGGCCCCATAGCAAAAAAATTTCTAGAACATCTCTCAATTGGTGCCCACATCGGGAAGCTTTTTGCAGCAGATGATCGACGCCGCGTACGCGACCCTCTCTATCTCTCAAGAATGTTTGGTCGATCCGATCGCTGGGGAGATCCCCTTCTCTCCCTTGGTGGACTCGAAGGAAGCCGAGATCTCATTCTAGAAAAAGTCGCTGGTCGGACCATTGCCTATCTCTCGCTTCTCCCGGGACGTGTCGTTTATGACGAAACCATTTATGGATTTCTCCCCACTATCGTACGTGCTTTATGCGATCGACTTCCCATTCGCGAGATGCTCTCTCTCCACCAACATCTAGATAAAGATCTTCCTCGGACCGTTGGTGAAGACGAAATTCTTCTTGTTCGCACACCTCCCCTCCACGTCCGCACTGCCTTTGCACGCGTCGTCAACCCCCTTGTTGCCAAAGGATATCAGCACACAACCGCCAATATCTTACAACCCGATACTTTAGCTTCAGGTGACATTTACGAATTTATAGGGAAGAGCGAAAAAGAACTCACAGATATTCCCCTCGAATTTTATACTCTCGAACCCTACCGAGAACACGTCTTTTTTGCCGATCGAGATCAACTCCAAACCTGTTTGGAAGAAGAAACAGCGATTTTTCAAGCTTTTGGAACCGCTCCAACTCCGATTGAAATGCGCGTCGCTACCTATGTCGTCAAGGGAGAACAACTCCTCCAACTCAGCGAAAAAGATTGGGTTGCCCGAAAACCGATGCTCCAAGAATTCCCAGGACAACAGCAAGGGACACGTCAAGCCTTAATGGTGGAACGGTACATTGAGCAACAGCCTTCATACCCCTTTCTCAAAAATATTGATGATGATGTCATTACCAGCCAAGGGATCCTTCTTACAAGGTACTTCCCCTCTCCTTTGATGAAAAGGATGCTTTTAAGCAACCAAGTACAGCGCTGTTTAAAAGGGATCTATTTCCAATACCCCTCTCTCTCTCATGAAGAATTTTTCTCAGCTGAAGACCGTGCCCTTCTCCACGATTTAGAAAAATTTGCAATCCCTGTTTTTTGGACCGATCCCCTATCTCAACGCATCCTTCGCTATGTACAAAAAAAAGAGGCCGATTCGGGACTCTTTGTTCCTCTAAAAGAGGTGGAAAAATTTCTTCTATCTACTGTTTTTGGAATTTATGGATCCAACCTCATCAGCGGACACTTCGATACTCTTCTCAATGAGCTCCTCGAAGGAATTCTTGCTTTGCGTGAAGAAGTCCATCACCCTCTCCTTCATCCGAACAAACCCCTTGCTCTTGTCACCGGAGGCGGACCCGGAGCGATGGAAGTGGGGAATCGCGTTGCAAAACAATTGGGGATTCTTTCCTGTGCCAATATTCTTGATTTTCGTCTAAAAGACGAATCTGTCGTGAATGAACAACTACAAAATCCCTATATCGAAGCGAAAATGACCTATCGCCTCGACAAACTCGTCGAAAGACAAGCGGAATTCAACCTCGATTTTCCCATCTTTTTACCAGGAGGCATCGGAACCGATTTTGAATTCTCTCTTGAAGAGGTGCGACAAAAAGTTGGCTCAACTCCACCCCATCCCATTCTCTTGCTCGGACCAAGAGAGCACTGGGAAAGGAAGATCTCTTCTCGATTCCAATGCAACCGCGATGCTGGTACAACAAAGGGATCGGAGTGGTTGAGCAATTGTTTTTTCTCAATCCAAACCGCCGCTGAAGGGGTTGCTATTTACCGGCAATTCTTTGAAAATAGACTTCCTATTGGACCACAAGGACCGGTCTATGATGCCGGCTTTGTTGTTGCGACATCAGAATAGGTATTATTATGGAAGAAATTTTTATTACACTAGAAATGGCTAAGGCAATGGCCGTAGCTGCCGAAATAAAAGCAAAAGCGCATCGAATACATATTGTCATTAGTATTTATGATCAACATGGAAACTTAAAATATTTCTCTCGTATGGACAATACGAGTTACGGGAGTATTCGCATCTCTCAATTAAAAGCAAAAACTGCAGCATCCATGCCGGTTTCTTCTAAGAACCTGTTTAAAATCTTTTTAAAAGAAAAACTACAAATGCTAAGACTACCATAGTTAAGCTAGTATTTAGCTTTCTTTCACAGTTTTTCCATAATCCTGACTTCAGCATTTTAGGTTACCCTTGAACTCGATTTCCCTAAAGTAGCCCTGTCTTTTAAAATGTAGTGCCCTAAATAAAATAGGTGTTGACTATATATGGCAAGCAAGCTAATATCGTCGTATGTTTATTCGAGTAAAATCCACAGCCCATCCGCATAAAAATAAAGTTCAAATCTGCGAAAGCATTCGCCAAGGTTCTAAAGTCAAGCAAGTTATAGTTAGACATGTTGGTGTTTCACAAAGTGAAAATGAGCTTGAAGAGTTAAAGAGGCTTGCAAAAACACTAATAGCTCAAATAGAAGAAGAAAGAAAAGGTCCGTTTCTCTTTTCAACGGAAAACTTAAACGGCAAGAAACCTGATGAGCTTTGTCTTGATGTTACTGCTGAAAAAATTGAAGAACCTAAAGAGGTCTCAGAGTCACTTGTTGTAGATCTCAATGATCTTTCAGAGCAAAAAAGAATAGTTGAGGGATTTCATGATGTTTTTGGGTATCTTTTTAACTCTCTAGGTTTCAATAATATACTTACGAAAAAGAAAAGTGAAGTCCTTAGAGAATTAGTTCTTGCAAGAATCGCTAAACCTTCGAGCAAAAGAGCAACCCAAGAAATTTTAACTGCTGATTTTGGTGTCGATATCCATCTTGATCGCATATATCGCATGATGGATTCACTTATCGAAAAGCAAGATGAGTTCCAAAAAGAATTTTTCAGTCTACTCAATCTCTTTGCTTCGAAAAAATCAACATGACATTTTTTGATGTCACAACGCTTTACTTTGAAAGCACAGAAGAAGATGAGCTTCGTAAATTTGGTTATTCGAAAGATCAAAAATTTCACTCAGTTCAAGTTGTTATGGCGTTAGCTACGACTCAAGATGGCCTTCCAATAGGGTACCAAGCATTTCCTGGAAATACTGCTGAGGTTTCTACACTACTAAAAAGTCAAGAGAACTGTAAAAAAAATATTCCGATAGGAGATGTGACGATCATTGCAGACAGAGCCATGATGAGTGAGAAAAATTTACAGGAGTTAGAGAAAGCAAACATAAAATATGTAATCGCCGCGAAGCTGAAAAAACTTCCTAAGGAGGTTAGGGAAGAGATTCTTAAGGGTGATGGAGTAAATATTTATTTTGATAAGGATAACTACAAACTCCAGCAGCATATCTTACCGAACCAAAGACGTTTAGTTGTAACCCATAGTGATAGGAGAGCGAAAAAAGACAAGCTTGATCGAGAAAGGGTTTTGGATAAGATTCAAAAGAAAATAGGTTCAGGAAAGAACATGAAGAAGCTGGTTTCAAACAGAGGCTACCAGAAGTATCTAAAAGCGGAAGGAGAAGGAAAAATCTCATTAGATAATGAGAAACTTGCAGAGGAAGAGAAGTGGGACGGACTGCATGGATTGATCACAAATGATGGCGAATCAGATGCTCTCGAGCTTCTGCAATATTACAGAAGATTGTGGGTGATTGAGGAGTCGTTTAGGATTCAAAAAACAGATTTATCGGTAAGACCCATTTATCATTTCAAACCAGAGAGAATAGAAGCTCATCTTCTTCTTTGCTTTCTAGCCTTCACTCTCATTAGGCATGCGGAGTATCGCATCGAGCTACAAAAAGAAAATGTTTCGATTCAGGACATGAGAAGGCTCCTTTGGAGGACTCAAGTAAGCATCTTAAAGGATCACAAAACAGAAAAGTTATACCGTGTGCCGTCAAAGCCGAATCAAAAAACAAAAAAGATTTACCAAACATTTGGCCTTGTTAGAAATGAAAAGATTGAATTAATAAATCAGAGGGCGTAGTGCCCAAAATTCACCTCTTCCCTGGGAGAATGGACTAAAATGCGGAAGTCGGGTGTTGTTGCGACATCAGAATAGGTATTATTATGGAAGAAATTTTTATTACACTAGAAATGGCTAAGGCAATGGCCGTAGCTGCCGAAATAAAAGCAAAAGCGCATCGAATACATATTGTCATTAGTATTTATGATCAACATGGAAACTTAAAATATTTCTCTCGTATGGACAATACGAGTTACGGGAAGTATTCGCATCTCTCAATTAAAAGCAAAAACTGCAGCATCCATGCCGGTTTCTTCTAAGAACCTGTTTAAAATCTTTTTAAAAGAAAAACTACAAATGCTAAGACTACCATAGTTAAGCTAGTATTTAGCTTTCTTTCACAGTTTTTCCATAATCTTCTACACTTTTCAAGCCAGCTAAAAGAACGTTCCACAACCCATCTTTTGGGAATCACTTTAAAAGTATGCAATTCATTTCTCTTGGCTATTTCTACTGGACAACCCAATATCTCTTGAATACCATCTGAAAATGGTTCTCCAGAGTATCCTCCATCAGCTAAAACGTTTTTTACTTCAGATAAAAAACTCTTCTTCAATGAACATGCTTCTAGCGCTCCTTTCCTATCTGTAATATTTGCTGTAGTTATATGAATTGCATGAGGTAATCCTTGGGTGTCTACAGCGATGTGTCGTTTTATCCCTGAAATTTTTTTTCCTGCATCATACCCTTTACTCTCAGCTGTATCGGTATTTTTAACGCTTTGCGCATCAATTATTATAAAACTGGTTTTCTCTTTCCGACCATTGTTTTGTCGGACCTCTCCAACCATTCTCAGCAATAAAAACTACCACAGAGCCCACAGAGAGCACAGAGAGAGGGTTATATTTTCATTCGACGAATGCCTTCTACCAATCGTTTCACATTAAAATTGATCAGCAATCCTCGAGCACAAGTTCCATAGAGCTTTAAATAAGATAGTCGTTGTGCTTCGTGTATTAGAGCTATTCCATTCACAGATTTAATTTCTATAATTACCTGATCCTCTACAACTTCTTCAGACATTTCTGGATGCACTAAACAATCTATATGTCCTCCCTCTGTGTTCTCTGTGGGCTCTGTGGTAGTTTATTTTCTAAAAACTCGTTCAAAACTGTTTTACGAATAAAACGACAAAAGCAAGGATGACCATATGTAAACTGGTTTTTCAAACATATGAAATGCCACAAATTACATCATATAAGTCGACCGCTCTAGGACGTGTTTTTTTTCTTGCAGATTCCAGAAGAGGTTTATTTTTGTTAAACTGTTCACGATCCATATCGCTAGGATAGCAATGGGGCATAAAATACCTACAATTGTCTTGGAAAATAATTGTTTATACAGGATTAGAAAGATTTTAAACAGGTTCTAAAGATTTGGGTAAGCGAAGTGATCAAATGCCAACGAATCCCTATGGGTCCATTCCCGACATTTTATTACTTGGCGGAGGACTTCCCGTTTTTACGCCAACGAACAAACATATTGGCAGCATTGGTGTCAGTGGCGCATCTCCTGAACTTGATGAACTCTGCGCAGAAGCGGCCATACAAGCACTCGATACTTTTTTTAATATCCGTAAGAAAGGCGAAAGCTGAGATAGCTTGTTGGCTTGTGGCAGAATTGTCCTTCTAGAGAATACCCATCGTGATATTCAAAATAGGCCCGCATCCTTCGATAAAGTCCCGATAATTTTTGGATCTCATACCCTAAGGCATAGGTTTGATCGACATGGTGACGGAAGTCCGCACTGTACCTCAGATGGAGTGCAAAAAATGGATTGACCAATACGCGATTCCGGATCCCAACAAAACCGAGCTGATGAAAATGGACTTCAAATCCCCCCTCTGCATAAAAGCGTTTGCATACAAAAGAGGAATCTTGATGAACAATAACCCCAGCTCCTCCATAAAATCTAAGATCTGGCGTGACATATTTTGAAATGAATAGGTCGACATACTCTGCGCTTGGGTTGCGACGATCATATCCGGGATGTTCTAAAAGAAATTCATCACCTAAATGGGAAGAAACGTGATAAAACCGAGCTCGTGCGCTCCATGTGTTACAACGCCATGTTGTAACAAGTCCAACATAATAGTCGGTATTCACCAAAGCGGTCTCTTCACAAAAAGGGTCAAAAACCCCCCACAAAGCCCCCTGAAGCTCAAATTGCATCTGTCCTGGAATATGACAAGGGATTTGATAAAAGCGGTAGATCGGAAACGTATCGCCATACGAGATATCAATCGCTGTTTTTGCAATAACGCGATCATTCCATCGAAGCCCAACAGAATAATCAATCTCTCTTGGATCGGCAGCAAAAGGTTGAAAGAGCACCGGATCTTCCGGCATCCACATCCCTCTTAAACCGTTCTTTAACGCATATTCACAATCATTAACCGGATCACATGGCATACAAAAAACATTTTGGGCATACACCATATCCCGACAGGAACAATCACACCCTTGTGTGCCATGCAAACAATGAGCAATGCAACTTTGTACGATTAAGCAAAAAATCAGTGGGAAAGCTTTTCTCATAATAACCGAGTTCCGAAGAATACACGACACAAAGAACCCTATAACGGATTTTCAATATATTGGCAAAACAGGTTTGTATCAAATGTCAAAGATCAGTGAAAGCGATCAAAATCGATCCGATCGATAGTTTTGTAAATTGGATTCAAGCTTTCTTCTTCTTTTTCTTCTTCGGTGCTTTGGGAGGCAGCGAAGAGACATAGGAAAAAGAGGCTTCTAGCCACTCTTTGAGAAGAGAGGATTTGGATCGTACCTCTAGCGGAATAACGAGATATTCACGCATCACACGCCCTTTCATCGGTTCAAAAGGGCGTGTGGAAAATGTCTTTTGAAATTTTTCTCGATCTTTTTCCGATAGACGCACGATCCAATTCTCTTCATGAAGACCCGACATCATATTCCCATTCACAAAACAGCATGGATAACCAAACATCTGCCTATTCTCTACAGAAAAATAGGTCATCATTTCTAAAAACTGCTGTTGTAGCTCCAACGGAGATTTTTTCCATTTACTCATGAACTACTGCGCATTGGGGTCAAGATTGATATTAACATTTTCAGGGGGTTGTGGTGGATAGGGATATTGAGTATTTTGCTCATACTCATTGTTTTCTTCTCCGTTATTAAAATCTTCATCATCGCTATAATAGTCCCCCTCTCCTTCATAAATGAAGTCTTCGCCTTCATATCGGGGGCCAAATCGTCCATACTCCCCACGTCCCTCAGGATAACGTCTTCCAGGTTCTCTACGAGGATATCCTTCACCTCCAGGGTGACGGGGATGATAAGCTCCTCCTCCAGGACGATATCCAGGATGCCCGACTGGGTGCCCGCCTCCACGTCCGCCATTCCGTGCCATCGCCGAATCCAAAGAATCCATCGGCTGTTCTTCATTCGCTAACATATAACAAGAGAAAAAGAGGGAAAGAAATAAAAACGCTTTTTGTCTGTGCATGATATCTCCACAAATTGTATGTACATTGATATACTGAGACTGCTTCAAAAACCGATTTTTGGATCAACCTCAGTACGTGCTCATATCAAATCAAAGAGAATTGTGCAAATGAAATGGATCTATTTTTTTTTCTGTGCGCTCATGGCAATCTTCATTGGATATCTTTTTATACAAAATCGACGTGAATCCGTTCTTGGTCTCCATGAAGGGCGTTTGCTTCCTTGCCCTAATCGTCCCAATTGCGTCAGCAGTTATGAAAAAGGGACAACGTCGTTTATCGAGCCGCTTTCTGTGGAACACGGAACCCATCCCATGGAAAAACTCGCAAGCAGGATCCAACAATTTCCCAATGCCAAAATCATCAAAACGACTCCTGATTATATCCACGCCGTTTTCTACTCACCTTTTTTTGGATTCGCTGACGATGTCGAATTTGTCTATGACAAGCAAAACAACGTGATTCATACCCGCTCTGCTGCACGCGTTGGCTATTGGGATTTTGGTGTCAATCGAAAAAGAATGGAAAAAATCCGAACTCTACTGCAGAATTCGCATCGCTAGATGGTTTTATTGTAACACATCGCGATGGAACTCGTGCCCGAGGATTGCTTATCAATTTTAATGTAAAACGATTGGTAGAAGGCATTCGTCGAATGAAAATTATAACCCTCTCTCTGTGGGCTCTGTGGTAGTTTTAATTGCTGAGATATGTTAACCAAGTTTCTTAAGCAAAGCAAATTGTAGGGGATTGTTCATTAATAAAATCTCAATCTCTCCCTCTTGTGCCCTTCCCAAATACTCTACAAGCGGAGACGCATTAATAACTCGTCGATTCAATTTTTACCTTTCCACGAAATATCCAGTACACTCCAATTGTATAAGCCAGTACAAGAGGAACTCCAATGCCTGCAATAATAAACAACACTTTTAATGTGAGGAATGAAGAAGCAGCGTTATAAATGGTCACACTGTTGGTTTCAGGAGCCAAACTATTCCGAACAATATTGGGATAGGTTCCGATACCATAAAGAGCCATCAAACAAATAATGCTGAAACACGAAGAGAGAAAAGCCCTTCCATCTCTTCCATGGTGAATCTCTCGGGGAATATTAGCTATCGCCAACATATTCAGTAGCGCAATCAGGAAAAATATCGGGCGCAATTTAACCGCTTCACTCATATGCGATTCATAGATGAGGGTCATCGTCGTAACGATTCCGTACATAATAATAAAGAAAATAATGCACGGGTTCACCCACGTCCTCACCTTATCATGAAACTTTCCTTCCGTTTTCATCACGAGATAGATCGAACCATGCATGAGAAAAAGAGCAACGACGAAAATGCCCGTCAAAATTCCATACAAATGAAAAAATTGAAAGAAATGCCCAGAAAATTCTCGATTCTCATCCAAAGGAATCCCCCGAATGAGATTCCCCATGATGATCCCCAATCCTAGAGCAATAATGAAACTTGCCAAAGCAAAAAAAACGTCCCACATCCAACGCCACCAAGCCATAGGGCGCTTACTTCGAAATTCAATCGCAACAGCACGAAAAATAATTCCACTCAAAAACACCATGATCAGCATATAAAACCCAGAACAAATCGTCGCATAAGCAATGGGAAATCCCGCAAAAAGAGCTCCTCCCGCGGTAACCAACCATACTTCATTGCCATCCCAAACAGGACCAATCGAATTGAGCATCAAACGTCTTTCTTCGTCTTTTTTAGAAAAGAGGTGCAAAATTCCGACTCCTAAATCAAAACCATCGAGGAGTGCATATCCTGTAATCAGAATGACGAAAACAGTAAACCAACCAAATTCTAAATGATGCAATTCAATCATGATGTAATTCCTCTACATAGTGTTCCATGGCGTGGTAATGTTCCGTAGTCCCTTCTTCCATAGGTCCTCCTTTGATCTTCTTATTCATCAAATAAATAAACATGATAAAAAGAAACGAATAGACTAAACTAAACATTATTAGAGACCCCAATACTTGGTTTGCCGTAACCGCTTTGGATAATCCTTCCGATGTTCGAAGTAAATTGTAAACAATCCAAGGCTGACGCCCAATTTCTGCTGAAGCCCATCCCGCTTGATTTGCTAATTGAGGAAAAAGAACAGCAATCACAAAAGCACGCAACGTCCATTTACTCGATGAAAGCTTACCCCTCCACCAAAGATACCCTCCCCACCAAGCCAATACAAACATCAAACCCCAACAAGCCAACATAATGCGATAGGTTTGAAAGATAATTGCCGTAGGAGGACGATCCTTAGGTGGAAAGGCATCTAATCCCGTCACCTTGGCATCAAAATTGCGGTAGGCAAGGAAACTCAAAAGTTTTGGGATGCGTACCGCATAATCCACTCTTTGTTCCTTTGTATTGACCAAACCCATCAATGTCAAAGGCGCTCCTTTTGTAGAAGTATAGAGCCCCTCTAACCCTGCAAGCTTGGCCGGCTGATTTTTAGCAACGCTTCTTCCGGATGAATCTCCCGAAACGAGCTGCAAATTCACGCTGATTAAAGCAAGAGCAAGTCCTACCTTCATCGATGTCCATGCAAAGTCGGTGAAACGCTTTTTCAATAGATAATAGGCCGATATACTGGTGACAAGAAAAGCTCCTGCTAACCAAGCGCCGATCAAGACATGACATAGGCGATCCATCGACGAAGGATTGAATACCATCGCCCAAAAATCAGTAATTTCTGCTCTTGCTGCTAACCCCTCTCCAACAATCTGAAAGCCGGCAGGAGTTTGCATCCAGGAGTTGGCAACAACAATCCAAACGGCACTAAAATGCGCCCCCAAACACACCATGAATGTCGAAAAAAAATGGAGTCCTGCCCCAACCAGATTCCATCCAAAAAGAAGAAGAGCCAAAAAACCCGATTCAAGGAAAAAAGCAAAAACACCCTCTGCAGCTAAGGCGCTCCCAAAGACGTCTCCAACATATTTGGAATAGGTAGCCCAGTTCGTTCCAAACTCGAACTCCATAACGATGCCTGTTGCCACGCCAACGGCAAATGTTAAAGCAAAAATCTTTGTCCAAAATTGCGCCATATCTAAGTAGAAACGATTTTTTGTCCAAAGATACATCCCTTCAATAACCACCATAACCACAGAAAGCCCGATGCTAAGAACGGGATAGATGTAGTGAAACATGATGGTCACGGCAAATTGGGTGCGCGCAAGGATTTCAACGTTCATAACCACTCCTGAACAGCTTTTGTGCCTATACCTTACGATAGAACCCCCTTTTAGCAAAGAGAAAAATGCGAATCCTTACACAGAGCATCGATGCGATTCATCTCGGACCAAAAGGATCGCGTTTTCTCTCATCTTTTGGTTAAAAATTTTTTACGTCTCCTTCGCTGTCTTCACGTTAATAAAAAATTTTCCACTCTTATCCTTGGATATCAGCCTGATTCTAAGTAGTTATTTAGAAAAATAATTTCCGCAGCGCGCCTTGAGTTTCTCGCGATGGTATTCTATACTGAGATGGACTCAAAAATTGGGACTTTTAGCGATCCATATGGCATTTTACCTTTTTTTTCTTCCGCTAATTGAAATCCTAATCATCACAGTGATGCTCTACTATTTCATCTTATTTTTTTGGAATACAAGAGCGATGGATGTGGTCTTCGGACTCATCGCCTTTATGGCCCTATATGCCATTGCTAAGTGGCTCCATTGGCCTGTTTTAGAAAATCTCCTCCACTATGTGGTCAGCGTTGCCGCGATTGCCTTAATCATCATCTTTCAACCCGAACTCCGATTAGCTCTTTCTAAGCTCAGTTGGAAAGGGAGAAAATATCGCGAAATTTCTGAATTTGATCGTTTCCTCGATGGAATCACCCACACCGTCTACCGCCTTGCCGAAAAGAGAATCGGAGCTCTTATCATCTTAGAGAACCAAGATTCCCTAGAAGAATACGCAAATAAGGCTGTCGTATTGAATGCCGGGTTTTCACCCGAACTCTTGGAATCGATCTTTACAACAACAACCCCTCTCCATGATGGCGCTGTCATCATCCGCGGAACCACAATTCTCTCTGCTGCTACAATTTTACCTCTTGCCGATGATATCGCCCAACTTTCAAAATCGATGGGAACACGACACCGCGCAGGATTAGGAATCAGCCAAATTACAGATGCTCTCATTATTGTTGTCTCCGAAGAGACAGGTAGAGTCTCTATTGCTCGAGATGGCATTATGACGCGAGGAGTAAAAACCGACCGATTCCGAGGCATCATCCGCAGCATTTTTTCCTTCCCATCCACGCGTATCCCCTCTTCCTGGCCTCTTGCAACATGGTGGAAGTCATGAGATCTTTTATTTACGATATTTTCACACGCAATCGGATGCAAAAATTTCTGTCCCTTGCTCTGGCTATCTTGATTTGGATCTCTGTCTACCAATCGATCAAAACAACAAAAACCCTCTCATTCGTCCTCATTCGCGTCACCAATCTTCCTGCTGACATGACAATCCAAGGCCTACAACCTAGCGGCTTCCTTGACCAGCGCATTAGCTTAACACTAACTGGAACAAAATACATGATTGACCGACTCGAGCCAGGCGATGTTGAAGTCATTCTTGATGCCTCTGACAAGCCGCGCGAATGGATTGTGAATATCACCAAAAAAAACCTTATTAGCCTCAATCCCACCATCAACCTCTCCCGCTATGTTACAAGTGTTGAACACCCTGAATTGATTCTTCGGTTAAGTCGCTTTATTACCGAACAAATTCCTGTAGAAATTCTACCTCCCCGTGGCAGGGCTCCTCAGGGATACCAATTTGTCGATATATGGCCACAACAATTACTACAAACCGTCAGCGGACCTGAAGAAGAGGTGTTGATACTGAAAAGCCGCCGTCTCGAACTGACATTTAATTTGTATGATATATCAAAAAAAGAACTCGATGCGATTGCGTCAAAAAAACAACCTCTCCTTGATGACGAAGTTTCTTTTTTTGTCCCGGATAGCTGGAAAAAAGTGACGATTCCCTTTTTGGACTATGCCCAAGAACAACTCAATGATCCTCGAGCCAAAGAGATCCAAATCGACTTTCTTCGCAATGATATTCTTCCTTTGGAAGGATTTATTCCGATTTCCCTCTATTTTCCATTAAAATATAGCAATGAGAGAAATCCAGATAACTTATCCTTAGAACGATCCCCTCTCATTCAAGAAGATCATCAAGTCGATTTTCTCAATATCCCTCTTTATACTAAAAACGTGAGTAAATTGTTTCTATCCCTAGTTCAAAATAATCTCCTCATCAATATTCTTGCCGAACCAAAAACCGACCTGCAAGACCTCGCTTGGAGTTTACAATTCGTTAATTGGAGAAGCTTGGAAGATCAATACCTTGCCTACCTCTACTCGCTAGCAGGGGAAGAAAATGGCCTCCATCCGTTTCCCAATGAATGGGATAAGCATCTACGTTCTCGATTTGAATACTACATACGGCAATTCACACTTTTAGTGGATAGAGAGCACAAACTCGAATTGAATAGTTATTACAAGAATGGAGAGGTCGTTGTCCGTCTTGGAGAAACCTCTTAGACCCTGTTCAAAATCTTTCTAATCCTGTATAAACAATTATTTTCCAAGATAATTAAGGTTATGATACTGGGAAAAAAGTATCTGGGATCAAGCGTCATACTGCTGTAGACACACATTTGAACGAGTTTTTAGAAAATAAACTACCACAGAGAACACAGAGAACACAGAGGGAGAACATATAGATTATTTAGTGCCCAGACATGGTTGTAGAGGATCAGGTAATTATAGAAATTAAATCTGTGAATGGAATAGCTCCAATACACGAAGCACAACTGCTATCTTATTTAAAGCTCTATGGAACTTGTGCCCGAGGATTGCTTATCAATTTTAATGTGAAACGATTGGTAGAACGTCGAATGAAAATATAACCCTCTCTCTGTGCTCTCTGTGGGCTCTGTGGTAGTTTTTATTGCTGAGATATGTTAACCAAGTTTCTTAAGCAAAGCAAATGTAGACACACATTTGAACGAGTTTTTAGAAAATAAACTACCACAGAGAACACAGAGGGAAAACATATAGATTATTTAGTGCCCAGACATGGTTGTAGAGGATCAGGTAATTATAGAAATTAAATCTGTGAATGGAATAGCTCCAATACACGAAGCACAACTGCTATCTTATTTAAAGCTCTATGGAACTTGTGCCCAAGGATTGCTTATCAATTTTAATGTGAAACGATTGGTAGAACGTCGAATGAAAATATAACTCCTCTCTCTGTGCTCTCTGTGGGCTCTGTGGTAGTTTTTATTGCTGAGATATGTTAACCAAGTTTCTTAAGCAAAGCAAATTGCAAGGGATTGTTCATTTAAAAGATTTTGAACAGGTTCTTAAACCCACGGTATCCATGCCAGAATATCGCTTTTTTATTAACGATCCTCTAAGAGAGGATGCACGGATTGCTCCCGATCCTATGGAATTCCATCATATGATTCGCGTCATGCGCGTAAAAGAGGGAGAGCAGATCGAGGTGATCAACGGCCAAGGCATACTCGCTTATGCTATAGTTGAAACCGTTGAGAAAAAAAGGGCTTTTTTGCGAATTGTCAAAAGAACCGATTCTTCTCCCTCTCCTTCCTTGCAGATAGGAATCGCTCTCCTACAAGGAAGTCGTTATGAAACCTTTTTTGAAAAAGGAACAGAATTGGGCATCACCTCTTTTTTACTTTTTCCAGGAGACAGGAGCAAAAAAAAGGCAATTTCAGATTCCCTACAACAACGCTTTATGCAAATCGCCATCTCAGCATTGAAACAATCGGGAAATCTTTATCTTCCAAAATTGCAAATCATGCCCCCTTTACATCAATGGAAAACCTTCCCCAACCCCACTTTTTTTGGTGACTTTTCCGATGAAACCCCCATTTTCGAACAGCTCTTTTTTGCATCCCAATCCTCTGAACAACCTGCTGCCCCACTCTTCCTCGTCGGACCCGAAAGCGGATTTTCGCAAAGAGAAGAAACCCTTCTTCGTAACAAAGGTGCGTTACCTGTACGACTCCACACCCACATCCTTAGAAGTGAAACCGCTGCCCTCATGGCAGCAAGCCTGATGAGTCATTGGCAACTCATACCACGCCTCTGAAGAGCGGAAAATGGGCGATACAAATCGTGTTTCATAAGAATCAGGAAGGGACGGGAGAGAGGGGCGAAAAGAAAAGATCGCTGAACCCGACCCTGTCATCAAGGTGGGATACTTACCTTCTTCCGACAATAATTTTTTTAAATTATAAAGTTCTTTCGAAATTTGAAACGCGGGGATTTCCAGATCGTTGATCCACTCCCCCTCCCCGCAAAAAAATTGTTTTACCCATTGATGAAGATCGATGCATTTCTTTTGTCTGACTGCAAGAGCTTGATAAACAGTGGCAGTAGAAAGGGAAAAAGAGGGTTTGATAATCCAAAATCCAGAAAAAGGGGTTGTCATCGGAATCGATTCGACGCGTTCCCCTATTCCAGTACATTGAGCCAAACCACCCGAGAAAAAAAACGCAACATCCGCTCCCAGCTCTTTTGCCCACTTTTGGAGATCACCGCACTGAATACTCCCAGGAAAAAAACGATGAAGAGCCCAAAGAGTCGTCGCCGCATTACTGGATCCCCCACCAAGCCCAGATCCCACAGGGATATGTTTTTCTAAATGAATGGATAGAGGCTGGCACCAACCTGTTTGTTCTCGAAAAAGTGCTACAGCCTTCCAAACCAAATTATCTTTTCTACTGGAAAGATCGGGATCGGAACAAGTGAATGCGTCTTTTTCAGAAAAAGAAAACGTGATCTGATCGACCCAATCTACTGCCTGAATACACGTTGCTATCTCGTGATAACCTGAAGGCAATCGTTTCTTCACCTGCAAAAACAAATTCACTTTTGCAGGTGAAAAAAAGGTCCTCTCTTTCACTTTTCTTCTTCCGTTTTCTCTACTTCTATTGTCTTGCCTCGATTTCCTCCCTCGGCAACGACCAGCAAACGCATGGTTGTTTCAACTCCTTCATTCAAACGAACAGGAATCGTGTGCTCTCCAATAGCTTTGATCGGCTGTTTGATAGCGACATTTTTCTTTTCAATAAGAATGGCATGCTGCTCGCTTACAAGATGGAGAATATCTGTAGTAGTAACAGAACCGTAAGGTTTGCCGGCGGGATCGACTTTCACTTTGGTTTCGATCACCAGTGGCCTCATCTTCTCGGCTAAAATTTCTGCATCTTTTTTATCCTGCACAGCCTGCTTAGCACGCTCTTCTTGCAATTTTTTCTGTTTCTGAACAGCGCCCTTGTCCGCAACAAGCCCTAATTTTTTTGGTAACAAAAAATTCCAGGCGTAGCCAGACCGCACCTTAACAATTTCTCCCTTTCGACCGAGGGAGCGAATATCTTCCAAGAGTAAAAGTTGTGTAAAAGCCATTCGTTCCTCCTAAACTTCTGCTACAAAGGGTAAAAGAGCCATGTAGCGGGCTCGCTTGATCGCAAGTGTCAAACGTTTTTGATGAAACGCTGAAACACCTGTAATTCTTCGAGGTAAAATTTTCCCTCGTTCTGTAATGAATTTGTACAAAGTATTGATATCTTTATAATCAATATGCTTTACACCCGATGCGGTAAATGGACATTTTTTCTTCTTTTTAAAACGCATATCATTCTTCCGCGGTTTTTTAATGGTCATATTCCCTCCTTCTGTTATAGGTTCACTTCCACAAGTGGCTGAAAGGTAATTTCTTCAAGCACTGTGTCTGCCCTTAAAGTCATAAAGCGAATGAGATCTTCATGGAGATGATTCTCTTTCCACAATTCACTAATCGCCGCTGGTGGTACTGAGAAGTAGATCACATAATAGTGGCCTTCTCGATACCCATCAATTTCATAAGCGAGGCGCCGCCGACCTTGGTCGTGAATTTTATGCACCTCTCCCCCATGATGGGTAATTCCTTGGATCACTTTGTCCAACGCCTTTTGTCGAGCATCTTCACTCAACTTCGCGCTAATGACATACATCCCCTCATAGAGATGGTTCCGATGGTCTTCCATCTTTTTTCTCCCGTGTTTTTTGCATATTGATTCTATTCATTACCTTCTCCACCGAATCGGTAAGAAGAAGGTCGAGCACTTTCATGCTTTCTTGTATCACCTCATCCAACGAGAGTTCCTCTTCTTGGGTAAAGCGATCCAAGACATAATCGGCTTTGTTTCTCTTTTCTGGATGCCCAATGCCAACCCGAAGACGCGGAAACGTGCGTGTTCCCAATGCATCAAAAAGACTCTCAATTCCTCGATGTCCACCCGAACTCCCTTGATCACGAAGCCGAAGAACTCCAAAAGAAAGGCCGATATCATCATAGACTACGACCATGTCTTTTGTTTGAAATTGAAAATAATTTTTTACTTTTTCTACCGAACGTCCACTCTCATTCATGAACGTCATTGGACGCAACAAACAAATGGTTTGCCCTTCAATTACTCCTTGAGCAATCGCCCCATTAAAAGATTTTTTTTCTTTCCAGGGCCACTTTTGCCGTTCAGCAAACCGTTCGACCACGAGAAAACCCAAGTTATGCCTTGTTCTCGCATACTCATCTCCCGGATTACCTAAACCAACAAAAAGTCGTTTCATGGCTCCCTACCTCTTAACAATCGCAAGCGCAATGCGATCGAGACTTTCAAGAGGACGAACCTCTTCTGGTAGTGCGATATCATTGAGACGCAATGAATCCCTCATTTTGAGATCTTTAATATTGAGCTGAAATGCTTCTGGAATGTACTTAGGCAAGCAACGGATGCGTAAGGTACGCAATACCTGTCGCAGTACTCCACCCAATTTGATTCCTACACAATCGATCATTCCAACAGGTTCAATCACAACACGCACATTCACAGGAACATTCTCGTGAAGGATCTCAAAATCGAGATGGAGGATGTCATAGGTCGTTGGGTGATACTGGATATCCTTAACAATGGCCGAACGTTCGTCCCCTTTTTCATCGGTCAGTGAAAATCGTGTCGTTGCTAAACGCCCTTTGACAATTTGTCGCAAAGCAGCCGCAAAAGCCGCTCCATCAATAGCGACATGTTCACAAGCATCGCCCTTGCCATAAATGACAGCAGGGATAAAGCCTTGGCGCCGAAGCTGCTTCGATTCACTTTTCCGATCGGCCTTTCTCTCGCGAAAAGGTAGTTTCATCATATTTTTTCCCTCTTTTTTCTAACCATATTAAAAAAATATTGTTAGAGTTCTTATTCACTAACACTTAAAAGACCTTCGGTAGAAAGATGGCGAAGAATCGCCTCAGAGAGAAGAGGAACAAGAGAGATCTGACAACATTTCTTTGCGAAAGGATAACGCTCGTTCCATGGAATGGTATCGGTTACCCAGAGAGTTTCTATAGGACTCTCTTCAATTTTTTCCATCGTCCCAGGGGTAAACAACCCATGAGTGATGGCAGCAAAAATTTGTTGCGCTCCCTTCTCTCGGCAAACTTTCGTTGCTGATAATAGGGTAGCTCCTGTGGAGCACACGTCATCAGCGAGAAGGACATTTTTTCCATCGACATCCCCGATAATTTTCCCTTTTTTGACCTCACTAGGACTCATGCGCTGTTTATCAATGACAGCAAAGTCCAGATGCAATTGCTGGGCCAGGGAACGGGCAATTTTACTACTCCCTATATCGGGGGCCACAACGACCCAATTCGAGTCGATAAGTTCTTTAGCAATCCTTTCTACAAGAAGAGGAATTGCATGATCATCTTCGACGGGAAACGAAAAAAAACCCTCGATCTGCTCTGCGTGGAGATCCACGGTGATCAAAACCTCGCAGCCTGCTTGATCAAGGAGATCGGCGATGAGTCGGGCGGTAATAGGCACCCCTTTCTTATCGCGACGATCTTGTCTGGCATACCCATAATAGGGCATGACAACAATGCATTTCTTTGCCCCGGAACGACGCGCTGCATCGAGAAGAAGGAGAAGCTCGATGAGATATTCATTCGGCTCATAAGCGAGGGTTTGAACAAAAAAAACGGTTTTTCCCTGCACTTCTTCGTTGATGACAACTTGTGTCTCATTATCCGGAAAACGGCCTATTGTCACTTCACCCAAGGGAATCCCCGTCTGCTGCGCGAGCGCTTTTGCCAAAGCGGGATGCGAAGACCCGGCAAGGATCAACCCATGATCAAAGTGTTTCAGGCTCATCGTGTCCGTCATGTTTGGGGTGGGAGGATTCGAACCTCCGCATGGCGGTACCAAAAACCGCTGCCTTACCGCTTGGCTACACCCCAAGGAATGTAAAGAAAAAGGATACTTTTTCCTCTGATTTTTTGCAAATACCTCTTGTCTTTTTTCTTTCAGGCAGTAAAGTGTGGGATCATGGACTCGATCAATCCCCTATTTCGATCCGATTCTTTGCAAAACCTTGGAGGAGAAGAATCAAAAAACCCAGTTACCCCTTTAACACAGTCCATTAGAGCGTGGTTTTCCGCCACCAAAAACCAATACCCCGATAGTCGCTGCACTCTCCGCTGCCATTTTCCAAAGAGTGCGAGTGGTGCCTATCGTTTCTCGATTTTTTCAACCAAACAAAAAAAATTCCTCAAAATCGACCTCCAATGGGAAATGATCGTCTTGGATCGTGAAGGGAAAGAGATAAAAAGAGAGTCATTTCCACAAAATAGCGAAAACCCCATTCTCGAAGTGGATTATATCTATCTCCAGTATTATACCATCTCAGAAAGAGAACCGGCACGCCAAATAGAAGAAAAAATGGCACAAGCTTTTGACGTTCTTCGCGCCTACCGGAAAGAACTTCTTGTGAAAGAAGATCCCGATACACATCTACCTCCACTTCTTGCAGATCAAAACCAAAAAAACTACGTAGCAAATATTCTAAAAAAACAAATTTTTTCTATCACTGTTGAGACCGATATCGCACCCAAAATGACCCACCCTCATCGAAGAAGCATCTACCGGCTTAATGTAGAAAAAGAAAATTTTGCCACTCCTACGAATCGATCAAAAGACTACACCATCGACCATCTGGCAAGAAAAGCATTTTCTCAGATGCCCAATAAAGACGAGTTTCCTCCCATCACCCATCGACAAAAACGCTACCTCTCCCGTTTTGTTCTCGATCAAGACCCCGAACGCGAACAAAAAATTGAACAAAGCTTGGCCTATCCCCATCATATGCGTACATTTTTTCTCAAAGAGATCCGACAACAAGAAATAGATCTCTATTTAGCCAAAAAAAAAGAGGCCCTTTTACAGATTTCCCCAGAAGAACTTCTTGCCCGCTTAAAGGAATCTCAGATTAGTGAAAAGGAGTATGGCGAATACCTTGAAGAGACGAGTCACTACTACGCTGATTATCTCGATGCTCTCATTGATAAAAATCGTATGACCATGGGCCAACTTGCCGTGAAAAAACAGCGGAAAAAGCAATTCAATCCCAGACAACGCGATGAACAAAGCCTATTAGCCCAACTCAATCAAGACATTGCTGAAAAGGAAAAAACGCTTCTTCCCGAAGTCATTGCTATGGAAGAGACTGCGCTTTTCCTGGAGCAACTGCGCGACCAAGCCCGCTAATTATCCAAACAAGAACAAACCTTTCGGAAGCCCTTTTCTCGCCGCCTCCATTTGTACCAAGAATCTTTCTTTAAACTACTTCTTTTTTCCCTTCCACGACTTTGGAAGACAACCGTCGAAAAATCGATCAATGATCGTATCAAAAAACGACGCCGATCGCTTAAAAAATTTCTTAATCACTTTAATGACATTCCTGTTGCTAAGGAAGAATTTATTGATTATACAGCAAAAGATATCCAGTGGCTTACAAGAAGAAAACAGCATCAAACCCGCCTGATGCATTCTTTCATCTATAGTCACAAAACCTACTCCTCTTCTTTTTTGCCCACAGAAAAAGCCCTACAATCTCATCAAGAAACAAAAGAAAATCTTATCCAAAGAAAACAAGAATTTTTAAAAAAAGCAGAAACGCTCTCTACCCTACCAGAGGATGAGCAACAAAAGCTCCTTACCGATTATCAATCCTGGAAATCGGAGGCAGAAAAAGCAAAACAGGCCTTTGAAAGCCAAGAAAATACATGGTCATCAAAAGAAGAGGCTTGGAAGAAGGGACAAGAGAGACTAGACCGACATATTGATCTTCATATTAAGGAGTTAGATCATCTTCCTGAAAAAACCATTCCTCACTCACTCACTCAATGGAAAGCAAAAGCAAAAGAAGCCGTTATCCAGGAAAAAGAGCGATGGGAGCAGCAAAAAGAGGCCTTTTCAAAGCTTTTTCTAGAGAGAAAAAATCAATGGGTATCCCTTAATCTTAAAATAGAAGATTACACCTCTCTTCTCGAATCCATTTCAGATTTTGAAAGCATAAAAAAATCTACGTAGCAAAATATTTTTTTGTTATCTGGTAAGAAAACAAACTTCTTTTACCAAGGACACGGATGCACATCATCCACGTTGCCACGGAAGTCGCTCCGATTGCTAAAATTGGTGGGCTGGCTGATGTCATCATAGGGTTGACTCGTGAATTGCTCGCAAACAATCATCAAGTCGAAATCATCATCCCAAAATACGACATCCTTGATATCAAAGAGATTGGTGATCTTCACATCCAATGGAAAGGATGCACAACAACTTGGAAAGGGCGCCATTTTCCTCTTTCCATCTGGTCGGGACAAGTGGAAAATATCACGGTCCACTTTCTCGAATCCGAGCTTTCCGAACATTTTTTCCAAAGAGGCACCATCTATGGTTGTACGGATGATCGTCATCGCTTCCTTCATTTTTCTCGCGCCGTTCTCGATTTTCTCGATCAAGAAAATCGTTTTCCCGATATCATCCATCTTCACGATTGGCAAACCGCCATTATAGCTCCGCTTTTTTTACAGAAATTCGCACAAAAAAACAGAAAAACAAAAATTCTTTTTACCATTCATAACCTAGCCTATCAAGGGAAGGGCCCCGAAAAGGACCTATCCTATATCGATCTCTCTCTTAGTGAATGCGTTCCTCCTTTAGAAATCTTTGACGATCGAGAACCGAACCAAACCAATTTACTCAAAGCCGGCATCGTCTACGCAGACGGCCTAACGACGGTATCTCCCTCATATGCTAAAGAAATTTTATTGCCCGACGGTAGTGAAGGTCTTCAGGGAACGCTCATAAAACACCAACATAAGCTCGTTGGTATCTTAAATGGGATCGACTACTCCTATTGGAATCCGGAGAATGACCGGTATCTCTCGACACACTACTCCTACCGTGAAATTCCTCAGAGCCGAAATGATAATAAAATTTTAGACAACAAACGCTACTTAAAAACCGTGCTTTGCGATAAGGTTCGTCTTGCTCCAGAGCCCCGCCCTCTTATAGGCTGTGTGACACGCCTCGTCCCCCAAAAAGGCCCCCATCTCATTGAACACGCCATCGAATATACATTAGAGAAAGGAGGAGCCTTCATTCTTCTTGGATCCACTACCCTCCCCGAAATGAACCAACATTTTTATGCCCTACAGCAGCGCTACGCTTCCAATCCGTATGCCCACATCATCCTTTCGCACCAAGAAGATCTCGTCCATCTCATCTTCGCTGGATGCGATCTTTTCCTCATTCCTTCCATTTATGAACCGTGTGGACTCACGCAACTCATCGCCCTCAAATATGGCACCATCCCTATTGTACGAAAAACTGGAGGTCTTGCCGACACCATCCTCGATGTCGACGAGCCCCTCTTGAATGAAAACGAAGGAAACGGCTACCTCTTTAAAGATCCAACAGAAGAGGCCCTTGAACACACCCTAAACCGCGCTCTACAGACATGGCTCAATGACCAAGATCTCTGGAGGAAGCTCATGATACGCGCCATGCAGCAGGACTTTAGTTGGCATCATTCTGCTCAATACTATCTAGACCTTTATCAACAACTTCACAAAACAAAAGCCACAAAAATTCCCAGATAATTTGTAACCGTTCACGACCTCTCATGAAAAGGGGGGAGCTCCAGGGCTGGCTGGCAGGATTGTGAGAACGATGACTACTATCTAGATCTTTATCAACAACTTCATAAAACAAAAGCCACAAAAATTCCCGGATAATATTTCTATCTTTCAAAAAAGGGAATTATTCTTGCAATTTATTACATGATTGTTACACTTGCCCTTCTAAAACAACACAACCAATAACAAAAAAAAAGGGCTCACATGCCAGCACAAGCACAATTTCTATGTACTAGTGACGCTGGAGATAAATTTTTTTATCATTCAGGTAACCATACAGTTTCCAAATGGAACGGTAAAACGATTCACACATTTACGTTGCCTCCTTGTTCCCAAAAAGTAACAAAAGCATCTGCTGCTTTTTTCGAAGGAAATATCTATGTTGGCATCCAAGAAGGAAGTTCCTTAAGCACCCACAAAATCGGTAAAGACAACACAGTGCAAAAACTCAAAGAATATTCAGATATTCGTTTTTCTTCTGTTTTTGCCACATATGCGAATGATTCTCTCAAAGGCCCCTTTCTTGCCTACTCAACGGATAACAAGCTGCATCTCCACCCTTTTGTGATGGATCAGGGAATTTCCGTTTCGTTAACCTCACCCCTTTTATCCATCTGTCAAGGGAGAGATGGCGGAGTTTATTTTCTTCACAGTACACAAGGAGATGGAATTTACGCCTACTTCCCTTTTTCACAACCTGCTCCATCCCAACAACAAAGTTTTTCCTGTGCTGCAAAAAAAGTAGAAAGCCTATTTGCTTTGGGTGTTACGCAAGTTCGATGTATAGCTCTTACCCAAGAAGGGAAAATTTTCATAGGCCAAGAGGACCTCTCAAACAGCACTTTTTCTAACAAGGGAGAATTAGCAGGAACTTATTCCTCCATAGCAGGGGTAAAATCCGAATTAAGTTCTTCAGGCTATTTGAGCAAACACACCTTCTTTGCGTCCACCGATGATACGCTCTTTTTTTATTCGATTTCCGATGAAGGTAATCCCGAACAAACAAGTCAAGCAACGCCTTGTTCCGAAGGGGAAAAAATTGTTGATATTCGTATGACGAGTAAACCAAACGATGCGACGCTTTCCCTCGTAGTGACAAGCGAAAACACAGAAAAAGAATCCCGCTTTTACCAAGTTACTTATTCGCCTGATGGCAATCAATGGTCCTCAAACAGAATAAACCTATAGCAAATATTTTTGGGGAAATAAAAAAAACAAAAAGGCGCTTTATCGCCTTTTTGTTTCATCCTTAAATTTTCACACTTATTTATTAGAATTGGTATACGATTAGAAAGAGAATAGTCTTGCCCACAACGTTTAAACAAAACGCAAAGAGGCTAAGACGCTATGACGCAAAGAAATAAAAATGAACTTTTCTATGATATTATTGGGTTCGCTATCGAGGTACACCACAGGGTTGTCAACGTTCTGTAATCTCTTTGCGACTTAGCGACTTAGCTTCTTTGCGTTTTTAAATTGTTTAAAATAAGTTAATTATCTTCCATGAAGCTAAGGAAGGATTCTTTTATTGCACTAGACAAATTCTTTAAAACTTTTACTTTTTCCTTTACCATACGTTTAAAATTTGCCCAGAAAATCTCGATTGGGTTTAAGTCTGGTGAGTAAGTCATGGGTAAATGAGGGCGTCGAGCGAACATCTAAAAAAAATGGACGTTCCCTCCTTGAGCAATGTGGAATAGGCCTCATGGCCCATTGCGTTTTTTGCCTCTTCAATGCACCGGCAAGCACGAATCCATCGGTGGAAAGGTTCAGGAAGAGGAACTCTTTCCCGAATGAGCAATGAGGGGGCGTAAATCATCTGATGCATCGCCTGCTCTTCCTCGGGCTCCATAGAATCTTTTTGCAAAGTGACTAGAAAATAATAGAGCAAAGCAGATTGTAGAGATCCATAGTCAATACCGTCCTTACAAGTTAGACTGCAGGAGTTAGGCTCAATATAATCCACAATTTTCAAAACGAGAAAAATGTGGAAGATGTCTATGAATTGTTGCCTCTGTTCAATAGTAAGAACGTTTTTTCCCGAAAAATAAATCTTGTGAATCATCGTAAATAGATCGAGGATGAAATCGGGAAAAATTTCTTTCCATACTTCAGGTGGAAAATCATAGGTATTCTCTTTACTTTGCAGCTCTTGAACCCAATGATTAAAAAAAGTTGGAACATCATTGTCTTTTGCAAAAGGCCCTTTCTGCTGCACAAAATCGGTTTCCGTTGCGATTGTCACAACAGAAAGCACTTCACTAAAAGGCTTTTTTTCTGCTAAATGTTCAAGAGCTTGTACTCGCGCTTCATTTTTCCATGAATATCGATCTTGCAAATTGATGAGAAGGTGTTTTTTTTGAAGAGGATCTTCCAAATAGGACTGTAACCATCCTCGAAACATCTCATCGATGTGTGCTGAGGAGATGGATTCTTGCCAAGTAGGGCAAGGAATGCGTACAAATGTCGTTTTTCTCTCTGGAAGATACCAATCATAAAGTACATTTGGAATATTTTCTTGCATTAAAGGATCAAAGACCATCTTGGGAGATTGATCATGAACTGCCAATACCTTTGTCAGCGGCCCGTTAGGGTGGTATTGCAGCCATTGCGCCATCATGGCATAGAACTGCTCCTCTTTTTCCCAAAATACCATCTGCTCATGAAGGGTTGATGAAATTCCCTCTACTGCACCCACATTTTTGAGAAGATGGGTAACAGGAACCACTTCCCGATGCCGCACTTGAAGAGGAAGGAAAAAATGGTGGCAAAGAGAGTGAACGACAGCAAGAACATGGTCGATGAATATTTCCTCTTTTTGTTCGGGATATGTAATCCATCGTTGATAATCCTCAGTGTGCATGACTCTGTGGAGGTTTTTTTGGAAATCGGAAAAGTATTCCCGACAACTTTTTTTTGGACCATGCTCGATCCGGTTGCTCTCATGGGAACTCATCATTAAAGAGATAATCGCCTGTTCTACTAAACGCACACTTTCTCGATCTCTTTGTTCATGGGTACTTTGAAAGAAAAGATCTAGAACGTGTCGAGAAGATTGAAGGATATTTTTTGCTGTTTCAAAACAAAGTTGATCGACCCAAACTTCGACATCGGATAATGGATCTCCTCCTCGAATTTGTTGGAACTGCGTACCAAAATCACAAATCAGAAGCATATTGCGAAGGAGGGTCGCATTAAGAAAGCGGGAACCATCTTCCTTTTCCATCAGGAGAAGATCGTAAAGAGTATCTTTCTTCACCTCTTCGAGATCGACAACACGGTAGACGTTCCCTTTTTTAGGTTGTGGTTCTTGTGTTGTTAATGCTGAGATCCATTTTGATAATTGTTTTTCATCGATTTTTTTGGATAATTTTTGCTGATAAAATTTTTGAAGATCTTTGTATTCTCGAGTACCCGTCACTCTAATTTTTTGGGTTTTTTTAAAAAGAGCAGTAAAAGCATCAAATTTTTTTGCCGCTTCACCAACAATCAACATGATATTCTGCATTCGATCGAGGCTAGTCATGTCTTCATGGTTGATGTATTCTTCATTGTAGTAACGACGAAGATATTGCAAAATTATCCGAAAAATTTCTCGCATATGTTGCGAGCTAATTTCAGCGTCCTCTTCGATGATCCATGCAACCTCTTCCGGGGCCCAAAAAGAGACAGGGGGTTTTTCTTCATTTTCGTGAGAGAGGTTTTTTGGCAATTCCCAATCCATTTCTGCGATTTGGGCTAGGGCATCGACAGCGTCGACGAGAGAAATAGATGATGGGTGTCTTTTCATAGCGTCTCCATGGTTTGCCACCTGTTATTATCTCACGATCCACTTAAAGATTCAAATTTTGTTTTTACATAAAATCACCCCATTTTTCATCTTTTTTTTGACAAAAATAACATTCTTTGATAGACGTTTTTTCCTATTCATTCAAAATAATCGAAGCCACTGCAAAAGCTTTTGCGAAAGTCTGTTTTCTGTTATATTACCCCCCTGGAAGAGTGGCAGAGTGGCCGATTGCGTCTGTCTTGAAAACAGAAGTCCTTCACGGGACCGTGGGTTCGAATCCTACCTCTTCCGATTAAGGGGGCTCTGCCCCCTTAATAATCCCCCGCCAAAGGGTCAATGACCCTCTGGACTCCCATTTCCTGGTCCCTCCGATTCAGCCAATCATTCAGAAACAATCCATTGGCCGTAACAGACTTGGATATAATCTTCTACTTCAGCTATGATGGAAATGAAGGTGTCTTGCTTAAGGTGAACAGAGATAGTATAAGGGGTTTACGAAAACTGTCTTTATCACGAGTTAAAGCTTAGAGGGTTAAAAGTTAAAAGACAAGTTCGAGTGCCCGTAACCTGTAGCAGAGTCGTCAACGGATTATAAAATTTCTTTGCGTATTAGCGACTTTGCGTTTCAATTTTTTTAGGGAAAACTTCCCCGAAAAGACCTTGCTCCAACCAATTTTTGAATTTACTTCAGTATAAGGAAGAGAAGGGACACGATATTGGCAAGTATCCCAACAGGTTTACCAATGGTCTCAAAAAGTAATGTTAAATGACTGATTCCACAGCTGTTTACAAAGAACTACTAGGTCTTGATACGGCCACATTTTCACGGATCGATCATGACGACACCATGATTGCTGTTGTGTATAGAGTGACTCAGCCCTCTAAACAACCACTTATCCTAAAAATCTGTAGTAGTGAAAAGGACTATCATCGAGAACTGTATTTTCTCAAACATCTTGCTGAAACCCTATCCGTACCGCGCGTTGTACGAGTTGTAGAACCAGAACCTGACCTAGCAGGAGAAGAACTTTTAACAGCAGCAAATACAGTAGAAGATTTTTGAAATAAGAGGGCGTAACGTAATGAAATTGAAGGGAAAGAAAGCTGTTATCACAGGAGCAAATCGAAGCATTGGAAAAGCGATTGCTACAACTTTTGCAGAGCATGGCGCAGATGTAGTCATCAGTTATCGCTCTGATGACTCTGGAGCTAAAGATACCGTACAGAAGATTCAGGAGTTAGGTCGCTCTGGTAAAGCAATTTATGCTGATTTTTCGAAACCTGAAAACATCGACCTATTTTTCAATCAGGCATTAGGATTTTTAGAGGAAATAGAAGTTTTTGTTAACTGTGCTGGAGGATATGACACAACCCCATTTCTCAACCTAGAACTAAGTACCTTTGAACACCTATTTCGTGTAGGGGTTACAGCTCCTATGCGCTTGACTCAGCTGGTTGCCAACCATATGATTTCAAACAATATTTTGGGTTCTATTATCAATATATCTTCTATTTCAGGAAATCGACCCTATCCTAATCGAGTAGCACATTCTACTGCGAAAGCTGCGCTCAATATGTTAACTGAAAGCACAGCACTCGAGCTTGCCGAATATGGCATTCGTGTCAATGCTATTGCTCCTGGTGCTACCCCATACGGCAATAATAATGATGCCGCATTTAGCCTGGTTGAAGATATTCCTCTGAAAAGAACTGGAACACCGGTTGACCAAGCAAATACAGCCCTCTTTCTAGCATCGGAAGATTCATCGTGGATGACAGGGCAAATCATGACCATTGATGGGGGTCAATCTCTTTCTTTTTGAAATTAGGGTGTGTCATCAATTAGATGAATTTGTAGATCATGGTAGATGATTCGACGATCGTTCGTGTGGAAGCCGAAGCAAACTGAGTTCGGTTGGCGAGGCTGAACGCGAACGATCGTCGAATCAGATGCCATGAGATGCAATTTTGGCCAATTGATGAAACGCCCTAATTCCATTTTTTCACAAAATTTTCACACCGACTCCCTGAAAACAACTAAAATTTCTTTGAATTCCCAGTATTGACAGATGACGGTTCTCTCTGATACCATTACTGTTTAAATGAGTCGATTTCTGGGAATTACTGATAGGAATCGGACTTGAAAACAGAAGTCTTACCTCAACTCTCAACAAACGACAGTAACCAACAGTAGACTTTCTCTCTAGGAAAGATGGAATGGATCCATGTCTATCACTGCTGATTATTGTCTCTTATGGCCTGCTAGTGTGCAGGAAATGTGCATAATTCGCAAGATCGTTTTTCTTGGGAACCTACACATAAGTTATTTGAGAAGAAGTCTGGACGTTTGAATGCAAAGCTCCAAAACTACGACAGACAAGATAGGAAGAGCACAATAGAAATAGAGTCTTGAATAATTTTCCTTAGAATAGTTTACCCATATAGAACAGATGCTAACGATGGTTGATAAGGGAACCATCCAAGCCATGGATATCAAGAACACACCCCAGCTTGTATGATTAGTATTGAGGAATAACATCGGACTCAACCAAGCACACCCTACCAAAAGGGGCGGAACCAGAACGTAGAGTATGCTGCAAATCCACACTAGCGCTTTTGGTTGTTTCATATGTTATAACCCTTTCCTAAATCATTTGTTGTATGTTTCTAAAATTTCTTTGAGCTTTGACTGGTAACATGGAATAGACTTCTTGCAAAACTATAAATTTTAAGATTTACTCCTTTCTTTAACGGGAAGAATAGATGAGTAAATATGATAAAATTAAAGACCTTTCAGAATACGTACACGATGATTATATCACCATTGCAGCCGATGATACCAAGCTGCGTAAAACAGGCAAGAAAATTCCCAATGCCCGCTGGGGTGCAGATCCTTTGGGTCCCAAATTTCACACCAACCTTATTTGGAATCTGCGTTTTTTACAGATGTCCATATTACTCCCTCTATATAAAGAGGATGAGACCACTCCTGCAAGGTCGATTCCTGTCCGTTTTATTTTAGCGCCAAGTGTTAAGAAACCTGGAAAGAAGGCCTCTGAAGAAGACAAGAAAGACTATCGCATTGAATCCAAAAAATATAATCTTTCTACAAGGAGTAAAAAAAGATGATAAGATTGAGTGGAAAGAACAGGATTTTTTTTATGGAGGGAGATGGAGGGTGATTCGATATAAGGAAGTGAAGGAAGTATTATGGGAAAATGGGACGTTATCAAGACCACTTCGGCTGATCGTGATAGCTCCGCTACCTTACATAAGAGGAGGGAAAAGGAATTACCGAAGAGGAGCTTACCTATTGACGACAGGGATCGATGATCCGATAGAGAGATTAATACAAGCGTACTTAGACAGATGGCAAATTGAATACAATCACCGGGATGAGAAGTCAATAATGGGAGTAGGACAAGCGCAAGTATGGAATGAGAATTCAGTAAAGAAGCAACCCGGATTTCATGTAGCCTGTTACAGTGCATTACTATTAGCGAATGTGAAGGCGTATGGAGACAAGGAGCATGCAGATTTTGGTGAGAGGCCATTTTGGAGGAAGAAACCGAAGAGGAACACATGTAGGGCATTAGTGGGGCTATTGAGAGCAACGATTATAGAGTTTCCCGGTGAATTGCAGAGATTAAAGATGACAGTACCGATGATTTCAGCGATTTTGAGAAAGGCCGCTTAACAAAAAATCCTATAAACTATAGAGGTCTGACGATCTAGCAGCGTACCGTAGATCTTCATTGCTCGGAAGCTTGTTCGGATAAAAAAGACATCTCTCTTCTTTTACTTGACTTTTCCTCTTACAACAGAAAATAATCACTTTCTTCTTTACGAGTAATGCTGATGATGTCTCCTTTAATGAACTACCAAGACTATGAAAAGTACTTAACAGCGGTTTATGTTGTTGAAGGTGTGACGAAAAAAGGGTGGGGAGCTTTTGTTATCCATGACGCCCACCTTGTTCATAACCCCGTTCCCTTTCGCATCATTCGTTATGTTATAGCTGCTATCGAGTCTTTGTTCCAAAAAGAAAATGTGGCAAGTAAGCGATTAGAAACCGAAAAAAAAACCCAATATGTAACGCAAGCGATTGTACGGATCAATGAAACCCATAAGAAATTAGAAAATATTGATTTTAGTAGTTGGAAATCAACAAGTATTAACCATTTAAATAAAAATCAACATGCCTCCTTGCGTGCAGCCTTGCTCTACAATCATATGTACAGAGGTATGTCGTCATGGCAAAAAACCATAAAACAAGGTCCTTGTTCTGCCTACCAAAGAATCCTTTATTGGCTGGAAAAGAAAACGGGATTGACTCCCAAGAAAAAAGATCGATTGAGCATCCCCTCTCTTTCCTCTATAGGAAATCATTGGAAAGCAATTCCATTACCGCTCCTTTCTCCTCCCTCTGATCCTAAAAATCAAACCTTTCTCATCGATAGTCTCTTTTTACGAGACAATCGCTTTAGTCCTACGATCACAAAAATCATGCGTACATTCCTGCTAAAAATGGGCCTTTTTCCTGACAAACAAGAATTTACTGCACATAATGGACTCGGTACACACTCTCTTGAACGCGATTTTCCTTACTGCAACACACCTCTTAATTTGTCCTCCCTTGAACATGGACTAGAAACGATTTTTCTTTGTACCCGCGCAACCGAACAAAAAATCCTCTGCAATCACAGTCCACATTATGAAATCAAACCACGTCAAATGTTTCATATGTTCCAACGCATCCAATCCCCTGAAACAATCCTGGATGTGATGTTTCTTTTACAGCAATGGTATGGGAACCGTTTACCTCACGTCCCACAGGTTTCCCAAGATCTTCACAAAAAAGGTCTTTCAGCAATAGCTATGTGCACTCCCTACAAACCTATTGCTGTACCTGAGACTACTGACTATCTTTCTATCATTGCTGACCTCGAACAGCAAATGAAACCCACTTCGGAGCTCTTTTGTAAATACTGCGAAATATTTAGTGAAATTCCTATTTCACAGAAAAAACGCGATTTTTTTGATTATGTTATCGGTCCTTTAGTCCGACAGCAACCAAGAAATCCCGATTCACAATATCGCCAAAAACTGATTCAATCCCTCATCTTTTGGGCGGAACAAACATTTTTATGTAATACCCTTTCTACCGAGAGCATCCGTCACAAAATTACAGAATGGGTGGATCCACAAGATGACCCATAGAAATAGGTCGATCCACATCAACCCTCAAGGCATCTGTTCTATTGAAGGAGAAGTATACCCTGCTATCGGTTATGGAACCTTCCCCCTGAAGGGAGAACCGTGTTTCTTGGCTGTCAAACAAGCCATTGCTTGTGGATATCGCATCTTGGATACGGCAACCTTTTACCAAAATCTCTCTCCTATCAGTCGAGCTATTAGCTGAGATATGTTAACCAAGTTTCTTAAGCAAAGCAAATGTAGACACACATTTGAACGAGTTTTTAGAAAATAAACTACCACAGAGAACACAGAGAACACAGAGGGAAAACATATAGATTATTTAGTGCCCAGACATGGTTGTAGAGGATCAGGTAATTATAGAAATTAAATCTGTGAATGGAATAGCTCCAATACACGAAGCACAACGACTATCTTATTTAAAGCTCTATGGAACTTGTGCCCGAGGATTGCTTATCAATTTTAATGTGAAACGATTGGTAGAAGGCATTCGTCGAATGAAAATATAACCCTCTCTCTGTGGGCTCTGTGGTAGTTTTTATTGCTGAGATATGTTAACCAAGTTTCTTAAGCAAAGCAAATGTAGACACACATTTGAACGAGTTTTTAGAAAATAAACTACCACAGAGAACACAGAGAACACAGAGGGAAAACATATAGATTATTTAGTGCCCAGACATGGTTGTAGAGGATCAGGTAATTATAGAAATTAAATCTGTGAATGGAATAGCTCCAATACACGAAGCACAACGACTATCTTATTTAAAGCTCTATGGAACTTGTGCCCGAGGATTGCTTATCAATTTTAATGTGAAACGATTGGTAGAAGGCATTCGTCGAATGAAAATATAACCCTCTCTCTGTGGGCTCTGTGGTAGTTTTTATTGCTGAGATATGTTAACCAAGTTTCTTAAGCAAAGCAAATGTAGACACACATTTGAACGAGTTTTTAGAAAATAAACTACCACAGAGAACACAGAGAACACAGAGGGAAAACATATAGATTATTTAGTGCCCAGACATGGTTGTAGAGGATCAGGTAATTATAGAAATTAAATCTGTGAATGGAATAGCTCCAATACACGAAGCACAACTGCTATCTTATTTAAAGCTCTATGGAACTTGTGCCCGAGGATTGCTTATCAATTTTAATGTGAAACGATTGGTAGAACGTCGAATGAAAATATAACCCTCTCTCTGTGCTCTCTGTGGGCTCTGTGGTAGTTTTTATTGCTGAGATATGTTAACCAAGTTTCTTAAGCAAAGCAAATTGCAGGGGATTGTTCATTTAAAAGATTTTGAACAGGTTCTTAGAGAAATGGGGAAAGGTGTATCAAAAAACACCTACCCAAATAGCACTACGATGGATTTTGCAACATGGTTGCCTTCCGCTTCCAGGCACTTCTCAAGAAAACCATATGAAAGAAAACCTCGCAATCACCGATTTTTCTCTCTCTTCTGAAGTCATGGAAGCTATCGATAAAAAAGCGTTAAAAGGAGAGAGAGAACGAGTAAAAATCGAAGATGGTCTTGGTTTTGCCGACGAATTCGATAATCTGCCTCACGAATGTTGGCCCAATACTGGCGGTAAGAAATAGTACTCTTCTGTTAATCGAACGACCTCTTCTCGTAAAGCAACCATGCCGATTGTATGGATCATCAACATGCAGAGAATCGAAAAATCGGCTAACCCCCATATCCAATCCATCGAAGCCACCACCCCAATGGGTAGAAGCAGGAGATAAAAAAGGCGTATCCAAAATATAGCCCTATCTCCAAATAGATATTGTCCCGCCCGTTCGGCACAACACCCCCAAGAAAGAATAGTGGTATAAGAAAAGACAAAAAGCGCAGCCATTAAAAGAACGCTTCCTATGAAAGGACCTAGACCTTGTTGAAAAGCATAGAGCACCATCTCGGTACCCAAAAGGTCTGTTTTTTCCCATGCTCCTGTCACGAGAAGAACCAGACCTGTTAAGGTGCATACCATCATCACAAAAACAGGAGCCACCAAAGATACGAGCCCTAATACGACGGGATGCTTGACTTTTGTCGAACTTTGCAACATGGGGGCGACACCGATTCCTATATCTGTAGCAAAAAGGCCTCTATCGAAACCAACAGCGACGACTCTTGCCAATGCATATCCGCCAAAGCCTCCGAGTGTAGAAGAAAAAGAACCTGCCATGGTGAAAATCTTTCCCAAGGCATTCGGTATTTCGTTAGCATGCATTCCTATAATCCAAAAACAACCCATAATGTATAAAAAAGCTTTTAAAGGAACCAAATAGCTCGTGAGTTGGGTGAATCTACGGAGACCTCCGAAAGAGATGCATCCCACGAAAAGGATAAGAACAACGGCAAGTATTTCTTTTGGAAATCCATAAGAGACTAAAGGAGTCGTGATGGAATGTACTTGAACAAAATTCCCAACAGCACAAGCGCCAAGGAGGGCGAAAATAGCAAATAAAGATCCCAAAAATCGGCTATTCACCCCTTTAGACAAGATGTACATCGGTCCTGCCATAGCTTCCTTATTACTCGATTCATGTCGATAGGTTCCTCCTAAGACGCAACTAGCGAATTGTACAATGGAGCCAAGAAGGGCAACGACCCACATCCAAACAAGCGCTCCAGGTCCTCCCGTTGTCAAAGCAACGGCCATCCCTGTAATATTTCCCGTACCAAAATTCCCCGCAATGATCGCTGTTATGGAAGCAAAAGGACTCGACCCTTCCTCTCGTTGTTTTTCGAAAAGAAGGGAATATCCTTTGCGTAAGCCATGGAATTGCAAGCCACGGAGGCGCCAAGTAAAATAGAAACTAACTAAGGTAAGTAGGGGGAAAGCGAGATACAGGGTGATCGATTCGTTAATCGTAGAAATGAAAGCAACATCCTTATTTAAGAGATTTTCTCTAAGAGAAAATTTTACTAAATATTATCTCTTTTATCAAGTTACGAAAAAAGAACGAGCTGGATCTCTTTGGAGACCACACTCTCTTTTTTCTTCATTCTGCGATTGGGTAGGTTTTTTGGCATTTCTATCTTTTTTGTCGCTCCCTCTTGTTCGAGTTGCGACAAAATTTCTTTTGCTCGCTCGACAACGGGGAGAGGCACACCGGCGATCCGTGCTACGTGAATACCATAGCTTTTATCCGCACCTCCCCGAACAATCTTTCGTAAAAAAATCACCTGATCATCTGTCTCATGCACATCAACCCGATAATTGACAGCTCCTTGATTTCTCTCTTCGAGTTGCGTCAATTCCCAATAATGGGTAGCAAAGAGGGTCTTGGCTCTTTTTTCCTCTGTCTGCAGTAGGTATTCAATCACCGACCATGCAATAGAGATTCCATCATATGTGCTTGTACCTCGCCCTATTTCATCGAGAATCACCAACGAACGATTGGTGGCATTATGCAGAATATGCGCCGTTTCCGCCATTTCGACCATAAACGTCGACTGTCCCCGAGTAAGGTCATCGCTTGCGCCTATGCGAGCAAACACCTGGTCAACAAGACCGAGCGTAGCCGACTGAGCGGGAACGAAAGATCCCATTTGAGCCATGATAACGATAAGAGCGACTTGCCGGATATAGGTCGATTTCCCTGCCATATTCGGTCCGGTCAAAATCATGATCCTTTCGTTGCGCTCATTGAGGTGCGTATCATTGGGAATGAATTGTTGATGGGAAGCAACCTCCTCGATGATGGGGTGGCGTCCCTCTTCGATATGCAAAATATCATCTTGTACCATCGTGGGAAGGGTATAACGATGGCGGACGGCTACAACGGCAAAAGAGAGGAGGGCATCAACCTCTGCAAGGGCTTGTGCAAGGAGAAGAACCCGCGAGGCGTGCGGGAGAATCGTCTCTCGCACCTCTTGAAAGAGCTTCTGCTCGATAGCAAGGGCACGTTCTTCTGCTGTTAATACTTTTTGTTCAAATTCTTTTAACTCTGGTGAGAGAAAGCGTTCTGCATTGGTCAAGGTCTGTCGACGATGGTAGGTTTCGGGCATCCGATCGGCTTGCCCTTTGCTCACTTCAATGTAGTAGCCAAATATTCGGGTATAACCGATTTTTAATGTTTTGATGCCGAGCTTCTCTTTCAGGTCATTTTGGTATTGAACAAGCCATGTTTTGCTATTTCTTTGAAGCTGACGGAGCTCATCGAGATCTCGACGATATCCTTCACGGATTACCCCTCCTTCCGACATCTTTATTGGGGGTGCATCAACAATTGCCCGTGCTATTGGATCGACCACTTCGGGAAGGGGTGCGATGTACACAAAGCGTTCTTGTAGCCATCGTGGAGCCAGAGGTTCTAACAAAGCGCGAATCTCAACAACAGGTTGGAGTGAATGGCATAAACCGACGAGATCGCGTGGAGAGGCATACCCCGTTCTGATGCGCATCATCATCCTTTCGAGATCACGCACTTTTGAAAGAGCGTCCTGCAATCTCTTCCGTTCTGAACCTCGTTCCACAAAACAGGAAACCGCCTCCTGCCGTGCTCGAATTTGACCGATGTCCAAAAGAGGCTGCTGAACCCATCGTTTCAAAAGGCGAGCTCCCATCGGTGTTTCCGTCTGGTCAAGAACGGAGAGAAGGGTCCCTCTGCGGCTTCGATCCTGCAACGATTGTATGAGTTCGAGATTCCGCTCGGTTGTGCGATCAATCCCCATGTACTCGGCAGGAGAGTAGGTAGCAATCGATTGGAGGTGTTGGGTCGACATCGAAAGATGATCTTGTACGAACTGTAGGAGCGCTCCTGCAGATTGAATGGCTTTCTCTTTTTCCTTCAATCCAAATCCATCCAATGTTTGAACAGAAAAATGTTCAAGAAGGAACCGTTCTGTAATCGATCGATCAAAATGCCATTCTTCCCAGGTATTAACGAGACAGGATTTTCCTCTTTGTAGCTCTTCGATCATCTCTTGTTCTTTTTCAAATAATCTCTTCGAAACTAAGATTTCGGCAGGTTTTAATGCAAATAGCTCGTTCCATAGCTGTTCTCTTTCGGATATTTCGACAGCGTAAAACGTTCCTGTTGTCAAGTCGACAAACGCCAATCCATAACCCTCCACCCCTGCAACAATGGAGGCAAAAAAATTGTGCGTCTGCTCTGAAAGCAGCCCAGAATGAATCAATGTCCCTGGAGTGACAATGCGAACGACCTCTCTTTTTACCAAACCTTTTGCCAGTTTGGCATCTTCGGTCTGCTCAGCGATGGCAACACGATATCCCTTGGCAACCAAACGGTCGATATATGTATCACATGTGTGAGCAGGAACTCCCGCCATGGGGATATCTTGCCGCTTGGTTAGGGTTAATTCGAGTTCACGGGCCAATACCTCGGCATCCTCATAGAAGGCTTCGTAAAAATCCCCTAATCGGAAAAGAAGAAGAGCTCCTTTGGCCCCTTCTTTGCAGGCATGCCATTGGACCATCATAGGTGAATTTTTTGTCACAATCCCTCCGTATTTTGAAGCGCTTTATCATAAAAAATTAACGCTTAGTCCTCAATAAGAAAAAAGATTCAAAGGAGAATAATTTTATTGAGATTTTATAAAAATTTGTTTAATTAATAGATATAGGGATATCCGATCTTGCTGTCGGTCCCTTATGATATTTTCCCTTAATTGTGAGGGAAAAAAGAGGAGGTTCTCATGGCCAACAAAACCAGTAAAAAAAGAACAAATCCACGGAAAAGCACGGCACAAAAACCCAAAAGACCAAACAACCCACAAAGAACACAGCAAAAATAATTCTTAGTCTTCTCAGTCGCTCCTCTCTTAGGAGAGGAGCGACTTTAAAAAACAATCAACAATCCACTCATTGATTAGGAGTATAACATGTTGCACATCAACCCTTTTAATGATGGTTCGTATGAAAAAGAACAAGTAGCGGCCCCTATCCCAAGCAAAATTCCTGGGAAAAGCGGTCAAAAAAAGACGCGCATACGCCTAACTACAGGGAAAGAAAACACATATCCTTTACTCGATGCTTCATCTGCGGAAAAGACCCATTATGCCGTGGCTGGAAGAATTCTCAAAGACGATGAGGTAGAAAAACATCTCAAAAAAAGGCTTTCAAAAGAGGTCGTTCTCACAGCAACCACGGACCAAGGAATCGTACAATACGTCCTTATAAACAAAGCAAGTTTAGCCAAACGGCACGATATCAGCCTTTTCCAAGTCGAAAAAGAGGCGCAAAAAACAAGAAGAATATTATTAAAAAATTTCATAAATAAAGATCCTAACCAGCAACTATCGGATGCGATCATAAAAGAGTCCCCTCTATCCCAATTACTTACCTCTCGTATCCAAAAAGAAGTGGCAATGCAAAAAAAAATCAAAGATTTTATCGCACTAATGAAAGCACCTCAAGAACAAAAACTAAAAAATTTTGTTAACACAGAATTGCTTCACATTAAGGAGATCCCACACCCTCCGTTGAGAAGGGCGTATCAACGCATTTTAAAGGCGTTATCCAAAGAATCCAATCCAGACAAATACCAACCGTACATCCATCAACTGAAAGAACAAATCTGGTGGGATTTAGAACCTGTCTTAACAGGAGAAAAACAAATTCCCAAAAAAGAAGAAAAGAAAGAAGATGAAATTTTCCCTAGTAAAGAAAAGCCGCCTCCCGCTCATAAAAAGGAAGAAAAACCCCTCTTTCTCGACACAGAATCGCAGCCTAAGCCTGTTTCCGCATTCGACAAACAAAAAATTTCATTCGACAAACAAAAAGAAAATTTACTCTCTTGTTTCAATGAAATCGAAAAGATCCTGGAAAATTGGAATGAAAAACAATCCACGAAGCTACTGAAAAATAATATCCAATTATTTTTGAAACAATCGAAGGAATACCGTCCAGAAATCATCCATATTTTTACCACTTTTCATAAGAAATTTGCCAATATTTCGGTGTGGTCAAAAAAAGAAATAAACGCATTAAGTGCATGGATTCATTCTCAAAAGGTTGTGATTCAACATTTACCCCTTTCTGTAACATTTGAGGAACTTAAACAAGATCTAGAATACCAAAAACATTTAAAAGATATTTTTGGCGACGACGAATAAGAGCCATTCCCGCTGTGAATTTGTTTCCTGGAGAGAAAATAATTTCGAATTTAGCCATTTGAAGTGTGAAGACAGGTTCTTAGTTATTGACAAATTCCTAGAATGGGTGTTATTCTAAAAAATTATTTATCACCCTTGTCATTAAACCTCTTTTAATTAAATAATATGCCGTCACGTCACCCCCTTCTCCAACTCATTCGCGATCTGAAGACCTATATCGATGTCGAACCAAAACCCGCGGTGCCAAAAGAAAAAATCGAGCCTTTACCTACTCCTCCACTGACAAAATCCACTCCCATTCAGGCATCATCCCCTCCTGTTATAAAAACGGAAAAGCCAATTCCTCCTGTTAAGAAACCCTCCCTCCCTTCTTCAGTTCCCTCTCCTTCACAACCTTTTTTCTCTTTAGAACCCAAAAAAGGAGCGTTTCTTCCTCCAGATATGCGTTGGAAAGACGTTTTCGCGAAAGTAGCCCCTTCTGTAGTGCAGATATCCACACCCCCATCTACCCATAGCCAACAAAAGATCTCGCTCCTTTTTCTTCACTCTTCGAAAGCACAAAAAGAGATCGACTTCCTCGAATCGGTCTCGAATGCCTTAGAAGGAATTGGAGTACGCGTCCGCCTTACCTATCTCGCCAAGGAAACTCAGGAGATATCTCACCTTCTTTCAGAAGTAAGCGGTATCATTGTAGCAGGTCATCTCCTCTCTTCTGCATCTCAAAGCGATCTTCCTCCTCATTGTCTTCTAGAAGAGCCTCTGTTTTACATCGACAACCCTGTTCATAAGAGAGCGTTGTGGAATCAACTCAAAATATTTGTAAAACAAATTCATCTAATTGATGACACGCCCTAATAGGAATGCAAAAATAGCCCTCATGACAGAACCTGCATCTTGCAAAAATGACACCCCTATCTACGCCTCAATCATTTTGGATGCTGCCATTGATCTTCCTCTCGATTACTCCATCCCCGCCCCCTTCTCTCCCGCATCCAAATAGGAAGCCATGTCGAAGTCCCCTTGCGCAATGGACTGCGAAAAGGGTATGTCGCAGCGGTCAAAGAGAATTCTTCGTTTCCACGCGTGAAACCCATTGCGCGCCTCCTCCAAGAGCGCCCCCTTCTTCCACCTGACCTCTTCTCGACCATCCTCTGGATGGCCCGTTACTATTGCACCCCCCTTGGTAAAGTCTTGCAAACCATCCTCCCCTCCCCCATCCGGAAAGAGGGGCGGCATAAGGAACAACAATTTGTTCGGAGAGAAGGCACACGACAAGAATTGATCGAGTGGATCAAGAAGCATCAGATGCGTTCACCAAAGCAAGCCGCCATTCTTGAGGCGTTGCTCCCCATAGAGAAAGGAATGCTATTAACGGAATTACTGGAACAAACCGGTTCTTCGCGTCAAGCAGTCGATGCCTTAGTGAAAAAACAATGCATCACCCTTGAAAAAATCGTGATCGATCGCTCCCCCCTTCTCCATGTGGAATACATTCCTTCAAAACCAAAAACATTAACCAACGAACAAGAAACTGCCCTCAAGCGCATTGTCGCAACGATCGATAAAAAGACGTTCGCTACCCATTTGCTTTATGGCATCACAGGTAGTGGAAAGACGGAAATCTACCTGCAAGCGATTGCAGAAGCACGAAAACAAGGAAAAAATGTTTTGGTTCTTGTTCCTGAAATTTCTCTAACCGTTCCTACGATTGAAACGTTCTATCGACGATTTGGGGACGGGATTGCCATCTTGCACCATCGGCTCAGTCCTGGAGAGAGATTTGACGAGTGGCAACGGATCCATCAAGGAAAAGCGCCCATTGTCATCGGCGCCCGTTCCGCAATCTTTGCTCCCGTTCCCGATCTTGGCTTGATCATTGTCGACGAAGAACATGAAGCCTCCTATAAACAGAGTGAACAAGCTCCGTGTTACCATGCTCGTGATGTCGCTGTGATCCGTGGACAATGCAACCAAGCAACCGTTGTTCTTGGAAGCGCAACGCCGAGCTTAGAGAGTTATACGAATGCAAAAAAAGGGAAATACCTGCTCAGCACCCTCACACACCGCGTTGAAACAGCCAAACTTCCCGAAGTCGTGGTTGTCGATATGCAAAAAGAGTATGAAAAAGCAGGTGGATTCACTCATTTTTCACAGCCATTACTCGATGGTATTGAAGAGAGATGGAAAAAGGGAGAAAAAGTGATCCTCTTCCTCAATCGACGCGGCTATCACACGGCACTCATCTGCCCAACCTGCCAATCCTCACTCCGTTGTCAGCATTGCGATATTGCCCTTACTTATCACAAAAAGGACCATCGCGTCACATGTCACGTGTGTGGTTACACACTCTCTCCTCCGCCAAAGAGTTGCCATGAATGCCACTCGGACACACCCCTTGCCTTTCGTGGCGCAGGAACCGAACAAATTGAACGTGCGCTACACGCGATTTTCCCCTCAATCCGCACTCTTCGCATCGATGCCGATACCACGCGCCACAAGGGGAGTCACCAAAAACTGCTCAAAGAGTTTTCTTCTGGTAAAGCCGACCTCCTGATCGGAACACAAATGATCGCAAAAGGGCTTCATTTTCCCGAAGTGACGCTTGCGGCGATCCTCAATAGTGATGCCTCTTTGCACCTCCCCGATTTCCGCTCGGCCGAAACGACGTTCCAGCTTCTTACTCAAGTAGCAGGACGAGCGGGAAGGGGGTTTCTGCCGGGAAAGGTGCTTTTGCAAACATCGCTGCCCACCCATTCGACCATTCTGCAAGGGGCGCAACAAGACTACGGTGCTTTTTACCAAACAGAGACAGAGAGCCGAAAATTATTCCAGTTCCCCCCCTTTTACCAGTTGGTAAAATTTCTTTTTTCGAGCAAAGAGGCCAGGATAGCCCAAGACGAAGCGAACAGGGTAAGAACCCAACTCATTGCAACACTTCCCTCTTCGTACCAACTCTATCCGGTGATTCCCTCAGGTCATGCAAAAATCAAAGATTTATACCGCTTCCAATTCCTTCTCTCCTCACCCAATCTATCGTCTTTTCCTGAAGCATTAAAAAGTTCAAGCACAAAATCTTCCTAACCGCCATTGCCGCATGCTTGTCGATGTGAATCCCATATCGACTTTTTTTTGAAACCGCTTTATCATGGTTTTCATGTTACCAACGTTTTTTGACCAAATCTATGGACAGATTATTCTTATCATTGCAATAGCCATTGGTATTGATCTACTCCTGCGCCTTGCACTCTCCTTGGCGAGAAAACAATCTTGGTATGTCCCTTGGGGACGCCTCATCGATGTTTCCATACGGACTCCTGCACAATGGTTGATTTGGGGAAGCGCTCTTCTCATTTCTCTTGAACTCATCTCCATCCCCCTTCCCTGGATCCACTCTTTCCGCGTGCTTTTTATCATCGCTATCGTCACTTGGATTCTTATCAATAGTGTCAGCATTTTGGAACAGTATTTTTGGAATTGGTTGGAGCAATCTAAAGAGCGTAAGTTTGATAAAACCCTCGTGATCACTTTAAGCCGTCTGACAAACTGTTTGATTATCATCATCGCTTTGATCATGGTCCTGGATACATTTGATGTTCCTCTGACTGCCGTTCTTGCCTTTGGAGGTATCGGAGGTATTGCCATTAGCTGGGCTGCAAAGGATGTGATTGCCAATTTTTTTGGTGGTTTCATGATCTTTATCAACCGCCCATTCACTGAAGGAGATTGGATCAAATCAACAAACAAAAATTTCGAAGGGTATGTCGAACAGATTGGATGGTACATGACCCGGATTCGCTCTCTAGAACGAAGGCCAACTTTTGTTCCCAATGCCTTGATTACCGATGCTATTATCGAAAACCCTGGAAGGATGTACCATCGTCGCATCTCCACTCCAGTGACTCTTCGCTACCAAGATTTTAGTAAAATCGATCCCATTCTTACCCAAATTCAAGAGATGCTGCAGTCGCATCCTCATCTCGACAGAAAACAAATAGCTCTAGCCAATCTCACCGAGTTTGCGGATGATGGCATCATCGTCGAGGTTTATTGCTTTACACATCGAACATCTCTTGCAGAATTTCGTGAAACCCAACAAGATATCCTGATACGTGTTGCGAAAATCGTGGAAAATAATGGAGCAGAAATGGCCTATCCCACACGCACGCTACACGTCTTCCAAGAAGAGGGAAACCACTCATGATTTTTCGTTGGATTCGCGCATATAAAAGCTCGACAAAAGAGACAAAAATGTTTATTTTCCAGTGGGCAATTTATTTTTTTCTTCTCATTGCCAGCACGATCTATTGTTATGCTCGCCTTGATTTTCATCGTACAGCCCCACCAAAACAGACCCATACCCACTTAACCCCTTAGTACATACTTATGGTTACAACACCCTCCTATCATGAACACGAAGATTTCCGTTTGAGAAAAGAGAAACTTCAAGACATTCGACAAGCAGGTGTCGAACCGTATCCCCACCGCTACCCAACTCCCGACTCATTGTCCGATCTCTTTGTTCAATCTCAAGAACAAGAAGTGGGAAACAGTGAGCAAGCCCAATGTGGAGAAACACCCTCGTGTCGAGTAGCAGGTCGTCTCGTTCTTTTTCGTGCCATGGGGAAAAACGCTTTTGCCCATATCCAAAGTGGATCGACGCGAATTCAGGTAATGTTCAATCGAGACCATACCGTTGTTGAGGGATACCATCCCACTGAAGAACAAGCCTTAACTCCCCACAAATTCATCGAGAAGAAATTCGACTTAGGAGATATCTTAGGTATTGAAGGTCATCTTTTCCGCACGCAAAAAGGAGAGCTCACCATCTATGCAAAGAATGTGACTCTTCTTTGTAAATCACTCCTTCCTCTTCCGGATAAACACAGCGGCTTGTCTGACAAAGAGACGCGCTATCGCAAACGATGGCTCGACCTCATTGCCAGCCCTGACGTCTATGACACCTTTCTTCTTCGTAGTCGCATTGTAAAAATCATTCGCGACTATTGCCATCACTTTCATTTTCTTGAAGTAGAAACACCGATTTTACAAAGCATCTATGGGGGAGCAGAAGCAAAACCCTTCGTGACCAATCTCCACGCCCTTGACCAAGAGATGTTTCTGCGCATTTCTTTAGAAATTTCACTGAAAAAACTCCTTGTCGGTGGCATCGAACGCGTCTTTGAAATGGGACGTTGCTTCCGAAACGAAGGCATCGATCGCAATCACAATCCCGAATTCACTCTTCTCGAAGCCTACGCCACCTATTGGGATTACAATGATATGATGATCTTCGTTGAGAACCTCTATGAAAAAATCGCACTGGATCTCTTTGGAAAACCTGAGGTATCCCTAACCACATCGGAAGGGGAAACAATGATCATCGATCTTCGCACCCCTTGGAAAAAAATGACCATGGAAGAGAGTCTTGTGCAATACACGGATTTTGATCCACGTACCATGAGCGACAATGAGATGCGGCAAAGATTAAAAGCAAGCGAGCACGTCGATCTTACGGAACTCGCCCGACTCAACCGCGGGCTGCTCATCCAAACGCTTTTCGAAGTGGAAGTAGAGCCCCATCTCATCCAACCCCACCATATTATTGACTATCCCATTGAAACAACCCCCTTGTGTAAACCCCATCGTGAGAAAAATCTTCGAGAAAAAGGAATCGTTGAACGATTTGAGAGCTACATCCTTGGACAAGAAATTTGCAATGCCTATAGTGAACTTAATGACCCCGAAATCCAGAGGGATCTACTAGAGCTACAAGCAAAAAGACGGGAAATGGGTGATGAAGAGGCGAGCCCTTTTGATGAAGATTTCATTGAGGCAATCTGTCAAGGCCTTCCTCCTGTAGCAGGTGTGGGTATTGGCATCGATCGCCTCGTTATGCTCTTCTCACAGGCCCATTCCATCCGTGACGTGCTCTTCTTCCCCTGGATGAAACCTCTATAGGAGGGACCATGAAGCTCCATTTCGATGCTCGCGATTGGGATGCCCAATTATTACGAGCGCTCTCGTTTGCCTATTATGAAGGCTCTGATGTGAGTGAATGCTTAACCATCTCAAGCCGCATTGATCCCCAACAAATCGACAGTTGGTACAACGCGTGGTTGCAAGAGGCTCACAACCTCTTTGAAAGAGGAGAACAAGCATCCCAGGAAGGCAATACAGAGAGCGCACGACAAGACTATCTCCGTGCCAGTAGTTATGCAAAATTCGCAATGGCATTTCTCTATCCCACACATACTGATGCACGGTTTCTGGCAGCATATGACTTACACAGCGCCTCATTTCATCTTGCTCTCCCTCTCTTTGATCGCCCTGTTACCCATGTCGATATCCCCTACCAACATCATCGTACCCTGACGGGATTTTTCTTTTCCGGCTCTTTAACAGGAGATGCCGTACCCACATTGATCGTCACAGGAGGATATACGAGTACCAAACAAGAAAACTTCTTTGCTCTTGGAGCCGCTGCTCTACAGCGAGGATGGAACGTCTTCTGTTTTGATGGGCCCGGACAAGGAGATATGCTGTATAAGCAAGGATGCCCCATGACTTATGCGTGGGAAGAGGTCATCACCCCGATTATCCATACTCTATCGGTCCGTTCCGATGTCGATCCTCAGTCCATGCTGTTAGCAGGGCTTGGATGGGGAAGTTTGTTGGCCAGTCGCGCAGCAGCCCTTGAACCTCGTGTGCATGCTCTTGTTACCTATCCAGGACACTACGATGCTTTGTTGGGTCTTGAGCGTTCTATTCCCCATTTGAGAGAATTTCTTGAGAAGGAAGAAAAAACACAAATCCATCAAGCATTTGAGAAAATTCTTTCCAATAAAACCCTGGGTAATAAGTTTTGTTCGCGCATGTGGATCCATGGTGTCGAAAGCGTCTATGCCCTTCTCAAAAATTGGTCTCACTACCATCTCCGGGAGCTTGGCCCTTTAATCCAATGCCCCACTCTTGTTTGTGATGCTGAAGATGAATGTTTGAATGAGGGGCAGGCGAAGCTTTTCTTTGACTCACTAACATGCCCCAAAGAATACTTTTTCTTTAAAGGGGTGAATGGCTCAGGGGAGCATTGTGAGGCAGGCGTTAGTGCCAGTGAACATGAGAAAATCTTCAACTGGGTCGCTCAAACGCTTGTCAAAGAAACGTGCCAATAAAAATTTGGTCAAGTTCTTCTTGACGTCCTTTCGATAAAAGAAACTTGGTCGCGCGCTTCAAGAGTTTCCCATAAAGAGAGAGGCCATATTCTTTCATCTCAGGAGAAAGTCGATCGGTTATCCTCCACAAAAAATCCCCTTTTGAGCGGCCCAGGTGTTCGGTGTCAACAAAGGCAATTTTTCCTGTGATGGTAAACGGTTGATTATGGGGCCAAGCATCGCACCCGCCGAGGTCGTGGAGGATCATGCAGAGTTCGGTCACGGCCTCTTGATCCATCGAACGATAGAGTTGCGAAAGAGGGTCGTGATCGTGATGTCCTCCTTTGACGAGGCGAAGTTTCTCGACGACGAGCATCGAACCTTCGCCGGGATGATTAGAACCTGGCATGAGATAGAGCCATTTTTTAGGTACCATCATGTGAGAAAATTGGTGTTCGAGGATATAAGCCTGCAAAATGTCCCGATTGTATATCCGCGTTAGGTATTTTTTTGCCTCCTTAAAAGGATCATCTATATTGAAGTGCTTTTTGTAGAGAACGTGAGGGGTTGCGGGATGGGCATAGACAACGACACCCCAAGGAGCTCCTTGACGGAAGACATAGAATCCATGCTTAGCAAAGTCCTCTTCCGTTTCGAGTCGTTTTCCTTCACATAATCGATCAATTTTTTGTTTAAGAGAGCTTTTTTTGGAAAAAGCATACTCTTTCCAAGGGAGAGAGAACTCTTCAGTGGCAGAGAGAGATCCTTGTTCCTGGTAGATTCCTAAAAAGAGGACAAAACAAAGAAATAGTGGGGTCATCGATTTCATGTGTTCCTCTTGACGTATTGGATCAACCGGCAGCGAGAACTAAAAGGAGGGTTGGCTGAACTATCGGTAAAGACATAGATTTCTTCTGCTTGAAGCATCTCAGCCTCACTCGAATCGGAAGTAACAGCGCCTGCGGGAATTTCCGAAGGATCGATCAATTCTTTCCCGCAGCGGATGAATATCCTTCCTTCAAATCTACCTAAGTATTCGAATCGGGTAAAAGGGGTGTAGAGCAGCATTTCATACATCCTTTTTACGTGAGTAGAAGGTGAACAGTGTCCTTCGTAATAAAAGGCCCTTTTTGCCATGCGCGACACATTGGTCAAAACGGCTCTTCTGTTGGCAAAATGCGAAGTATCGAGAATAGCGAGTAAGAACACCGTATCCGCTTGCGGAAGGCGGGCAAAAAGACCTTTATTTTCCATATCACCAACGAGAAATGTCGCGTTTTTGCGCTCTTTCTTCTTCGCTTTTTTCTGTGCTCGTCCGATGCACCACTCGTTGTAATCGACACCAATGACTCGCTTTGCACCAAGATCGGCACACGCAAATAGGATCCCCCCTTCATTGCATCCGAAGTCAATGATTGTCTTCCCTACGATATCTTCGGGGAAAAAGCGGGAAACACGCACCTTGTGGTCCCCTCGTTGTTTTTCGTAGGAAAACCCTTCAACCCCATATTTATGATTCATGATGATCTCATTAACCACAGAATCTTTTTGTGGATCATATTGATAGATTTTTTTTTCTTGTTGAGCAACACTCCAACCTTGCATTGGGATAGCAAGAAGAATAAAACAGAGAACGATCCAGCTTTTCAGTGATGTTTTCATCGAACCTCCACACAGTAATCAACGCACAAAAGCATTGATAGTAATTTTTTTATATGTTATGATGGCGCTTCTTTTTCTTAAAGATGAGTTAGCATACTCATAATGTGTTCTCGATGCAACTTGAAAAAAATGGGATCAGAAAATTTACCGATTCACTGAGGGAATTCTTTTATGAAAGTGATATTTTCCGCTAAACATCTCGATATCGAGAATTTTCGGGGTTGGGACGCTCCAATTCCTTTGAAAAATCATCTACCAAATCCTGTAAAGCCCCCCCAGAACGAACATTTTTATGTCCACATCCATGTCGCTCAACAAACCATTACATTACGCACATTCAATCGCGTGCAGAAATTTCTTCGATGGTTGGGCTTTTATAGCCATTTCACTTCAAAAACCTATTCGCATACTCTGCACCAACTCGGGCTGATCGATAGGCCCGATGAGATAGCGAAAGATCATTTTCGTGCCAAAGTCGATACCGTGTGGAAAAAACACATCGAGAACCGCTTTCAAGAACCCCTTGCCAAAGTAGCCCATCGAAAAGAATCTTCGACCTTCTTACAGGCCATGCAAAGACGAAGCACCAAAAATCCGCCCGACGAACAACAAATACCCAAGTCCCCTCCTCAAGGAAATAATCAGCCTAATCCTCCGCCAAAACCACCAGAGTACAATCAGCAAGATGATGATAGTACAAAAGATCCCCTTCCAAACAATGATCCTGATATAGATACCCCCCCAATATCCCCTCCTGATGACAAAGATACTCCGCTTCGCCCCCATCCCTTAAATAACGAGAAAGATCCGATTAGCGAAAGCGACAACACCGATGCCAAATCGGAAAATGACGGAAGTGATGTCGATTCCACAAAAGGAATGGAACCCCCCTCTCCTGAAAATAGTGAAGATGATAGGGATGGTGCACTAGGTGATTCTTTTATCTTTGTTAATGCACACAAAGAGTCACATCATGCCAACCCTGCTACAATAGAGACAGAACAAAATACTATTCCTTCTGCGGAACCAATAAAAGAAGAACCAAAGGTCGATCATTCTAAGGAATTAGCAACAGAAAAAACACATTCCGCAGCTCCTATAAGCCCTTCAAAAGCAGAGGACAAAAAACAAGATCCTGTAGATTTATTAGCCAATCTTAACCATCGTCCAGAAAACATCGTCACCTGGATGAAACAAGTTCCCAACCTTCGATATTCTTCCTATCAAAATTTCAAAAACCAGGCAGAAAAATCTTGCAAGCAACTCCACCTTTCTGAAGAGAATTACAAAAAAATTCTTCAATATATCTCTAAAAATCAAACAACATATCCAGATGCATTGGCATTGATTGACCAAATTTTTATACCAAAAAACATTACCTTTTCAATAACCAGCTGGAAAAACCTACCACTAAAAGACATAGAAGAAACGTCTTTACCTCTATGGCAATGGTTAGCCTGGTTTTATCAATCTTTGCAATTACGGTTGGTTCTAAAATCAGTGATTCGAAATAGTTTTAATCACGTAAGCAATCAAAAAGAGGCTCTACAATGGGTATACCAACACGCTTCGTCAACAATTGTATGGAGGGAGCTTAAAACCAGCTATCCTGAAATAGCAAATTCAGTGATAACAGAGCGTATAAGCAAACAGAACGAAGACGCCGAATCTTATTATGCAGGACCTTCTTCGATAAAGAATCCCACCCTAGATCAGACTACAATTCTAAGTACCATCGAAAAATCTATCCAAGGTAAAATTACCCTTAATACGACACTGTTATCCTCCCAAGAGGATCGTACCTTAGCTCTTTTATGTCTCATTGATGCGATGCGAAAGGAAGAAAATGCAACGCATTTATCTTATTTTAATACGGCATATGATGACGTCATCAAAACAATGGTTGCATTACCCATCCACTTTACTTGGGCCGATTATATCCTAGATAAAGACCACAAAGACTTAACACCACAATGTTATTTCGAACAATATGACCCTTTTGCTGCCCTCATTGAATCTGTCGTATTTCTCTTTAAGAAATACCCTGACTCACAGAAAATGCAGCCTGTTATTGTATCTTTGCTAGAAAAAGCCGGTACCTATCTAAATTCTGAGAATATAAAAATCACAAACCCAAGTCAACTTGCAAGCAATTTTTTAAGAAAGATGATAAAAATACTACCATCCTCATTACCCGATTCTGAGTCGCTTGTGCCCGAAATAAAAAAAATAATGAGAACAATAGGTAATCAAGCAGATGTCGGTTCTGGTGTTACAAAAAAACCACCCCTCTCAAAAACGACAACAACATCGCCTAGAATAGAAGCAGAAGTATCGCCAATGAATCCTTTTGATGCATTGACCGAACTACTACCTACTTATAGAAATATTTTACCCAAAAAGGTTACGGTACCTGACCCGGAAAAAGAACGACAACAATATTCCCAATTGAAAACACAACTGCAGAATATTTTTAAAAGCATCACACTCGATGAAACAATTTATCGAAAAATCATTCAATGCTTTATTTCTGCAGAAAAATCCTATCCTTCTGAACAAAAATTACTGTGTGAAACATTGATCTTTAAAGAGGTTACATTCTCTCAAGCATCATGGATAAATGGTGATCCTAAGGATTTAGAGGGGAAAGAGTTGCCTTTTTGGCAATGGTTTACTTTGCTTAACCATACTTTTCCATCCCTTATGTTTGTAAAATCAATGATTCGAAGAAATTTTCCGAAAAATCAACAAAAAGATTATCTACAGTGGATATACGATCATTTTAAAGACCGTCAGATATGGACTTTTTGTCAAGGGGAATATAAAACATTAGCAACCTCTATTGAGCAAGAAACAGAAGATGCTGCCGAAGAAAATACAAAATTTTATTATGCAGAACCTCCTCAAGAGCTCACTTCAGAGAAACGCGCTATTCAACAGGCAGTCAAGATATTTATCGAGAAAGACCCAACCATCGATACAGCACTGTTATCATCTCAAAACAATCCGATCTTTGCTGTTCTCTGCTTGATTCATGAGATGCGGAAGGAAGAAAATATCGAGTATGTAGCCCGTTTTAATACTATGTATCAGCAAATACTTAATACCATGACCACATTGCCCATCCATTTTTCTTGGGAAAATCCTTTTGTAGCTGAAAAAAAGACAATCACTGATCTTCAGCAGTATCTATCAGAATACGATCCCTTCGCGGCCCTCATTACATCAGCAGCAGATCTAATAACAAGGCTTCCTAATAACAACATCGAGAAATCTAAAGAATTTTCATTGATTCAATCTTTCTTAAAAAAAGCTCTTGCGTATTTAACATCTGATCGATTACAGATGGTTTGTAATGAAGCTATTTTTGCTACCAAGGCTTTCAGTCGTGTTTTAATCTATAGGAGAACTTCTTCTAAAGCTATAGCTCTATTATGGAACCCAATCGAAACTGCGTTGCAACACAAAGCCCAAGACACAGACATTGGTATGGGCCATACAACCAAAATGATACAGGAAAGAGCTCATTCTACTACTACAATAGATGATATCGATTAGTGGAGGGGGGGGGTAATGCCCATTCTAATCAAAGGACGTCTTGGATGGAATGGGTATCCTTTGTCACAACGCTCCTAACGTGGGAAAGAATCTGATCCAAATCTTTCATGATATCGGATTGTTTGGCTCCTTTTGCTAAAGGAAGGGGGAAAACAACGAGATCCGATGAAAAGGCGAGTTTAGAATAGAGTTGGCGAAACGATTCGCGAATCAGGCGCTTACACCGATTGCGATCAATAGCTTTTCCGAATCGCCGCGAAACAGTAACACCGAGGCGAGATCCTTGACCTTGGTTGGGAGAATGCAGGATTTTGATATAGGAACCTCGAATGCAAACTCCTTTCTTCCCTACACGCAAGTATTCGCATCGCCGGGATAACCGTTTCTCCTTGGAAAAACAGAAGTTCAAACGGGAGTGAGGTGTTTCCTGCCAGCACGACGGCGGCGGTTAATGATCTTTCGCCCGCTTGCTGTACTCATCCGTAGTCGAAAGCCGTGGGCTGTCGCTCTGCGACGCTTGCTGGGCTGATAGGTTCTTTTCACAATGCAACCTCTTATCTTAAAGAAAATAGAGAATGAGTATACGTATGAAAGCATATTAGAGCAACATCTTCGAAGAAAAAAATGAAATAGCGCTCTCAAAGTCTTGAAAAAAAAATGGCTTTAGTAATAAGATAGACGTCTTCAACTTAGGAAAAACCATGAACGTTAAAGCTTCAGTTAAAGCCAACAAAGCCAAGGGAGACATTCTCGTACGAAGACGAGGTAGGCTCTACGTGATTAACAAAAAAGACCCCAACCGCAAGCAACGCCAAAAGGGGCCTGCTAAAAAACGCTAAGAGAAGGATCGCCATATGGCTCGCAAAGCAATGATTGAAAAAGAAAAACGACGCAAAAAAATGGTTAGCAACCAATGGGAAAAGCGTCAGCAATTCAAAAAAAAGGTCATCGACCCTAACCTTTCTGAGGAAGAACGTGAGGAAGCGCGTGATGCGTTGAGTAAACTCTCTCCTAACGGATCACCCGTTCGCGTGCGGAATCGTTGTCAGTTAACGGGACGATGCCGTGGATTTTTGCGGAAATTCAAACTTTCCCGTCTCTGCTTTCGTGAGATGGCATCTCAAGGTTTGATTCCTGGTGTCACAAAAGCGAGTTGGTAAATCTGTAACCACTCATCCCCATTGTGAAACTGAGGGAAAGGCACCCAATGCTGCCTCGGAAAAGACCGTTCCTTGGTCGTGCCCTTCTGTCGCAATTTTCTGATCTGGTACCCTCTTCTGTTTCCTCGGCTCCAACAGAGCATTTTACTCATTAGACTTCTTTCGAAACTGCAATCCCGTGCCTGTGCCCGTGCCTCTGCCCGCCCTTTCCCGATTAAACTTTAAAAGAAATTAATTGGACTCATTTCTAAATTATTTTGTAAACCAGTCCCCTCAATCCCCCTAAGAACCTGTTTAAAATCTTTTTAAAAGAAGAACTACAAATGCTAAGACTACCATAGTTAAGCTAGTATTTAGCTTTCTTTCACAGTTTTTCCATAATCTTCTACACTTTTCAAGCCAGCTAAAAGAACGTTCCACAACCCATCTTTTGGGAATCACTTTAAAAGTATGCAATTCATTTCTCTTGGCTATTTCTACTGGACAACCCAATATCTCTTGAATACCATCTGAAAATGGTTCTCCAGAGTATCCTCCATCAGCTAAAACGTTTTTTACTTCAGATAAAAAACTCTTCTTCAATGAACATGCTTCTAGCGCTCCTTTCCTATCTGTAATATTTGCTGTAGTTATATGAATTGCATGAGGTAATCCTTGGGTGTCTACAGCGATGTGTCGTTTTATCCCTGAAATTTTTTTTCCTGCATCATACCCTTTACTCTCAGCTGTATCGGTATTTTTAACGCTTTGCGCATCAATTATTATAAAACTGGTTTTCTCTTTCCGACCATTGTTTTGTCGGACCTCTCCAACCATTCTCAGCAATAAAAACTACCACAGAGCCCACAGAGAGCACAGAGAGAGGGTTATATTTTCATTCGACGAATGCCTTCTACCAATCGTTTCACATTAAAATTGATCAGCAATCCTCGAGCACAAGTTCCATAGAGCTTTAAATAAGATAGTCGTTGTGCTTCGTGTATTAGAGCTATTCCATTCACAGATTTAATTTCTATAATTACCTGATCCTCTACAACTTCTTCAGACATTTCTGGATGCACTAAACAATCTATATGTCCTCCCTCTGTGTTCTCTGTGGGCTCTGTGGTAGTTTATTTTCTAAAAACTCGTTCAAAACTGTTTTACGAATAAAACGACAAAAGCAAGGATGACCATATGTAAACTGGTTTTTCAAACATATGAAATGCCACAAATTACATCATATAAGTCGACCGCTCTAGGACGTGTTTTTTTTCTTGCAGATTCCAGAAGAGGTTTAATTTTGTTAAACTGTTCACGATCCATATCGCTAGGATAGCAATGGGGCATAAAATACCTACAATTGTCTTGGAAAATAATTGTTTATACAGGATTAGAAAGATTTTAAACAGGTTCTAAGAGCGGTGGACTCCTTGGCTCCAGCTTAGGGTTGGGGAGAGGGCTGCTATAGCAATGAGATTAGGGATGGCCATGAGGCCGTTGGTAAGATCGGATAATTTCCAAACAAATTTCAGATCCAGGGTAGCACCTGGAATCACTACGAGGGCGAAAAGAATACGATAAAGGGGTATCGAGCGCGTCCCAAAGAGGTATTCGAAGCACCGTTCACCGTAATAAGACCAACCGAGGAGGGTTGTAAAAGCAAAAAGGACGAGGCTGAGGGTTACAATAGGAGCACCAAAGGTAGGGAGAGCCATTTCGAAAGCACGACTTGTTAGGGTTGCTCCTGTTGCTGAGGATATGGGAAGAACGTCCATTACTCCGATCGTCAATGCTGTTAGCGTGCAAAAGCAGATCGTGGCGATGAAGGAACCTCCCATATTAAGTAGGGCATGTTTTGAAGGGTCGGTTGTTTTTGCAGCGGCAGCGGCAATGGAAGCAGTACCAAGGCCCGCTTCACTCGTCATGAGGCCGCGGGAAATCCCTGTTTGTATGGTAATAAGCAAGGTGGACCCGAGAATTCCTCCTGTGGCTGCTTGGCTGGAGAAAGCGTGGGAAAAAATTGTTACAAAAATTCCTGGGATGAGGTGGAGGCGAGGAAAAAGAATGGCGAAGGTGCCTCCGATATAGACAACAGCCATGAAAGGGACGACAAAGGCGGCGATGCGGCCGATACTACGAATACCGCCGATAAGCGTTATTGAGACCAAGAGGAAAAGGATACCTCCTGTAAAGATGGGAGGGATTGCTAAAGAGGAATGGAGGACATCAGCAACGGAGTTAGCTTGTAGGATATTTCCGCCGCCGAAGGCACCGATAGCACCAGCAAGGGCAAAGAGGATGGCTAAAGATTTCCATCCTAAAGCTTTTTCAATGAATACCATAGGACCGCCACACATTTCTCCATTGGCATCGACGGTACGGTGACGAATGGCGAGCAAGGCTTCAGCATATTTGATGGAGAGACCTGCAAAGGCAGTCACCCACATCCAAAAAATGGCCCCCCATCCTCCGATGGTTAAAGCCGTGGCAACGCCTGCGATATTGCCGATACCGAGGGAGGCGGCAAGAGCTGTCATGATCGATTGGAACGGAGAGATATCCCCTTTTTCTTTTGTTTCTTCTATGGAGGGAAAGAAAAATTCTCTGCATGCGTAAGGGAGGAATCGAATAGGGAAAAAATTGAGAAGAATGGTGAGATAGATGCCCAATCCAATAATAAAGATAAGGACAGGCAGAGACCATATACATTCGTAAAAAACATCCAGTAAATCCGTCACATAGGGCACCATATATATTCCTTTAAATTTGTGCCGTCTGGAGTTCTTTCCGGAAAAAGACTTGGGTTTCTTGAACAACGACAGTGGAGAGAGCGAGAAGGGCTATGAGGTTGGGAACTACAATGCATCCGTTCAAAATATCGGCCATATGCCATATGAATTCGACATTGCAAAGGGCTGCTGGAATGATGACAAAAGAATAGAACAACCGGAAAAGGGGGATGTTTTTCTCTCCTGCAAAGGTTTCAAAGCATTTTTCTCCATAATAAGCCCAAGCAATGATGGTAGAGAAGGCAAATAAAACAAGGCTAATAGCAACAACATACTTCCCACCGGGGAGAGCTTGTTGAAAAGCGTGCATAGCAAGGGTAGCTCCATTGAGAGGAGAACCATTAGAGTCCAAAACCTGATGGGATTGTGTTATTACGATTGCTAATCCTGTAATTGAGCAGACAATGAGCGTCGAGATAACGGCCCCCGTCATGATAACCAATCCTTGCCGGCATGGCTGATCGGTTCTTGCCGCCGCAGCAGAAATGGAGGAAATTCCGAGGCCAGCCTCATTGGAAAAGATGCTATGAGAAACACCTAGCTGAATGGCCCACAAAACCGAAGTCCCAGCTATCCCACCCATCGCTGCTTGACCTTGAAAGGCTGCTTTCACAATGGATTGCAAAGCGAAGGGAATGTGATGGTAGTGCGTCGCAAGGACAATAAGACCACCCGTGACGTAAAGAATTGCCATCCCTGGAACGAGAAAATGGACGACGCGTCCAATCGATCGAACGCCGCGAAAGATGACGAGGAAGGTAAAAAATGCAACCACAACGCCTATTATCCAAGGAGAAATGGGGACAATATTGGTGACTGCCTCAGCGATAGAGTTTGTTTGAACGAGGTTTCCTGTGCCAATGGAGACGAAAATACCGAGGAAGGCAAAAAGAGAAGCGATTTTTTTCCAGCCAAGGCCATTGCGGATGTACTGCATCGGTCCGCCGACCATTTCACCACGATGATCTTTTTCCCGGTATTTCACCGCAAGGACCGATTCGGCATATTTTGTTGCCATGGTAAAGAGCGTAGTGACCCACATCCAGAAGAGTGCGCCGATCCCTCCCATTGCGATGGCCGTTGCGACACCGACGATGCTCCCTGTTCCTATGGCGCCGGCGAGGGAAGTCATAAGGGAGGAAAAGGGGGATATATCGCCATCGGAATGGCGGGTTTCGGGTTGCCAAAGTTGTTGCAGTGCATAACCGAAACGACGAAATTGGAGGCCCCGGAGGACCCAAGTCAAGTAGATGCCCGTTCCGAAGAGGAGGCAGAGGAGAGGAGGGCCCCAAACCAGGGATTGGATAGATGTAATAATTTTTTCAACTAATTCTATCATCATGCATTCAATTTTAAAAAAATTATAAACTTTTTCGTTTTAAAATCCCAGAAATCTTATAAAAAACGATGAGGTTTTTCCATCCATTCCGCTCTATTTTGTGCGGTAATGGTGTTGCCTGCGAAAAGGCTTGTGGCGTTGTTGATGGGAGAGAGGACGGACACGCGGTGCCTCTCCGCAGCGGGATGAACAGCACCCCTTGTATTCGCTTAAGCACTCGGGACAACAGAGGAAAAGTTCATTGCAATCCATATTGGCGCAATTGTAGATGGCATCGATACGGGAGTGACAAAAGTGGCATTCCCCTACGACTTCATTCTCTTCATCGCTGATGGGGACGGCAAGGCGGTCATCGAAAACGAAGAGTTTTCCTTTCCAGTGTCGATTCCCCTCTTGTTGTCCGTAGTTGATGATTCCTCCATCGAGCTGGACCACGTTAGTAAACCCTTTTTCCTTCATGACAACGGAATAGAGTTCGCAGCGGATTCCTCCTGTGCAGCACATCATCACCGGTTTATCCAAGGGGGTTCCCTCTTCGACAAGGCGATCCGTAAAGGCGACGAATTCGCGAAATGTTTTACACTGGGGGCGTTCGGATCCCTCAAAATGCCCCACATCCCATTCGTAGTCATTGCGCACATCGAGGAGGAGTTTTTCTTCCTTTTCATCGAGCCTATCTCGCCACTCTTTTGGCGAGATATGACGCGCTGTTTGTTGGACATCGACTTGGCAATCCAATGCAACGAGTTGGTTGCGGTATTTTATGGTCATCCGAGGGAAACAATTTTCGTGCCAAGAATCACATTTAAATACAATATCGCGGAAAACGGGATGTTCTTGCATCCATGAGATATATTCTTCTGCATGGTGTTTTAAGCCACTGAGTTGCCCATTGATCCCCTCTTCGGAGATATAGATCCTTCCTGTCGCATCTCTTTGTGAAAGAAATTCTTTATGTTGTCGGATTTCTTCGGAAGGATCTGCGATTTTTGCAAAGAGGTAGTAGGCAAGAACGGTATATCGGTGGTTAGAATCTTGTTTCATAAAAGACATTTTATGGATTCAATGAGTTTTCTTCAAACCAATCGAGAATTTGTCGCTTTGTCCCTTCGCGAACGACGGTAAGGCCGGGCTTAATTCCTCGTTCGGAGAGGGCAAAAGCATCCATGGTATTACAGATCCTTCCGTCAAGGCGCACACCGATCCCCTGAATTCCCACCATATTTCCCCAATCTCCAAACATCGTCAGGGTAAGTTCACATGCTGTGATCAAAAAAACGATTTTTTTATTGGGATAGCGATCGATCAGATCAAAAATTTTTCCTCCAATATAATGGACGGTTGGAATGAGTAGAGGAATCGTCCGTTTTTTTGGCGCAAAGTGGAGAGCTTTGCCAATAAAACACTGCTGACAAACGGGATTTTCTTCATTGCGGATGCACTCATCGGTAAATCGTCCTGATGGACATTCGAAGGGCTTATGGCAGTAAGAAAAACCTAGGACGAAGAGGTTGTTTTTGTCACTCAACAGGGAAGGGAACACCTCTTTGCTCTCGATACCGTAGAGAAAAAAATCGCCATCGCGAACAAACGCCTCTTTTTGGAACAGAGATTTTAGAAAACGCCATCCATACCGCAAAGGGTGGCGTAAAAAACCCTTGAGCACTTTGCGTTCATGGTCTTGCGTCACCATCCATCGGAAGCTTTTCCATCTCAATCTTTTCTTCGTTTGCGGCGTGATGCCGACCATCTTAGGCAGGGTTTTTATTGTTTTTAGCGGATGGTTGAAGGCGGCTTGTCGTGCGCGGGCATCCCAATGTTCCTCCTTCTTGTCTATATTCGTCAGATTTTCCATAATGCGTCCAAGTATAATGGAACGGGATATTTGCTTACACGTTTGGATATCGGGCCGAGTGCAAGGCGTCTGTTATCGCGATTGGACATGCCAAGAAGCACAGCAGAGAGGGGTTCGTGGCTGGGTGCGCAATTTAACAGACGGACGTGTTGAAGCGCTATTTCAAGGAACTCCTTCCGCCGTACGCGCCCTAGTCGAAGCGTGTCGAGAAGGACCTCGCCTGGCTGTTGTGAATAACATCCATTCTGTTGAAGAGAGTCCTTACAAAGAATGCACGCATTTTTCGATTCATTATAGAGAATAGGCTTGGTATTTGGACATTTGGTCCAAATGCCCAAATGCCAAGCCTATTCTCTACGGTTCCTATTTTTTTGGGGGAACACGTTCCCCCAAACCCCCTGTCGGCCACTTCGCGGCCTCCCCTTTGTCTTTTGCTTCACCATTTTAGGATCCGACCTTTTCGGGATCGAGTTTTTGTGCAGCAACGACAGCCGGCTTCTCTTCTATTTCTTCTAAAAGGAGTTCTTTTTTTGCCAAAAATTCTTGCGCCTTTCGCAAAGCGCGTTGCGCCGAGAGATGGGGTTGGAATTCGTCGGCGATAAAGAGGTATTCTTTTCCTATCCGTTCGATCATCCCCGAGTGACTCAACACCTCCCATATCGGATGGGTGATCTCGCAAGCAATGAGCACCCTTCCCGAGCGCACGAGATAGTCGTGCAGTTGTTTCAGAGCAAGGCATGCTGTTGCATCCATATCGCGTGCGTTACGCATCTGCAAGATGATCACTTTTGTTGCTGTATCGTCTTCTGCAATCGTTTGCAATGTCCTCTGAAAAAGGTCAGCCGCACCGAAAAACAGTTCTCCTTCCACCTTAATAAGACGGATGGTGCGCGCCCCTTCTTGGGGAACGGCGTGGATACTTTGGAGTTTACCCGCCTCATCGATAGAACATTCCAGAAGGCGGGGTGCTGCTGCTTTATTCAGATAGAGGGTGACAGAAAGGGCCACGCCGATAAAAAAGGCGAGATCAAAACTAAAGAAAATGCAAGAAAACAGCGTCACTCCTAGGACTAAAGCATCGGATGAGGTTGCCTTCAGGCAGAGAAGGAGCTGTTCTTTATTGAACATCCGCGCCGAGTGGATCAATAGAATTGCCGCGAGGGAGGCTAATGGTATTCGAGTGACAAAGGGACCAAAGAACACCAGCAAAAGAAAGACAAAGAGACAGTTATAAACGGCAGCGAACCGGGTCTCTCCCCCTATAGACAAAATCACATTGCTTCGAGAGAGACCCCCACTGATGGGCATGGCTCCCATAAACGAAGAAGATAGATTGCCCATACCAAGCCCTAAAATCTCCTGATCAATCGACAGACGCTGTCCTGAAACGGCTGCTAATGACTTTGCAACCGATATGGTCTCGAGAATCGATACGAGAGAAATAGCAAACGCTGCAGGCAACAAACTATTTAAGAGTCCTATATGAAAAGAAGGGAAAGCAATCCTTGGAATGAACCCATCGATAGACCCCGCATCACCGACAAGGAGAATCCTTTTTTGTAAGATATGCGCATAAGAGAGTTCGATGGGAAGTTCGTTAGAGAAGAGAAAGTACCCGATCAAATACACACTACCCCCTATCAAAAAGAGCATCACTGCAGAGGCGGGAACTCTACGGTCGATTCTTTGGAGCATCACAATAAGGAGCATGCTTCCCACTCCTACGATTGCTGTTGGAAGATGGGCATTGTGAAAATGGGTCGTCATGTAGAAAATTTTTTGGTAGAGCGATGTCATTCCTTCAGGAGGAGGAATACCCAAAAGGGTATACCCCTGACCGATGATGACGGCACAAGCAACACCAAGGACATATCCCACCACAACAGAATAGCTCACGAATTGGGTGAGTTTTCCCATGCGAAAGAGAGCGATTAACATCTGGAAAAGGGCAACGAGTAGGGTGAGTTGGGTGAGGATGCCGAGGGCTAACCCTTCTCGTTCCATAATAGGGAGATGGGGATAGTAGGTTTGGACGACTTCTGCTGTCACGCCCAGAATCATGATCGCCGTGGCATTACCAGGGCCACAAACCATATGGCGAGAGGAACCTGCCAGAGCGGCAATTGCCGAAGAAAAGATAGCAGCAAAAATTCCGCATGAAAGAGGAAGGCCTGCCATCAGGGCAAACGCCATCGCTTGCGGGATGGTGATCATGGCTACGGAGAGACCAGCAGAGAGATCTCCTCGCAGCTTCTGCCAAGAATATCCGACGACATCTTTTTTGAGGCATGCGAAAGAGATCTCTTCGTAGAACTGTTCGATCTTCATATTTTTTGTATACGGGAGAAGAGTTTCTCCGACAATGGATTTCTCCCTCAGCGCAAAAAATATAGCAGAAGATCTAAATCAAGGAAATATTTTTATTTTCTCTTTGTTGAAGAAGTTTGTAATTCTGGAAAGGATGCTAACAATTGGCGTTTATAGCTTCTTAATTGAGAAGCTGCTTTAGCACGTTGTCCTCTTCCTGAAAATGGGTATGTCTCTTGAAATATGCCTCTATCCTGATAAACTGTTGAAAAAGAAGCAATTTTTTCAGGTAAATTCTCGATCTGCTGTCCTAATTGCGTTTTGTTGACAATTTTTTGGATTTTTTGGTAAAGCCCCATATTCGATGATTCGCCCATTACGGCTTTCTCAGCTAGGCAATACTTGCTGATTGTGTTTTGTAGTTCGTCTGTTAGCGAACCAATAGGTGCTTGTTTAAGAGCTCCAAAATCCACTTTTAATTGGTCCAATAAAAGCACGATTTGATACATGTTTCCTACCAATTTTGTTGTTTTGTTACATTCGTCTAAGCTCGGCCTTTTTTCATGAAAAATCTTCTCTCTCCCCCATTCTTCCAATGATGACACTTTTCTCAGCAGTGACGGTTTTTTTGGCGAACCTTCTTCGATTATTTTTTGAATTTGCTGGATTGCTGCATCAACCAAGTTTTCTTGACGGGTCCATATTTGATTCCAGTATTTGGTCGATATCGAATCGGGATTCAATGTTGTTGTTATCGTCATTATTTTGTTTCCTTTGTGTTTCTGTTTCAAGATTTGGGCGCAAATTCTACCTTATCTAGAAATAAAAACAAAGGAAAACAAAATTCGATAAAAAACAAGATAGGCAAGAAAAGAATTTTTCTATCCTGCCTATCCTAATTTTTATGGTGCAAAAAACATGGTTTTGTTGATTAGGGTGTGTCATCAATTAGATGAATTTGTAGATCATGGTAGATGATTCGACGATCGTTCGTGTGGAAGCCGAAGCAAACTGAGTTCAGTTGGCGAGGCTGAACGCGAACGATCGTCGAATCAGATGCCATGAGATGCAATTTTAGCCAATTGATGACACGCCCTAATGGGACGACACTTTTTTTACTCGCGTTTTTTCCGTGCCTATGTCGTTCTTAGTTGGATATTGTATAGCCTGGATTGGTTCAAGAAGGTATTTCTCATAATCCTCTGAAGATCTAGATTGTCCTATATTATTTTTTCTTTTTTCCTCATTCGTCGCTCTAGACAAAAACCTATCAACCCCTCTTATAAATGCAATGACGTGTGCGTTGGCCAGCGCAATTTTGCTCTTTTCGCTTTCATTATCTGAAGTTATTTGAGAAAGATTGGCGAAAATGGACATATACGCTATTTGACAAGCAATTTTTTGTTCTTCTACCTCATCACTCCCTCGAATTATTGTCTTTTTAACAAGAGAAAACACATCTTCTGGCCTATTTGTTAAAGTGCCTTGCAAAAAGACAACAAGTTTATTAAATTGTGTTTGGAATTCAACACATGGATTCTGGTTACCAGGTGATTCTCTTATAATCCTAGAATCCTCTATAGAATTTAATTTCTCTTTAGACGCGCCACGGAAGTTAGGTTTAAACACACTCTTAAATTTCCCACAAAGTATATTTGATATTTTTTTTTTCAAAACATCTATCCCTTTTTCCCCACAGATCGTCTTCCAACATGTCCAACGAATGTCATCATAATTGACAGATCTTATAGCATGGATTGGTTCAAGAAGATACCTCTCATACTCCTTTTCAGATTTATATTGTCCTTGTCTATTTTTTTTGCTTTCCTCATTAGTCGCTCTCGAAAAAAAACCATCGACACCGTTCATAAAGGTACTGACGTCTGTGTTGGCAAGTTCAAGTTTCCTTTCTTTACTAGCATCTTTCAAAGCTATTTGCTTAAGATTCTCTAAAATAGATGAATACTTCATTTGAAATGGAGTTACTCGTTGAGGTGTAACCCTATCATTGATTCCAGTACTTTTCTGCTCAATAAGAACAAAAACATCGTCTGGTTTGCTCTTTAAAGTGTCCGTAAAAAGAATTTTAAGTTCCTGAAATTGTTTTTGAAACTCTCCATATGGATCCTTGTCGTCAAGCAATGTTTTTCCGCTCTTGAGATCCATTATGGAATCGGATCTTCTTCTAGAAACTTCCTTAGAACTTACTGAATTCGATATAAGCGTCAAACTTCTTGTGCGAAACGTAGTCGAGACTTTTGTATGCAAAGAATCGAGCTCTTTTCCCATACAAATTTTTTTCCAACACTCCCATCTTACCTGATTGTATGAATTCCTATTATTTCCACTAACGGTTTCCATGTTTACCTCCTTATGGTAACCATTTTAAAATAAAATTTAATGTTTTCTCAAGAAAGAGATAACAGAAAATGGCTTCCTTTTTATCAAATAATCCTTTATGCTGTTTTCATGTCTTCTCCTGCTAAAATCGCTCTTGTCGGCCGTCCCAACGTGGGAAAATCGGCTCTTTTCAATCGCATTTGCGGCCGTCGCATTGCTATTGTCGACGAAGCTGAAGGGATCACCCGCGACCGCCTTTACCAAGCGACCGATTTCTTTGGTCGCCCGATAGAAGTGATTGATACAGGTGGCATCGTACCCTTTTCCGACGATTTTTTTGAAGAAGCAATACGGCAGCAGACAGAAATTGCCATTATTGAGGCCGATAGCCTCATTCTCGTCGTTGATGGACAGACGGGCCCCACTCCCCTCGACTATGAAGTTGCCTACCGCCTTTTCCAATCGGGAAAGCCCGTTGTTATTGCTGTGAACAAGGTCGATCAGCCAGACAAGGAGAGTTTTGTGAGTGATTTTTTTGCTCTTGGCATTCCCCATGTTATTGGCATTTCTGCTCTTCACGACTGGCATATCGTCGAGCTTTTGGAACAGGCTCTTGCTCCCCTTCCATTGCCGAGCAACGAAGAAGAAGCCCCTCAAGAAAGACCGATACACATCGCTATTATTGGAAGGCCAAATGTTGGAAAGTCTTCCCTTGTCAACTATCTCCTTTCTGAAAAGAGGTGTCTTGTCAGTCCTCTACCGGGAACGACCCGTGACAGTATTGATATCGGCTTCCTTTTTCAAGAGAAAGCCTATACGCTGATCGATACTGCTGGGATCCGGCACAAAGGATCTGAGCACGAAGTCGTTGACAAATTTGCTGCTATCCGCACGGAGCGAGCAATCGAACGATCTGACGTATGTTTGATGCTTGTTGATGCAACTGAGGGCATCACGATGCAGGACAAAAAAATTCTCACACAGATAGAGAAGGCGGGAAAAGGGTGTGTCCTGGTCTTTAATAAGTGGGATCTTGTTCACAGCGTTCGGATGGAGCATTTTATTCAGGCACAAATTCACGATGCTCCTTTTATTGAGCGGTGTCCCAAACTTCCTATTTCTGCTCTTTCTGGAAGGAACCTAACAAAAATTTTTCCTCTTGTTGATCAAGTTTACGAAAAATCGCGTCAACGCATTACGACTTCCCATCTCAATCGCTTTCTTGAGGAGACGCTTCAAGCATACGCTCCCCCGGTCATCATGGGCCGCCGTCTACGCATCTATTACCTCACCCAGGTTGACATACAACCACCCTCTTTCCTTCTCTTTGTCAACGATGCCTCTCTCCTTCTCGACAGCTACAAACGGTATCTCCTCAACCGTTTCCGCGAAAAATTCGACTTCAACGGCACTCCCATCCTCTTCCACCTCAAAGGAAAAAACGGAGGGACAAAGTCCCCCCGTTCTCCCCGCGTTGGCTCAGCAGCCTTCCGCTCGCCCTCCGTTTAGAGTTTTTTTTGATCTCTATTTTTGTTTGGCGTTCTTTTCTAGTTTTTCTAACTTTAACAACCACTCATTTGCTTGCTTTTTAACATCTTTTTCCATGTCCGTTGTGCAAATCATTTTTGCCATGAATGTCTCTATCGCTTTACGCGTAAAACTAGAGTCCATCAAATGCGACATAACTCGTGCACTAGCAGACTTACACAATCGAGTATGAGAGGTACTTATATCAACATATTGAATTTCTAAAAAAACCTTATCGTCCCCATCTTGACAAATGCTATGGGTACCTGTTTCAGATAACGTCTGCAAGAAAATTTTTAAAATTTCGGACAAGTCTTTAATTTCGGTTATTTCTGAATCAGCTATTGCCTTGTTAATCTCAATTCCCTTCTCTTGTTCTATTGAAGATAGGATCTTTAACTCGGTTTGAACAATTTTCTCTGCAACGGTTTTGATTTCAGACAGTAGTGTATTCAAAGGATTTATTATTGCGGAAATATCACCCGTGGCATGTTGAACGAGGAACACGTGTGCACCGATACAAGTTGTATAAACGTTCCATATTTCTTGAAATCGTTGATACGAATCTGCCGATTTTAAGCTTTCATCTGTGATGACTTGTTCAAAGGTGTGTTAAAAATGGATTTTGTATTGTTGTTTGAACGGATGTGGAAGATTCCATAATCTGTCTCCTATTCTGTTGTTTATGTGTTTTGTGTGTTCAGTGGATTGAATCCAAAAAGACGTTACGCCATGTTGGAATTTTTGCCTATTTTTTTTATCGATGAAATTCAAAAATTGGAATGACTTGCTAGCGCTGCTCCCGATACCGAATATGATTCCCTTACTTCTTGCATTGCTGTTCTCAAACGTTGTATATGCTGTGCCAATACCAGGTTGTATGCATTTAGAGCCTTGTATTCTTGAGGTTGGTCTTGGATTTGATGAGAAGGTTGCTGGATCAACGTCCATTTTTTTTGGTCTCCCGTATCGATTCTAACAGACTGGCTAACACATGCTATGGATTGCATATAGAGTCGAAATAAATCCAATAGTGCGCTGAAGTGATTTTTTTCCTCTTGTGGCATGTCATACGATTCCTCGAAATTCCATCCGCACCAATCGATTTCTATTCCGTTCTCGGTATTGCTTTCTTGCAAATCGTAATCAATCATTATTTTGGCTGCCGTATCGACAACCTTTTTACAGGTATTGAGCGTCGGAGCTATGTCAGAAAACCTAGGAGATTGTTCTATCACAAAAATTTGCACATCAATACAAATATGATATGCGTTCCAGATTTTCATAAATTTTTCATATCGTTCTTGTGCTTGTTGATTTATTGGGCCACAGATACAGGGACTGGCAATGCCTTGCAGTGCAGTGATGTTCATAAAACCTCCTACAATGGTTCTTGGGTACTGTGATAAATGGTGTAATCATCCTCTTGATTCCCTTCTTGGAATTGCGATCTCGTGCTATGTATGCGCAAGTCTCGAATGCAAAGTTTTAGAGCTAGGAATAACAGTTCATATTTTTCTCGCTCTTCTTGTGAATTTATATGAGTACAATCTTCATATTTAGAAAAAGAAATTTTGGAGCTATTCCCTTGTACTGCTTCCTCTAACTCATGTTTGATCACGTACATAGCGGCAGTATGGACCTCTTGCATCAGTGTTTGGAAAGAGTGCACGGTGAATGCATCCTCTTCTTTATTTCCCTCAAGGAGTACCGTTACACCAGAAATAAACTCTTTGTAAAAATCCCATTTTTCTAAAAAAATTTCATATAAATCAATGTGTTTTTTTGTTTCTTTTATAAAACCACTAATATGCTGCTTTTCAAAAAGATTCTGAATAACTATTCTCGTTGGCACTGGATCCATACACACCTCCTTTTTGCGATTCCAGTATGCGGATTTCTTCTTTTTTTTCTATTTTTTCCTACATTTGCACAATGGACTCCAAGAGCCTACGACAAAGAGGAGGCCGCGAAGCGGCCGTATGGGGGGTTTGGGGGACTGGTCCCCCCATGGTCCTATCTCTTGCCAAAAACGTTGGTTCTTCATAGGGTAGGGACGAGGTGATGGCTTATGGAGAAGAGGATCGTTGCAGCGAGTGATGCGGAGAAAAAGAGTGTTGATGAATTGTATTCTTTGTTGGAGGTGGGAAAGGAGGGGTTAGCTAAGGGGGGGGAGGCTGAGGCGCGTCTCGCGTTGTATGGAAAGAATGCCATTGAGGAGAAGAAGAAGAACCCCATTTTGCAATTTCTTCGTTATTTTTGGGGGCCCATACCTTGGATGATTGAGATTGCGGCTATTCTTTCCTTGGTTGTTGAGGACATGGCTGATTTTACGATCATCATGATTCTTCTTTTATTTAATTCTGTGATTGGTTTTTGGGAGGAATTTCAGGCTGGCAATGCTGTTGAGGCGTTGAAGAAGAAGTTAGCGAGTCAGTGTCGTGTTTATCGGAGTGGGGAATGGATTTCGATTTCTGCTACGGAGCTTGTTCCTGGGGACCGTATTCGGATTCGTTTGGGCGACATTCTTCCTGCTGATGTCAAATTGATTGAGGGGGATTATTTAACGGTTGATCAGGCTGCGTTGACGGGAGAGTCTCTTCCTGTCATTAAAAAGGGGGGAGACATTGCGTATGGGGGGTCGGTTGCGCAGCAAGGGGAGATGATAGCTCTTGTCATCTCAACGGGGATCCATACTTATTTTGGGAAGACGACGGAGTTGGTTCAATCGGCGGAGTCGACATCGCACTTCCAGCAAGCGGTGATGCAGATTGGTCGTTATCTCATTTATATGAGTTTGATGTTGGTAACGATTTTGGTCATTGTTCAGTTGGATCGAGGCGATTCGATTTTGCAGTTGGCGCAATTTGCTTTGATATTGACTGTGGCATCGATTCCTGTAGCGATGCCGGCGGTTCTTTCTGTGACGATGGCGGCTGGGGCGTTGGCGATGGCGCGGATGAAAGCGATTGTGACGCGTTTGGATTCGATTGAGGAGATGGCGGGGATGGACATCTTGTGTTCGGACAAGACGGGAACATTAACGATGAACCAGCTTGCATTGGGGGCACCGGTGGCTTTTGGTCGGGTGACGAATGAAGAGGTGGTTTTCCATGGGGCATTGGCTTCGAAGGCGGAGGATCAGGATCCGATTGATTTGGCAGTAATGGCAGGGCTTCCTTCTTCATCGGATTATGCTTCATACAAGCAGGAACAATTCACTCCGTTTGATCCGGTGAATAAGAGGACAGCGGCGATGGTTACGACGCCGAAAGGACGCGCGTTGTATGCCACTAAGGGGGCTGTACAGGTTATTCTTTCTCTATGTCATCTCGATGCAAAAACGGAAGGAGATGTGGAGGAGACGGTAAAGGGATTTGCCACGAAAGGGTATCGCACGCTTGGGGTGGCGCGTTCTTCGGATGGGAAGCAGTGGGAATTTTTGGGGCTTCTTCCTTTGTCGGATCCGTTGCGACCTGATTCGAAGGAGACGATTGAGAGAGCGCAGGAGCATGGGATTCATGTGAAGATGGTGACGGGGGATAACATTGCCATTGCCAAAGAGATCAGTGGGCAATTGGGTCTTGCGGGGAACATCTATCCGGCTGATGATTTGATTCAAACGACGGAGAAGGGGACGCATTTAGCAAAAAACGCGGTGGAAAAGATCAATGATGCTGCGGGATTTGCGCAGGTTTTTCCGGAGCACAAGTTTGGCATTGTCAAAGCCTTGCAAGAGCATGGGCATATTGCGGGGATGACGGGGGATGGGGTGAACGATGCTCCGGCGTTGAAGCAGGCCAATATTGGGATTGCGGTGAGTGGGGCGACGGATGCGGCACGGGCGGCGGCTTCGCTTGTGTTAACGGCTCCAGGTCTTTCTGTCATCATCCAGGCGGTGGAGCAAGCGCGTCGGATCTTTGAGCGGATGAACAGTTATGCGATCTATCGGATCTGTGAGACGTTACGGATCATGTTTTTTATTGTATTGACGATGTTGGCGTACAATTTCTATCCGATCACGGCGATCATGATCATTTTATTGGCTCTTCTCAACGATTTACCGATCATGACGATAGCTTATGACAACACGTGGTTGGATCCGAATCCGGTGCGATGGAACATGCGCCGTGTTTTGACTGTAGCGACGGCACTGGGTTTTGTGGGTGTTATTGAGACATTTGGTCTTTTCATTTATGCCAAGTCGTTTGTTGGGATTGCGGGCGAGCAGCTTCAGTCGTTGATCTTTTTAAAGCTTGCGGTAGCGGGGCACATGACGCTTTTTGTGGCTCGGACGAAGAAGTCGTTCTTTTTACAGCCGTATCCATCGCCTATTCTCCTTACAGCTATTGTCATCACACAAGCCTTTGCTGCGATGGTTGTTGGTTTTGGGTGGTTTGTTGCTGCGATTCCTTGGGCATGGATTGGTTGGATTTGGCTTTATTGCATCGTTTGGATTTTTATTGAAGATGCGATGAAATTGGCGATTTACCATCGTTTTCGTTAGGGCGTGTCATCAATCGATCAAAGCTCTTTTGAGTATCGGAAGTTGATGGATCCGTTTCCAATCGGACATCCCTTCGGACCAGACGTAGACATCGTCATCGATGAAATTTTGTTGCTGCAATTTTTTGAGATGTTCCGTGGAGACCGGTCCTTCTTGTATTCCTTCTTTATTAAGAAAAAACCATTCTTTATCGATGGGACGATTATTTGGTGAAGTTGGAGGGGTATCCAACATCTCTTTTGGGGGTTGTTCTCGTTCTTCCGTCCTTGATGAAGCTAGGTTAGGGAATAGGAAAAGGGAGAGAAACCCTAAAATTCCGAAGAAAAAGCCGACACAGAACCAAACGAAAGGGCTTCTGCCTCTTTGTTCTGCAAAATAAGCAGTAGCCCCGCCGATGAGCATCATCATTCCGACGAGGAGAAAAATTTGAGCGCTATTTTCCATTGAAAACGGTAGTGGAAAGATTATTTCTTTTTATGTTAATGTAAGGTTCATAATGTTGTCAAATTGAGTCAATTTCTTTAGTCCTAATGCTTTTGGGGTGGGCGATGAAACAAAAAAACCATTCTTTTTATAATAAAGAGCTTGAATTACCTGAAACCATCTATGTACGTGACATTGAAAATCGCGTTTTTCAGTCGATTGTTTTACAGTGTTTAACTAAGATTCCGGGAGTTCGTCTTCTTGAGGGAAATTTTATCGACAATATTTTCGGAAGAAGCTCGGACAAAATTGTTAAGGGAATTATAGCCGAACAAGATCCATCGAATCATTCGGTCAATCTCCGCATTGAGTTGAACATCTGTTATGGTGTCCCCATCCCACAAAAAGCTGAAGAGATACAAACCCTTGTGACTCAAGAAATTACAGAAATGACAGGTTTGCATGTTGCCTGTGTGCATGTTGTTTTTAAAAATATTGTATTAGAAGATCGGCAAAAGCCTTTTACCACTCCTGTTTCTTCAGAGGAACGCAAAGCAGTGCACGATGCACATCTCTCATTGAAACATCCCTCCTCGATGGTTCAAGAGAAGAGTGGACTATAGTTTTTCTTCTTTATGGCGATTATTTTCTTTTTTCAAACAGCTCTTCTTCTTTTTCTTGCCACGCTCTTCCTGTGTCTTGGAGTATTTGGTTTTATTTTGCCTTGGTCTTCTTCTTTTCAACTATTTTTCTTGTCTTTTCTCTACGATCACGCCTTTTTTTTCTCCTTTCTTCATTTGATTCTTTTTTTGATGGGTCTTTCTTCGATTGGATGGGTTTTTCTTCGAAGAAGAAGAAAAAAATTAACGATTCCGTTGAATCAAGAAGGGACCTCGATCTCTTCGAACATCATCCAACACTATTTACAATCTTATTGGAGAACACTTTTTCCTGATGAGGCAATTTTTTTTGATTTCTCTTTACAGAAGGAGATTCTTTTTATTTGGGCCGAACTGGAATCGACCTACCAACCTGAGCAAGAAATCCTTGCTGAACGGATACAAAGAGATCTTGAAGAAATTTTCACCGAGGTGATTGGGTTCCATAAGAAGATCGTTCTCTCTCTTTCTTTCCCGGTGGCGTGCGAATCATGAAAACTCTGTTTTCCAATTGGTGTGAGCATTGTTTTTCTCTTACAGAGAAAAAAACGACGATTGGACGGGAGGTGGTTGCGGGATTCACGACCTTTTCAACGATGGCGTATATTGTCGTCGTCAACCCGATGATTCTTCAGCACGCTGGCATGGATGAATCATCCGTTCTTTTTGCAACGATCGGTGCGACGATTGTAGGCACGCTCTACATGAGTTTGATTGCCAATTACCCTTTTGCTGTCGCTCCCGGTATGGGACTCAATGCCTATTTCACCTATGGAATTGTGTTAAACGAAGGGTATTCGTGGCAGGAGGCTTTGGCTGCCTGTTTTGCAGCGGGATGTATCTTTTTCTTCCTCAATGTCACGGGGATTCGCGCTCTGATTATGAATCATATTCCCAAATCGATCCGCCTTGCGACGACAGCGGGCATAGGTCTTCTTTTAGCTTTTATTGGCCTGCAAACGCTCGGTATTATTGTTCCGAATGAAAATACATTGATTGGCCTTGGGGATCTCCGCCATCCGACGATTCTTCTTGCTTCGGTAGAACTGATTGTAATGAGCATTCTTTTCGCTCGCAATTTTCCGGGATCGATCCTTCTTTCGATCATATTGAGTGCTTTTGTGGGTTCTATTTTTGGTTTTGCAGTATGGGAGGGATTTTTTTCTTTCCCCCCCTCTCCGTTACCGACTCTTTTTGCTTTAGATCTTCGCATTCTTGCTAACCCCTTCTTTCTTCCGATCATTCTTTCCTTTGTATTTATAGCTCTTTTTGATGCGACGGCAACCCTTCTTTGTCTTGCGGAACAGGGGCATTTTCTCGATCGTCAAGGAAAGTTTCCTCGTCTTGCGAAAGCTCTTTTCGGAGACACTTTAGGGACTTTATCGGGAAGTCTTTTAGGAACATCGCCATCCACGACATTTCTAGAGTCTTCTTCGGGCATTGCTGTGGGGGGAAGAACAGGTCTTACCTCTTTTATTGTAGCCGTGCTCTTTGGACTTTCTCTTTTTCTCTCTCCTTTTATCACGTCCATCCCTTCTTTTGCGACGGCGCCTGTTTTGGTTTTCATTGGGGCTTTGATGCTCCAATCGATACATGAACTAGAGTGGCACGACTTATCGGAATTCATCCCGGCTTTTCTCATCATTGTTGCCATTCCTCTTACCTACAATATTGCTTGGGGATTTGCTTTAGGTTTCATGGCCTATCCCCTTATTAAACTCGGTCTTGGGAAAGGCAAAGAGATCTCTTGGGTGGTATGGGTCCTTGCCGTTCTTTTTGGAGTAAAAATTTTTTTGTAAAATGTCATTGTTATCCCTATTTTCTTCTTCTATCCCCTTAGCACACCACTATTGGTCCTTGTTACTTCGACCGGGGGATTGCGTTTGTGATGCGACGTGTGGAAATGGACACGACACGCTTTTCTTGGCACAAAGAGTCCTTTCTTCCTCTGAGATCGATGGGACAGTTTTTGCGCTCGACATCCAATCGACCGCTGTTGCTAAGACCAAGAAGCGCCTTAAAGAAGCCCTTTTGCCAAAGCAAATGGATAACATAAGTTTTTACACGCAGTGCCACACTTCTTTTCCCCCAACGATCAAAGAAGAGAGCCTTTCTCTTGTGGTTTATAACTTAGGCTACTTACCTGGAGGAAATAAAGATGTCATCACAGAAACCGGGACGACAGTAACGAGCCTTAAGAAGGCGTGCACTTTGTTAAAAATAGGTGGAGCGCTTTCCATCACATGCTATCCGGGTCATGCTAAAGGTGGCATTGAAGAGAAAGCGATTTTTGCATGGGCTGCTTCCCTTGCAAAAGATGAGTGGCAATGTTGTTCTCATCGATGGGAAAATCGGAGGAGAGCTCCCTCACTTTTATTGATTACTAAGCAGCAGAGGCCGTCGTTGATAGGTGCGATTTCGGAGCGATAAATCCAAACTGGAGATGGACGTTTTTAAAGGCAGGATCTTGTTCTTTACTTTTTACAAGAAGAGTTGAGGGCATAAAGATTTTTCCCTTTGTCCAGATGCCTGAATTTTGCGTGAGAACGGAAATATCTTTCTGGTATTTATTTCCTTTAGAATCCACCCATTCGATGGTTCTTTTTCGATACATACGGAATAAAAGAACAAAGAGTCGGACAAAAAGAAGCTGAATCTTGGGGTGATTAGAGAGTCGGCAGATGCGGACAATTTTTTTGAGCAGAGGATTTGTCGGTTTTGCCTCAACCAAGCGGATACGGGTATCGAGTATATCTCCTTGCACGTGATTTTCGATCTCTTCTTTGGGGATACTTTTGAGCAGTTCGGCTTTGGTCTCTTGTAGTAGCTCCCGACTTCCGCATTTTAGTCCATTCTCCCAGGGAAGAGGTGAATTTTGGGCACTACACCCTCTGATTTATTAATTCAATCTTTTCATTTCTAACAAGGCCAAATGTTTGGTAAATCTTTTTTGTTTTTTGATTCGGCTTTGACGGCACACGGTATAACTTTTCTGTTTTGTGATCCTTTAAGATGCTTACTTGAGTCCTCCAAAGGAGCCTTCTCATGTCCTGAATCGAAACTTTTTCTTTTTGTAGCTCGATGCGATACTCCGCATGCCTAATGAGAGTGAAGGCTAGAAAGCAAAGAAGAAGATGAGCTTCTATTCTCTCTGGTTTGAAATGATAAATGGGTCTTACCGATAAATCTGTTTTTTGAATCCTAAACGACTCCTCAATCACCCACAATCTTCTGTAATATTGCAGAAGCTCGAGAGCATCTGATTCGCCATCATTTGTGATCAATCCATGCAGTCCGTCCCACTTCTCTTCCTCTGCAAGTTTCTCATTATCTAATGAGATTTTTCCTTCTCCTTCCGCTTTTAGATACTTCTGGTAGCCTCTGTTTGAAACCAGCTTCTTCATGTTCTTTCCTGAACCTATTTTCTTTTGAATCTTATCCAAAACCCTTTCTCGATCAAGCTTGTCTTTTTTCGCTCTCCTATCACTATGGGTTACAACTAAACGTCTTTGGTTCGGTAAGATATGCTGCTGGAGTTTGTAGTTATCCTTATCAAAATAAATATTTACTCCATCACCCTTAAGAATCTCTTCCCTAACCTCCTTAGGAAGTTTTTTCAGCTTCGCGGCGATTACATATTTTATGTTTGCTTTCTCTAACTCCTGTAAATTTTTCTCACTCATCATGGCTCTGTCTGCAATGATCGTCACATCTCCTATCGGAAGATTTTTTTTCCAGTTCTCTAGACATTTTAGTAGTGTAGAAACCTCAGCAGTATTTCCAGGAAATGCTTGGTACCCTATTGGAAGGCCATCTTGAGTCGTAGCTAACGCCATAACAACTTGAACTGAGTGAAATTTTTGATCTTTCGAATAACCAAATTTACGAAGCTCATCTTCTTCTGTGCTTTCAAAGTAAAGCGTTGTGACATCAAAAAATGTCATGTTGATTTTTTCGAAGCAAAGAGATTGAGTAGACTGAAAAATTCTTTTTTGGAACTCATCTTGCTTTTCGATAAGTGAATCCATCATGCGATATATGCGATCAAGATGGATATCGACACCAAAATCGGCAGTTAAAATTTCTTGGGTTGCTCTTTTGCTCGAAGGTTTAGCGATTCTTGCAAGAACTAATTCTCTAAGGACTTCACTTTTCTTTTTCGTAAGTATATTATTGAAACCTAGAGAGTTAAAAAGATACCCAAAAACATCATGAAATCCCTCAACTATTCTTTTTTGCTCTGAAAGATCATTGAGATCTACAACAAGTGACTCTGAGACCTCTTTAGGTTCTTCAATTTTTTCAGCAGTAACATCAAGACAAAGCTCGTCAGGTTTCTTGCCGTTTAAGTTTTCCGTTGAAAAGAGAAACGGACCTTTTCTTTCTTCTTCTATTTGAGCTATTAGTGTTTTTGCAAGCCTCTTTAACTCTTCAAGCTCATTTTCACTTTGTGAAACACCAACATGTCTAACTATAACTTGCTTGACTTTAGAACCTTGGCGAATGCTTTCGCAGATTTGAACTTTATTTTTATGCGGATGGGCTGTGGATTTTACTCGAATAAACATACGACGATACTAGCTTGCTTGCCATATATAGTCAACACCTATTTTATTTAGGGCACTACATTTTAAAAGGCAGGGCTACTTTAGGGAAATCGAGTTCAAGGGTAACCTAAAATGCTGAAGTCAGGACTAAGCAGCAGAGGCCGTCGTTGATAGGTGCGATTTCGGAGCGATAAATCCAAACTGGAGATGGACGTTTTTAAAGGCAGGATCTTGTTCTTTACTTTTTACAAGAAGAGTTGAGGGCATAAAGATTTTTCCCTTTGTCCAGATGCCTGAATTTTGCGTGAGAACGGAAATATCTTTCTGGTATTTATTTCCTTTAGAATCCACCCATTCGATGGTTCTTTTTCGATACATACGGAATAAAAGAACAAAGAGTCGGACAAAAGAAGCTGAATCTTGGGGTGATTAGAGAGTCGGCAGATGCGGACAATTTTTTTGAGCAGAGGATTTGTCGGTTTTGCCTCAACCAAGCGGATACGGGTATCGAGTATATCTCCTTGCACGTGATTTTCGATCTCTTCTTTGGGGATACTTTTGAGCAGTTCGGCTTTGGTCTCTTGTAGTAGCTGGCCTGGTAGATGAATGCAATTTTCTCCAGCAAATTGGAAATTGAGATGTCCAGCGCGGGCTTGTTCTATGATCTTGAATAATTTTCCTTCAAAAATATGGGCTGCTTGGCGGCTGATTGCATGGGCATTCGTACAAACAATGCGCCAGCCGCGGTATTGGTTATTTGGATCTGGATAACTCACTATGGCTTCTACTGTATTTCCAATAAATGAGACCATTTCACGAGCTTTACGTTGATTGGGCCAATTTTTTGCATATTTCCCGAAGGGATAGATACGATAGCGAACCTTTCCAGAGGTTTCGTCGACGTATGCTTTTGCATATTCCAAGTACCCATGCCAATCTCCAGGATCGAGCTGTGCTGTTTTTCCTGCAGCGCACTCCATGACATAGTCCTTCCCTTTCTCAGGTGACACACCGTATTGTTGGACCATTTCTTCTGACGATAGATTTTGGTATTCGGGCAATGCTTCCATCCAATTGTCGCCTTGAAGCGTGACGGGGTGTCGTTTTCCGCTTGGGTCGACCCAAGCGAGGCGATAAGGATCCCAATTGGTAAAACCTTCTTTGGGTAAGTAAAACCTCGTTACACTGCCTTTATTATGACGGTGTCGAAAGTCGCGACAGAGATCGGAAATGGTCCCCAAATCTCCCCATTTTTCGGAGATAATGCGTTGTATGCGATGAAATTTCACCCATTTCCCTGCGACATAGATTTCGACTCCTTTTTGTCCAGGAGTTTTATTGACTCGAATGGCTTTTTTGCCTCCTGTTCCTATGGCTCCTTGCATCCTTGACGAGAAGATTTTATCGGCGATCAAGGGATAACAAGCAACAAGAGAGACGGGAAAATTATGGATGATGGTTTTCTCAAAAACAAAATGCATATATTCATGGTGATTGCGCATTTCATCGACAAGCGCAGGATATCTAGCGAGTTTTTCAATTTGCCTCTCTTCTCGTGGACAGAGGCTAATAGCTCCTGCTGCTTGGAAAAGATCGGAACGCGATTTCCAGACGACCAATTTGTCTTTAAGAAATTCTATATTTTTTTTGCGAAGAGTCTCTTCATTCTCAGGAGATATGAAGGGAGAAAATGTCTTTGAAGAACGCAGTGGTGCAGAAAGGAGTTCCCATCGCAATAAAGAGAGTTTATGCTTCCATATTTGTTTTTCTTTGGGATTTTTTATATTTGTCAATGGGACGGATTTTTATATTTGATCGACAATAATTTTTAGATGTTAAAGAGAATGATTGCATTCTTTTTTGTCATCTACTTGCGAATTCCAACGAAGAACGGTAATTAATTTTCTGAGGAAAGAGAGGCGTTGTTCCCGCAATTTGGACTCTGAAGACACAAAAAAAAATTGTTTAAATTTTTCCCATATACGGTTGCTTTTCTCTGGAATAGGGACGATAAAAGCCGTTCTATCCGGGTTTAAATGAAATTTTCTCGGAGAATCCCATAAACGGATCAATTGTCCTGGATCTCTTAGTGGCGAAAAAGAGTATGTTAACGAAATTCCCATAGCTTCTACCTCCCTATTGATTGTGATAGACTGGGACTGACCTTAAAAACCCAAGGTGAAATTCGTTCCCTAAAGGGGCTTATTTTAAAGAAAAACTACTTATAAAATAAGTTTTTTAACATGTTACATCAACCAGTTTTTTCTTGCAAATCCTTATTGAAAAAAGATAGACTTTTCTCTTTCTTAGAGAGGATCTAGTGGCAAATATTGATAAAAAACTTCTGCAAAAACTCTCGCAACTGTGTCGCATCCATATTAGTGAAGAAGAGGAAAAAGAGCGAGTGCGGGATCTCGAGCAAATTGTGCAATATGTGGAACAACTCCAAGAGCTCGATACAAAGGAATTCCCCCCCTGCCATCACGTTCTCCCTAACATGAGCAATGTGATGCAAGAAGACGAACCCTCCCCTACTCTTCCTCGAGAAAATTATTTGAACAATGCCCCTGATCAAATTGGGGGTATGGTTCGCATCCCGGCCTGGCTCAAAGGAGTTGAAACCGAATGAACCCCCATTTTTCTGCGCGAAAACTCCACAAGCTCTTCTGTGAGGGAGAGCTCCAAGCCGAAGATATTGTCGATGGGTTCCTGAACCGAATCCATACATATGAGCCAAAAATTCGTTCTTTTCTCCATCTTCTTTCCGCTCGCGCCAAGGAAAAAGCAATCGAGCTCGACCACAAGCGCAAGCAAGGGCAGCCTTTGGGACGTCTTGCCGGCATCCCCATTGCTCTCAAAGATAATATCCACGTTTGTGGAGAAAAGACCACCTGTGGGTCTCGATTTTTGCAAAACTATACCGCTGTCTTTAGCGCTTCTGTAGTCGAACGCCTCGAAAAAGAAGATGCCATCATCATCGGAAAGACCAACCTCGATGAGTTTGCGATGGGTTCTTCAACAGAAAATTCTGCCTTCCATCGAACAAAAAACCCCTGGAATACCGATCTCTCTCCTGGAGGCTCATCTGGAGGATCCGCCGCTGCAGTTGCAGCGCGGTTTTGTCCCATTGCGCTTGGAAGCGACACGGGAGGATCGATCCGCCAACCCGCCTCTTTTTGTGGAATTGTAGGATTTAAGCCCACTTATGGGCGCGTCTCTCGCCAAGGGCTTGTTGCTTACGGTTCTTCTCTTGATCAAATCGGGCCTTTAGCCCATTCGGTATCGGATGCCGCTTTGGTAATGGAAGTGATTGGTCACCATTGTGACAAAGATGCAACGAGTCTTTTTGAACCTCCTGACCTCTATCTGTCTGATCGGAAAAAAGATTTGCGTGGGATAAAGATTGGTGTTCCGCGTGCGTTTGTCGAACAGATGGACGAGGAATTTTACCATCTTTTTCAAGCCAATCTCGAGCAATTCACGGATTTGGGAGCATCGGTCCATAATATCTCTATTCCGACACTCTCCCACTCTCTTGCTATCTATTACATCATTGCTACTGCGGAAGCCTCCACAAATTTGGCCCGTTATGATGGGATTGGTTTTAGCCGCCGTTCATCCCACGCCGAAAGTCTACAAGATATCTATGCGTATTCCAAGGAAGAGGGATTTGGTGCCGAAGTAAAGCAGCGGATTCTCTTGGGTACTTATGTTCTTTCTGCTGGGTATCGAGAGGCGTATTACCAGCAAGCTCAAAAGGCAAGGAGTCGATTGATTCACGAGTTTTCTGAATCTTTTTCTCATTGTCATCTGATAGCTCTGCCAACAACTCCAACAACGGCGTTTGGTTTTGATACACACAAAAGCCCTCTTGAAATGTATCTTGAAGACATTTTTACTATGGCTGCCAATTTAGCCGGTCTCCCTGCTGTGAGCATTCCAGGAGGTTTTAAAAATGGTTTACCTTTTGGTTTGCAACTGATGGGTCCGCAAAAGGGGGATGTTTCCGTGTTAGGAGCCGCTTATACCTTTGAGCAGGCATACCCCTCTTTTTTCAAAGCTCCCGAGGTAAGCGCATGAGTCATTCACAGAAAACGATCGATTGGGAAGTGGTTATTGGCCTTGAAATCCATGCAGAATTGAACACCAAAACCAAACTTTTCAGTCGAGCTCCCAACCATTTCGGTGATGAACCCAACACGAATATTACAGAAATTTGTACGGGTCAACCAGGATCTCTTCCGATTCTTAATAAAGAGGCTGTGCGAAAAGCCGTTCAATTGGGATGCGCTGTACGGGGAGAGATTGCCAAATGGAGTCAGTTTGATCGAAAGTCTTACTTCTATCCCGACCTTCCTCGCAATTTTCAAATCACCCAGTATACGCATCCGATCATTTCTGGAGGAACGGTGATTGCAGAATTAGAAGGGAGGGAGATCGCCTTTGCTCTTGACCGCATTCATTTGGAAGATGATACGGGAACGATGAAGCATTTTTCTCGTTTTGTTGGTGTCGATTATAACCGATCGGGGGTCCCTCTTGTTGAAATTGTATCCAAACCGTGCATGCATTCGGCAAAGGAAGCGGTTGCCTATGCCATGGCCATCAAAGCGATTTTGCAATATCTTGACGTCTCTGATTGCAATATGGATGAGGGATCTTTGCGGATGGATGCCAATGTCTCGATTCGGCCTCGTGGAGATACGACATTGCGGACGAAAACGGAAATCAAAAATGTCAATTCCTTTTCCAATATGGAGATGGCAATTGGGTTGGAGATTGCGCGTCAAAAAGCAGCTTATGAAGCCCATCCGCACCTCCCCTATGAGGAGGTCATTCATCAAGAGACCTATCGATGGGACCCGAGTCAAAAAAATATCATTTTGATGCGGAAAAAGGAATATGCCGCAGATTATCGCTATTTTCCCGAACCCGATCTCGTTCCGATTATTTTAACGGATGCTTATATCGAAGAGATTCGGAAAAAGCTTCCCGAGCTCCCTTTGCAGAGAGAGAGGAGATATGTATACGACCTGGGGTTACATCCCGATCTTGCATTTTTTTTGGTAAGTGAAAAAACGGTTGCCGACTATTTTGAACGCGCTCTTCCTGAGTGCGTCAATCCTCGTAGTTTATGTAATTGGATTTTAATTGAATTCGGTGGTCGATTGAAAGAATCGGGGAAGACCCTTGTCGAGACGGGCATTCCTCCCTCTTCTATTGCACAACTCGTTAACAAGATCGAAAAAGGATCGATTACGGGAAAGATAGGAAAGAAGATTGCGGATGAGCTCCTTAGTAACCCAGAGCTTACTGTCGATGCCATCATCGCCAAAAACCCGAATTATCAACCTCTTGTCGATGAGAAAGTTCTCGAAAAATATGTCGATGAGGTCATTCGCGTTCAGAAGCAATCGATACGCGATTATTTAGGGGGGCGTGACCGCGCTTTTGGTTTTCTCGTGGGTCAGGTGATGAAACTCTCGCACGGAAAGGCTTCTCCTGAGCATGTCAATCGTCTTCTCAAAGAAAAAATCGCTCAATGGCAAGATTTTTAGCAACCGCTCACACCAATCCTATACCCAAACAACTTCAAGAATTGGATTTATGGCTTTGAGAAAACCCCGGGATCAAACGATCGAAAATGTCCCCTTATACCAATTCCGGTAAGAAAGTGCACAAATTGATCTTCATCTTTCTTTGCGCAATCTGTTTTTCTATCTTGCAAACTCACAAGAGTTTGCTGCGATCTCCAAAACAAATTTCGCAAAAAAATCCTGAATCCACTTTATGCATTTTCTTACCGGAATTGGTATTAAATGGTATTAAGAGTCCCCTTTAAGGAGGATTTTTTTCGCCTCTAGAGCTTTTTCTTTCAAGTCTCGGTATTCTTCAATCTCATCGGCATAATCAATTGCCAATTGAAGAGCTTCTAAAGCCGTTTCGCGATCATGGACGGCAAATAGACACTTTGCCAAATAAAAGTAAGGGACAGGGCTTTCAATTTTGGAAGAGGCGGCCATTTCATAGGCATTGATAGCCGCTTCATATTCCTTACAGATTTGCAAAGACATACCTAGTCCAAGCCAATAATCGTGATTATACGAATTGAGGGTGACGAGAAAAAGAAAGGCATTTGATGCCTCGGTATATCTATTGGCTTCGAGTAGGGTTCGAGCTGCCTGATAAAACTTGGCCATGGCCGTATCTGAAAAACCGAGGATTTCTTGGGGGGTTTTCCCTTCAGAAAGCTGTTTTTTTACCCAGGAGGTATTCTTCAGTTTTTTCTTAACACTCTTCGAAATAGAAAATTCCTCAAGATCCTCCGACATGGGCACTTCCTCTTATCCCTCCGTATGCAATATTAAAAAATTTTCTACAACCAATGAAATTAATAGTCTTAACTACTTAATTTTTAGAAGTTTTTGTAAAATTATCCATCGGATCGATTTTCGAATGACTTTATAGAGTGGGATGGCTCTCTCCTTGTCATTCTATACAAGGAATCGCTTTTCAAACTTGTAAAATCGACAATAAAGAGGTATAAATTCCCCTAATTTTCCCAATATGAGGTTCAAAATGGAAAGTTTTACCGCTATTCAACAGCTTCCGCTAGTCGCAGGATCTCTCCATTCTCCTCCTTCATCGCGGACGGAACGGATTCTAAAAAAAATCAAAAGAATAGCCCTGGCTATTTTTCTTATCCTTGCCACTGTGGCTCTTCTTTATACAAACCCCAATTTCTTGGTTTTGGGCGTCTTCTTAGGGGTTGCTGCCCCGAAAGAAGCATCCGATTTGGTTAACCGTGTAAAAAAAATTTGGATATCTAATAACTATTTATATTTAGGAATCATCGGATTGGCACTCATTCTTGCCTTCCCTGCTGGTTTAGCAGGAGTGGCTGCTTTTACAGGTGCTTTTTGGGGGAAATATTTAGTCGACAAGGGAGATAAAAGTGAAGCCAGCACCGATCTCTAAGAGCCTGTTCAGAATCTTTTTAATAAATAAATTTCAATCGATAATAATAAAAAACTACCACAGAGCCCACAGAGGACACAGAGAGGGTTTTATATCTTCATTCTGCGAATGCCTTCTACTAGTCGTTTTACATTAAAATTAATAAGTAATCCTCGAGTGCAGGCTCCATAGAGCCGTAAATATGACAATAGTTGTGCTTCATGTATTGGCGCTATTCCGTTCACCGATTTAATTTCTATGATTACTTGATCCTCTACAACCATATCAAGACGATAGCCACAATCCAACATGACATCTTTATAAAAGATGGGTAGAGGTTGTTGTGCTTCAACTTTCAACTTCCTTAGCCTTAATTCATAAATAAGACAAGCTTCATAGGCTGATTCAAGCAGTCCTGGCCCCAGGGCACGATGTACATCGACAGCAGCCCCTATGATCGCACCTGTTAAAGGATCAGTTTCCTGTCCTTCAGATACTTCAGAAACCAAATAATTAATAAAAAACCTCTCTGTGTTCTCTGTGGACTCTGTGGACTCTGTGGACTCTGTGGTAGTTTATAATCTTTTCACAACCAAAACAGCAAAAGCAACTATAACCATATGTAGACTGGTATTTAGCTTTCTTTCGCAATTTTTCCATAACCTACGGCACTTCTCTAACCAGGCGAAAGAACGTTCCACAACCCATCTTTTAGGAATTATTTTAAATGTATGAAGCTCGCTCCGTTTTGCAACCTCTACTTTGCAGTGGAGAAGCTTTTCTACATTATTTGCAAATGGGTCCCCACTGTAACCTCCATCTACAAGAACGTTTTCTACATCCGATAAAACATCTTCATGCAATGAAAACATTTCCAAGGCCCCGCCTCGATCAGTAATATTTGCAGTCGTGATATGAATCGCATGCGGCAACCCTTGTGTATCGACAGCAATATGACGCTTGATCCCTGATACTTTCTTCCCTGCATCATAACCTTTCTCTTGAGCTGTATCAGTATTTTTTACGCTCTGTGCATCAACAATAATAAAACTAGTTTTTTCTTTCCGTCCATTGCTTTGTCGGACCTCTCCAACCAATTTTTTTTAAAATTTTTTCAAGAGTGCTAACTGAGCTATCATTTTTCTTTTCGCTCCAGACGCTAAAATAATAGTGGCATGTACGCCATTTAGGGAACTCTTTTGGCAACATTCGCCATTGACATCCACTTTTTAAAACATACAAAACCCCACGGAACACATCATATAAATCAATGCTTCGAGGGCGAGTTTTCTTGCGCGCAGATTCAAGAGTAGGCTTAATCTTGTCAAATTGTTCGCGATTGATATCGCTTGGGTAGGAATGAGTCACGGCGATCTCCAAAACAAAATGCTGAAAAATAAACCTTATATACTTTTCAAGAGATTTTGAACAGGTTCTAAGATGATTAAAACATAACGTGATTGCGCGCTGAGCGTCGTTCAGGGCGCAATCACGTTATGTTTTAATCATCTTGAGGTTTTGAAAAAAGTCTATTGGAATCGGTATATCTCCGATGCGCCAGTTGAAAGGCGTCTTGAATCTCTTTCGAACGAAGATGGGTATACTTATCCGTTGTCCCGATATCTTCATGCCCTAACATATCCTGAACAACACGCAAATCGGCCCCTCTTTGAACCAAATGGGTTGCGAACGAATGGCGCAGAAGGTGGGGAAATATCGATCGAAAAACCCCTGCTTTCTTTCCGTATTCGCGTATTCTCTTCCAAATTTCTTGGCGCGACAACCGCTTTCCCCTTTCTGTTACAAAAAGAACCTCAATGGTTGTAGCTACTTCATCTCGAAAAGAGAAATACCGATCTATCGCATCCAATGCCTGTTTTCCCAAAGGAACTACCCTCTCTTTATTCCCTTTTCCGCGTACGCGAAGAAAAGATTCCTCAACAATATCATAAATGGATAAATCACAAAGCTCACTGACGCGAAGTCCACTCGAATACAAAACTTCTAAAATGGCACGATCACGTGCTCCCACAAAATCATCGGAAATCGGTTGTGCAATCAGCGCCTCCACTTCTTTCAGGGAGAGTACGCGGGGAAGGCCTTTTTCTCGTTGGACTGCACCCAATAAAATAGCGGGTATCCTATCCACTCTCTCTTCTCGTTGCAGAAATCGAAAAAACACACGCAGGGCGATCATCATGCGCTCAATTGTCGCAGGAGCTCTCCCCTTATTCCTTATCGCTTTGACATATTGCGTGATGCCTTGTTCATCCAACTCACTCCACTGATGAATGGCTTGTTGTTGCATCCACAAAATAAAGCGACGGACATCCCTTTGATACCCATCAAACGTATTGTCTGAAACGCCTTTTTCAAAACGCAAATAGGAAAAAAAATCGGTCAAATCTTGTTCAAGAGTTTGCATACACGTCTTGCAACCACATATTCAATTCTTTAACGTGTTCGGTACTAAGAGCTACTGGAGGAAATCGAATGAATGATCCCTTACCCTCTTCCTCAAAGATCCACTCCTCTTTCCCCTCTTTTCGCAAAAGAAGAATTTTCTCGCGCTGTAAAACCAAAGCCCATAGGAATGCTTTCGCCCGATCTCCCTCTTCAAGAAGATCTAAAAGATGTGCAACTCCTCTTTCTTGGAAAAATGAAGAGGGAGAGATTTTCGTCTGTTTGCTTCTCTTTTCTACTCTCCATTGCGCCATTATTTTTGGGTATATGTCCTGAATCGAGAGATTTTCCCAACAGGCGGGACAAAAATCGTGCCGAATCCATTGTCGAGGAGTTTTTTCCTCAAGAACCGAATAATACAAAGACTCCCGCAGAAGAGATTCTTCTCCACGGGAGCAGCACACATTGCGGCGAGGAATTGTCAGTCCAATTTTCATTTTTTCTTTACTTGATCTAGATGAGAGAGGAAGGCAGCACCTAAAGGAAATCGGTTCTCTTCTTTCTTGCTCACACCCTTGCGACGGTTCACAAAGAGATCTATCATCTGGTTCGCCAACACTTTTCCTAACTGCACCCCTTCTTGGTCAAAGGAGTTAATACCCCAAATAAATCCTTGAAAGGCAATTTTGTTTTCAAAATAAGAGAAAAGGGATCCCAACGTATAAGGCGTTAATTGATCGCCTAAAAGGATATGTGAGGGACGATTTCCCGAAAAGTTTTTATTCGGATTTTTGTTTTTTTCTCCTTTTGCTAGAGCAATGGACTGGGCAAATAGATTGGAGAGTAGTTTCTCTTGGGAAGAGACCCCTTTCCAATCGACATCTCTATTATAAACCGAATGCTTATAGCCAATAAGTTCCAGAGGAACGACCTGCGTGCCTTGATGAATGAGCTGATAAAAGGAGTGTTGCCCATTCGTTCCGGGTTCTCCAAATACCACAGATCCTGTAGCAAAGCAGGCGGGATTTCCCTCTTGGTCAATGGACTTCCCATTGGACTCCATCTCAACCTGTTGCAGATGAGCCGGAAATCGAGAGAGAGCTTGGCTATAGGGCACCATGGCATAGGTAGGAGAGTTGAGAAAATTGTGGTTCCAAATTCCAAGCAAAGCACCTAACAGCGGAATATTGGAATAGATATCTTCTTTCAATGCCAATTTATCCATGGCACTGGCGCCTTTCAAAAATTCATAGTAAGTAGAAAATCCACATGCAAAAGAGAGCATCACGCCACCCACCATACTCGATGTCGAATACCGCCCTCCTACCCAATCCCAAAGGTAGAATGTTTCCAAATATTTTTTTGGATCATCCATTGGTGAACCAGGAGTTGTGATGCTAACAAAGTGCTTTTCTGTTTGGATTCCTTTTTTAGAGAAAGCTTGGCGAAAAACGTTTTCATTCGTTGCTGTTTCCAATGTGGTCCCCGATTTGGAAATGACGAGAACCAGTGTCTTCTTTGGATTGATTTCCTGCAAAACGTGTGTGGCATTATCCGGATCGACATTCCCTACAAAAAAGATGCGTCGCCCTTTTTTTTGTAGGTGCTTCAGTGCGGTAAATGTCGCCTCAGGTCCCAACTCAGACCCTCCCATGGAAAGGACCACGAGATCGGAAAAGCGTTGCTCTTTATCTATTTTTTGAATAAATTTTTTTAATTTTTCTACCTCTTGCTTGGCCTTTTTTGCCGCCTCTTTGGCCTCTTTGGACCGGTTGGGTTGCTCAAAAAAATCGCGAAGAGCCGTATGAAGAACTTGGCGATTTTCACTTGCATACCCTTCGATATAATTCATCACTTCACCCGATTGCATCGCACTCATCTTCTCGACACAATCCGACTCGATAGCAAGTTCGTTGAGTGCTTGCAAAATCTTCTCATCAACACGTTCCGTTCCAAAAAGAAACGTATAACCGGCCCCTTGCACCTTATAGGTCTGTATTCGTTTTGGTGTAAAAACTTTTGCATCCGTTAAATTAGGGGGTTTTTTTGCCAACTTGGCTAATTTTGCATAGGCTTTGTACTGTAAAAATACATTTTTTATCTTTTTTTTTGATGTCTTCTTTTTTTCGATGACCATAACCATAATTTCCTCCTAGAACTGAAAACTGCAGAATTAGAAAAACAGTAATTTTTCGCAAGCAATAAGAATGCGAGGCGCCTTGAAAATTATCTCTTATTTTCGTATTATTTGCTTTAAACTTGAGTTGTCATTAGCGGCGATCCGAGTACAATCACGATCGACGAGAGTTTTCAAAAGCCGCGTTAGCTTGAGTTTTAAATAATTTAGAGGAAAAAATGACGTCAGAAGAATCCCATGAAGAAGATATCGACATCGAACATCTCGAAGATGCCATCATCCAATCGATGGGCCAAAATATCGAGGAAACCATCGATACCGTCTCCCTTCCCTCACAACTCCCCATCTTTCCTCTCACCAAACGCCCCTTTTTTCCAGGGATGGCCACCCCCATCGTCGTCGAAAAAGGGACCTACTACGAAATCCTCAAACAGGTAGCGAAATCAAAAAAACAATTTATAGGACTTGTCCTCACAAAAAGTGAAACACAAGAAATTGGAGATATTTCTCTCAAAGATCTCTATCAAGTAGGTGTTGTTGCCAGAATCCTACGTATTATCCCCATTGAAGGTGGAGGCGCTCAAGTCATCCTCAACATGGAAAAAAGAATTTCATTGAAAAAAGCCTCCCATGAAGGCGACTATATCAAGGCGCACGTCGCCTACCACGAAGATATAAAAACCTTGACAAAAGAGCTTAAAGCCTATTCCATCAGCATCATTTCAACTATTAAAGAATTATTGAAACTCAACCCTCTCTTTAAGGAAGAATTGCAAATTTTTCTAAGCCATTCGGATTTTACAGAACCCGGAAAATTGGCCGATTTTGCCTGTGCACTCACAACTGCTTCAAGAGAAGAACTACAAGAAGTTCTTGCAACGTTTGACCTCGAAAAGCGCATCGAACGCGCCCTAAGCATTCTCAAAAAAGAACTCGACCTTGGCATCCTCCAAAACAGCATCAATCAAAAAATCGAAGCGACCATGACGAGAAGTCAGCGAGAACTCTTCTTGCGCGAACAACTCAAAACCATTAAACGGGAATTAGGACTTGAAAAAGACGATAAAGCCATCGATCGCGAAAAATTCGAAGGAAGGATGAAAGACCGCGAGATCCCCGATGATGTCAAAAGCGTGATTGATGAAGAACTCGACAAACTCTCCGTCATGGAACCTCAATCGGCTGAATATGCCGTCTCTCGCAATTACCTCGATTGGCTTACCGTTCTTCCTTGGGGAATCAAAAGCCCCGATCGACAAGACCTCAATGAAGCTAAAGACATCCTCGAAACCGATCACTATGGCCTTTCCGATATCAAAACGCGGATTCTTGAATTCATTGCCGTGGGAAAATTAACCGGTGGCCTTAAAGGAAGCATTCTTTGCCTTGCAGGCCCCCCCGGTGTGGGAAAAACAAGCGTCGGTAAAAGCATCGCTCGTGCTCTCGACCGTCAGTTCTACCGTTTTTCCGTCGGTGGAATGCGCGATGAAGCCGAAATCAAAGGACATCGCCGTACCTACATCGGTGCTATGCCAGGGAAGCTCATCCAAGCACTTAAGCTATGCCAAACAATGAATCCTGTGATCATGATCGATGAGGTCGATAAAATGGGAAGCAGCTATCAAGGCGATCCCGGATCGGCTCTACTTGAAGTCCTCGATCCCGAACAAAACCAAGAATTCCTCGACCACTACCTCGATGTCCGTAGCAACCTTTCCGATGTCCTATTCATCGTCACAGCCAATGTGTTGGATACCATTCCCGAACCCCTGAAAGATCGCATGGATATCTTGCGTCTATCGGGATACATCATGCAAGAAAAGGTCGAAATTGCAAAAAAATACCTAATTCCACGCAACCGGAAAAAATGCGGCTTGAAGGCCTCTCAAGTGGTCTTCTCACCCGAAGCCATACGTCTGATCATCAATGGATATGCTCGTGAAGCAGGTGTGCGGAACTTGGAAAATTTAATCAAAAAAATCTTGCGCAAAGTCGCTGTAAAAATTGTTGAAGAAGAAGAAATTCCTGCGCATAAGAAAGGACCCGTAACAACGAGAAAATCCCCCGTACGCATTACGGAAAAAAATCTCCAAATATATCTCGGAAAACCCATCTTTCTGACAGAACGCCTCTATCCCCAAACCCCCCTCGGCGTCTGCACAGGCCTTGCCTGGACGGCAATGGGAGGCGCTACGCTCTATATCGAAACCATCAAAATGCCAAGCGATAAAAGAGAAATGCGATTAACCGGCCAGGCAGGTGACGTCATGAAAGAATCGTCCTATATCGCGTGGTCCTACCTCCAAACGAGCATGGCTAAGTATGCACCCAATCTCTCTTTTTTTGAGAAAGAACAGGTCCATATCCATATTCCCGAAGGAGCCACTCCCAAAGACGGCCCCTCAGCAGGCATCACGATGGTCACAGCACTTCTCTCCCTGCTTTTGGGTCATCCTGTAAAAAAAGATTTAGCTATGACAGGAGAACTCACTTTAACAGGTCAAATCTTGCCTGTCGGAGGGGTAAAAGAGAAAATTGTGGCTGCGCGTCGCGCAGAACTCAAAGAGGTGATATTGCCTAAAGAAAATAAACGCGATTTTGATGAACTTCCCGACTATGTTAAAAAGGGTTTAAAGATTCACTATGTCTCCCATTATGACGAAGTTTTCCCCTTAGCGTTTCCGCCGAGAAAGAAAAAAGGTGCAACCCATGACAATCAAGACCCGGCAAAAGAACCTATGGTCCGTCGATTACAGAAAAAAACTCGTTCCCCCCGAAGAGTGGTGCGCGCATAGGGAACGGTTGCGCCAAAATAAAATGCGCTTAGCTACATTGAATGGCTCATTTGATCTTCTTCATGCAGGGCATCTACAAATCCTTTACGAAGCCTCGCAACAAGCCGATCATCTGTTGGTTGCTTTGAATAGCGACCTTTCTATTCAATCGTATAAAGGCCCTGATCGGCCTCTGATCCCCCTAGAATATCGACTCCAAATGGTCGCCATGCTCTCTTGCGTGGATACGGTAACCTGGTTCGATGAGACCGATCCTCGACATTTTCTTTCCATAATCCAACCCGAAGTCCATGTGAATGGTGCAGAATACACAACATCGTGTATCGAAGCAGACACGATCACACACTTTGGAGGCGAGCTCTACCTCGTTGACCGTATCCCTGGATTATCGACAACGAATCTGCTCAAAAAAATCCAAAAACAAAGGAACCCATGCGTCGAATAGGAACTCTTAAAAAGAAAGAGCAAGCAGAAATTTTTTCCCAATTTCTTCGCCAGAAAGGGATCGATCACCAAGTCGATGTTTCTCGCAATAATGATTGGGGAAGTGGCGACTATGGCACGATCTCGTGGGTGTTTTGGATTATCGAAGAAGAAAATGCCGAGCAAGCCAACAAATGGTTTCAGCTCTATCTGACAAACCCCAATGAGTCCCCATTCCCTTCTGTTCATTCGCTCTCTCCTCCTCCTTTAGAATCCGTCGCACCGCCTCCTCCTCCTTCTAGACAGCAAAAAATTCCTCTAAGGGAGCAGCCTATGGGAGCTTTGACCTGGCTGCTATTACTAACCTGTATCGGACTTTTTTTAGTCGGGCGCTTTTATACTCCTACGTTGCCAAACGAAATTCCTCAAGGGTATCCCTATATGGCCCTGTTCTCCTCTCCGATAAAAAAAGCCCTCCTATACGACTTTCCCGAAGCTTTTGAAATTCTCGATACTCTCGTTGACAACTATGGCATTTCTGCCCTTACCCAACCCAATCTTCTCCCCCCAGCAGGGAAAGCCTTATTGCAAAAATACCAGACAACTCCTTATTGGATGGGTGCCTATACCCTCGCTTTAGAGCACAAGACATTGAATTTTTTTTATTGGCCCATTCAAGCCCCTCTATTCGAAAAAATTTCACAAGGAGAAGTATGGCGCCTATTTACCCCTGCATTGCTCCATGCCGATTTACTCCATCTTTTTAATATGTTATGGTTGATTGTTCTTGGCAAACAGATCGAAGCACGTCTTGGTATTCCTCGTACCCTCCTTTTTGTCATCATCGTTGCGATTTTTTCGAATACGTTGCAGTACTTAATGAGTGGTGCCAATTTTCTTGGCTTTTCAGGCGTCCTTTGCGGTATGCTCACATTCATCTGGGTACGGCTTCGCCATACGCCTTGGGAGGGATATCAACTTCCTGAAGTGACCATTGGTCTGATGATTTTTTTCATTTTGGCGATGTTTGTTATCCAACTTCTTTCATTTTTTACAGAATTTCACAATCTTGCTAGCTTTTCCCCAGGTATTGCTAACACCGCCCACCTTTCGGGTGCTGCATTAGGAATACTCCTTGGCTTTCTCCCATTCTTTTCCTGGCGAGCAATAAAAACTTCGTAAGAGACTCTTTATGACCGTACGCGATCTCACTATTTTAGGCTGTTCTAGCCAACAACCCACCCGACGACGGAACCACAACGCCTACCTCGTTCGATGGAATGAGGAGGGTTTCCTTTTCGACCCAGGAGAGGGAACACAACGCCAATTTATCTTCGCGAATATTGCCCCTACGACAATCACACGCATTTTCATCTCTCATTTCCACGGAGACCATTGTTTAGGCCTCTCATCGGTTCTCATGCGCCTCAATTTAGACGACGTACCCCATCCGATCCACGTCTATTATCCAGGACGTGGAAAAAAATATTTCGACCGCCTACGCCACTGTACCCAATACCACGAACACATTACCATTGTGGAACATCCCGTCTATGAAGAAGGGCTTGTCGATGACGATGGCCACTTTCGTATTGAAGCAGCATTTCTTGACCATAGTGTCGAATGCTTGGGCTGGCGCATTACTGAACCCGACAAACGAAAGTTTAGCAAAGAAAAACTCGATGCTTTTGGAGTGCGCGGTCCTCTTGTTCATCAGTTAAAGATCGAAGGAAAACTGACGATGAATAACCAAGATGTCTCTTTAGATGACGTGAGTTGGATTCGCAAAGGAGACGTGCTTGCTGTTGTGATCGATACGCGAAAATGTTCTAATATTCTTCGCCTTGCTCAAAACGCCCAACTCTTTCTCTGTGAGAGCACCTATCAAGAGGAGCATGCCGATCTCGCATATCGTCACAAACATCTTACAGCGCGTCAGGCAGCAGAATTTGCAAAAAATGCAGGTGCAAAACAACTCGTTTTAACCCACTTCTCAGCACGGTATCTGCATACCAAGGGATTCCTTGAGGAAGCTCAAACGATTTTTCCTAATACTGTTGTTGCAGAAGATATGAAACAAATTCCCTTTTTACGAGAGGAATAAAAAAATCCATGCATCTCGAAGAGGCCTGTCAGCGTTATCTCGATCATCTACAAATAATCCAATTTGCATCCCTCCACACATTGAGAAATTATCGATTGGATCTCTCGCGGTTTTCCCTTTTCATGGATGCAACCACCCCAATTGCTAGTATCAAACGGTCCCATATCCGCCAGTATCTCTCTTTCCTCCATGAGAAGGGCTTGAGTAAAAGAACCGTCGCACGCCATCTCGCCTCTCTTCGCTCCCTATTCCGACATGGACAAAAACAACAATGGATCCAAGAGGATCCCATGGCACTTATGGAAAATCCAAAAGTCAATAAGACCATTCCCTCAACCCTTACCTATCCACAAATCGAACGCCTTCTCAATCAACCCGATCCCTCGACTTTATTCGGTATGCGCGATAAAACCATTCTCGAACTTTTTTATAGCTCAGGCATTCGATTAAGTGAACTCGTTGGACTCAATCGGCAAGATATCGATACGGATCCATGCTGGATGTCCATTCGCGGTAAAGGGAGAAAAGAGCGCGTTGTACCGATCACTCCACAAGCAGCGCATTGGATCATTCAATATACGTCGCATATCGAATACCCTCGCGACTCTTCAGCTCTTTTCCTCAACAAATGGGGATCGAGGATTAGTGGCCGCTCCGTCGACCGTCTTTTTAAAAAATATCTCCATATGAGTGGTCTTGTTGGATCGATCACTCCCCATTCGATTCGACACACCATCGCCACCCATTGGCTTGAAAATAATATGAATCTCAAGGTGATCCAAGAAATTTTAGGACACAGCTCCCCAAGTACAACAACGCTATACGCTAAAGTCTCTCCCCAGCTTAGTAAACAAGTCCACCAAAAACTCCATCCCCGAGGATAAACATGACACAAGAAATCACCTATGAACAGTATAAAGAGTGGGAAGAGAGAGGAATCCCCTTTCTTCTCGTCGATGTGCGTGAAACCTACGAAAGAGAACAGGGACATTTAGGCGGAAACCATATCCCCTTAGGCAACCTGCTTTTCGAAATAGAAACGTTGCAAAAAGAAACAACCATTATCTTTTACTGCCAACACGGCGCCCGAAGTCTTATGGCCGCCTCCGCCCTTTCGTTTCATCTTCCACAAACAAAGCTCTACTCCCTAAAAGGGGGGATGGCGGCACTCTCTCCATCGTAAAACCTGAGTTGCTTCAATATCTTTTTTTAGTATATAATCACTCTCCTTATGACTCTACAAATTATTTTAGACAAAATATCAAAAAGCTTCGGCAGCCGCGTCTTATTCGACGGAGTGAGCATCTCATTCCAAGAGGGTTGCCGTTACGGCCTTACAGGTCCCAATGGAGCAGGAAAATCGACTCTTCTCAAAATCATCATGGGAATTGTCGAGGCAACAGGCGGCTCTGTCTCCCTTCCCGATCGAGTGGGAATCCTTCGCCAAAATATCGAAGACTACCACGATGTCCGCGTCATCGATGTCGTTGTCATGGGGAATGAACGCCTCTGGAAAGCCCTTCAAGAACGGGATCAACTCTATGAAGGAGAAATGACCGATGCCGTAGGGATGCGCCTAGGAGATCTCGAAGGAATCATCGCCGAAGAAGACGGCTATTCTGCAGAAAGCGAGGCTGAAGAACTTCTCTTAGGAATGGGGATTTCTCCCGATTTCTTAGAACGCCCCCTTCGCGAAATTCCAACCGACCGCCAATTTCAAGTCCTTCTCTGCCAAGCTCTATTTGGTCATCCACAAGCTCTCCTCCTCGACGAACCGACAAACCATCTCGATATGGAATCGATCGGATGGCTCGAGCAATTTTTACACAACTATCAAGGCATCCTCATTGTCGTCAGCCATGATCGCCACTTCCTCAATGCCGTTTGTACCCATATTGCCGATATTGATTACGACACCATCATCATCTATCCAGGTAACTATGACGACATGGTCGTTGCCAAAACCGCTGTACGCGATCGAGCAGAACACGAATCGAAGTCCAAGGAGAAAAAAGTCAAACAACTCCAAGAGTTTGTCGCGCGCTTTGGTGCAGGAACGCGTGCAAGCCAAGTGCAATCACGCCTCCGCGAAATCGAACGTCTCCAGCCACAAGAGCTCAAGAAATCGAATATCCAACGCCCCTATATCCGTTTCATTCCAACAGAAAAAGCTCCAGGAAAAGTCGTCATCAAAGCCAATCACCTTTCGAAAGCCTATGATGGTCTTCCCGTAATCAACGACTTCTCACTTGAAATCCATCGCGGTGATAAAATCGGTGTCATTGGTTCAAACGGTCGAGGTAAAACCACTCTACTCAAAATGCTTGCTGGCGTTTTGCCCTGTGACCAAGGTTCCATCGAACAAGGGCACCAAATGTCCCTGAGCTATTTTCCTCAAAACCATTCCGATATTTTTGAAAAACAAGAGGGGCTCACAGCCTTCGATTGGTTGAAAGCACGACGCCCCGGAATCTATGACCAAGATATCCGCAGTGTCATGGGAAAAATGTTGTTCAGCGGAGATGACGCCTTCAAGCCCATTACAGGTCTTTCCGGAGGAGAGACAGCGCGTATCATTCTTGCAGGAATGCTGCTCAGCAATCACAATTTCCTTGTCCTCGATGAACCCAATAATCACCTCGATCTCGAAGCCGTTTCTGCTCTTGGCTGGGGATTGGAAGAATATAAAGGAACGGCCATTGTCGCAAGCCATGACCGCGACCTCCTCTCTCATTTTGCCAATAAATTAATCCTTTTTGAAGAGACGGGAATTCGCGTTTTCGAAGGAAGTCTAGACGAATACTTAGGGAAACAAGGGTGATGCATTCGTCCTTTACTCGACGCCGCTTCCAACGTTTATCCAATACACTCCAACATAAATATTGTGCCCTAGCTGCAAGAGCATGCTATCTCAGCTCTCTTGACAAAGCGGAACAAGAGTATTCTCTTTTTATTCATTGGCTAGGTATCTCCCTTCCCCTTCCTACAAATAAAAAAGAGTGGGCCGATCGCTACCACTGGCATAAAGAACAATTTGATAATCCCTATCAACCACTTCCCGATCTTCCCTCCATCCGCAAAGGAGATCGTCCCTACGCAGAACCCTCTTGGCCTGTCTCCGTTTATCTCGATAACCTCCGCTCAGCACATAATGTCGGAAGCATCATTCGCACAGTAGAAGCGTTTGGTTTAGGCACGCTCTACCTCTCTTCCTCAACCCCCGCCATAGATCACCCTCAAATTCAAAAAACCGCAATGGGTACCGAAAAAGGAGTCTCTATCGCACCCCTCTCCTCTCTTGATGACTTGCCCCGCCCCCTCATTGCCCTAGAGACATCGAATGAAGCTCCCAGCGTCTACGAATTCCCCTTTCCCGAACAATGCACCATCGCTCTCGGCAACGAAGAGTATGGATGCTCCGATGCTATCCTCTCGACAGCAGATGCCCTCGTTACGATACCCCTTCGCGGAAGAAAAAATTCTCTCAATGTCGCTAACGCCTTTGCTATTGTCGCGGCAGAAATCACCCGCCAACGCATCTATGACAGAGAGACGATCTTATGACAAAACATTTTTCTATTGAAGCAGCTATTTCCAAAGAAGAAAGCCTCTCTGAAAAAGCCTCTAAAACACGGTTTCCCCATCCCTATTCCCCCTCCCCCTTGAATCCAGAAGAGAAAATAGAAGGAATCGCTCACCATTTCCGCGCTATCTTAGAATTATTAGGACTCGATCTGTCCAATGAATCTCTTGAAAAAACACCTGAAAGAGTCGCTAAAATGTACGTGAAAGAGTTGTTTTCAGGATTGGATCCCAAAACTTTTCCTAAACTCTCCCTATTTAATAATGACTATTCTTCGGAATCCTATCCCTCTTTAATCACGACATCTGCCTCTTTTGTGAGCTGCTGCGAACACCACTTCCTCCCCATCGAAGGTATTGCCTATATCGGCTACCGCCCCAAAAACAAAATCATCGGTTTATCGAAAATTCCCCGCATCGTCGAACACTTCGCAAAAAGACCCCAACTCCAAGAACGCCTAACAGCACAAATCGCCGATGCCCTCCTCCTTCATCTTAGAAACACCCGATGTCGCCATCCTCATCCGAGCACGCCACCACTGCGTCATCGCCAGGGGCGTCGGCCAAAACTCGTGGATGACCACCCAAGCCTTCTTGGGCGCCTTTTTCGAAGAAACGTCTCTCCGTCAAAAATTTCTTTTGGGGGAACAAGTTCCCCCAAACCCCCTACGGCCGCTAACGCGGCCTTGCGTTTATTTGCAGCTAAACATTGGCAAAGTGGGTCAAAATTGGGGGTCAGGCCTGACATTCGGACATTTGTTCCAAATGTCCGAATGTCAGGCCTGACCCCAAATGCATGACCCCAAATGCAATCATTGTAACAAGTGGATTATGGGGGTGTTGCCAAGGCGCCTTGCAACGTCTAATGGCGTTTCATCGTCCTTGTTTTTTTGATCTTTTTTCGCTCCGCGCTTCAATAACTCTTCCACTACATCATAATATCCACGTTGCACAGCGGTATGAAGAGGCGTATTTCCCGTTTTTACATCCACTTGATCGATACTTACCCCATGATCAAGCAAGAGTCGAATCACCTCCATGTTAGGACTTGACAATTCCCTTCGATTACCGAATTTTTCTCTCAAAGCAATGTGCAAAGACATTCGAAAGTACCAGGGAGTCACATCGATAAGTCCTCTATCCTGAGTGTTGTCTCTTGGACAAGGCTTAGGATTGGCCTCTGCTCCTTTTGTAAAAAGATATTTCATTATTTCGATATCTTCTTTAAATATAGCTGCAAGTAAAGGAGGATCTCCTTTTGGCCCATAGTTGTTCACGTTGATTCCGGCATCAACCAGCCATTCGACAATCTCTTTATCGCCATTTCCACATGCATCATAAAGTAGAGTTAAGCCATCTTTCTGACGAGGCCGGTTGAGGTCATCTCCCCTTTTCTGATGCAGTTCGATAAGGGCTTTTATCACTTTTTTGGGGTTTTTGGGCTCATCGTTTTCCCCAGGAAAACGGATTTTAATACCCCCATGCGCTGGAGGTGGTGCAAGATTTTCTGTAATGATTTGCTCCAATGCTGCTTTTCCGTAGGAATTGGTCAAAGTGGGATCAACCCCCTTTTCAATAAGTTTCAACACTGGATCTTCAAGACGATGCTCGATCGCCACTTGAAGAGGCGTCTTTGCAACCATACCCGATCCTTCGGAATTGCTCTTATTGATATCAGCCCCCAGATCAAGCAAACAGGAGAATAAATCGAGATACCCATATTCAAGAGATCGATAAAGAACACTTTCTCGGTTAATCATGGCATTTTTATCAATCAACCCCTCCTTAAAAACTTGAATGAGTTCCTCTTCAGAAATAAGCCTCTCAACTCCTTTTAAAGTTATTTTTGCTTTTTCTATCCTGGTTGAACGAACGGTTAATGTTGTTTCAATGATCTTTCGAAACTCTTTCTTGTTCGGACATGTACCTTGAACAATGTTCTTGTCTTTCAGGAAATTCCAGAAATTTTCTCTATTTATTTCTTTCTTTCTTCAAAAGCAATGCGAAATAAACGGCCAATCAATGTCAACGTCTCATGATAAAGAACTTTTGTCTTGGGATCGTAATAAAGGTAGGTTTTCCCCCACCAATGCGAAATTTTCTCTTTTCCAATCGAAACATCATTCCAACTTTTAAATTGAACCTGATTCCAGTCTTCGATTTTTTTCTTTCCCTACACTCTGGTTTCATTTTCATAGCGATTTTTTTATCCTAAAGACTCATTGTATCACAAATACACGGCCATTTTCCAAGACAATTTGGCCGTATCCACCAAATAATACCAATTCCGGTAAGAAAATGCATAAAGTGGATTCAGGATTTTTTTGCGAAATTTGTTTTGGAGATCGCAGCAAACTCTTGTGAGTTTGCAAGATAGAAAAAAACAGATTGCGCAAAAGAAGATGAAGATCAATTTGTGCACTTTCTTACCGGAATTGGTATAAGACCCATTAACGGCCAAAAAAAATGTTGAGGCTTAAACTTTACCTTGCTTTTCCATTTCCATTTTTTTATGGTTGTCGTTTCGACTTCTTGCAAGGAGATAAGATGTTGAGCCGGATTGTATTTGGATTTTCTCTTTTTGCCCTTGTTCACCTCGAAGCCCTCTCCTTTTTTTCCATCGGTCCCCATCATGACTACACACAAATCCACTTCAACAATCCTGGAAAAATCGAAGGATACCTAACAGGGGTGACCGCGGATTATCGCTACTTTTGTGACGAATGGATGGGTGATCTTTGCTACGAAGGGTATTGGAATATCACACCCATATCGGGCAATCCTTGTCAAGAGAGTTCGATTCGCGAACACCTCATCTCTCTCCGAACAGGCTGGTCCTTTTTCCCCTCCGAATGTCTCTTGTTTCTTCCCTATATCGGCGGTGCATACAACAGCTACTACAATCGACAAGACCCTTCCGCATCAGGCGGGCTTTTGTACCATTGGAAAAAATGGTCCCTCCCCATCGGCTTCGAAACCTATTGCAAAGTCAACGATCTCTTCACTCTCGCTCTTTTTGCCGAATGGCGCCCCGACCTTCACGCACGCGTCGATGTCGTCGGAGAAAAAATCCCTCTCAAAGACAAATGCGCCTTTCGCATCGAACTCCCCTTGATTTTTTGTATCCCATGCGAATACCCATTTTCCATACAAGTTGTCCCCTTTTATGATTGGAACCAATTTGGAGAGACGACAAAAAACAATAGCAACGGTGTTCCCTTTCCGATTCCGACACTAATCCGTTGGAACTTGGGTCTGCGCCTCCTCATAGGAACATCATTTTGAACAGAATTTTTGGGGGTCAGGCCTGACATTCGGACATTTGTTCCAAATGTCCGAATGTCAGGCCTGACCCCAATCGTCATTTAGGAACTATTCTTATGAAAAAATTTTTTCTTCCTATGATTCTTTTCGTTGCCCTGCCACTCGTTCTCTTTGCCCAAGGTGATGAGCCCTTTTTTAAAGTGCGTCGTGCACAACGAAGGATCGAAGCCCATACCATAAAAAGCGGCGTTGCCCATTTTAATGAGAAAAAGTCGGTGCGTCGCCAACTGAGAAATGGTGACTTGGAACGCTATTTGGACCTCCGAGGCTCTTACGGCAAAGCACTGAACCACTTATCCACAGGCTTTGTCCAAAGAAATGCCTTTCAATCTCTTCTCATTGCCCTTCAATCAGAATCAATCAGCGCATTTAACCAAATCATCCTCGGAGAAGGAATTGTAAAACTGATTAATCCTCAAGCCTCTCTCGTCTTTTCCCTAGCAGGGAATGATGGGTGGATCCACACGATGCCAGCAGCTCCTGCTTTTGCTTCGCAAGAGAGTGGTGCCGAAATGGTCGAGCTCTATTGGACCGCTCTTGTCCGCGATGTCCCCTTCAATGAATTTAGTACGAACGCAACCGTTGCTAATGCCATTGCAGAATTGAATACCTTGACCGATTTTACCGGCCCAAAAATCGGGGGACAAGTAACTCCTCAAACGTTTCTGCGAGGAAATGCTCCCGGTAATCTCGTGGGTCCCTATATTTCACAATTTCTCTACCAAACCATCCCCTACGGATCCACAACCATCGCTCCCGAACAAACCGTACCCGCCGCAGGAACACTCAACGATTTCAATACGATGTTCACCGATTGGTTCACCGTCATCAATGGCGGTTCAACAGGAAATACCATCACCTACGACCCCTCTTCCATCTTCCTCCGAACCCCTCGCGATCTGTCGGAATACGTCCATCAAGATACTCCAGGACAAGAGGTATTGAATTCCTTACTGATTCTCCATTCATACGGCCCTAGTGCCCTCGACCCCAATTCCTACTACCTCAATAATCCAACACAAGAGGGATTTGTCACCTTCGGACTTGCCGATGCTCTATTCCTTGCACGTGCAGCAGCCGAAGAGGCTTTGAAAGCGGCGTGGTACCAAAAATGGCAAGTCCATCTTCGTCTACGCCCAGAGGAGTATGGCTTTAACGTTCAACAACAAATCGTCAATGGACTCCCTTTAGGGATCCCAAGCCAACTCATTAACTCCCAAGCCCTACAAGAAATCTTTGCAACATTTGGCTCCTATTTTCTCCCCCAAGCCTACCCAGAAGGGAGCCCCACACACCCCTCCTACCCAGCCGGCCATGCGGCTTTTATCGGCGCCGGTGTCACCATCCTTAAAGCTCTATTCAATGAAAACTTTGTCATTCCTAACCCTTTACAACCCGATGCTGCCAATACCGCTCTGGAAGCCTATCCCGGAATCCTAACCGTGGGTGGGGAACTCAATAAACTCGCCTCTAATATTGCTTTGGGAAGAGATCATGCAGGCGTCCACTACCGCAGCGATGGAACCGAGGGAATTCTTCTTGGAGAGAAAATCGCTATCGATGTTCTCAATAACCAATCCTTTCTCTTCAACGAAGATTTTGTCGGCTACACCCTTACCAAGTTCGATGGAACGACCATCCTCGTCGGCGGTAAGCGCGCTCCTTAATACCAGACAATCCTTCTGATAAATCGCATTTGGTATAAACAGTGGTAAAAAAAGCTAGGAAGCGATAAGCCGGATCCTGTCGGTGATCTGTCGATCACGAGCGATCATTCATCTAGGGATGCCATCACTGACACCCTCCAGCGACACCTTAGCAGCCCTGCGGAAAACAGGATCGCTGCTGTTCGGCCTTGCTTCGGATAGGGTTTGTCCAATCAGACATTTCTGCCTGGCGAGGAGCGCCTAACACCCCCATTTCACCCTCTCTTGCTTGCGCAAGCGGTTTGTTTTCTGTGACACTTTCCGTAGCCTTGCGGCCCCCAGCCTTTCGCTGGTATCCTTTCCTGTGAAGTCCAGACTTTCCTCTCCTACGATGGACATCGTAGCAGCGATCGCTTGCTTCCTAGCAAAACTATGCTATGCGGCTGAACGCGTTCTTCTGCGTCGTGTTTTCGTCGTCTCTTCTACGCCTTCGGTCTCTTGTGTTTCAGGCCAGTAATGAATCCGCGAACAGTGCTCACAAAAAACAAGACGCTCTTGCTTGCGCACGAGATTCTCATCTTGCGCTGTCACCGTGATGTGACACCCTGAACAGCACCGATTTTCGATAGGAACAACAACACGCCCTTTCTTATTGCGAAGCAACCGTTCATAAATCTCTAAAATTTCGCTGTCGATAACTGTTGCCATTTGATCGCGTCGCTCTTTAATATTTCTCCCTTCTTGATTGAGATGGGAGATATTTTCACGGATTTCGTGCACGACAACTTTTGAATTTTCTTTTGTTGTTTGGTAATTGTCCTGAAGATTTTTGCACGCCTCTTCCTCGATAGAAAGTTTATCATAAAGGTCGCTCAATCGATTCTCTTTAGCAGTTTTTTCCCGATTTACCTGAGCCATTTCATGGGTTAAGGCGTTAAATTCTTCAATTTTTTTGATTTCTGATTGTTTTTCTTCGAGTTTCTTCCCTTTTTCAACAATTTGCTTTAGATCACTCTCGGTCAAACGGATCGTCGCTTTCAATTCCATGATTTCCGACTCTTTGAGTGTCACTTGGCTCTCTAAATTCTTTTGAATCGCCTGGATACTGTCGAGCTCTTGCTTCCTCTCTCTCCGAAGGCGTAAAAGCTGAATCATTTGGATATCGAGCTCTTGCATCGTTAAAACGGATTGTAGGACTTCTTTCAGATTTTTTTTGGCCATAAAATCTTCACCTTAATAGAAGTTTAAGAAAGTGAGGATACTCTTTTTTTCCTTAAAAAGCAAGAACGAGAAATTTTCCATATGTGCTTACGTCCCTTGAATATTTTAGTAAGATCCAGGCATACTTTCCCTTTCCACACTTTGTGAGGCAAATGGACCTAATGACACCCCTTTTGGAACACTACTTTTCCGTTACCCCAAGAGAACAATACAACTCCGCCGCCATTGCTTATCTGGCGACTTTAGACCACCTCGAAGAAACGGCCCCCGAAATCCGCAATGCCATCATCCAAGAACTCAAAGACCAACGCGCCCACTTAAAGCTCATTGCATCAGAAAATTTTTCCTCTCTTGCCGTACAACTCGCAATGGGCAATCTCCTAACCGACAAATATGCCGAAGGATTTGTCCATCATCGTTTCTATGCCGGATGTGAAAATGTCGATGCTGCAGAGGCTGTTGCAGAGCGAGAAGCAAAAGACCTCTTTCAAGCTGATGAGGTCTATGTCCAGCCTCATTCGGGTGTCGATGCCAACCTCGTTGCCTTCTGGTGCATGCTCTACCACCGTTTCCAAACTCCTGAAATGGAACGCCTCGGCAAAAAACATGTCGAAGCTCTTACAACTGAGGAACACGAAAAGATACGCCAATCCATGGTCAATAGCACCCTTATGGGGATGTCTCTTGAGGCAGGCGGACACCTCACCCACGGCTTCCGCTTCAATATGTTTTCCAAAATGTCCCGCTCCGTCCTCTATGGCGTAAACCCTACAACAGAACAGATCGACTATGCTGTTTTAGCCAATCAAGTGAAGAAGGAACGCCCCACGATTCTTCTTGCCGGCTATTCAGCCTATCCACGACGTCTTGATTTTGCCAAATTTCGCGAAATTGCTGATAGTGTTGGTGCTTTCCTTTGGGTCGATATGGCCCATTTCTCTGGACTTGTTGCTGGGAAAGTTTTCCAAGGGGTGGAAAATCCCATCCCCTATGCCGATTTCATCAGCTCAACCACGCATAAAACCCTTCGAGGCCCTAGAGGAGGATTGGTTCTTTGTAAAAGTATCTATCGCGACATCTTGCAAAAAGGATGTCCCCTCGTCCTAGGAGGTCCTCTTCCCCATGTCATTGCCGCCAAAGCCATAGCTTTTTCCGAAGCCAACACTCCAAATTTCCGCTCTTATGCACAGCGCGTTGTCGATAATGCCCGAAGCCTTGGTGAAAGCCTTACCCGGAGGGGATGCCGCCTTACGACAGGTGGGACGGACAACCATATGGTCATTGTTGATGTCTCTGCCTTTGCTCTCACAGGGCGTCAAGCAGAAAACGCCCTTCGCAAAGCGGGATTGATCGTCAATCGCAATGCCATTCCCTTCGATCAAAATGGAAATTGGTATACTTCAGGAATTCGAATTGGAACTCCCGCTGCAACCACATTAGGTATGGGACCTAAAGAAATGGATCTCATTGCTGATCTGATCCACTCAATTCTCTCTCACACAAAACCTGGAACCGTAGAAAAAACAGGTCAAAGAAGTCGCGTGAGTGTGGATATCGATCCTTCTGTATTAGACAAAGTCAAAGCACGAGGAAGCGATTTATTGCAACAATACCCCCTCTATCCAGAAATCCTTCTCGCAAGCGAAACGAATGGAAATCCCCAAACAGGATTGCAAGAATCTCCCGCTTTGCGATAGATAATAAAAAAAACCATCGTGAGGAAATGCATGGCCAAAAGCGAAAAAGAACCGAATGACACCTTCTATAAAGTAGAAGATAAAATCCAACAGACAATCCTCGAATCCAGAAGGGTTTTCATCTCTGAAGGCATCGACAATCAAGTAGCCACGCAGATTATCGAAAACCTGTGGTATCTCGACACAAAAGATCCTAAAAAACCGATCCTTCTCGTCATCAATAGCCCTGGTGGTTCGATCGATGCAGGATTTGCCATTTGGGACCAAGCTAAATCTCTTTCGTCTCCTATTGCCACTCTTGTTACCGGCCTCGCGGCTTCCATGGCATCCATCTTAAGTCTTGTGGCACCGAAAAAATCCCGATTTGCTACCCCAATGTCCCGATTCATGATCCATCAACCCCTTATCTCCGGAGTCGTTCGTGGTCAGGCAACCGATCTCGATATCCAAGCGCAAGAAATTTTAAAGACGCGTGATCGACTTATTGATCTTTATGCTGCAGAAACTGGACAAACCTTTGAGACGATTAAGAAGGCGATCGATCGCGATACCTGGATGACATCCGAGGAAGCTAAAGAGTTTGGACTCATTTACAAAATCATCTCTTCCTATTCCGAGATGCCTTCTTTTGGATAATCCATCGATCCCTTTTCATAAGTATACGGGGTGTGGCAACGACTTCATTCTAATCGATAATCGAAAAAAAACCATCCCCCTTTTTGACGAGAAAACGCGCTCTCTTCTCTGTGACCGTCACAGAGGAATCGGTGCCGATGGGATTATTTTCCTCCTTCCATCGGCAATAGCCGATTACAAAATGCAATACTTTAATGCGGACGGAAAAGAAGCTGCTCTTTGTGGTAATGGGGTTCGTTGTTTGGGTACCTTTCTACAAACCATCGATTCGCTGTCTGAAACATTTTCTCTTGAAACCGATGATCGCATCATTGGCATACAGACCTCATCGGATGGTCTCATTGTTGATTTCGGTCGTGTGACGCAAATGGAATGGTCCATTCCTTTAATCATCGAAAATAACTCCTTTTCTGTTCACACCTTTTCCGTTGGAGTACCCCACCTAGTTCTTTTTGTGGAGGATGTTACCCAATTTCCCCCTCTCTTATTTTGGTCCTCTAATCCGCAACCACCCCCGTTTTCTCCCTGAAGGAGTGAACGTCAATATTGCACAAGTCAAAGGGTCATCCGTTTCGATGCGCACTTTCGAACGAGGCGTTGAAGGCGAGACGCAGGCGTGTGGCACCGGTGCAGCAGCTGTTGCTATCGCGGCTCATCACATCCATCATCTTCCCTCACCCGTTCCGATAGATACTCTTTATGGAGATCGTCTCATTGTACAATGCGAACAAGATGGAAATCATTATTCCCATATTCGGCAAAAAGGGCCCGCAACCTTTCTTTTCCAGGGAGAATTTCCCCTTTCTCATTACTTTTTTCCGGCAAAGGTTGAAAGGAACCTGATAAAAACAGTATACTAGGGTGGGTTCGAATTTTCTATTTTCGAACCTGTTTCCGTATAAAACAAGCTTTTCTTTTACTTGATACCATCCTATGTGCGCAAAAACTCTCGCAGAAAAAGAACCGCAACACCCATTGATCCTTCGATGCCATCGATTGATGGAGGCTTTTGCCAAATCCGATGACGAAAGGGATTTTTATATCGATCAACTTGAAGGATTCCTTCTCTTTGTCGACCTTGACAAACCGCAAGAAGAACTCCATGCTCTCTATGCTGAGATTGAAAAAAATTCTGAACGATATATTTTGATCCCCAAACTCACTTTCTTTGAGACAAAAAAAATCATGGAAGGCTTTGTTAATGAAAAAGTCTACGATATTGATACCAAAGAAAAATTGAGCGATATCATTCAGTCAAAAGAGGCGCGCGAAAATTTCATTGAATTCATCTATGATACGCATACAGAACTCGATAAATGGCAGCAATATTATCAAGAGCGATCCCGAATTCGAATCATTGAATGGTTGAGGATGAATCATTTTCATTTTGTTTTCGAAGAAGATCTTGACATGCCTATCCTTCTTATCGATCGCCTAAAACAAACGGTTTTTGACACTAATGTAGAACGCGATGTTTTCGCTGCGCGAAAAGAAATTATTAGCAAATCGAAAAGTTATTACTCAAGCGAAGCTTTAAATCCACGACCCAAGCGGGGCCGCCCACCCAAACAAGCAGTAAAACTCGATGTGACATTGCAATCCACAAGCGACATCTATATAACAGTATCTAAGCCACTCCGCCCTTTCCTATTCACCCCAGACACTACAGGTGGTATTGCTGCCATCTTTTCTGCAAAATTTGAAACAGAAGAGGAACTCCTCTCCCATCGCAAACAAACTTTACTGGACGAAGAAGGAGATAGCTCGGATTTGCAGACAACACTTGCCACTCTAAGACGTATCTCCAGCCGTTGGATCGAACCTAAAATAGAAGAAGAATCTTCCTTATCTTTAAAAGAAGAGGAGAAAGAAGAAATTCCCGAAATTCCTGCCCCTAAAAAGAAGCGAGCACCTGCAAAAAAACCAACAGAAAAAAAGAGACCGCGAAAACCACTCCTAAGAAAGTAGCTGAGAAAAAGCCCTCTAAAAAAGCATCTCCTCCGCCAAAAACCTCTTCTTCGCTCAAAAAACGGAAGAAAACATGAGCAACCAAGTGATTCGCATTCTTACCATTGTTGTCATCGTTGCTATGAGCTTTTTGCTCTTATTTAACTTGAAAAAATGGTTACCTGGAGGAACAAGTGAACCGTATCTTCAGAGCAAAACGGTCACGTCCATCACAATTGTTGAAGAAGGAAAAGAATATCCTGTAGCAACAGGTGCCCTACCAAATTTTATTGGTTATATCAATCATTCTGTTCCGGTTGAAGGAATCCGCAAAGAGGGAAAAAAGGAAAAGCCCCGATTTGAAAAGATTGTGATCGTCCGTAAAGAGGATGTAGATGCAATCATCACCCCCATTCTTTATGTTGATGACAATTTAATTTTTTCCGCTCCGCAATGGAATCCTCACGGCTACATGCTCGACCTCAGTGACGGCTACTTACAAGAACTTATCCTCAAGACCACACAGCAAAGATCCGATGCATCATCCGCTAACATGTGAAGCCACGATGATATAGGCTTGGCTTGCATAGCGATGGGCAACCTCCAAAGAAATGGGTTCGACTGTCTGATCATCGCACAAATACCACTGCTTTTTTTCTGGACGATAAACACAAGAAACGTAGTGACCATTGCCTGCTTCTTCACCACAGTGGACGGCAAATGCGGTTGGGACATATTGGAATCGAATATCGCCTGTTTTAGAACCAAAGCCTTTTGAAAAATCGAGTGCAGGGATTGTAGGATCTCCAGCTAAAGGCATTGCATATTGCTGACGAATTTTTCCCATTTTTCCGTTGTCTTTATCATAGAAAAATTGCTTCATTTGTATGGGCATGAAGGAAGGAGGTTCTCCCTTTAAATGCAATGTCCTTTCCACTTGATCCACATAAAATCCTTCTTCTTTTACAAAATATTCCCCATCATGCGTTGTTTCCCAATATTCGGTACAATGTATTCTGTCTTGAATTATTTCTTTATCAAATAATTTATCGATCATCCCTTGTACAGTTGGAGCCTTGTTTCCATCCTGGACAATAGGAACTTGAAGAAGTTTGAATGCCTCTTCTTTTAGAGCATAACATCGTTTTTGTCGTATAGGATGGTCAAAAGAAGTACGGTATTCTCCCTTGAATGGGGGAAAAAACACACCCAGCAACGGCTCCATTGCAGCTGATATATCTTGTTGTATGTATAGACTCCCCGGTTCTTGCAAATCGCTTATTTCTCCGGCTTTTCGTAAAGTCATAAAAAAATCATACAAACATTGACACAGGGAAGAATCGGATTCTAGCGAGGCTTCCCTTTCTTTAGATTTTTTTGATCGCAGAGGAAAGAGAGTAGAAAATAGAGTATATACAGATGTTTTGTTTGAAAGTGTACGGATAAAGGTTTGGAACCATTCTCGATTTGTAAATAATTGATTTCCTTTCCACGCCTTCTGAGCGACCCGAACTAAGGACCTTCGCAGCGGATCGGATTTCTTATCGCGCAATGGGCATCGAAGTTGTTGAACAAAAGACTCCATGGAAAAAAATATTTGTATCATACTATTCAGCCAACACGTCACACCAAGATTGGGCAATCCTTGAGGCTGGGACAACTGGGAAAGAAAAGGAGTTTGCGGATACTCACCTTTTTTGAGTAAAGCCAAATGAGCAATCGTTTGATGCCGTTGTTCGTCTTTGGCTTGCTCGGGAAAAATGGTAACAAAGGCTTTTGATAGTGTGAGATAGGCGGACCACTCCTCAATGCTTCCCTCTTTTCCAGAAATATCTTCTACCACATTTATAGAAGAAAAAATCCTTTCTGAAAGAGTCGTCATGCTCTTCTGCCAACTCTCTTTGTTGCTTTCACACATTCTCTTTTGTTCTTCCTGCCATCTCTCTAGAGAGCGTTGAAAACGAATGGCTTCTGCATGCATGTGCTTCTCATTTCGTTTTTTTGTGTCTGGCTCAAGAAAAAGGCACGCTTCATTCCATTTGATTATAAATTGCGCAATCTCTCCTTCTCTCTTTCCCCACTCGAGTAACGATCGCAACGACTTCCACTCCTCCCACGTCTCCCCTTCAAGGAGATCGAATGAGTGGATATTCTTTTGCATCATGGTTTGGATCTTTTTTTCCTCTTTACTAAGTGTTGTTAAAAGTTCTCCAAACAAAAATTGTGTTTGACTCTTCGGATTCCACTCCCTTCTTTGTATCTGAGAAAATTGTTCTGTATTCAATGAAGAAGTTCCTTGAAGAAACGCGGAAAATATTCTCTTTAAAAGATCCCGAAAACGCGTCCATTGCCGTTGAAGACGCGTCAAACACAAATGAACCATCCGTTTTTGTCGCGTTGGAATAGAAACAGAAAAAGAAGATTCCATCTTTGATAATGCAGAAATACTCATGATTTTCCTCAGATTACCCGACGAGTCTACGAAAATCGGACTTTCTGTTACAGGATATTGTGGTCGTTCTAATGCGTAGCGTCCAAACTCCCCAAGCGGAGACTGTTGGCAATCACAAGAAGCGTAACGCCGACATCGGCAATGATCGCCATGGATAGATTGGCATAGCCTATAAGGGCTAACACAACGAAAAGAATTTTTACCCCTATCGCTCCCCCTGTATTCCAACGAATGATATCGATCGTGCGTTTTCCCAGATCGATCAAAAACGGGATCAGAGAGAGGCGATCGTTGAGAATCACAACAGGAGCCGCCTCAATCGCCGTATCACTCGCTAGAGATTGCATGGTAATACTCAACACTTGCTAAAGCAAGTGAGGGGGCATCATTCACTCCATCTCCTACCATACCGACGACATCATATTGTTTTAGCAAATTCTTGATGGTCTCCGCCTTATCCCCCGGAAGCTGCTCCGAAAAAACCTGCTTGATGTTCAATCCATCAGCTACCACCTTAGCAGAAAGCGCATGATCTCCCGTCACAAGAACCACCTCGATTCCCCTATCCTGCAATGTAGCAACTAACGAAGGACTCTCTTGCCTCAAAGCATCCGATAGAGCAATGATCCCTTTAACCCTTCTGTGCGTACTAATCACAACGACCGTTTTGCCCTCTTGTTGCAAAGCTTCGATCTGTGCAATCACATTTTCAGGCACGTCATGTTCTTCGAGAACAAATGAAAGCTTGCCCAAACAGTGGTGTTTATCGTCACAAACACAACAATCGGCTTGGATCCCTTTCCCTGTGATCGATCGGAAATTTTCTACACGATGTGGTGTGAGTTCTTCCTCTTTTGCCTTTTCTAAAATGCTCTCCGCTAAAGGATGTTCCGAAAACACTTCAAGACCTGCAGCACATTCCAAAAGTTGCCTCTCTGTTACATCGGAAAAAGAGATGATATCGGTCACAACAGGCCTCCCTTCCGTTAGCGTCCGCGTCTTATCAAATGCAAATGCTTTTACCTGACCAAGCGCCTCAAGATAGCGTCCTCCCTTGATCAATGCCCCCTTTTTCGAAGCATTACCAACAGCTGCATAAATGGAGATGGGAGTAGAAATTACCAAAGCACTGGGGCATGCAATGACAAGAAGCGTCAAAGATCCTTGAATGCCCTCGATGAAGGATTGATGTCCCCACAAGAGAGAAAAAACGATCCAGAAAAGGGCCAAAACAAGAATGGCGGGTGTGTAGTATTGGGAAAATTTTTCAATAAACTTTTGCGTTTGCGCTTTTTCTCGTGTTGCTTGCTCAGTAATTTTTTGGATTTTGGCCAACACCGATTCCTTTTCTTCTTGCGTCACCTCGACTTCCAAAGATCCCTGTTTATTCTGTGTACCCGCAAAGACAGAATCGCCAACCCCCTTGTCGCGCGCAATCGGTTCTCCTGTGATCGTCGACTCATCGACAAAGGAACTCCCCTCGATCACTTTCCCATCCAATGCGATCATCTCACCCGGTCGAATCCGAATGGTCTCCCCTTTTTTGATCTCTTCTACCCGAACCCGTTTTCCATCGCTCTGCCGTTCCACCTCCTTCGGCATCCTTTCTAAAAGATTAGCAAGAGCCGAACGACTCTTCTCAATCCCTAAATCTTCCAATTTCTCGGCCAAGGTATACAAAACGATAACAATGGCCGCCTCTTCGTACTGTCCGAGAAGAAAAGCGCCCACAACAGCAATCACCATGAGCAACTGAATGCTTTGCCAACGGAGATGGAATAATGCCACCAAACCGTGATAAAGTGTGGCATAACCAATCCCAAAGATCAGGATTAATGAGAGAGGAATCGCATAAAATGGCGAAAGAACATACCCCGAAAGAACCTGCCCTTCGAGAATCAAGACCAGAACAACACCAAAAAGTAACCACAACCACTGCAACGTTCGCATGGCTCATGTATAACCGTTCAAAAGCTTTTTACCCTATCAAAAAAGAGGCGAGAATAGAAATTTTTGCTTCTCTTTGCCAGACACCAATTCTTGAAGTTGTTTGGGTATATGCTCGGTTCTCCGTTTCAGAAAGGGACGTGATCGGTTACCATAAAATTTCCTTTTTATCCTTTTTCCTGTATCCTAACTGTACTGATTTTTATCGAGGTGGTAATGCATAAGGCGTTTTTTCTCTTTCTCCTTCTCCCATTCTGGGGTTTCGCCGATTTGGAAGATGATGTCTATGGCTCTGAAGAGATCCATGAAGTGACAAAAGAGGCCCCCTTCTCCGTCAAGATTGTAGGCGATTACATTGGAAAATCTCACGTCACTCGCGTAAATACCACCTCCTCGACAAAAGCCCTTCTTGGACTCGATACCGAAGAACAAATCAGTGACTTTAAACGCAATATCGAACACTCAGAAATCGACTTTGGTATCGGAGGTCCTCAACTCACCGCCGTCTTTGCCTACAACCCCGATTGTTGCGAAGGAGCCTATGCCATGCTAGGCTATAACTGGATCTATCTCGGCTGGGGCGAAAATCCCCTTTTCCGCGAAACCCATTACCAAATTGTCAATGCCGGTTTCGGCGTTTTCACCAAGCGGTGGAGAGACTGGTTTTGGATCGTGCAAGCAAGCATCAACATCGATGCAGAAAGACCGAGTCTTTGGCACTATTCGACCTATGACATCACCTTTTGGGGACGCCGTGCCTGGAGCCAAAATTTTGGCTATAACGTCGGCGTATTGATACAAACGGGAATGAAAATGGACCGATTCTATCCCATCATTGGTATCGATTGGGAATTCAATGAACATTGGAAACTCAATTTGATCTTCCCCATCAATTTCTCCATCATCTACACATGGAATAAAAACTGGGCGTTCTCCATCGCCTCTCGCTTCTTTAATGTACGGAGCCGCGCAGGACCGGGCGGCGTCATTTCTCGAGGAACGTGGCGTTACGAAAATACTGGTGTGGAGGGGATGATCGCCTATACCTTGCCTCGCTGGGGTCTAGAAGCTAATGTCCATGCTGGATTGGCAACGGGAGCTCATGTGCGCATTGCCGATTTTGATAATCAAAACCCAAGCCATTTCCGCACCAATCCCGCACCGTATGGCGGAGCAGAAGTGACCTTGAAATTTTAGTGTTTTTATGGAGAGACTCGATTGGAACCATTACGATCTACTCCTCTCTTTTTTTAAGACATACTCTTCTGAAGTTGCCGATACACAATTGACGAATGTGTTAATCTGGTCTTCCGTACGCTCGACGTATGTTCTCATCGAAAAAAAGACACTGTTTTTCTTCCTTCCTTCCCCAAAAAAACCCAATTCATGGATTGTTTTTAGAGAACCGATTGGTGCCTATCCCCTCTCTTCTCTTCTTCGCGATACAAATCTTTCGGTTGAGGGCATTGTTCGTGCTCCTACCTCGATGCTCCATGAATGTTTTCATCTAGGATGGTCGATGAAAACCGATCCTTCCCATGCGGAATACATCTACTCCACAAAAATTTGGTCTTCCTTCGAGGGACACGCCCTGCATCGGCAAAGACAATTCTTACACAAATTTTTTCGCGAAAAAAACTGGAGTTACTCTCCTCTGTATTTAAAAGAGAAGAGAGAAGCAGAAGCATTTTTCTTTGATATTGTTAAAGATCCCGAACAGAGAGAAGTCGCACAGCGGTTGTTTCAATATCTGCACATCATCCCTTTTGAAGGGGCTTTGCTTCGCGTGGATGGAGAGATCGTCGCTCTATTGATCGGTGAATGCATCTCTTCTACCACATTGCTTGCCCACTTGGGAAAAGGCAAAGAGAACGGCGATTTTATGGTCTTGCTTCACCTTTTTGCCCAACACACCTGCGAAAAATACACATGGATCAATTTGGAACAAGACCTAGGCATCCCAGGCCTACGCACCTTTAAAGAGCGTCTCTCTCCAAGCCACCAAATCGTGAAATGGTCTTCTTATCCTTGAACCTATCCACAAACTCATTTTGCGAACTTTGCAAGGTTATTTCTGATAAATGGTATTACCTGTTAAAGGATCCGTTTTACGTCCATCTATTTCTTCAGATACATCAGGATTAACTAAATAATTCATACTCCCCTCTGTGTTCTCTGTGGGCTCTGTGGTAGTTTATAATCTTTTCACAAGCAAAACAGTAAAAACAGTAATAGACTTCTTTCGAAACTGCAATCCCGTGCCTCTGCCTGTGCCCGTGCCCCTGCCCGCCCTTTCCCGATTAAACTTTAACAGAAATTAATTGGACTCATTTCTAAGAAAGGGTCGAGAACTGATAGTACGAATAGTATCGATTCTGGTCAAAATGGCTCAACGAAAAAATTAATAGGGAAAGGGCGGGCAAGGCACGGGCAGGCAGAGGCACGGGATTGCAGTTTCGAAAGAAGTCTATTGATGACACGCCCTATTGTATTTAGCAGGATCTTGGATTAAATCCCAAGTTTTCTATAAATAGATATATACATATTTTACTTGAAAAAAAACAATAAAATCATTTACACTCTCCTTTGCCATGTTTTTGGAGGGAGAAATTTCATGCCTAATTTTCGAATTGTAAACGATGCCAATCAAATCCCACTAGATTGCCGATGGTCAGATGCACCCAAATTCAACAGCAAAAATCGGATTGTCTCTGAAAGCGGAGCCGAAATAGATATCGTTAGCCACAGCAATCGCTACAAAATAATCGCGAAAAAGGAACGTTTATTTTCTCGCATCGAACGCATCGGACGAGCCTTATTGGGCATTTTAGCAATAGGTTCTTCACTCGGATTCGCCCTACTAGCAAAAAGAGTCAGACAATTATTTACCAAAGGAAAATGCAGTGCCCGTTTCGCTAAGGCATTGGAAAAACAAACCGAATGCTATAGAGCTAGTGATAATGGAGAAATATTTTATCTCGATCCTCAGCTTGCATTTACTGGAATACCAATGCCTTCCAATCAATATGCCAATTTTGCTCTTATTCGAGTCAATGGAGAACAACAATGGATTCCCGTCATCGGGGGGAATACAATCCAACGAGGATACAGAACCTATCAAGGGTCTACTATTGAACTTTTTTTCGAAATTGTAAAAAAACAAAATACAGACCAATCGATCTTATTGACCTACTTTTTAGAACATCCAGATAATACCATCGACCAAGAAAAATTAATCGAATACCTCCTGGAAAAAGATGAGACGGGCAGTATGCGCATCAGCATGTTGCATCCAACTATGCTTCCGGATATGTTGGATTATCTCAAAATAAAAGGGAAAAAGGTCGATCTAACCGAGAAATCCCCGAAAGGGAAAACCCTATTCATGCAATGGGCCGGCCAAGGCTACCCAGACATCACTCAACGCTTGCTCGAACAAGACCCTTCGATCATTCAACAAGTCAGAGGAGCTCTTCCATCCCCGTTCCTCCAAGCCTCTTCACAATCCGACGTCAAGAGATACCTGCAAGAAGCCGAAATTCTTCTAAAGGCAATGGAGCATGAGAAAATGGATTTTACCGAAGAAGAGCAATGGATGCAACGCGTCTTTCACAATGACACCGCATTTTCCGTAGATGCTTTTGCAAAGCTTAATCCAACCTTTCAAACCACTCTTTATTTTGTGGCTAAAGCACATGGATGCCAAAACATCGTCGACAAATTGAATCCTGTATTGGGTATCCAGAAAAATGCGTTTTTCTGGAACGGTTTGAAAACAATGGCGCGTGACATGCAAGCGATCGATAACACTCAAATTGTTAAACAATTCTTCGATCATCAGCAGATTATCAAAAAAAGCACTTCTAATAATACATATCGAGAACGAGACACTCCCCTGGATTGTCAAACCATGTTCATGGAAAATGTCATCCGAGAGCTTGGATGCCAACATGTCAAATACCCACACAAAATCATTGTTCTTGCAGATAATGAAGAAAATATCCAATTTCGAATCAAGAGTATGAATGTGTTTCCTGCCTCCAATTTAAATCCCCCACTATGGACTATCATCGAAAACAATATCCCGTCGGTCGCCCGCAAGATCACCTTAGATGAGGCCCTTGAACTCGCCCATATTTTGGAAAAAACAGGTTTGCAAACTTCCTTTAAAAAATTGTTTAAAATCGCTCAGGAAAACATTTACTTCACACCGGGTTTATTGAAAGGCATTCGTTTTGGTCAACCCGATTTTGATCAGATAGAATCCATTACCGAGTGGTTAGATCCCATACATCAAGACCTCTTTATTAAAGAATGCCATAAGAGAAAACAGGACTACATGGAACATGAGAGAAAAAATAAAAAGCAAGGTTTGGAAATGTGGAGGATACGATGAAAATTTCTTTAGAAAATACCATCAAAGCATTTGAACAATCGTATCAAAGAGAATCAAATCGCATGCCAGAAACGATTCGTCAGCTCCCATTATCGATTCCACAAGGAGGTTTTGCAGATAATTATTTACAACTGCGCACGCAAAAAGATCGTTATAATAGCAAAATTGAGACCCTGAACAGGGCGATTGACGAATGGATCTCTACAAAAAACAGCTCAGAAAAAACATTTTTCACTCAGGAAAATTTAAAGTCCGAGAGCGCAAAATATAAGCGAAAAAAATGGGTATGCTACGCTCTCAATACAGGAGTGGTTTTGGGCGCAATAGGTGCTGTTTTATTAGGTGTTGTTTTGCTCGTGTCCATTATTGTCTCTCCTCTTTTTTTTGTTGCAATTGCCTCGGTGTATGAAGCTCCTCTTTTTTTAATACCCGCTTTTTTTGCTGCAAGTATTGCTCTACCAACGGGATTACTCACCGCTTTTGGATCGCAAGGATTTTTTGGAGAATGCGCTTTATCTTTACCTTTACAACGTCCAAATAAAATCGATCAGAGACTCCTTAGCAAAAATTTCGAATACTTCGTTAAAACGATGATCGAGGAGAGGCTAGGTTTTTATGTTCAGAAGGAAAATTTAATGGATCCCACCCTTCACGAATTCTACAAAACGTACAAAAAAGCGGTTCTTACACCGCCCAAGGAAACCATTTCGTAACCACTCACGCCTCTTTATGAAACTGAGGGCAAAGCATGAACCTATCCACAAACTCATTTTGCGAACTTTTCAAGTGTTTTTTGCCCTTTTTAGAAAACGATATTTGGTATTATTAGGATTGGTATCACTCATAGTAGTGCTTGAATAGGTTGATCACGCCTCCATGAAGGAGGATTTCAATCTGGCGCGGACTGAGTTGATACGTGGTCGGATAAGATTCGTTTTTCGTTTGATTTTCTACGAAAATCACCTTGTTCTCTTTTAAGCATTCGTGGATTTTAGGAATCGTTAAAAGATCACCTGGATCGATCTTATCGTAGTCACTTCGATTCTGGAAAGTGAGCGGAAGAATGCCGAAGTTGACCAGATTCTGCCCATGAATCCGTGCAAAGCTCTTGGTAATGACTGCTTGTACTCCTAAAAATCGAGGAGCCATTGCCGCATGCTCGCGGCTCGAACCTTGGCCATAGTTCAATCCTCCTATAATAAAATGACCCGAATCCTGGCATTCCATCGCTCTCTTATAGTATGTCTCATCGACTTGACTAAAAACAAATTTGCTAATCTCAGGGATGTTGCTGCGGAAAGGGAGGACGCGACTCCCTGCAGGCATGATCTCATCCGTCGAGATATCATTACCCATTTTGATCAGGACGGGACCATCCATCTCCTCAGGCAAGGGAGGGAAGTGGGGAAGGGGTCGGACATTGGGGCCCTTCTCCAAAATAACCTTTTTATTGTTCTCGATGGGTGCTAATAGCATATCGGTGTTGATCGATGCTTTCTTGAGCTCTTCAATATGCGGATAGGGAATACCCAACTCCCTCGGATCGGTAATTTTTCCGGTTATTGCCGCTGCTGTAGCCACTTCAGGACTACAAAGAAAGACGGCATCCTCTTTTGTTCCCGAACGACCGGGAAAATTGCGCGGGACCGTTCGCAAACTATTCCGCCCCGTCGCAGGCGCTTGTCCCATCCCAATGCACCCATTACATCCCGCTTGATGGATCCGTGCTCCGGCATGGATCAGACGCATCAAATCCCCCGTCTCTGTTAAATCCTCTAAAATTTGTCGAGAAGAGGGATTGATATCAAAGGAAACCGAATCATTCACTTGCTTCCCTTCTACCATACGTGCTGCAATGGCAAAGTCGCGAAAACCAGGGTTGGCAGAAGATCCCACCATCGCTTGATAGACTTCTTTCCCTATCACTTCTCGCACGGGAACGACATTTCCTGGACTGCTTGGCAAGGCGATCAAAGGCTCCAATGCAGAGAGGTCGATCTCAACATATTCATCATAGGTTGCATCTTCATCGGGAAGAAGAGAGCGCCAATCCTTTTCCCGTTGTTGTACGCGTAAAAAACGTTTCACCTCTTCGTCAGAGGGAAATACGGTACTCGTCGCACCAAGTTCTGTTCCCATATTGGCAATGACATGGCGATCCATAGCAGACAACCCCTGCAAGCCGGGTCCATAATACTCAAATACCCAACCAATGCCTCCCTCAACGCCAAAACGACGGAGCATCTCCAAAATGACATCCTTGGCACTCACCCAATCAGGAAGGGTTCCTGTCAATCGGACTCCCATTACTTTTGGCATGCGCAAATGAAAAGGGTGTCCAGCAATAGCCAACGCGACTTCTAAACCTCCTGCACCAATGGCAAGCATGCCCATGGATCCAGCTGCCGGTGTATGGCTATCGGATCCGAGCAAGGTTTTTCCTGGTATTCCAAACCGCTCCATATGGACGGGATGACTCACCCCATTTCCTGCCTTGCTGTACCAAAGACCAAACCGTTGCGCCGCGCTCTTCAAGAAAAGATGATCATCGGCATTTTTAAAATCGTTTTGAACGAGGTTGTGGTCGACATATTGAACAGAGACCTCAGTCTGTGCGCGGTCGAGTTCCATCGCTTCGAGTTCGAGCATCACCATGGTTCCCGTTGCATCTTGCGTCAACGTCTGATCGATCCGTATTGCGATCTCCTCCCCCGCTTTCATTTCTCCATCAATGAGGTGCTCTTCAATAAGCTTGTGAGTGACATTCTTTCCCATTTATTGCAATATCTCCTGTAAACTTTTTTTCAAATCAGAATGGATAAAGGGATACTTTTCCTCTTCTAACCTTTTTGGCAAAACCCAAGAAGATGAGAGGAGCATCGCTTCCCCCATTTCTCCGAAAATCCAACGCACCGCAAAACGGGGCATGGTAGCAAATGTCGGTCGGTGGAGAACTTCTCCTAAAATTTGAACAAACCGAGCCTGGGTCATGGGTTTTGGAGAGACACAATTGACAGGCCCGTTAATAGCGGGATTATTTAACACAAAGAGAATCATATTAACGAGATCGGGAAGGGTGACCCAAGAGATCCCTTGTTCGCCTGATCCCATTCTTCCTCCTAATCCTAAGCGAAAGGGAGGCAACATCTTGGCAAGACCTCCCCCTTTGGAACTGAGGACAAACCCAAAGCGCAGCATAGCAACGCGAGTACCCAACTTTTCTGCGACTTTTGCCTCTCTTTCCCAATCGTGACAGACATCAGCAAGGAAACCCTCTCCTAAAGGACTCTCTTCCGTCACGGTTTGATCTTTTGTATCTCCATAATATCCAATTGCTGAGGCTGCTAGAAAGACTTTGGGTGGAGAACCGAGACCTGCCATCCCTGCAACGACTGCACGGGTCCCTTGAATACGACTCTCATAAATGGATTTTTTTTTGCTCTCTGTCCATCGACCTGAAGCGATATTATCCCCTGCCAAGTGAATGACGGCATCGGCCCCCTCCATTTTGCCCCACTCTCCCTCCCCCGTTACAGGATCCCAAAGGAGGAAGGGTGGAGAAGAAAGCTCTTGACGGGTAATTGGAATGACCTCATTTCCCTCTTGTTGCAGCTTTTTTGCGAGCTCTTTTCCTATGAAACCAGAAGCGCCTGAAACAAAAACCTTCATGAAGGTAGTGAACCAATTTTCCTATTCCTTTTCAAGGGGAAAGTTTTAAAATTTTTATTTACTATATTGATCCGTTCACCTATCCTAAGGAAAAGGGACGTTCTTGATAAGGAGGGACCCCATGCAAAAAGCTACCGTTTTCGTCTTTATTTTAGTTGTAGGAACTACATTATCAACAGTTTACGCAGCAAACGGATTCTGCCGACGATGCCAAGAAATCGAAGAAGAAAGGAGAAAAAACCCTCCCAAAGAATATACCTACTACGAAGACTACTTAAAAGATAATGGAACCAAAAATAATGGAAAAAACCGCACCATGAGTAGTTCCACCGAAGAACAACTGAGAAAACCCAATCCTCCACCCCAACGAAAAAATGGAAATACTTCCTACCCGAACAACCACGTCATGCCATCACAACAGAAAAATGGAAACTACTCTTATCCCAATAACAACTACCCACCACCTCAACAGAAAAACAACTCCAATCGCTCTAGCCGTTAATCCATCTTTTGCATCGACCGATGGCGGTATTCAAACGTTTTGCGTAATTGCCGTTCGATCCAACGATTGCATAAAAAACTCCCTATATATCCTCCAGGGATTTTATAAGTGATGGTATCGATCAGAAAACTTCCACCCTCCTCATCAGGAAGAACATGGTGGCGATGCTTCCATTCTTGGAAAGGCCCCTTCATCATGACATCGGTAAATTCTTTTCCTGCTACGTAATTTTCGTGATCCAATTCCCATCGAAAAGAAAAGAGTCCCACAGTCTGCTCCAACGTAACACGAGGATTACTCGAAAGAGGCCCTGTCCTTTTTACTTCTTGGATCTTCACCCAGGGAGGTTGTAGACGGGAAAAAGCATCGGGTTCCTCATGCCATGCAAAGACCTTTTCCGGAGCAGCTGGAATCCGGCTCCAATGAACGAACGTGTGGAGTAAGGGATCTTTTTGTTCTTCTTTCTTTTCCCTCCTTACTGCCTCTCCAATCCGTTTGAGCATGCCTCGGAAAATAAACCAGTGAAAGGGATAGAGAAGATACCAATAAAGAGTGCCAAAAAATCCTGATGGCTTATAGATGACATCTTGTCTTATCCAGGAAGCTTCAGAGCATCCCTCCACGCAAAACTCGAGCCATGCATACCCTGGTAATTTCATTTCGGCCAATAGTCGTAGCCTTTTGTTTGGTTCATACGCTTCAACACGCCAAAAATCGACCACATCACCCACAAAGATATTCTCTGCGTCCCTTCTCATCCGACGAAATCCCACGCCTCCGACCAACTGATCCAAAAAGCCTCGGATTTTCCATAAAACGTTCCCATAGTACCACCCCGAGACACCTCCAATGCGTTTTATTGGGGCAAAAGCTTGCGAAGGGGGGGCATCAACAAAACAAATAAGACTCGCCTTAAGATCTCTTTTATCAGGTGATACCCGTTTTTCCTTAATGCCAGCAGCTGAATGGGAATCAACCCAACGCGATTCCCAGTGCTTTTTCTCTTCCTGCTCGATCGCTTTTTGAATAGCCTCTTCAATTCCCATTGGTTGCACACCAAACACACCATTAGCTCGATCCTCTGTCACGATAGTGGGAAAAATGGCACTCTCAACCAACTTTCTACCCACTCGCGCATAAAGGGGGGTCACAAGACCCAACCACAATGATGATAGATAAGGTGTAAGAACGGGTACAGGAAGAAAAAACCGATGATATTTTTTTTGGCGGGCGTACTCTTCCATAATTCCCGCATAGGAGCTTCGATTGGAACCACCAATTTCAAAAATCGGATCATCCTCGATCGCTATATCAATCGCTTTTTCCAAAAACAAAAGTACATCGTCAATAGCAATCGGTTGTGCCTCCGTCCATACCCATAGAGGCGTGATCATTACAGGCAACCTTTCGCATAACGCTCGGATCATTTCAAATGAGAGACTCCCCGAACCAATAATTATAGAAGCTTGAAATTCAATGACTTGCGCTGACGCTGCTTTCTCCCGAAGAAGATCCCCCACGTGATGGCGACTGCGCAGATGAGGAGATAGTTTTGCCCTCCTCTCTCCTAATCCTCCTAGGTAGATGATGCGTTTGACTCCCTTCTCTTCACAAGCCTCACCAAAATTTTTTGCTCCTTGATGTTCTATCTCTTCGAAATTATTTTTTGCTCCCATTGCATGAACGAGATAAAAGGCGACATCGATCCCATCAAGAGCTTTGAGAAGACTCTTTTTATCGAGAACATCTCCTTGAACGATTTCCACATGAGAGCTGTTTTTATAACGTTGCAAAGAAGAAAGAGATCGCGTAAGACAACGTACTTCCCTTTTTGCATTTTCCAATCGATGAAGCAGTCGTCCTCCGACATACCCCGTAGAACCTGCAAGAAAAATTTTTGTTTTTTTATTGGAAGAAGAGCTCATATTCTGTATAAAAAAATATAAACCCAGAATACAAGACTCTCATATTATGGCAAGGAAAAACTTTTTGATCGTTGGTAGCCATTCGGCAATGCATGTGAAAGGGTGATCGATGTGAATTACTTCTTCCTCTTTCTACTTCTTGTCTCTCCTCTTTTTGGAAATCCATTAGATCCACAGCGCCCACCCCTACACATCGCCTTCGTTGGCGATGAAAATTCACCCAAATATTTCTGGCTAAGGGAAAAATTTCTCCAAGAGCTCTCCGACCTCCTCGATGACGAGTATGCCCTTACCTTTTCAGCCCCCAATGCCTTCGTCGGCCATCGCACGAAGGAAAGCATCCAGCAAGCTTTAAATAACGCCTATGAAGATGAAGATGTCGATGCTGTTGTCGTTCTCGGAAGCTTTGGTTCCCACCTCGTCAGTCAGCGAAAACAAATCCCCAAACCAACCATTGCCCCGTTTATCATCGATTCCGAGTTACAGCATCTCCCCAAACAAGATGAAGGGAGCGGCGTCATCAATCTCAATTACCTCGCTTTTCCTACCAATTTCGACAGGGATATCGATCTGTTTCAAGAACTCGTTCCTTTTCGCAAGGCAGCCTTTTTTGTCGATGAAACCCTTTTCGATTACCTCCCCGAAGTGATGAAGAGCATTGTCGACTTGGGTCGAGAGAAAGGGGTTGCCATTGAATTCGTCCCCATTGGGGATTCCATTGATGCAGCAGTTGCTTCTCTCCCATCCGATGCCGAAGTCGCCTATATCGCTCCCCTACCCCGTTTGTTACAAGAAGAGATCCAAGCACTTGCCACAGGGCTGAACGAAAAAAAAATCCCCACTTTCTCTCTTTTCGGAAAGGGATATGTCGACGAAGGATTTCTTGTCAGCTCCGCTCCTGATTCGAGTATCCAAAGGGTCGCGCGCCGCACAGCCTTAAATCTACAACAATCTTTAATGGGGTTTCCTTTAAGCCAACTCTCAACGGAGATCCCTCGTGAAAATCAAATCACAATCAATATGGCTACGGCAAAACAACTTGACATCTCTCCTTCATGGGAGTTTCTCCTTTTTGCAGATACCCTGTTTACTCATAAAGAAGATGTTCCGAAACTGTCTTTACCCCAAGCCGTCGCGGAAGGACTCACCTACAATTTTTCCCTTTTGGCAGAACAACGTTTTGTTCTTGCTGGCAGAGAGGAGGTGTTGCGTGCTCTGTCTCGTCTTTGGCCGCAGATTGACACCCAACTAGAAGGACGCATCATACGAAAAGAGGTCGCAGCTCTCAGTCGCGGACTTGAACCCGAAAGGGCACTCATTGGACGATCGACTTTGTCACAAGTGATCTATTCCAATGTTCTTTTCGGAGACTTATATGTACAAACTTATCTTCAAAAAGCGCGGATGCAAGAGTATCTCGCCTTCTTCCTCGACACGACTTTCGATATCACACGCGCATTCCTCAACGTCTTACGTGCCAAAACTCTAGAAAGGATACAGATCAACAACCTCCGTCTCACCCAATTCAACCTCAAGCTTGCACAACAAAGAGTGCGCGTCGGTGTCGCTCGCTTAAGCGAAGTCTATCGTTGGGAGAGCCAAATCTCCAGCAACCGAGCCGATGTTGTCGAGTCTCATGTGGCGGCAGAAAATGTCTCTGTCGATCTCAATCGCCTCCTCAATCGCCCGCAAGATTGGCGATGCCCTCTTGAAGAGGTCCCTATCGATGCTCCCTATTTGATCCTCCAAGATCTTTGGATCGATCGTAACATCCGTAGCGACAAGACCCTTGATACCTTTGCCTCTTTTGCCACTTTGGAAGGATTCCTCAACTCTCCCGAAATCCAAGAGCTAGAAGAGAGGATCCATGCACAACAAGAAGTTCTCGAAATTGCCAAACGCGCTTTTTATGCCCCCGACCTTTTCTTTGATGCCGATATCGGAAAACGCTTTTATCAGAGTGGAGCTGGATCAAGAGAACTCTTCTCCCAAATCAAAACCGACTGGCGCTTTGGCATCAATGCCACCTTTCCCCTCTACCAAGGAGGAGAAAAATGTGCCGATAAGAGGCAAGCGTTTCAAAATCTCGTCCGTCTAAAATACCAGTGGGCAGCACGTGCACAAGATGTGGAACAACGCATTCGCATCAGCATTCAGAATGCCTCAGGATCCTACGAATCGATAGGGCTCTCCGAAGATGCCGAACGAGCGGCAAAGAAAAACCTCGATCTTGTCACACAAAGCTACGCTCAAGGGACCACAACCATCATCGACCTGCTCGATGCACAAAGCCAAGCACTCAATGCCGAACTTGTTACAGCCAATGCCATCTACGATTTCCTCGTTGATCTCATGGAATTGCAACGCTCTATTGGACGATTTGACTTCCAACTCTCACAAGAACAAATCGCGTGTTGGAAAGCCGAATGGGCTACGTTTCAGGAAGGGTATTGAAGATTTTTTTTTGGGGGAACTAGTTCCCCCAAACCCCCTGTACGGCCGCTAACGCGACCTTGCATTTTCGCATGCTTCCATGAAATTTTATCAAAGCCTTGACATAATTTCCATGAAATTTTATCATCAAGGTGTCAGTTTTCCCATAAGCCGTATGTATATTTTTAGAGAAAATGAAGCAGAATTCTTCGCATCGTTCGAAGGACCCTTTATCAGTGCCGTTCTTGGTCCCAGGCGCGTTGGTAAAACAACACTTGTACAACACTATATGGATGAGCATCCAGAAAGAAAATGGGTCCAATTCAATATGGATGAAAGAAAACAACGACAACAGATCACCAAAGGTCAATTGCTCTTAATGATTGAAGAACACGCTCTTCAGCAAGTGGGTGGTGACGACAAAATTTGGGTCGTTATTGATGAAGCACAAAAATGTCCTGAACTCTTTGATCAGGTAAAGATCCTTTATGATCGATTCAAGGGCAGAAATGCGATTAAGTTTATTTTAACCGGTTCTGCTCACCTCAATCTTCATCATTTGACGGCCGAAACTCTTGCAGGAAGAGTCGACTTGCTTAGGCTACGAGAATTCAATCTAAGAGAAATCACCCGACTATTACATAAAGACATCCATTTGATGTCTGAAACGGCGTTCCATCATATTTTCAACACAACAAATATCGACTCTTTGCATGAATTCCACTCGACTTTAAGACCTTTTAAAAAGATATTGAATGAAGCCCTGGATCAGTATCTTGTATGGGGAGGCTTGCCAGAAGTGTTAGAAATTTCTTCAGAACAAGGACGCTTTAAATATTTAAGCAATTATCTACAAACGTATTTAGAAAAAGATATTCGCGATATTTCTACGATCAATGATCTAACTCTTTATGAAAATCTCATGAAAGTGATGGCGGAACAGACAGGATCATTAAGAGATGATCAAAAAATCATGCATTCTCTGCAATGCGCAAGAAATACTCTCCTAAAATATCAAGGCTATCTCATTGCCACTTGGCAGTATCTTGAAATAGAACCTTATATTAATAACACCTTAAAAAGAGTTGTCAAATCTTCTAAGGGATATCTTCGCAATAATGGTTTAATCAGTTATTTCACAGGAATTAAAGAACTTTCCACCCTTATCCAAACAGGATTGATTGGGCATCGTTTTGAGAATTGGTTCTTAAATGAACTGAGTTCTTTTATGGATCCCCTTGGGGATTATCATAAAATTCATTTTTGGCGAACTCATGGTGGACAAGAGGTCGACTTCATTGTTCAAATTGGACAAACGATTATCCCCTTTGAAGTGACTTATGCTTCACAAGCTCTTCCGAAAAAAATGCGTAACTTACAAATCTTTCTCAAAGAACATCCCCAATGTCCTTTTGCTGTCTACCTTTATCAGGGATCTTTCCAATGCGATAAAAAAAATCGCCTGCTATTTTTACCTGCCTGGATGGTATAATACGGCACGTTCGTGCGATGGCGTTCTTTTGAGAACCTGTTTAAAATCTTTCTAATCCTGTATAAAAATTGCTTTCAAAACTTTGGAGGCAATGATGGCTCACTCTTATCCAAGCGATATTTCTCGAAAGCAATTTGACAAAATCAAACCTTTGCTTGACTCTGTGCGAAAAAAAACACGCCCTAGAACCGTAGACCTTTTTGATATTTTTTGTGGAATTTTATATGTTTTAAAAAGTGGCTGTCAGTGGCGTATGTTGCCAAAAGAATATCCTAAATGGGAACTTTGCTATTACTATTTCAAGTTATGGAAAGAAAGCGATGATAATTCAGCAAGCATCCTTGAGAAAGTTTAAAAAAAAAATGGTTGGAGAGGTCCGACAAAACAATGGTCGGAAAGAGAAAACCAGTTTTATAATAATTGATGCGCAAAGCGTTAAAAATACCGATACAGCTGAGAGTAAAGGGTATGATGCAGGAAAAAAAATTTCAGGGATAAAACGACACATCGCTGTAGACACCCAAGGATTACCTCATGCAATTCATATAACTACAGCAAATATTACAGATAGGAAAGGAGCGCTAGAAGCATGTTCATTGAAGAAGAATTTTTTATCTGAAGTAAAAAACGTTTTAGCTGATGGAGGATACTCTGGAGAACCATTTTCAGATGGTATTCAAGAGATATTGGGTTGTCCAGTAGAAATAGCCAAGAGAAATGAATTGCATACTTTTAAAGTGATTCCCAAAAGATGGGTTGTGGAACGTTCTTTTAGCTGGCTTGAAAAGTGTAGAAGATTATGGAAAAACTGTGAAAGAAAGCTAAATACTAGCTTAACTATGGTAGTCTTAGCATTTGTAGTTCTTCTTTTAAAAAGATTTTAAACAGGTTCTAAGCAAGGCAAATTGCAGGGGATTGTATCAATGAAAATATTTTATAATACAACCTCTCCAAAAGACTCAATTGTCGAGAAAATGATCAAAAGGGGAACGGCTCAATGGCGCTATGGTGCACGACATATTAGTCTTGCAATCCAAAATCACCACCCTTTCTCTCTTTTTGATAGAATCCAACACCTGGTTCTTGGGGTTCTTGAGTGCATTCCTTTGATCGGTCTCGGCGTAGTGATTGCTGATTATGTTGTAAATCGATGAATAGTCATGGAGTTGCAGCGAGTATTCTTAAACAAGGCTTTTGTCGTTTTATTCGTAAAACAGTTTTGAACGAGTTTTTAGAAAATAAACTACCACAGAGCCCACAGAGAACACAGAGGGAGGACATATAGATTGTTTAGTGCATCCAGAAATGTCTGAAGAAGTTGTAGAGGATCAAGTAATTATAGAAATTAAATCTGTGAATGGAATAGCTCCAATACACGAAGCACAACGACTATCTTATTTAAAGCTCTAAGGAGCTTGTGCCCGAGGATTGCTTATCAATTTTAATGTGAAACGATTGGTAGAAGGCATTCGTCGAATGAAAATATAACCCTCTCTCTGTGCTCTCTGTGGGCTCTGTGGTAGTTTTTATTGCTGAGATATGTCAACCAAGTTTCTTAAGTAAAGCAAATTGTAGGGGATTGTTCATTTAAAAGATTTTATAATATAACCTCTCCAAAAGACTCAATTGTCGAGAAAATGATCAAAAGGGGAACGGCTCAATGGCGCTATGGTGCACGACATATTAGTCTTGCAATCCAAAATCACCACCCTTTCTCTCTTTTTGATAGAATCCAACACCTGGTTCTTGGGGTTCTTGAGTGCATTCCTTTGATCGGTCTCGGCGTAGTGATTGCTGATTATGTTGTAAATCGATGAATAGTCATGGAGTTGCAGCGAGTATTCTTAAACAAGGCTTTTGTCGTTTTATTCGTAAAACAGTTTTGAACGAGTTTTTAGAAAATAAACTACCACAGAGCCCACAGAGAACACAGAGGGAGGACATATAGATTGTTTAGTGCATCCAGAAATGTCTGAAGAAGTTGTAGAGGATCAAGTAATTATAGAAATTAAATCTGTGAATGGAATAGCTCCAATACACGAAGCACAACGACTATCTTATTTAAAGCTCTAAGGAGCTTGTGCCCGAGGATTGCTTATCAATTTTAATGTGAAACGATTGGTAGAAGGCATTCGTCGAATGAAAATATAACCTCTCTCTGTGCTCTCTGTGGGCTCTGTGGTAGTTTTTATTGCTGAGATATGTCAACCAAGTTTCTTAAGTAAAGCAAATTGTAGGGGATTGTTCATTTAAAAGATTTTATAATATA